>NZ_JAJPWO010000019.1:0-172471 GCF_046549075.1 Amycolatopsis sp. lyj-84
CGAAAGCCACTTTCGGGACGCCTGATGCCGAAAGTGGCTTTCGCGACGTCCCGGGAGGCTGGCGTGGCCTTCACGGTGGCGTTGTGGCTGAACCCAAGGTGAGCGAAGGCGTGACTCGCGTGATCCGTCTCTGATCACACGGCCGGCACTTCACCCCACGACCGACGCCGAAAACGGCACGAGCACGCCACGTTTGCCCTTCTCCTCGAATAGAAAGACTTTTACCACTCACGACCTCCCCGCAAACCATCCAAATCGGACAAAGATGCGCCGAAGGCGTCCTCTGTGGACATTCGGCGAGCGTGTCAGGCCACGGGTGACGAGCCCACGTGCGTCGCTACGCGTGGCGTGACCCCGCGCGACGTCGGCCCACCTCTACACTCGCGCACTCTCCCGGCTCCGCGACAACAGCACGGCCGCGATCCCGGCCGGGAAGAACATGAGCACGCCGTAGATCCCGGCGGGCACGGCCATCGCCTTGTCCCCGAGCACCGAGATCGCCACGGCGATGGCGAGGGTGGCGTTGTGCACGCCGATCTCCATCGCGGACGCGATCGACTGCCCGCGGTCCACCCGGAACAGTCGCGGCACGTAGTACCCGATCGCGAGACTGAGCACGGAAAGCGCCAGCGCCACCGGCCCGAGCGTCCCGATGTTGTCGATCAGGGTCCGGAACTCCTGCGCGATCGCGGCCCCGATCACCAGCACGAGCACCACGGCGGAGCCGATCTTGACCGGTTTGCGCATCCGCTCGGCCCAGTCGGTGAACCGGCTCCGCACCGCCATCCCGATGACGACCGGGATCAGCACGATCGCGAACACCTGCACGAACTTCGCTGGCTGGAGCCCGACCGTGGCACCGCCGTCGAGGAACGCGGCCATCGACAGGCCGACCACCAGCGGCAGGGTGAACACGGCCAGCACGGAGTTGATCGCCGTGAGCGTGACGTTGAGGGCGACGTCGCCGCCGGCGAGGTGACTGAACAGGTTCGCCGAAGTCCCGCCGGGTGAGGCGACCAGCAGCATCATCCCGACGGCGAGCACGCCCCCGAGGCCGAACAGCAGGATGAGGCCGACGCAGATGGCGGGCAGCACGATCATCTGGCACACCAGCGCGATGACGGCGGCCTTCGGGTACTTCAGCACCCGCGTGAAGTCGCCGACGGTCAGGGTCAGCCCCAACCCGAACATGACCAGTGCCAGCGCTACCGGCAGGAGAACCGAGAACATCGCCGAACCCATCGAAGGGCCTCCGTCCGATATGCCGTTTTCAGATCGGCAATCGTGTCAACTGGCGAGAACCCGGTCAAGGCACCGAAACCCAGACGTGACCCCGCTTGACATTTCCGAGAGCAGTGCTCACTATGGTTACAAGCTCTAACGGACACGACAGGCAATCAGGGAGATCGAGATGAACACGCTGACCGAGGTGGTACTGCCGGGCAAGGTCGAGCCGGAAGGCCTGGAGCTGCGGGAACGCCCGCTCCCCGCACCCGGCCCCGGCCAGGTCGTGGTCGCGATGGAGGCGACCGGGGTCTCGTTCGCCGAACAGCAGATGCGCCGCGGCAAGTACTACGACCAGCCGCCGTTCCCCTTCGTCCCCGGGTACGACCTGGTCGGCACGGTGCTGACCACCGGCGCCGGGGTCGACGGCGCGCTCGCCGGCCGCCGGATCGCCGCGCTGACGAAGGTCGGGAGCTGGGCCAGCCACGTGGTCCTCGACGCCGCCGACGTCGTGCCCGTCCCGGACGGCCTCGGCGCGGAAGAGGCCGAGACCGCGGTGGTCAACGGCATCACCGCCTGGCAGATGCTGCACCGCAAGGCCAAGGTGCGTGCCGGGCAGACGATCCTCGTCCACGGCGCGAACGGCGGCGTCGGCTCGCTGCTGGTCCAGCTCGCCGCGAAGGCGGGGGTGCAGGTGATCGGCACGGCGTCGAAGCGGCACCACGAAGCGTTGCGGCGCCTGGGAGTCATGCCGATCGACTACCGGACCGAGGACATCTCCGCCCGCGTCCGCGAGCTCGCACCCGAGGGTGTCGACGCCGTTTTCGACCACGTCGGCGGCGCCAGCGTGCCCGCGTCGTGGAAGCTGCTCGCCCGCGGCGGCACGCTCGTCTCCTACGGCAGCGCCGCGACCCGCGACGACGAAGGCTCCAAGCAGTTGCCCGTCCTCAAGATCCTCGCCCGCGTGATGCTGTGGAACAGCTTGCCCAACGGCCGGAACGCGTACTTCTTCAACGTCTGGGCGGGACGGTCCTTCGCCAAGAACCGGTTCCGCGCCCGCCTTCGCGCCGACCTCACCCAGGTCTTCGCCGCGCTGAAGGACGGCGCGATCACGGCACAGGTCGCGGCACGGCTGCCGCTGAGCAGGGTCGCGGAAGCGATGCGGCTGGCCGAATCCGGGACGGTCGCGGGCAAGGTGGTGCTCACCCCGTAAGAGTTCGGTAACCGCGCCAACCCGGCATTCCGGACTCCGCACACGGTTGAATGGCGACATGAAACGCAAGCGGGTGCTCACCGTCGTGGCGGCCGGACTGGTGGTGGCGGTGGCCGCGGGGCTCTACTGGTTCCAGCCGTGGAAGCTCTGGGTGAACGAAACCGTGCAGGAAGCCCTGCCCGTCGCCCAGACCTCGGCTCCCCTCTCCGCAAGTGCCGCCCCCGCACCGGAAGAGCCCGCGATCGTGGCGACCGGCGAACTGATCAGCCACGAGCACGCGACCAGCGGCGGCGTCCGGATCCTGCGCGCCCCCGACGGATCCTTGGTGCTGCGCCTGGAGAATCTCGACACGAGCAACGGCCCCGATCTGCGGGTCCTGCTCACCGACGCGCCGGTCCTGCCGGGCAAGGACGGCTGGTTCGTGTTCGACGACGGCGCACACGTGAGTGCCGGGAAACTCAAGGGCAACAAGGGAAGCCAGAACTACACCCTGCCCGAGGGGACCGATCTGGCACGCTATTCGAGCGTGACGATCTGGTGCGACCGGTTCAACGTCTCGTTCGGGGCGGCCGAGCTGACCAAAACCGTTTAGGCGAGCCTGCCCACGGCGTATTCCATCTCCGCTCGGACGGCTCGCAGATCGATTCCGCCGGGATCGATGATGGCCGCCACCGCGATCCCCCGCAGTTGCCCGACCAGCGCCGCCGCGTACGCGTCGGGGTCACGGACACCCGAGATGGAGCCGTCCGCGATCCCGGCGGCGACGGTCTGGGCGATGGCGAACCGGTACCGGCGATCGGCCTCGGTCATCGCCGACCGCACCGCCGGATCGCCGACGGTCGCGTCCGTCCACAGCACCACGAACGCCCGGTTCAGCGGCGGCATGTCGGTGAGCAGTTCGAAGAAGATGTCCAGCAGCGCGCGCAGCATGTCCATCGGACCGGGCGTCAGCCCGCCGGTCCGGGTGGCGACGGCGGCGCTGAAGACGTCGGCGAACTTCTCCGCCGCGAACTCGACGAGCCGCTGCACCAACGTCTCCTTCGAGCCGAACAGCTGGTGGACGACGGCGCTGTGATAGCCGGTCCTGGCGCAGATCATCCCGATCTTGAGCCGGGCGAATCCGGTCTCGCCGATGATGCGGGCGGCGGTTTCGAGAATCCGTGTCCTTGCGATCTCCTGGTCGCGCTCGAGCTGATGACGCTCCTCCGCAGACGAGTCCACGACGGGATCCTCCCACGACTTCCGGTTCGCCACCTGTCGACGCGGCGTTACGATCGGGAGATGAAGATCGCCTTCGCGGCCGATGACCGGAACGCCACCACGGACGCCGTCCAGGCCTTCCTCGCCGAGGCCGGTCACGAGGTGATCCGCCCCGCGACGTCGGAACTCTGGCCGGAACTCGGCGCGGCGGTCGGCAAGGCCGTCGCCGACGGCGAGGCCGACTTCGGCGTCGTCATGTGCTGGACCGGGACGGGCACGGCCATCGCGGCCAACAAGGTCCCCGGGGTGCGCGCGGCACTGGCCTGGGACACCTGGATCGCCGCGGGCGCGCGCAGGTGGAACGACGCCAACGTCCTGGCACTGAGCCTCAAACGGCTCTCCCCCGACGTCGCCGTCGAAATCGCCGAGGTGTTCCTTTCCGGCATAGCGCCGGACGAGGACGAATCGGCGAATATCTCCCGGCTGGGCGAAATGGACGAACCTCGCCGTTAAGGCACCGAACCAGTGAACGAATAACGCTGTCGAACGTATTAGGCCGTTCGCGGGAAAATCACCACTCTGCGTAGTGACGCTTCCCATATTGGTCCAGACCACGTACCGTCTCCCGCAACAAAGCGTTCCGCATGGAGGTGGTCGATGAAGACGCATCCCCGCCTGCCCGGCTTCGGCCGCGGCAACGCGATGTCGCAGATTTCCCATTGACGAAATCTTCTCCAAGATCATTTCCTGCACCGGGTTTGTAAGGAGTGAAATGTCGAGAAAAAGATGGCATCTGATCGGCCTGTTCACGGCCGTCGCGGCGTTGGCGGTCGGTCTGGTGACCGTTCCGGCGAACGCGGCGGGCGGGGTCGGAGCCACGCTCACCAAGGGGTCTGACTGGGGCGCCGGCTGGGAAGGCAAGTACACGATCACCAACAAGTCCGGCGCCGGCCTGACCTCGTGGACGCTCGAGTTCGACCTCGCGGCCGGACACTCGATCGCTTCGCTGTGGGACGGCAGTTACACGGCCTCCGGCCAGCACGTGACGGTCAAGAACACCTGGAACGGCAACGTTCCCAACGGTGGTTCCGTCAGCTTCGGCTTCAACGTCAAGTACTCCGGTACTTACACCGCGCCCGCCAACTGCAAGATCAACGGCGGTTCCTGCGACCCGGGCGGCGGCACCCCGACGTCCAGCAACCCGCCGACGAGCACGACGACCACCGGGACGAGCACGTCGAATCCCCCGACGACCACCACCACGAGCAACCCGCCGACCACCACGACCACGAACCCGAACCCGGGCGCCAAGAAGAACCTCGGCTACTTCGTGCAGTGGGGCGTCTACGGACGTAACTACCACGTGAAGAACATTCACACTTCCGGGTCCGCGGCGAAGCTGACGCACATCAACTACGCGTTCGGCAACGTCACCAACGGTTCCTGCACGGCGAACGACGACACCTACGCCGACTACGACAAGTTCTACGACGCCGGGTCCAGTGTGGACGGTGTCGCGGACTCGTGGGACGCGGGCGCCATTCGCGGTAACTTCAACCAGCTGCGCAAGCTGAAGAAGATGTACCCGGGCCTGAAGGTGCTGTGGTCGTTCGGTGGCTGGACCTGGTCCGGCGGCTTCGGCCAGGCTTCGAAGAACCCGACCGCGTTCGCCGAGTCCTGCTACAAGCTGATCAAGGACCCGCGGTGGGCCGACGTCTTCGACGGCATCGACATCGACTGGGAGTACCCGAACGCCTGCGGTCTCACCTGTGACACCAGCGGCCCCGCCGCGATCAAGAACGTGGCACAGGCGCTGCGCACCAAGTTCGGTTCCTCGTTCCTGGTCACCGCCGCGATCACCGCGGACGCCAGCAGCGGCGGCAAGCTCGACGTCGCCGACTACGGTCCCGCGTCGGCGTACTTCGACTGGTACAACGTCATGACGTACGACTTCTTCGGCGCCTGGGCGGCGCAGGGCCCGACGGCCCCGCACTCGCCTCTGACGGCGTACCCGGGCATCCCACAGCAGGGCTTCAACTCCGACGAAGCCATCCAGAAGCTCAAGGCCAAGGGTGTCCCGGCGAACAAGCTGTTGCTGGGTATCGGTTTCTACGGCCGAGGCTGGACCGGCGTCACGCAGGACGCCCCGGGCGGCACCGCGACCGGCGCGGCACCGGGCACCTACGAGGCGGGCATCGAGGACTACAAGATCCTCAAGAACAGCTGCCCGTCGACCGGCACGATCGCGGGCACCGCGTACGCGAAGTGCGGCAACAACTGGTGGAGCTACGACACTCCCGCGACCATCAACGGAAAGATGGGCTGGACCAAGAACCAGGGTCTCGGCGGCGCGTTCTTCTGGGAGCTCAGTGGTGACACCGGAAACGGTGAACTCGTCACGGCCATGCGCAACGGCCTGAACTGAGAGGTTTGACAGTGGCTAAGCGGAATTGGATCCAGGCCGTCGGCCTGGCCGCCGCTGCCGCAACGGCCGGCGCGGTCCTCGTGATCGCGCCGGCCTCCGCGGCCGGCGGCGTCGGCGCCGCCTTCAGCAAGGGCTCCGATTGGGGCTCCGGCTGGGAAGGCAAGTACACGATCAGCAACAAGTCGGGATCGAGCCTTCCCACGTGGACGGTCGAATTCGACCTCCCCGCAGGACATTCGATCGCTTCGTTGTGGGACGGCAGCTACACGGCTTCCGGCCAGCACGTGACGGTGAAGAACACCTGGAACGGCAACCTCGGCAACGGGGGCAGCACCAGTTTCGGGTTCAACGTCAAGTACTCCGGCGGCTACGTCGCCCCGGCGAACTGCAAGATCAACGGTGGCTCGTGTGATCCGGGCGGCGGTACTCCGACCACGACGCCGACCACCCCCACCACACCGACCACCACCACGCCTACGACGACGACGTCGACCCCGCCCACGACCACCACGAGCAACCCGCCGCTGCCCGGCGGCCGTGGCGCGCCGTATCTGTACATGGGCTGGGGCAGCCCGCCGAACCCGCAGACGGTCATGAACGCGACCGGGATCAAGTGGTTCACGATGGCGTTCATCCTGTCGTCCGGCGGATGCAATCCCGCCTGGGACGGCAGCCGACCGCTGCAGGGCAGCGCCGACGCGAACGCGATCGCGCAGATCAAGGCCGCGGGCGGGCAGATCGTGCCGTCCTTCGGCGGGTGGAGCGGCAACAAGCTCGGCCCGAACTGCTCGACGCCGGAATTGCTCGCCGGTGCCTACCAGAAGGTGATCGACGCCTACGGTCTCAAGGCGATCGACATCGACATCGAGAACACCGACGAGTTCGAGAACGCGACTGTGCAGGACCGTGTCCTGAACGCGCTGAAGATCGTGAAGGCGAACAACCCCGGTATCCAGACCATTCTCACCTTCGGCACGACGACCACCGGCCCGAACTCCTGGGGCCAGCGGCTCATCGACCAGTCGAAGGCGCTGAACGCCGGGATCGACGTCTACACGATCATGCCGTTCGACTTCGGCGGCGGCGCGGACATGTACGGGAACACCATCAACGCCGCGAACGGCCTGCGGGACAAGCTGAAGTCGACGTTCGGGTGGAACGACGCCACGGCGTACGGCCACCTCGGCATCAGCGGGATGAACGGCCTTTCGGACCAGCGGGAACTGACGAGTCTCGACACCTGGACCCGTATCACCGACTGGTCCAAGACCAACAAGATCGCCAGGCTCGCGTTCTGGTCGACCAACCGTGACCGGGGCTGCCCCAATGGCGGGGTCGCCGAGAACTGCAGTGGCATCGCGCAGAACGACTGGGACTTCACGCGGATCACCGCGGGCTTCTGACGTCCCTTTCCCCTGAAACTGCGGGCCCGCACCGAAGCTGCACGGTGCGGGCCCGCTCCATGCCAGCTCCCGCTGCCCGCTCCGCCTGCCCGCCTCCCCCTGCACAAGTAGTCCTCTAGTTGCGCCGATCCTTCGGGCTGCGTGCCCACCCCCGGGTGCCATGAAAGGCCCGTTACTTGCAAATTTTGCAAGTAACGGGCCTTTCATAGCACCCCGCGAGGCACGAGCGGGCCGGTCGCACCCCCACCTACCTCAAGCGCGTGGCACGCCTGCCGGCGCAAGTCGTCCTCTGGTTGCGGTCCTTGCGCACGCAAGGACCGCGACCAGAGGACGAAACGCGGATCAGGGAAGGGCGTTCAGGAAGGGTTCGTGGGCGTTCTGGAATTCCCAGCCGTAGTACCGGTCCCAGTTGATCGACCACGTCATCAGCCCGCGCAGCGCGGGCGATGCACCGCCGCGCAACGTGTACGACCCGCAGCCGGAGTTCTTCACCAGGCAGTTCAGCGCCGAATGCACCGCCGCCGGAGCGGTGTGCCCGTTGCCCGCGCTCACCGCGGCCGGGAGGCCGAACGCGATCTGGTCCTCACGCAGCCCCGGGAACCGGAACCCGGTCGAGGACACCGTGAAGCCCGCCTTGATCATGTCGGTCATCGCGATGTGGAAGTCCGCGCCGCCCATGAAGTGGTACTGGTTGTCCAGCCCCATCACCGGTCCGGAGTTGTAGTCCTGGACGTGCAGCACGGTCAGCGCGTCCCGCATCGCGTGGATCACCGGCAGGTACGACCCCGTCCGGTTGTCCGCGCCGCCGAGCCCGCCGTAGTACTGGTAGCCGGTCTGCACGAAGAACGTCTCCGGCGCCATCGTGAGCACGAATCCCGCGCCGTACTTGGCTTTCAGCGTCTTCAGCGCCGAGATGAGGTTGACGATCACCGGCGTGGTCGGGTTGCGGAAGTCGTTGTCACCGGAGTTGAGGTACAGCGAGTGTCCCTCGAAGTCGATGTCGAGTCCGTTCAACCCGTAGCGGTCGATGATCGCGGAGACCGAACTGACGAAGGCGTCGCGCGCCGCGGTGGTGGTCAGCTGGACCTGGCCGTTCTGACCGCCGATGGAGATCAGCACCTTCTTGCCCTGCGCCTGCTTCGCCTTGATCGCGGCGATGAAGTCCGCGTCGCTTTCCACGGTCGGGCATTCCGCCACCGGGCACCGCGTGAAGCGGATGTCGCCCGACGTCACCGAAGTCGGCTCACCGAAGGCGAGGTTGACGATGTCCCAGGCCGCCGGGACGTCGGCCATCCGCGTGTAGCCGGAGCCGTTGGCGAAACTCGCGTGCAGGTAGCCGATCAGCGCGTGCTTCGGCAGGCCGGTGTCGACGCAGCCGCCGGTCGTGGCGCCCGCCTCCGCGCTCTTGGGCGATTCACCCGCGCTGTTGTACGCGGCCACCGAGTAGCTGTGCGAAGAACAGGCCGTCAGCCCCGAAACGGTGGCGGAGGTCCCGGTCACCGTCGCGACCACGGTCCCGCCTTCGTACACGCGGTACCCCGTCACCGTGCCGGCCGAGGCTCCCCACGAGAGCGCGATCGACGAGTTCGTCACCGTGCCCACGGCCGGATTCCCGGCTGCCGGAGGCGCTCCCGGGGTGCCGCCGCCAGGCCCGTCGAGGCTGATGTCGTCCGCGTAGAAGGTGCCCGACCCGTACCAGCCGTGGACGTACACCTCCGCCGTCGTCTGTGTCGCCGACGTCGTGAACGAAAGCGAAAGCTGCGTGTAGCCGGTCGCGGCGGTCCAGGTCGACGGCCCGCCCGTGACCCCTAGGTACACCGGGTTCCCGTTCACCCAGGCGGAAACCGCGTAGGTCGTGCTCGGCTTGACGGACACCGTCTGTGCGCATTTCCCGGTCGTCGAGCCCGGCGTGACCGAAACGGCGTAACCGCCCGAACGGACCGGCGTGCTCACGGCCGCGCCCGCCGCGCAGGACCAGCCGGACGTCGAGCCCGCCTCGAAGCCGGGATTGAGGAGCAGGTTGGCCGCGCTCGCGGTGCCGCCGCCGGTGATCAAACCGGCGAAGGTGAGCACCATAACGGCCAGAAAAGCCAGGGATCTGGAACGCCTCATCGCGATTCCTCCGGATCAAGGGCGGCTTGCCGCCGCGCTGGGCTAATTGTCTAGACCAATCTGGCGAAAGTCCATAGCCAGGGCCCACCAGGGTCTAAAGACCCGACTACTCCGGGCTGCTGTACCGGTGCGACCCGCGAACGCGCTCCGTAACGTCGGAAGAGTCAACCAGAGCTGGGGGCTTTCGGGAGGTGGGGACGATGGGAACGCACAGGTACACACCGAGAACGGCCCATCCGGCGTGATGACCGTGTCCGAGAGTGCGACAGTCGTGCGCCGCGCCTACCAGCCCCGGCCGGGCGAGCCGGACGGCGAAATGATCCGCGCGGCGATCAGTGGTGACCGGCGGGCCATCGGGAGCTTGCTGACGCTGCTCCGGCCGATCGTGTTCCGGTACTGCCTCGGCAGGCTGGGCGGTCCGACGCGCGGCATCTCCAACGCCGAGGATTGCGCACAGGAGGTCCTGATGGCCGTCCTTGTCGCGTTGCCGCGCTACAGCTACCAGAACAACAGCTTCCTGCCGTACGTCTTCGGGATCGCCTCGCACAAGGTCGCCGACGTCCGCCGGAACCTCGCCCGCGATCCCTCCGCACCGGTGGCGGATCCGGAGCCCGAACAGGACGGGCCATGGAACCCGACGTTCGAAGAGGTCGAGAAGGCCGAGCGCGGACGCCAGCTGTCACTGTTGTTCAAGGTGCTTTCGCCGAAGCAGCGGGATGTGCTGGTGCTCCGGGTGATCCTCGGATTCAGTGCCGAAGAGACCGCGAGCACGCTGGGCATGGCGAGCGCGGGCGCGGTGCGCGTCACGCAGCACCGGGCGCTCAACGAACTGCGGCGGGTGCTGCGCGAGGATCCCGGTTTCGCCGACGGGATCACGCTCTTCTAAGACCTGGTCTCGAAACTCGGCGTGTCGCTAGGTGAACCAACGGCCCGCCCCTGGCTCCGCACCGCCCGCCTGGTGGGCCCGGCCCGACGGACCGGAGGTCCGTCAGGGAGACTGGGGGCCAGTGCCCGCCCTCTCGACCTGGAGCCTTTTATGCCGCAAGGGACCGTCCGCTGGTTCGACGCCGAACGGGGTTTCGGCTTCCTCGCGCCCGAGGACGGCTCGCCGGACGTGTTCGTGCACGCCTCCGAGATCGTCGGGGACGGCGGCGCGAAAGTGCTCCGCGAGGGTCAGGTCGTCGTGTTCGAGGTCGGCGAGAACGACCACGGGCCCCAGGCGCTGCGCGTTCGCGTCACCGCCGATGCGGCCACCGGCAGCGCCGTGGGCCTGCTCGGCACCGTTAACTGGTACGAGCCGGGCAAGGGGTACGGCTTCGCGTCGCCGGACGGCGGCGGCGCCGACATCTTCGTGCACAGCTCCGCCATCGTGACCGGCGGCGTGGTCACCGAGGGGCAGCGGGTGGCCTTCCTGATCGTCGAAGGCGAGCGCGGCCCGCAGGCCGGGCACGTGATCCCGCTGGGAGCAGGGGCCGGCTCACCCGCTGCGGCTGGTATCGCCGACGGTGCCGACGGCACGGTGGCCTGGTACGACGAGGACAAGGGCTTCGGTTTCATCAATCCCGACTCCGGCGCCGGGGACGTCTTCGTTCACGCCCGGGCCCTGGCCGAGGGGCTGACGTGGCTCGCGGAGGGCGACCGCGTCGCCTACGAGGTGGCTAGTGGAGACAAGGGCCCGCAGGCCCGCGACGTGCACCTGGTCCGGGGCACCGAGCCCCAGACGGCGCCGCAGCGGTCGGCGCCGCAGCGGTCGGCACCTGCCGCGGCCTCAGGGCCGGCGGCGCGGGACGTGCCCGCAAGAGGCGGCGAGGGCGTCGTCGCGCGCTACGACGGCGAACGCGGCTTCGGCTTCATCACCCCGGACGCAGGCGGCGACGATCTCTTCGCCCACGTGTCCGTGATCATGGGGTCGGAGCCGCTGCAGAAGGGTGACCGGGTCCGGTACGCGGTGCGTCAGAGCGACCGGGGCCCGCAGGCCGACCGCATCGAACGCCTCTGAAGAGGCGGCCCCACCGATGGCTGATCACTTCTTTATGAGCCGGCGGACGTTGATCACGGTGCAGGGCCCGGACCCGCATCCGAGCTGCTCGGGTAGGTCTCGCCAGCGGCAGCCGGTGTCGAGCACGGACAAGATCCCCTCCAGCGCGGCACGGTCATCGATCCGGGACCGCGCGGCGCTGGTCGGGACGGGATCAGGGGTTCGATCAGCTCCCAGAGCCGGTCTTCGACCCGCCGCTGCACGCCCTTAAGTTTTGAGACCAGGTCTACGAGGACGGCTTGCGGCGTTGGGTGGCGTAGACGGCGGCGGCGGTGCGGCGTTCGAAGCCGAGCTTGTGCAGCAACGAGGACACGTAGTTCTTGACCGTCTTCTCCGCCAGGAACAGCTTTCCGGCGATCTGGCGGTTGGTCAGCCCGTCGGCGATGTGGTCGAGCACGCGCCGTTCCTGCGGGCTCAGCTGTTCGTACCGCGGGTCCGGATGATCGTCGGTCTCGCCGCGCAAGCGGTTCATCACCGACGCCGTCAGCGTGCTGTCGAGGAGCGATCCGCCCGCCGCGACCGTGCGGACGGCCTTGACGAGCGCACCGCCGGACACCTGCTTGAGCATGTACCCGGCCGCGCCCGCCATGATCGCGCCGAACAACGCGTCGTCGTCCGAGTACGACGTCAGCATCAGGCAGGCGGGCGGCGGTTCGACGGACGCCCGGATCTCGCGGCAGACACTGATCCCGCCGCCGTCCGGCAGCCGGACGTCGAGCACCGCGACCTGCGGTTTGACGACGGGGATCCGCACGAGTGCTTCGGCGGCCGTGGACGCCTCTCCCACCACGGTGAGATCGTCTTCCGCTTCGAAGACGGTCTTCAGCCCGGTGCGGACGAGTTCGTGATCGTCCAGCAGGAACACCGAAATCGTCATCCCACACTCCCCTGTCGGGCCGGCAGCCGCACCGACCAGTCGAGCCTCGTCCCGCCTTCCGTCCTCGCTTCGACGCTGAACGACCCGTTCCAGCGGGCCGCGCGTTCGGCGAGGTTCGCCACGCCACTGCGATGGCCGGGTTCGGCGGGCATGCCGACACCGTCGTCCACCACCGAAAGCTTCAGCCATCGCCCGTCACGGTCGACCGAGACGTCGACCGACACCGCCGTCGCCTCCGCGTGCCTGACCACATTGGACAGTGCCTCGCGCAGGGTCGCGATGAGATCCGAGCGGACCGTGTCCGGCACCGTCGAATCGAGTGGCCCGTCGAACCCGACCCGGGGTTCGGACGCACAGCCCGCGTCGAGCGCGACGCGCAGCAGTTCCGATCGGAGGCTGCCCTGCGCCTCCGCCGGTTCCTGCAACGAAAAGATGCTGTTGCGGATCTCGCGGATCGTGCGGTCGATCTCGTGCGCGAAAGTGCTCACGCGTTCGGCGACGGAGGGTTCGGCCGCGAGCCTGCCGAGCCCCTCCAGGCCGAGGCCGATCGCGAACAGCCGCTGGATCACCAGATCGTGCAGGTCGCGGGCGATCCGGTCACGGTCCTCGAAGACGGCGAGCCGCTGCCTGTCCTGTTGCGCACGGGCGAATTCGACCGCGAGCGCGGCGTGCGCGGCGAAGGTCTCGGCGAGCTGGACGTCGTAGGCGGAGAACGGTGTCTTGTCACGGAACTTCGCCACGAGCAGGACGCCGAGCTTCTCCTCGCCGACGATCAGCGGGACGGCGACCGTGGAATCGAGATCCTTGATCACCGCGGGCATCACGGCACCGCGTTCGCCCTGGTACTCGACCACCTTTTCGCCGTAGTCCCGGACCACGACGGGTTTGCCGGTGGTGAACGCCATCCCGGTCGCGGTGCCCTCCGTCGGCACGACGATCCCGGCGAGCCGGTCCGCGTCCGGCCCCGGCGGCTCGACGATCTCGAAGACCAGCTGCCCGTCGCCTCGCGGACGGGCCACCGCGCCCGCCGTGCCACCGGCGACGACGCGGGCGCGATCGGCGATCAGGTGCAGGGTCGCGGTCAGGTCCTGGTCGGTCAGGAGCGCGCCGGTGACGTGATAGGACGCCTCGAGCCAGCGTTCGCGCCGCTGCACCTGGTCGAACAGCGCGGCGTTCTCGATCACCACACCGGCCGCCGCGGTGAGCGCGACGAGCAGGTCCTCCTCGGCTTCGGTGAACTCTTCACCGTCCGGTTTGCGGGCGAGGTACAGCATCCCGAAGATGCGGCCGCGCATGCGGATGGGCATCACTCGGGACTCGTCTTCGGACGGCGGGGTCTCCCACGCATCACCGAAGCGGATGAATTCGTCCGAATCGAGCACGCTCAGCGCGCCGAACGGCGCACCGGTCAGCTCGCAGGCCGATTCGACCATGCGCCGCAGGACGTCGGGCAGGCTGAGATCCTGGGCGATCCCGGCCACCGCGTCCAGAATTCTCGGCGCCTTGGCGTCACCCGCCGCACTCACCCGCCGCACTGGCGTCACCGTCCCGGAGTAACTCCCCGGGCAGTGGGGTCAGGAATGACAAACGCGCCCGGATCGCTCACCTGGTGCGTCGATCACGGACAGTGCTTCGTTACTGCACACGCCGAGGATCCTTCGTCCGGTTACGGACTCCACCGGGATCCGGAGGTACCGGGAGTCCGTTCGCCCAGTCCAGCAGCCCAGCGGCAAGGTCGCGAGCTCGGCGGTCACGATCGGGTCACGCACCTCGGAGGCACGGCCGAGGACGGTGACGTACCAACCGGTCCCCAGGTCCGTGGCGAACCCGTCGACGGCGAACGCCACCACACTGTCGAGCACTCCGGCGAACAACGCGCTCTGTGACGGCGTCCGGATCACGATCGCACCGTGGTAGAGCGCGAACCGCGCGGGCTGGATCGCCGGCAGTGCCCGGGAGGTGAACACCACCCGGCCGAGCCCGGAACCCGCGAGCAGTGACAGGCACTGCTCGCGGTCGAGCGTCTCGAGACCCAAGGAGTCGTACATCGGCATCCTCGCGTTCTCAATCGTGTAATTCGTCGAGAACAACGGTCCCTCGCTTACCGACTCGCCGGTAGGGCCGATGGACCCGGCCCCTCGCGGGGGATGCCGGGCGTTACGCCTTGGGTGCCAGCAGGACCACGGGGATCTCGCGCTCGGTCTTGGTCTGGTACTGCGCGTAGTTCTTGTAGTCCGCCGTGATCTTCGGCCACAGACGGGCGCGCAGCTCGCTGTCGGCGACGCTCGCGACCATCGGCTGCGCGGTCTCACCCTTCAAGGTGACCTGGACGTCGGGGTTGTCGCGGAGGTTGAGGAACCACGCCGGGTGCTGGTCGTCGCCACCGCGGGAGGCGACGATGACGTACGCGTCGCCCTCGCGCAGCGGCGAGGTCAGCAGGACGGTGCGCGGCTGACCGGACTTGCGGCCGATGGTGGTCAGCTCCAGGACGGTCATCCCGGCGACCTGCCAGCCGGCGCGGCCGCCGCTGGCCTTCTGGATGACGCGATGGACGGCGTTCATGGTCTTCAAGGCGAAATCACTGGGCATGCGGAGAAGGCTACTCCGCTTTCATCGCGACTTCGATCCCGTCCAGGAGAACGGTCAGCGACAGCTCGAAGGCCTCCCTCGCCTCCTGCTCCAGATAGGACACCGTCTCGTCCTCCATGCGGAACGCGTGCTCGCCCTCCAGCCAGGTCAGCGTCGGAAAACGCTCGGCGAAATCCGGCGAGACCTCATTCAGGTGCGCAGACCGCTCGTACCACCACTCGTCGTCGGACTGGCCCGTCGCCTTCTCGGCCAGCCGCGACTCCGAAGCCGTCCTCGCCGGCTCGCGCACGCATGAGTACAACGCGCTGATCAGCCGTCGCAGCACCACCGGGGACAGCCCGGTGCGGCGCAGGATCTTCACGAGCGCCTCCAGTACTACGTACTCGTTCGGCCCCAGCACCGGCCGCGCCTGCGAGACCTGCAGGACCCAGGGGTGCCGCAGGTAGAAGCCCCAGAGGTCCTCGGCCCAGCGCGTGGCGTCGGCTCGCCAGCCTTCGCCGTCGTAGGAGACCGAAAGCTCGGCGAGCGCCTTGTCGTACATGAGATCGAGCAGTTCGCTCTTGCTCGGGACATAGGTGTAGAGCGCCATGGCCGTACGGCCGAGCTTGTCCCCGACGGCACGCATCGAAAGGCCGGTCATACCCTCGGCGTCCGCGATCGCGACGGCGGTCTCGACGATCAGCTCCACCGAAAGTCCCGGCTTGGGGCCGGGACGCTCGACGTCCGGCGACTCCGTCCGCCACAGCAGGGCCATCGACCGTCGAGGATCCCCCTGAGCCGCGTAGACGACCACTTGCCCACTCCTTACAGCATAAAGTAACCTCTGCTACCCTCACTTTACAGGCTAAAGAGTTCTAACCAGGGGAGAGCCATGCCTTCGGCCGCCGACAGCCACGACATGATCCAGGTGCGCGGAGCCAGAGAGAACAACCTCGCCGACGTCTCGGTCGACATCCCCAAACGCCGCCTCACCGTCTTCACCGGTGTTTCCGGCTCGGGGAAGTCGTCCTTGGTGTTCGGCACCATCGCCGCGGAATCGCAACGGCTGATCAACGAGACCTACACCGCGTTCATCCAGTCCTTCATGGCCCCGGTCGGACGGCCGGACGTGGACACGCTGCGGAACCTGAGCGCCGCGATCGTCGTCGACCAGGAGCGGATGGGGGCCAACTCCCGCTCCACGGTCGGCACCGCAACCGACGCGCACACGATGCTGCGGATCGTCTTCAGCAGGCTGGGCCGGCCGCACGTCGGGACGTCGGGCGCCTTCAGCTTCAACCTTCCCGAGGGGATGTGCCCCGACTGCGAGGGGCTGGGGAAGGTCTCCACCATCGACGTCGACCAGCTCGTCGACAAAGAGCTTTCACTCGACGAAGGGGCGATCACCGTCCCGAACTTCGCGCCGGGGTCCTGGTACTGGAAGGGACTGGCTGAGGCGGGGTTCGTCGATCCGGCGGTCAAGCTGAAGGACTACACGCCCCAGCAGTGGGAAGACTTCATGCACAAACCCGCCACCAAGATGAAGCTCGGCGGGATGAACACCACCTACGAAGGCCTGCTGGTGAAGGTCCAGCGGCTGTTCCTGGCGAAGGACAAGGAGGCGACGCAGCCGCACATCCGGGCTTTCGTGGATCGCGCGATCACCTTCCAGCGGTGCCCGGCGTGCGAAGGCGCCCGGCTCAACCAGGCGGCACTGTCGTCGAAGATCGACGGCCTGAACATCGCCGACTGCTCGTCGATGCAGATCAACGACCTGGCCGATTTCGTCCGCAAACTCGACGATCCGTCGGTCGGCCCGTTGATGGAGACCCTGCGCGGCACCCTCGACTCGCTCGTGGAGATCGGCCTCGGCTATCTGAGCCTCGACCGGGAATCCGGGACGCTGTCGGGCGGCGAGGCGCAGCGCGTGAAAATGGTGCGGCACCTGGGTTCGAGCCTCACCGACGTCACCTACGTCTTCGACGAGCCGACCGTCGGGCTGCACCCGCACGACATCCAGCGCATGAACGGCCTGCTGCTCCTGTTGAAGGACAAGGGGAACACGGTGCTCGTCGTCGAGCACAAACCGGAGACGATCGAGATCGCCGACCACGTCGTCGACCTCGGACCGGGCGCCGGGCCGAACGGCGGGCAGATCTGCTTCACCGGCGACGTCGCCGGACTCCGCGCGTCCGGCACGCTCACCGGACGGCACCTCGACCACCGGGCACGGCTGCGGGACGAGGTCCGCGTGCCCACCGGGCAGCTCGAGATCCGGAACGCGACGCGGCACAACCTGCGCGGTGTCGACGTCGACATCCCGCTGGGGGTGCTGACCGTGGTCACCGGGGTCGCCGGTTCGGGCAAGAGCTCGCTCATCCACGGCTCACTGTCCACAAGGGACGACGTGGTGGTGCTCGACCAGTCGGCCATCCGCGGCTCGCGGCGGAGCAACCCGGCGACCTACACCGGTCTGCTCGACCCGATCCGCACCGCGTTCGCCAAGGCCAACGGCGTCAAGGCGGCCCTGTTCAGCGCGAACTCCGAGGGCGCTTGCCCGAAGTGCAAGGGCATCGGGCTGATCTACACCGATCTGGCGATGATGGCCGGGGTCGCGACGGTCTGCGAAGAGTGCGAGGGCAAGCGGTTCACCGCCGAGGTGCTGACCTACAAGCTGCGGGGCAAGGACATCAGCGAGGTCCTCGCGATGCCGGTCGCCGAGGCGCGCGAGTTCTTCACCTCGGGGCAGGCGCGGACGATCCTGGACCGGCTCTCCGACGTCGGCCTGGGTTACCTCGGGCTCGGGCAGCCGCTCACCACGCTCTCCGGCGGGGAGCGTCAGCGGATCAAACTGGCCATCCGGATGGCGGAGAAGTCGGCGACCTACGTCCTCGACGAGCCGACCACCGGGCTGCACCTCGCCGACGTCGACCAGTTGCTGGGGCTGCTCGACCGGCTCGTCGACGACGGGAACACGGTGGTGGTCATCGAGCATCACCAGGCCGTGATGGCGCACGCCGACTGGATCGTCGACCTCGGACCGGGCGCGGGGGTGGACGGGGGCGAGGTCGTCTTCACCGGGACTCCTTCGGAGCTGGTCACCTCCGGTGACACGCTCACGGCACAGCACTTGCGCGCTTACGTGGGGCGCTAGCGCGCTATGAAAGTCCCCTTCATTGCAAATTTTGCAATGAAGGGGACTTTCATAGCATCCGGGACCCACAACGAACCGCTTCACGAAGGGCGACTGCACCGCTCACAGCCAGCACCCCCAGCGCGAGTCCCGAAGTCACCGTCTCGACAGGCGAAGCCGCCAGCGGCGAAACCCCGGCGACGGATTCGACCCCCACCACCGCGGTCAGCACGGCGTAAGCACCGATCGCCACCCACACCAGCCGCACGCGCCGCCGTTCCGTCCAGTCCGCGAACCGCAGCAGCCAGGCGAGCCCTGGCAGGATGAGGATCGCGTGCATCGCCACCGCGTGCAGCGGCTTCAGCGCGCCCGCGGTGGTGTACGCGGCCTGCGGGTTCCCGCCCCGCGCCTCGACGACGCCGCTCGCGATCATCGCGGCGCCCGCGCCGAGCGCGACCAGCAGCGCGACGAGTCCGGATCGCACCGCGAGCCGCATGCTCGGCGTGGTCTCCCCTTCGCCGCGCATCGCGGCCGCGGTGAACGAGACCGCCGTCAGGATGATGACGCCGCCGCCCGCCGCGAGCGTCGTCGACACCGCGTTGTCGAAACCGGTCTCGAAGTTGAAGTGCGACGGCACCCCGCGCCAGGCCTGCATGCTCACCAGCGCCGTCTCGACGACGCTCGCCCCGGTGAAGACGCCGAGCAGCACGTTCCGCACGCGCGGCCGTACCGCGACGTACGACGTCGCCCAGGCGACCGTGACCAGCGTCAGCCCGAACGCCCACCCGAACGTGACCGCCTTCCGCATCGACAGCGGCCCGGTCCACGAATCACCGGACGCGATCAGCACGACCGCGTGCACGACACCGCTGAGGAAAAGGAGCGCCCCGGTCACGTAAGCGACGCGCTCGATCCGCCGTAATTCCTTCATACGAAAGAGTGTCTTGCGGTCCGGCTCGCGAATCGTCGCCCGTGAAGCGACACCTCGCGTACGTCCACCGACGTAGCTGAGAGGCCCTCAGCGAGGACCGCGGTAGAGACCAATGGTCTGTTAGTCTGGCCGCATCATGCCCCGCATCCTTGTCCGCGTCGCCGCGCTGATCGCCGTTCTAGCCCTCCTGTTCGGAGTGCCGTGGTGGACGATCGTCGGATCCCCCGAACTGCCGGCCGCGCTCGAAGTCCTCGGAACGATCGTGTTCGCCGTCGCCGCACTGGCCGTGCCCGCGTGCATGATCCTCGGCCACGGCCCGTGGCAACGCGACGTCGCGGCGAAGGTCGGCGACCTCTCCCTCGGGCTGATCTGGCTGCTGTTCTCCTTGTCGGTACTCGGAAACGTGCTGCGACTCGTGCTGTCGGTGTCCGGAGTGGACAGTGCGGCGGGAATCGTGTCCGGCGTCGTCCTGCTGGCCTTCGCGGCACTGGCGGCGTACGGGATGGTCGAAGCCCGGCGCGTGCCGCGGCTCAAGGAGCTCGACGTCGTCCTCCCCAGGCTCGGCGCCGGGCTCGACGGTCTCCGCTTCGCGATCATCACCGACACCCACTTCGGCCCGCTGAACCGGACGAAGTGGTCGGAGAAGGTCGTCGAGGTGGTGAACGAACTCGACGCCGACGTCGTGGCCCACGCGGGCGACCTCGCCGACGGTTCCGTCGCCAAGCGCGCCCAGCAGGTCGCGCCGCTCGGCAAGGTGCGCGCGAAGCTCGGCAAGTTCTACATCACCGGCAACCACGAGTACTTCGGCGAGGCACAGGCCTGGCTCGACCACATGCGCGACCTCGGCTGGGAACCGCTGCACAACCGGCACCTGCCCGTCTCGCAGGGCGGGGACACGCTCGTCTTCGCCGGGATCGACGACCCGACCGGCGCCGCCTCGGGCCTCCCGGGCCACGGCCCCGACCTCCCCGCCGCGCTCGACGGCGTCGCCGCGAGCACCCCGGTCGTCCTGCTCGCGCACCAGCCGAAGCAGGTCAAGCAGGCCGCCGAGGCGGGGATCGATCTCCAGATCTCCGGGCACACCCACGGCGGCCAGATCTGGCCGTTCCACCTCCTGGTCCGGCTCGACCAGCCCGTCCTTGCCGGGCTTTCGCGCCACGGCGAGCGCACGCAGCTCTACACGAGCCGCGGCACCGGCTTCTGGGGACCGCCGTTGCGCGTCTTCGCGCCGAGCGAGATCACCCTCCTGACCTTGCGAAACAGCAAGTAGTCCTTTGGTCGCGACGCCTTCGGGCGACGCACGGGCATCACCGACAAATTTTTTTGTCTTGACAACTTGATAGTTCGGAGCGAGAGTTGTGCGCAACGCACCCCGCTCCGAAAGGCCGAGACGATGACCATCGCCGCCACCCGCACCCACCTCGCCGTTCCGGCCCGCGCCCTGCTCGCCTGCGGCGCGGTCTCGGGCCCGCTGTACTTCCTGACCTCGCTCGTCCAGGCCGCGGTCCGCGACGGCTTCGACCTGACGAAGCATCCGGCGAGCATGCTGAGCAACGGCGACGCCGGCTGGATCCAGGTGACGAACTTCCTGGTCACCGGCGTCCTGGTGATCGCCGGAGCGATCGGGCTCAGCCGGACGCTGGAACCCGGCAGAGGCAGCGTCTGGGGTCCACGACTGCTGGGCGTCTTCGGTGTCAGCCTGCTGTTCGCCGCGGTCTTCAAGGCCGACGCGGGCAATGGCTTCCCCGCCGGCACCGGCCCGGCCACCCTCAGCACCGCGGGCGTCCTGCACATGGCCGCGGGCTCGGTCGGCTTCCTCTCGCTGATCGTCGCGACCTTCGTGTTCGCGAGCCGTTTCTCCCGTGAGGGCCACCGAGGTTGGGCCGTCTACTCCCGTGCCACCGGCATCGCGTTCTTCGCCTCGTTCGCCGGGATCAGCTCCGGCAACGCGAACGCCGTCGTGATGCTCGCCTTCTGGGCCACCGTGATGCTGGCCTGGGGCTGGGTCACCGCCGTCACCATCCGCACCGCCCGCTAGACAACCGAGGAGAATCCCCCGTCATGAGCACCGTGACCTCGCAAGACGGCACCACCATCGCCTACACCCGCACCGGCTCCGGCCCGGCCGTCATCCTGGTCGACGGCGCGATGTGCCACCGCGAATTCGGTCCGGCCAAACCGCTGGCCGCCGAACTGGCCCCGCACTTCACCGTCTACACCTACGACCGCCGCGGTCGCGGCGAGAGCGGCGACACCGAGCCGTTCTCCGTCGCCCGCGAAGTCGAGGACATCGCGGCGCTGATCGAGGAAGCGGGCGGGAGCGCCCACGTCTACGGGATCTCGTCCGGAGCCGCGCTCGCCCTCGAAGCCGCGAAAACCGGGCTCCCGATCACGAAACTGGCGGTCTACGAATTCCCGCTGGTCGTCGACGACACGCGCCCGCCGGTCCCGGCCGACTACACCGAACGGCTGGAGACGGCCATCGCCACCGGACGGCCCGGCACCGCGATCAAGACCTTCATGCGCGAAGGTGTCCGCGTCCCGGCTCCGGTCGTGTTCATGATGCAGTTCATGCCCGCCTGGCCGAAGCTGAAGAAGGTCGCGCCGACCCTGCGCTACGACGCCGCGCTGTTCGACGGCCTGCACGACGGCACCCCGCTGCCCGAGGGCCGCTGGGCGAGCGTCTCCGTGCCGACGCTGGTCATGGACGGCGGCAAAAGCCCCGCGTGGATCCGCAACGGTGTCGCCGCGCTGGCGAAGGCGGTCCCCGGTGCCGAACACCGCACGATCGAGGGCCAGACGCATATGCTCAAGCCGAAGGCGGTGGCCCCGGTGCTGATCGGGTACTTCAACGGCTGACGGAGCGGTCATGAGGATCGAACTGGTCGAAGGCGACATCACCGAACAGCAGGTCGACGTCGTGGTGAACGCCGCGAACTCGTCCCTGCTCGGCGGAGGCGGGGTGGACGGCGCGATCCACCGCCGCGGCGGACCGGAGATCCTCGCCGAATGCCGGGCCCTGCGCGCGGGGCACTACGGCAAGGGACTGAAGACCGGAGAGGCGGTCGCCACCACGGCGGGCCGCCTTCCGGCGCGCTGGGTGGTGCACACCGTCGGACCGGTGTGGTCCGACTCCGAAGACCGCTCGCCGCTGCTGGCGGCCTGCCACCGCAACTCGCTGCACGTGGCCGCGGACCTCGGCGCGCACACTGTCGCGTTCCCCGCGATCTCGACCGGGATCTACCGGTGGCCGGTGGAATCCGCCGCGGAGATCGCCCTGGAGACCGTGCTGAGCACGCTCGCGGCCGGGACCGGTTCCGTCGAGGTGGTGCGGTTCGTGCTGTTCGGGAAGGCGAGCTACGACGTGTTCCGGGAGCAGGCGGACGCGCTGGGGGTGGCGGACTCGTGAATGATCGCGAACGCCGACTGAAACTCATGGCCGACTACGACTGCCAGCCACTCTGGGACGTTTCGGCCCCGGGAGACATCGACCCCGCGTCATTGCCGCTCGGCGGCGAAACCCGCGAGCGGATCGCGGCCTGGGCGGGGCGTTACGACGACACTCTCGACCGCGATGTCCCGCAGAGGTCGGGATTCCGCACCGAGGAGGCCGCGCGCCGGTGGCTCGAGGACGGCCGCCTGCTCGCGGAACGGATCCGGCGCGAACTCCCCGGCTCGTGGTCGCTCGCCTACTTCCACGAGCACGACAGGGCCGCTGATCTCATGTCGGGCCGCTGACGCTCCCCCTCCATGCTATGAAAGGCCCGTTACTTGCAAAATTTGCAAGTAACGGGCCTTTCATAGCGCGCGCCGCCTACACCCCCGCAGGCGAGGCACCCCGCGCGACCAGCTCCCGGGCCGCTCCGCTCCCGTCCGCCGGTACCGCCCAGATCCCCGACTCCAGCCCGTAAGCCACGGTCCGGTCGTCGAGCCACGCCGCCTGGTCGTCCACGCTCCGCGTCTCGGCCAGCAAGGTCTCCTGACCGGAGGCCAGATCGAGCACGGCCAGCCGCCACGGTGCCGCGAGATCGGCGGAAACCCGCTTCTTGAAGGCGATCCGCTTCCCGTCCGGCGAAAGCGACGGGCACTCGACGTTCTCCCGGATCATGTTCGCGCTGAACCGCTCGTAGTCCGCCTCGACGAGGTAGGTCTTCCCCTTCGTCCCCACGGTCGCGTAGAACTTCTTGCCGTCGGCGGCGAAGGTGATCCCCCAGTAGTTCACGTCGGACGAGTAGTACTGCTTGCCATCGAGGAACAACGCCATTTCCTCGACGCTCTTCAGCAACTGCCCGCTCGTCAGGTCGAGGATCCCCGCCCTGGTCGAAAACCCTGTCTCCGCATAGGAATCCCCGTTGACGAACAGCGTCCAGTAGGCGAGTTTGCCGTCCGGGGAGACCCGGCCGCGGCTGGGGGTGCCGGGCAGTTCGACCCGGCGGATCTCGTTGAGGTCCTTGTCCAGCACGATGACGTCGGTCATCGGCGGCAGCACGCCGGGTTGCGCGGCCAGGCAGAGTGCCGTCCCCGCCGAAGCGGCGAACCGGTCGCAGCTGAGTCCGGCCACCTTCCGCGGTTCGCCGGGCGAATCCGCCGGAACGGTGGCGAGGTGGCCGAAGTCGGGACCTTCGGCGGTGTTGCGGAACAACAGCTGCCCCTTGGCCTGCACCGAGACCGGCTGGCCCGAAACCACGGCCACGGCGTTGACGCCCGGGCCGCGGTCCCGCGAGTAGAGGCCGTAGCCGACGGCCGCCGTGATCAGGACGGCGACCGCCGCCACCACACCCAGGATCCGCGTCTTCATGCGTATGTCCTCAGTGGACGGAGTACGGCGGCCGCGACGACCACGACCACCAGTGCGCCGGCGGCGACCAGGACCGCGACGTGCAGGTCCCAAGCCGTCCACGCGAGTCCGAAAAGGACGGACGCGAACATCCTCGTCGTCGCCTGACCGGTCTGCACCAGCGCCAGTCCGCTCGCCCGCTGGTGCTCGGGGAGCAGCGGGCCGGCGGCGGCCATCAGGACACCGTCGGTGGCGGCGTAGAAGACACCGTGCAGCACGAGCGCCAGTACCGCCAGCACACCGCCGTCCACCGGACCGAGCAGCGCCAGCAGTGCGACGACCAGCGCGACGTGCCCGCCGAGGAACACCTTCCAGCGGCCGATCTTGTCCGAAAGCCTGCCGAGGGGGACGGCGAGCAGGAGATACACACCGGCGGTTCCCAGCGGCAGCAAGGGAAAGAAGACCGCGCCGAGATCCCATCGGCGCTGCAGTACGAGGTAGAGGAACGAATCGCTGAGGGTGACCAGGCCCAGCAACGCCGCCCAGACACAGATCCGGCGGAACGACGCCTGCCGGATCAGGCCCGCGGTCTCCCGCAAGGAGACCTTGTGCCGTTCGGCCCTCGGCTTGGGCTGGTGGTCCTTGACCAGCACCACCAGGATGATCACGCCGATCGCGGCGATGCAGAAACTCGTGAAGAACACCGAGTCGTAGCTGCCGAGGCTGAGCCACAGCACGGCCATCGCGACCAGCGGCCCGAGGAACGCGCCGAAGGTGTCCATCGCGCGGTGCACGCCGAACGCGCGGCCGAGGTGCTCGGGGTCGCTGCTCAACGTGATCAGCGCGTCCCGCGGCGCGGTCCGGACACCCTTGCCGGTGCGGTCGGCCGCGAGCACCGCCCCGATCGCGACGGTGGACGAACCCGCCAGCATCAGGCCGATCTTGCCCAGCGCGGAGAGCCCGTAGCCGAAACAGGCCACCGCCTTGAGCCGTTGCCACCGGTCCGCGAGATGCCCGCCGACGAGCCGGACGAGCGCGGTGACACCGGAATAGAGGCCGTCGAGCACGCCGAACTGCAGCGGGCTCAGGCCGAGACCGAGGACGAGATAGAGCGGGAGGACCGCGGTCACCATCTCCGACGAGATGTCGGTGACCAGGCTGACCAGGCCGAGCGCGACGACGTTCCCGGTGACGGCCCGCTTCATGCCGCTCTTCGGTACTTCCGCCGCGGTGTCCGCTCCCCTGGCGGTGGCGATGTACATGGGAGACCTCCTACGCCGGATCGGGTGCCGGGCCGCGACCCGGCACCCGATCGCGTGGATCAGTGGCAGGTGTAGGTGGGTGAGGAGTCGATGGTCTTGCCGTCGAGGCCGATCAACTGCGTCGAGAACGCGTTGTCCGACATGTTCAGCTTGAGCACGCCGTAGGTCGAGATCGCCTTCGCCGTCGCCGGATGCTCCGTCTTGACGGGGTACAGGGACGCCCCGCCGCCACCGCCGATGATCTGCACCGGCCCGTTCGGATCCTTGGCCCCGCCGGCGTTCTGCGGGAAGAACCGCTCGTAGTGGTGGTCGTGCCCGTTGAGCACCAGGTCGACCTTGCTCTTGACCATGGTCTCCCAGAGCGTGGCCATCTTCGGGTTGTCGCCGTGGTCACCCGAGGTGTAGCGCGGGTGGTGGTAGTACGCGGCGACGCAGGGCTTGGTGTTGCTCGCCAGGTCCTGCTTGATCCAGTTCAGCTGCTCGTCGCTGACGGCGTTCGCGGCCAGCCCGGGAGAGAACTCCGTGCTGTCGATGGCCACGAAGTGCCAGTTGCCCATTTCCCAGCTGTAGTAGGTCTTCCCGTTCGGCGTCGCGATCTTGCCGAAGTACTTCTTGTAGGCGCCCAGCGGGGTGTGGTCGTAGGTCTCGTGGTTGCCGGGGACCGGGTGCATGATGTTCTTGTACTTGCCCCAGGTCTTGTCGAAGTAGTTCGTGAAGTCCTCGATGTGGGCGTCGTCGTACTGGTTGTCGCCCATGGTGATCACCGCGGCCGGGTTCATCTGCCCGACCAGCGCGGCGGTCTTCGGGTGGACGCACGACGACGAAGACGCGGTGCACTGTTCGGCGATGTCGCCCGAAGCGGCCAGCACGAACGACGAACCGCCGCCCGCTTGCGTGGTCGCCTGGATCTGGCCACTGGCGGCCGAAGTGTTCCCGGCGGCGTCCTTCGCGCGGACGGTGTACGTGTACGCGGTCGCCGCCGTCAGCCCGCTGTCGGTGTAGGAAGCCGTCTCCGACGTTCCCACGACCTGGCCGTTGCGGAGCACTTCGTACGCGCTGACACCGACGTTGTCCGTCGACGCCGTCCACGTGAGGTCCACAGTGGACGAAGTGATCGCGCCCGCCTTGAGGTTCGTGGGCGCGGTCGGCGCCTGGGTGTCGCCGGTGGAGTCCGACGTCCCGTAAACCTGCATCTCCCACAGGGAGTAGCCGTAACTGGTGGCGCGCTTGGTCGCGACGAGGCGGAGGTACCGGCCGCGGGCGGCGAGACCGGTGAGGTCGTCGGTGCCGCCGTTGCCGTTGGTGACGGACTTGACGGAGGTCCACGCCGAGCCGTCGTTGGAGACTTCCAGCTTGTACGCGGTGGCGTATGCCGCTTCCCAGTTCAGCTTGACCCGGTTGACGGCGGAAGGACCGCCGAGGTCGACACGGATGAACTGCGGGTCCGCGCCTTCGGCGCTGGCCCAGCGGGTGTTGGTCTTCCCGTCGACGGCGAGCGGGCCGCCGTACTCAGCGGCCTCGACCGAGGAGACGATAACGGGTTTTCCTTGGGACAAAAGGACATCAGCGGCCTGTGCGCTTCCGCTGAGCAGCGTCGGCAACAGGATGGCGGCCGCGCCTAAGGGCAGTAGTCGGGTTCGGGCCTTCACATCGATCTCCCCGGGAATCCGTGGCGGCGGGTTGAGAGGGACGGGTGCGCGGCGTTGTTCTTTTGTTCACTGTTCGTTTGGTAAGTTTCCTAACGAATGCGTACGGTAATCCGTGCCACTCAGCGAGTCAAGACGTAGACTCGTCCCATGACCGGCGCCTTGATCTTCGACTTCGACGGAACGCTGGTCGACACCGAAGCGGCCGTCCTCGTGGCCTGGCAGGAGACCTTTCGCGAACGCGGCGGCGAGCTCCCCCTCGACGTCTGGCACACCGTGATCGGCACGCAGAACACCGCCATCGCGATGTTCGAGCTGCTGGCGAAGGACGACGAGAACCTGGACAGGATCGCGGTCCGCACCGGCGTGCGCGCCCGGGTCACCGAGCTGCTGGAATCCGTGGGCCCGCGCCCCGGTGTCCAGGAGTACCTCGACGACGCGAAAGAACAGGGCCTTCGGCTCGCCATCGCGTCGAGCTCGACCGGAGACTGGGTCTCCACGCATTTGAACCGGCTCGGCCTGACGGACGCTTTCGAGGCCGTCCTCACCGGCGACCTTCACGAGGCGAAGCCGAGCCCGGACCTCTACCTGGCCGCGCTCGCCGCGCTGGACCTGCCGCCGTCCGAGGCGATCGCGATCGAGGACTCGCCGCACGGCGTCACCGCGGCGAAGGCCGCCGGGCTGAGGTGTGTCGCGGTACCGAACCCGATCACCGCGGTACTGAACTTCGACCACGCCGATCTCGTCCTCGGATCGCTGGCCGACAAACCGCTCAGTGAGTTACTCAGCCGTTGAGCAACTCACCCAGCCGGGTGAGGAACGGGCGCTGGCCCTTGAGTAGCTTCTCCTCCGCTTCGGCGAGCCCGAACCAGGCGACCCTGTCGACCTCCGGGAACTCCTGCGTCTTGCCCGACCGCGGCGGCCACTCCATCTCGAAGGTGCCGGGAACGACCTGAGCCGGGTCGAGGTCACCCTCCACCGCCCAGACCGTCACGACCTTGCCGCCGGACTGCTTCACCTCACCGAGCGGGCGGTACTCCCCCTCCGGCGCCGGCAGCCCCAGTTCCTCCTGGAACTCGCGCCGCGCCGCGGCCTCCGGCGTCTCGTCCGCCTCGTACTCACCCTTGGGCACCGACCAGCCGCCCGCGTCCTTTTTCGCCCAGAACGGCCCGCCCATATGCCCGAGCAGCACCTCGGTCACCTCGCCCGACCTGCGGAAGAGCAGGATCCCGGCACTCGTCTTACCCGCCATGGCCTCCAGTATGACCTTGCTCCGATCGGGTGATGAGGCCGCGCGGGCGAAAAAGTTTCCGTCCGGATGTCGATTCGCGTCGAGTCCGTCCGACGCATGGGCAGAAGCAGCCCGACAGCCTCTCCCGGAAGGACCCGGAACCATGACGCAGACCATCACCCCCGCCAAGACCACCTCCACCGTCACCCCGCGCACCGCCAAGGCACAGGGCGCGATCCAGTCGGCCGTCCGGATCGTCGTCTCGTTCCTCTTCCTCTGCCACGGCCTGCAGGGATTCGGCTTCTTCGGTGGCGTCGACGGCGCGGGCGGCTCCGTGGAACTCGGCTCCTGGCCCGGCTGGTACGGCAGCGTGATCGAGGTCGTCGGCGCCGCGCTGGTGCTGGTTGGCCTGTTCACCCGGCCGGTCGCGGTACTCCTCTCCGGCGTCATGGCCTACGCCTACTTCACCGTCCACGCGCCGGAAGGCCTGCTGCCGCTGCAGAACATGGGCGAGCTGTCGACCCTTTACTGCTGGATCTTCCTGCTGATCGCGGTGGTCGGCCCGGGCACCTTCGCCCTCGACACGCTGCGCCGCCGTCGCTGATACCGGAATCGCGAGGCCCCTTTCCTGGAATCATTCCAGGAAAGGGGCCTTTATCGCGTTCCGGCCCATTGCGGCGTTGTTAAATTCGGACATACCATGGAATTACCCCCCGAAAGAAAGTTCCCTACAGATGGGGGTATCCGGCATCCTCTATCGCATCAATGGTTTAGACCACCTTGAGCCGGAAGGATGCGTCATGACCCAGACAGCCACCGCCACGACCACCGAGATCGGCCCGACCCCCGCCAAGTGGCAGGGCCTCGGCCTCTCCGTCGTCCGCGTAGTGGTCTCGTTCCTCTTCCTCTGCCACGGTCTGCAGAAGATGGGACTGTTCGACAAGCCCGCCGTCTCGTTCGGCACCTGGCCCGGCTGGTACGCCGGGGTGATCGAGCTGGTCGGCTCGCTGCTGATCCTGGTGGGCCTGTTCACCCGCCCGGTCGCGGTGCTGCTCTCGGGCACGATGGCCTACGCGTACTTCGTCGTCCACCAGCCCGACGCGCTGCTGCCGTTGCAGAACAAGGGTGAGATGGCCGCCCTGTACTCGTGGGTCTTCCTGCTGTTCGCGGTGGTCGGGCCGGGCACCTACGCGCTCGACACCTTGCGCCGCCGCCGCAAGTCCTGATCTCCCACCCTGTGCAAGGAAAGGCCCGTTACTTGCGAAATTTGCAAGTAACGGGCCTTTCATTGCGTCAGTGAGGCGTCAGCGGCCCTGTGGCAGCCCGGCGGCCAGGTCGGACAACGCGAGCACGTGCTCCATCAGCACGGTCAGCACCTGCTTCGTCGAATCGCGTTCCCGCGCGTCGCACAGCAGCAGCGGGACGTCCATGCTGACGTCGAGCGCCTGCCGGACCTCCTCGGTGCCGTAGCGGTACGCGTTGTCGAAGCAGTTGACGGCGACGACGAACGGCAGCCCGCGGCGCTCGAAGAAATCGACGGCCGCGAAGCAACTGTCGAGACGCCGGGTGTCGGCCAGCACGACGGCGCCGAGCGCGCCTTCGGCCAGCTCGTCCCACATGAACCAGAACCGGTCCTGCCCCGGCGTGCCGAACAGGTAAAGGATCAGCTCGGGGTTGATGGTGATCCGGCCGAAGTCGAGGGCGACCGTGGTGGTCGTCTTCTTTTCGACACCGGTGAGGTCGTCGACGCCCTCGGACGCCGCGGTGATGACCTCCTCGGTGCGCAGCGGGGGAACCTCGCTGACCGAACCGACCATCGTGGTCTTACCGACCCCGAACCCGCCGGCGATGAGGACCTTGACCGCGTTCGCGGTCAGGGATCGCCGGGGCTCAGAGTTTCCGGATGCCATCAAGAACCGCCTGGAGTACGTGTTTGTTGGGAGTGTCGGTGACCGGTGTCGCGGTACGGAACAGCACGAGGTTCTGTTCGATGAGGTCGCTCAGCAGCACCTTCACCACCGGCAACGGCAGATCGATGCGCGCCGCGACCTCCGCGACTGAGGTCGGTCTCTGGCACAGGTTGAGGATCCGCCCGTACTCCGGTTCGAAGCCGGCGACCTCGTGCGCCGTGCGCATGGCGACCACCAGGGTGATCAGGTCGAGGCCGAGCGTGTCCGAGCGGGTGCGCCCGCCCGTGACGGCGTACGACCGGACCAGCGGACCGGCCTCGTCCTCGAACCACGACTCGTGCCGCCCGCTCATGGCGAACTGGGAGTCGCGGCGCGGGGCGCCGAAGTGAGCACCGCGCCGACCCGTTTGACCATCATGTTCATCTCGTAGGCCACGAGACCCATGTCCGCGTCTTCCTTGGCCAGCAGCGCGAGGCACGCGCCGCGGCCCGCCGCGGTGACGAACAGGAAGGCGTGGTCCATCTCCACCATGGTCTGGCGGACGTTGCCGCCGCCGAAGTGCCGTCCCGTGCCCCTGGCGAGGCTCTGGAACGCCGACGCCACCGCGGACAGGTGCTCGCCGTCCTGCTCCGACAGGTTGCCGGATCGTCCGATGAGCAGACCGTCCGCCGAAAGGACTACCGCCCTGTCCGCACCGCTGACCCGCTTGACCAGGTCATCCAGCAACCAGTCGAGTTCACTGACTCCCGCGTTGGCCATCTAGTCACGATCTCCGTACATGTCGTGGTCGGTGTAGTCGTCGGTGGGCTCGGTGTCCCGGCCGCGGCGCGTCCCCTGCTGGAACGCGGCGAGGCGGTTCCTGGCCAGCTCGGGGGTGTCCTCGCGGACCTCCTCGCGCTGGGCGGCAGGCCGGTCCTCCATCAGCTGGGGGACCAGGTTCGTCTGACGGCGGCGCTGCGGCAGCGGTGGCCTGCCCGGCGCCTCGGGGCCGGGTCGCCGGGTCTGCGGCGGACGGCCGTCCTGCGGTCGGGTGTCGGCGGGCGGCCACGCCGGCGGCTGCACCGGCTGCGGCCGGGCCTCGGCACGCGCGGGCTCCGGGCGGATCGGCTCGGGGCGGGGCGTTTCGGGCCGGGGCACCCGCGGCTGGCGCGAGGGCAGCGGCGGCAACGAGGCGCCGGGCGAATCGGGACCGGGCTGGTGCATGACCGGGGCCTGAGGGGCCACCGGCATCGGCACGGGGAGCTCGGGCCGTTCCGCGGGGAACTCGGTGCGGTGCCGGGCACGACGGCCCGGGAGCAGCGGTGCGGCGTCCGGCACCTCGGTGCTCTCGGGGTCCACCTCGTCCTCCGGCTGATCAGACGGGACCGGCGCGAGCAGGTCGGTGCGGACGAGCACGATGGCCCTGGTGCCGCCGTACGCGGACTCGCGCAGGTGCACGGAGATCCCGTGCCGCGCGGCGAGCCGCGCGACCACGAACAGGCCCAGCCGTGGCTCGGCTGACAACGCCATGATGCCGAAGTCCGGCGGATCGGCCAACATCCCGTTCAGCTCGGCGGCCTGCTCGGGCTCGATGCCGAGGCCCTGGTCCTCGACCTCGATCACGACGCCCTTGCCGACCACGTTGCCCCGGAGCTCGACGCGCGACTGCGGCGGCGAGAACGAGGTCGCGTTGTCGATCAGCTCCGCGAGCAGGTGCACGAGGTCGCCGACGACCGGGCCCTGCACCGCGATCGCGGGCATCTTCGCCGTCTTCACCCTGGCGAAGTCCTCGGTCTCGGCCGAGGCGCCACGGGTCAGCTCGGCCAGCGTGACCGGCTTGCGCCACTGGCGGCCGGGCTGGCCGCCACCGAGGATGATCAGGTTCTCCGCGTTGCGGCGGGCGCGGGTGGAGAGGTGGTCCAGCTGGAAGAGCGTCTCCAGCTGCTCCGGGTCCTCCTGCTTGCGCTCGGCCTGGTCGAGCACCTTGAGCTGGCGGTGCACGATCACCTGGCTGCGGTGCGCGATGTTGAGGAACACCGTCTTGGTGCCTTCACGGGTCCTCGCCTCTTCGACGGCGGCCGCGATGGCGGTCTGCTGCGCCTTGTTGAAGGCCTCGGCGACCTGGCCGATCTCGTCGTCGCCGTGATCGAGGAAGTGCCCCTTGTCGTCGAGGTCGACGGGCTCGCCCGCCCGCACCCGGTCCACCAGTTCGGGCAGCCGGATCTCGGCGACGTCGAGGGTGTCCTCACGCAGCCGGGCCAGCCTGCCGATGAGCCGGTTGGACAACCGCAGGGCGACGACGAACACGCCGATCGCCACGAGCAGCGCGATGACCGCCGCGATGGCCGAGGTGATCAGCGTCCGGTCGGCGTCGTCGATGGCCTGCGTGGTGGCGGCACCACTCTGCTCGACGAAGCCGCGCATCATCGCGTCGCCGACGCCGCGGGCCGACTGCAGCCAGAGCTGCTCGGGAACCGGGAGCGTGGCCTTGCTGTTCTGCAGGAAGGTGTTCTCGACCGTGTTGACGGCCTTCCACGGGTCACTCGCGACGAGCTGGTCGAACTTCGCCTTGACGCCCGGGGACATCCGCGTCACGGAAGACTCGAGCAGCGACCGGTACGAACCGACCTGGGTGACGTACGCACGGTAGGTCTCGTCGGTGAAGCCGCCGCCCGCCACGGCCGCGGCGGCGAGGGAGTTCGACCGCTGCAACTGGTCGATCGCGGTGAACAGCGGCACCGCGGTGATCCGCTGATAAGCGTTCTCCGCGTTCGGCGCGTCCTGGGCGAAACCGGTGAGACCTTCGACGAACTGGTCGACGATCTGGTTGTAGTAGGTGAAGGCGTCGAGTAGCGGCAACTGACCGGAGTCGGCCGACTGCCGGATCTGCGGCATCTTCTGGAAGAGCCCGCTCACCGTGGCGATGTTGCGCTGCACGCTGTCGGGCGAGTTGCCGACCAAGGTCTGGAGATAGCTGACGACGCCTTGGGTGGCGGCGTCGGTCTTGGCGCGCTGCTCCACGAGCGCGGCGTGCTGCGAACGGTCGCCCGCGAGCTCGCGCAGCGTCAGCCGGCGCTCCTCCTGGATCTGACCGAAGAAGGGGACGGTGGGCGCTTCCGAGCCCCGGATCCGTTGCGCGTAGTCGCGACCGTTGACCGCGTCGAAGATCAAGTACCCGCCGATCGCGAGACCGACGAGCATCAGCGCGATGCTCGGAATGAGCGCGATCGTCAGAACGCGCGAACGAATCGAAGAGCCGCGGCCTCGTCGAAGGGAAATCTGCTTCACCGTGGTCCGTTTTCCTTCCGGCAGTTATTGGTGTCGGGTCGCCGGGGATCTCATACCCGCGGGATCCGATAGCCGGATCAACACAGCGTGGTCCGCTCCGCCCGCGAAGACGCTAGGAGACCCAAACGGGTGAGTCAAGCCCGGACGCGAAGGGTAGTCGCGTATCGCCGTGACCAGGTGACAAGAGGCCGTCGGACCTCGAAAGTCCACCACGTGGACAGGGGTGGCCCGCGAAGTGACTCACCAGTAGATCACCTGGCGGTTTACCGCAGGCAGCGGCTTGATCGACGCTCATCGGACTCGATCAAGTAACAGCCCGTCGTACTCGTGTCCGTACGAAAAAGTCCACGAAAACTACTCGCCGTGACCTCGCTCACGCTTTCGGACCGGGGCTCCACATACCGTTCGGTTTGCGAACGACTTCACCCCGCAGGAAGGCGGCCGTAAGACCGTTCGATCCGCGGAATCGAGAATTGACGGCGCTTATTACGGGCGAATCGGCGAAATGATCTTCGGCGGCGCGGCCGAGCTCCTCCTCGAGGAGTGTGTCGACCCTCCTGGACGCGTCGCGGAGCATCCGGACGCCCGCCCAGCACAAGGTCACCACCCCGGCGGCCAGAATCACGACGAGCGCCGTCTCGACCGGGTAACGCGAGCCGAATTCGTTGAGCAGGAAACCGGAAGCGACACCGAACACGGCGACGGCGGTATAGGTGATCGACACAATCCCCTCCTTCTCCAGGCGCCGTGGCCCGCGCCTCGCCGCTGAGACGAGCGACGCGGGTTTTCCTTACGCCACAGGGGAAGGATCTACGTCACACTCGCGGCGAGAGCGAATGTCGAGACTAACAGCGGATTCACCAAAGATCGCCTCGTCTCCCCCGAGGGGGCGAGGTGATCACCTTTTTGCCACCGATTTCCGAATGAACTTCACCATTTGCGCGGCCGTTACGAAGCCTTCCTATAAGGCGAATTCGCACGTCGGCAGCAGCAAGACAGAACGTTCTATATGCTGGAGGCATGGCAGCCACGACCACCCGCCGCTCCGTGGCCAGGGACCGCCTCTTGGAGACGGCGTCGAAGATCTTCTACACGCAGGGGATCCACTCCGTCCCCGTGGACGACGTCATCGTCGCGGCCGAGGTCAGCCGGGCGACCTTCTACCGGCACTTCCCCGGCAAGGAAGACCTGGTCCGCGCCTACCTCGAAGCCGAGCACGACCGGATCCGCGGGCTCGTCGCCGCCGCGACGGAGCAGAAGCCGGAGCCTTCGAAAATGCTCGAAATCCTCGTCCTCGGCATCGGCGAGGAGATCTGCGCGCCGGGCTTCCGCGGCTGCCCGTTCATCAACGCGGCCGCCGAGTACCCGGATCCGGAGCACCCCGTGCGGCGGGTCGTGCGCGAACACCGGACGTGGTTCCGCGACTCGATCGCGGAGATCGTCGGCGCGACGGGGCACCCCGACCCCGCGGCCGCCGCGCGGGAGCTGACCTTCCTGCGCGACGGGGCCATGGTCGGCGGCTATCTCGAAGACGCGGACGAGGTGCGCGAAAGCCTCGCGCACGCCGCCCGCGCCGTACTCAGCGCCGGAGTTCCCCAACTGGAGTCGTGAGTGACAAAGAGGGCTGGAGCGGACCGGTAGTCGCTTACCTACGCGTGGCCAGGGCGAGGGTGAGGTGCGGTAGTCGAGAAGTCGCTCCGGGTCTCGGAGCTTGATCAACGGAGGATCGGGGACACTCAACGTCCTCAATCTTAGTTCCCCCGGTGTAGTTCACCCAGTGTCGTGACGGCGCGGAGCACCTCGCCGTAGGTGGTGTAGAGCGGCGCCAGGCCGAACCTCAGCACGTTGGGCGGGCGGAAGTCCCCGATCACCCCGCGCTCGATCAAGGCCGCCATCGTCTTGGCCGCGTCGTCGTCGACGACCGAGATCTGGTGCCCGCGGTCGTGTCCGCGCGGGGTCGGGATCGTCGCGCCGTCGAGGAGTTCGTCCGCGCACCGGAAGAAGAAGTCACCGAGCGCGAGCCCCTTTCGGCGCAGCAGCCCGCGATCCACGCCGTCCCAGACGTCGAGGGCCGCGTCCAAGGCCAGCAGCGAAAGCATGTCGGGAGTACCCGCGCGGCCACGCGAGATCCCGGCGTGCGCCTCGTAGGCGCCGCGCATCCCGAACGGATCGCGATCACCGGCCCAGCCGGCCAGCGGCTGGTCGAACCGGTCCAGCCATTTCGTTGCCACGTAAAGGAAAGCGGGCGATCCCGGACCGCCGTTGAGGAATTTGTAGGTGCAGCCGACGGCGAGGTCCACTCCCGAGGCGTCCAGTTCCACCGGGAGCGCGCCGACGCTGTGGCAGAGGTCCCAGAGCGCGAGCGCCCCGGCCCGGTGCAGCGCGCCGGTCAGCGCGGCCATGTCGTGGACGCGTCCGGTGACGTAGTCGACGTGGTTGATCAGCGCGACGGCCGTCCGTTCGCTCACCTCGTCCGGCAGGTCCTCGGCGACGACCCGCCGCACCGTGCGCCCGGTCAGCCGGGCGGCCTCGTCCGCGAGGTAGCCGTCGGTCGGGAACGTGTCCGCGTCGACGAGGATCTCGTCGCGGCCCGGCCTGAGCCGGGTCGCGGCGACCAGCGCCTTGAACAGGTTCACACTGGTCGAGTCCGCCACGACGACCTGCCCCGGCGCGGCCCCCACGAGCGGCGCGATCCGTTCGCCGACCCGCTCCGGCGCCTCCCACCAGCCTTCCGACCAGGATCGGATGAGCCGTCCGCCCCATTCCTCGCGGATGACCGCGGCGACACGTCCGGCGACGTGCTTCGGCGGCGCGCCCAGCGAGTTGCCGTCGAAGTAGGCGACGCCCGCGTCGAGGTCGAATTCGTTTCGCTTGTGCGCCAAGGGATCAGCCGCGTCCAGTGCCGCGGCCTCGGCTACGAGGTCAGTCACGTGGTCATCGTCGGTGACGGGATTCCGGAAGTCCACGACTGACGCGATGAAAACGGAAAAGGTGGACATTTCGCGTAGCGCAACCGTGGCCGCGATTCTCTATCCACCACTGACCGGAGCCCTTACAGTGTGCCTGATCAGGCAGCATCGAGGAGGCCAGCGTTGACCAACCAGCCGACCGTCGCCGAGCAGATCGAAGGCCAGACCATCCCCGCCCTGCTTCACCGCAACGCCCAGGAGTTCGGTGAGCTGCCGGCGGTCACGTCCCTCGACATCGAGGGCAAGCCGACCCTGAACTGGCGTGAATTCCGCACCGCCATCGCGGAGGTGTCGCGCGGGCTCGCCGGGCTCGGTCTCGGCTCCCGCGACCGGATGCTGATCATGGCGCCGAGCAGTCCCGATCACCTGATCGCCGACCTCGCCGCGGCCCATCTCGGCGCGATCCCGTGCACCGCGTACGCGACGCTCAGCCCGGAGCAGATCGGGTACGTCGCCCGGCACAGCGCCGCCGGCGTCGTCGTACTCGCCGGTGCCGACGAACTCGGCCGCTGGTCCCAGATCCTCGACGACCTGCCCGCGCTGCGCCACATCGTCCTGCTCGACGCGTCCGTGGTCCCCGCGGACGACAAACGGTTCCTCTCGTTCGCGGAGCTGCGCGCGGCGGGCGCCGAGGCCCACGCGGCCGACCCGTCGGCGTTCGAGACCGCGTGGTCCGCGATCGGCCAGGACGACCCGCTGTCGATGATCTACACCTCCGGCACCACCGGCGAACCCAAGGGTGTCGTGCTGTCGCACCGGAACGCGATCTACGAGGCGATCGCGGTCCAGAAACTGCACGAGTCGCCGATGCACGCCACGAACATCGCGTACCTTCCGCTCGCGCACATCGCCGAACGCGAAATCTCGATCTACATGCCGATCGTGTGGGCCGGGCACGTGCACACCGTCGGCGACCCGACCACCGTCGTCGGCGCGCTGGGCCAGGTGCACCCGAAGAGCTTCTTCGGTGTCCCGCGGGTGTGGGAAAAGATGGTCGCGGGCCTGAAGAACCTGCTCGGTTCGCTGCCGGAGGACAAGCGGAACGGGCTGCTCGGCGCCAACGAACTGCTGCAACAGGGCTACAAACTGCGCAGTGACGGCAAAGAGGTCCCGCCGGAGCTTGCGGAGAAGATCGCGCAGACCGACGCGGCCGCGCTCGCGCCGGTGCGGGCGATGCTGGGCCTGGACCAGATCGAGGTCGCCACCAGCGGTGCCGCCGCGCTGCCGGTGGAGATCCTGTACTTCATCGCCGGGCTCGGCATCGAGATCCAGGAGGTCTGGGGACTGTCCGAGACCACCGGCGCGGTCACGTCGAACACGCCGTCCGCGTTCAAGGCGGGCTCGGTCGGGAAGCCGCTGGAAGGCGTCGAGGTGAAGGTCGCCGAGGACGGCGAACTGCTGGTCCGCGGCCCGATCGTGTTCCTCGGCTACCTGCAGGAGGACGGCTCGATCAAACCGGACATCGACGCCGACGGGTGGCTCGCCACCGGCGACATCGGGACCATCGACGAACGCGGCTTCGTCACGATCACCGACCGCAAGAAGGAACTGATCATCACCTCGAGCGGCAAGAACATCGCGCCGACGAAGGTCGAGGGCCTGCTCAAGGAGCACCCGCTGATCGGGCAGGCCGTCGCGATCGGCGAGAAGCGGCCGTACGTGACGGCGCTGATCGTCATCGACGACGAGATCGCGCCGGGCTGGGCGACCGCGAACGGCATCCAGCTCACCGAAGGCGAATCGCTGGCCGACAACGCGCAGGTGCGCGTGGAGATCGAGAAGGCCGTCGAGGCGGCGAACGCGCGGCTGGCGCGGATCGAGCAGATCAAGCGGTACCACGTGATCCCGAAGGCGTGGACGCCCGAAAGCGGCGAGGTGACCCCGACGCTGAAGCTGAAGCGGCGGATCATCAACGACCGGTACGCGCCGGCGATCGCGGATCTCTACGAGGCCTCCGCTCCGGCACCCGCCGCGGGTTCCTGACCCGGGGTACGCGCGCTGCCAGGAAAGGCCCGTTACTGGCAAAATTTGCCAGTAACGGGCCTTTCATTGCACGCGCGCCACGCCACACCCCCGGCACAAAGCGGTCGCCGTCAGGGTGCCGCCGCTGCTAACTTGCCGCCGTGGATCTCTTCTCCCGCTCGTGGGCGGCGCTCCTCGCCGCCGTCGCCGCAACCCCCGACGAAGACTTCACCAAGCCGTCCGGCTGCGCGGGCTGGCTGGTCCAGGACCTGGTGTGTCACCTGGTGATCGACGCCCAGGACGTCCTGATCACCCTCGCCACCCCCGCCGAAACGGCACCGACGCGCGACGCGGTCACCTACTGGGAGGTCACCGACCAGCCGCCCACCGGCGAAGACGACCTCGACGCGCTGATCGTGCGGCTCGCCGCCGCGTACCAGGAGCCCCGGCTCCTCAAGTTCCACCTGGACGACGTCGGTTCGGCCGCGGGCCGGGCCGCCGGCCTCGCCGACCCGGGGACGCGGGTCGCCACCCGCGACATCGTCCTGTCCGCGGGCGACTACCTGGCCGCGTACGTCCTGGAGTGGACGTTGCACCACCTCGACCTCGTCGCGCACCTGCCGCACCTCCCGGGCCCGGCCGCCGACAGTCTCGCGAAGACGCGGCAGATCCTGGAGCAGCGCACCGGGGAGAAGTTCCCGGCGTCGTTCTCCGACACGGACGCGCTGCTGGTCGGCACCGGACGCCGCGAGCCGACCGGCGCGGAGAAGGCCGAGCTAGGCGATCTCGCCGCGAAACTGCCGTTCGTCGTCGGCTAAGTGGTCGGTCAAGCGGTCCGGGTCGACTCCGTCCACTTGCGCAGCCGGGGCGGGACGCGCTTTTCGAGGCCGTAGTTCTCCAGGTGCGCGCTGAACACCTCGTCGAAGGCGCGCTGCACGGTCTCGGTGTCCCACACCGGCCGCTCGAGGATGGGCTGCTTCAGGTACGGCTGCCCCATGACGTGCAGTTGCGGCCCGTTGCAGCGGATCATCTGCCCGGTGATCCCGTGGGACCCGGCGCCGAGCAGGAACAGCACGACCGGCGCGATCCGCGACGGCGTCCGGTCCGGCGGGCAGGAGCGCAGTGACCGTTCGGACTTCCACACCATCCGGGTGTGCGCGAGCGGGCAGACCGCGTTCACCCGGATCCCGCTCTCCTCCAGGTCGAGCGCCCAGGAGTAGGTCAGCGAAGCGACGGCGCCCTTGCTGGCGGCGTACACGCCGAGCTTGCGCTGCCCGAGCGAGGCCCCGGACGAGATGTTGACGATCGAGCCCTGTTTTCCCCGCGCGACCATCGCCTTGATGGCGGCGAGGCCGGTGTACATGACGCCGAGGACGTTCACCTCGACCAGTTCGCGGGCCTGCTCGACGTCGTCCTCCCACGGCAACGCCTCGTAGTTCAGGCCCGCGTTGTTGACCAGCCCGTCGATCGCGCCGAACTCGGCCAGGCAGAGGTCGACGATCTCCTGTGCCTGCTTCGGATCCGCGACGCTGTGCCCGCTGGCGACCGCCTTGCCACCGAAGCGGCGGATGTTCTCCGCCGTCCGCTCGGCCAGCGCGACGTCGATGTCGTTGACCACGACGGCCCCACCCGCCCTGGCCACGTGCACCGCGAACGCCTCGCCGAGGCCCCGTCCCGCCCCGGTCACGACGACGGCTTTGTCGTCGAGCAAACCGTTCATCGCCTTCACCCCTTTGGCCCGGCCGGCCTCCACCTCCAGGCCGGTCTCTACTCAGTGTTGGCCCATTCGGCCCAACCTGAACTCAGGCGGCGGCGAACGGCGGGCGGGCTGCGCCGAGCGAGTGCGGGGCGACAGGCGCGCAGATACCCGCGGACGAGTCAGAGCGACGTCACTCACCGGTCAGACGGCGTAGCTCGATCGGCCTAACGGGCGAAGGATTCGCTGGTCTTCTGTTCGTCTCCCTGTAGCCGGAGGCATACTGAACGTTGTTCGGCGGGACATTAACTGTGACTCCCTCGTCGGCCACGTAACAGGCAGGCAAGAATGCGAGGGAGCTGAGTTCACCCGATCGGGGGGAGGTGGTCACGGAGTGAAGACGAACGCGGCGCCGCGGATGACCGCCGCCCTGGCGAACCGCGAGTTCCGCGCACTCTGGCTCGCCGAGGTGCAGTCCCTCATCGGGGACCAGCTGACCATCGTCGCGCTGGCCATCCTCGTCTACGACCGCACCGGCTCCGCGCTGCTCTCGGCGGTGGTCTACTCCCTGACCTTCCTGCCCGCGCTGGCCGGCGGCCTCGGCCTTTCCCAGCTGGCCGACCGCTACCCGAGGCGCACCGTCCTCGTCTACTCGTCCCTGCTCCAAGCGGTGCTGATCGGGATCATGGCGATCCCCGGCACCCCGCTCGCCCTGCTGTGCGGGCTGGTGGTGCTGGCCCGGCTCGCGAACGCGCCCGGCAACGCCGCGCAGAACGCGCTGACCCGCGAGGTGTTCACCGACGACGACCTCTACCTCAAGAGCCAGGACATCCGGGGCATCTCGACCAACACCGCCATGCTGCTCGGCCTGGCGGGCGGCGGTCTGCTGGTGTCACAGGTCGGGGCGAGCTGGGCACTGGGGCTGGACGCCGCGACGTTCCTGTTGAGCGCGGCCGTGGTCCGCTTCTCCGTCTCGCGGCGGGCGGCGGCCTCCGACGGCACCGGCAGCTGGTTCGGCGCGGTGAAGCAGGTGTTCGGCAATCGCCACCTGCGGGTGCTGGTCTGGTTCTCGTGGCTGGTCGGCCTGGCCGTCATCCCCGAAGGGCTCGCCGCGCCGCTGGCCGCCGAGATGGGCGTGGGGAAACAAGCCGTCGGCTGGTTGCTGGCCGCCGATCCGCTGGGCTTCGTCATCGGGGCGTTCTTGCTGTCCAAATTCGTCTCCGCGGAACAACGGCGGAAGCTGCTGGGTGTGCTGGCGGCACTGCCGATGGTCGCCCTGATCGCCTTCGCGCTCAAGCCGGGACTGGTTCCGGCCTTGCTCCTGCTCGCGGCGGCGGGCGCCGCGGGGGCGTACCTGATCACGGTGAGCGCCACGTTCATCACCTGGGTCCCGAACGAACTCAGGGGCGGTGCGGGCGGGGTGTACCGCACCGGGTTGCGGGTGGCTCAAGGAATAGGGGCGGGACTCGGCGGGCTCGCCGCCGATCGGCTCGGGGCGGCGACCTCGGCCATCGCACTGGCAGGCGTCGTCGGCCTGCTGCTGGCCGTCATGGTCGCGCTCAGTTGGGGGCACATCAACGGATCCAGCCCGGAACCGTTGCTGTCATGAGAAATCCACACTGGACGACCCCTGGGGCGGCACGGCCGCCCGGCGGGTTCGTACCCGGAAATCTCGACGGGACACTGCTTCGGCACCTGGGCCTTCGACAGACGGGCGAAAAGAAACGGCTCTCGATCAGAAGTCACGGCTCGACACGGTCACACACCTCCCGGCCACCTCGTTGCTGCGAACTAATACTCTGTCCGGGCTCAGAAGTCACGACTGGACACTATCGGTCACCCCTTCCACGACGCGTCTCGAAAAACATTCAGCTGTCAAGATCAGAAATCACGGGACACGATTGCCACCTCCGGTCGGTGTTCGCGGGCACCCTCGCCGGTGTCGAACAACTGATGCGATGGGATGATACCGGCCGTGGAATACGAACGGTGTATCAGTCGGTACCGGTGAGATTACTCAGCCGTGCCATCCGCGCGGAAAAGAGGTAGCAATTGCCAGCCGAGACCGGCGACCGCCGCCAGCACGGCGACGGCACCGGCGACCTTGACGATCAGGCGGGGACGGCCGCCACGGCGAGCGGTGCACCGGTGACCGAACGCGGGCAGGCAAGCCCGGAAGGTGACCAGGCCGAACCGCCGCCGCGCCATCCCTATGATCCCAGGGCGTGGGCGCTGTGGCAGCGGCCGAAGCGGTTCATCGCGTTCCTTTTCGCCATGGAGGCGATCGGAATGGCGATCATGGTCGTCGCCACGATGAATTCCACGAATCCGGGAAGAACGGACTGGGTTCGTTTCGCAATTCTTGCCATCGGCGCCACGGCGCATATTCAGCTCACCCAGCGACAGGAAGAAAGGCGTCGTGATCGAAGCCGCACCGTTCTCATCGATCTCACCGCCGTATGGACATTTCCGGCCGCGGTCATCCTGCCGCTTTCGCTGACCCTTTCCATCATCGCGCTCGTCCGGATCCAGCATTGGTTCATCGCCCGGCGGCCCGCGCACAACTTCGTGTTCTCGTCGGTCACCCACGGCGTTTCGGTGACCCTGGCGTCACTCACCTTCGCCGCGTTCGGCCCGCATGAATGGGGACGGATTTCCGGCTGGGACACCCTGGGCGAATTCGGCGTCCTGATCGTCACCGGGATGGTCTTCGAGGCGGTGCAGATCGCCTACATCGGCGGCATCCTCGCGATCGGCTCGTCGAAGCGGCCGTCGCTCTCGACCGTGCTCGGCAACGCGGCGGACAACCTGCTGGAGGCCATCACGATCGGCCTCGGCGCGGTCACCGCGGTGCTGCTGTTGATCATGCCACCGATGGTGATCGTGATGGCCGTGGTGACGGTGGTGTTCAATCGCCTCGCCGAGATCGACCAACTGCAAAACGACGCGCGGACGGACCCGAAAACCGGTGTTCTCAACATGCGCGGATGGTCGGAGTCGGCCGATCGGGCGCTCGCAAGGACCGCCCGATCGGACGACAACCTTGCGCTTCTGATGATTGATCTCGACCACTTCAAGTGGATTAACGACACATATGGACATCCCGCGGGCGACGACGTCCTCCGCGATGTGGCGCAGAAATTGGACGAGGTCACCCGGCCCGCCGACGTCATCGGCCGGTTCGGCGGCGAGGAATTCCTCGTGCTTCTTCCGGATATCGACGAAACGGCCGCGAAACTCGCCGCCGAGCGAGTGCGCAGCGCTATCGCCGAACTGCATATAGTGACCACCGACAAACGGGGCAGCCGCGTCACCATCGCAGGCCGTACTACCTCGATCGGGGCGGCACTGTTCCCTCGTCACGGTGATTCGCTGGAGGAACTCCTGCACGCCGCCGACGCCGCCGTCTACGTGGCCAAGGAGAACGGCCGGAACCAGGTGCGGTTCGCCCAGGATCTGGACCGGCCCGCTCCTCCGTCGCCCACCGCCGAGACCTGACGCAAGCGCCTCCAGAGGGCCAGGACACGGCCAAAACGCGCCACACCATCAGGGCACCCGGTGGGTGATCCCGGGGGTTATCCGGATGTCGGCCCCGATCGGCGGATGGCACCCTTGACGCCATGCCAGCGACAGCCGACGCCGACCGGAAGCCCGTCAGGATCCGGCGGCCGTGGTCGACTTCGGGTTGGCTGCTGCTGGTCACCGTGCTGGTCTTCGGGTTCGGCCTGATCGCGTCGCGGCCGGCCTCGCCGCCGGATCAGGGACCACCGACGGGTGACCTCCTCGCCGCCCAGAACGCGGTCGACGCGCTGGTGCGGCCGGGCCGGGTCGAGAACGTCATCGCCGAACTGCCCGCGGACTTCACCGCGGTCAGCGGGATCACCCCCGGCGTGATGACGGCACGCGACGGCACCGTGCGCGCCGTCCACACCGACGGCGGCTGCTCCGCGCCCTGGGGTGACGACAACACCAAGTGGGATTACGCCGTCCCCTGCAAAGCCCACGACCTGGGCTACGACATCCTCCGCTACGCCGAACGCAAGGGGCACCCGCTCGGCCAGGACGCCAGATCCACGCTCGACGACCGGCTCTCCGCCGACATGCACCACGCCTGCGCCCTCAACCCGATGGACTCGCGCGGCACCTGCGAGGTCGTCGCCTCCCTCTACACCGCCGGTCTCGTGCTCAACTCCTGGCACCAGCGCTGGGGGCCGCCGGTCGGTGACCCGCTCGGCCCGATGATCGTCGGGGTGCTGGTGGTCGGCGCGCTGCTGGTGTTCCGCCTCCGCGGCTGGGTCCGCACCCGCCGGACCGCCGTCACCCTGCCCCGCGAGCCGCGTCCGGTGCTCCCGGTCGGCCGATGGGCCCTGCTCGGGGTCGCCGGGGTCGTGCTGATGCTGCTCGGCGAATCCGCCGTCGCGCTCGCGCACTGGGCAGGCGCGCCGGAGCGGTCGCTGTGGCCGTTCACCTGGCTCGCGCAGCTCTGCCCGCTGATCTTCTTCGCGGTGGGCCGGATCAACGAGGCGGGCTGGAGATCGATCCGCGCGACCGGCGGCCGCTATCCGCAGTACCTCGCCGATCGCGCCAGCCCGCTCCTGCGCCCCGCGCTGATCTTCGCCGTCGTCGCGCTGGTCGTGCCGCTCGCCCTGGAGGTGCTGGGGATCCCGACGGGCACGAACGCCACCGTCATGCGGATCGCGCTGCACCCGCTGTGGCTGCTCGGCGTCTTCCTGCTGACCGTCGTCCTCGCGCCGGCGCTGCTGGCGCTGTATCGCCGGACGCGCACCGTCTCCGTCGCCGGCCTGCTGGCCTTGACCTTGGCGAGCGAGGCCGCGGCGCAGTGGTCCGGCTCGGCGATCCCGCGCTACGCGGAGACGTTGTTCCTCGCCCTGTTCGTCCAGCAGCTGGCGTTCGCCCACGCCGACGGAGTCCGCCCGCCGCGTGCCGCGCTCCTGGCGACGGCGGTCACCGGCGCCGCCGGGCTGGGGCTCGCGGTCACCGTCCTCGGCGAAGGGCCGATGCTGCTCGGCGGCCCCGGCGCCCCGGCCGCGTTGTCGGGCCCGCCGTGGGGTGTCCTCCTGCTCGGGCTGGTCCAGCTCGGGCTCCTCGGACTGCTCGCGCGACCGCTGGCCCGGCTCGGCCAGAGTCCCGTGGTCGCCGCCACCGCCCGCCTCGTCCTCCGCGCCCCGATGAGCCTCTACCTCGGCTTCCTGTCCGCGATGCTGCTGCTCGTGGCGGTCGTTTACCTGCCAGGCCCGGTCGTGGACGGCCTCAGCTGGCTCGCCAGGCCGAGGGTCCTGCTCGCGCTCGCCCTGCTGGCCGTCCCCGCCGCGCTCGTCTTCTGGTGGTTCGAACGTCATTCGGGCCCGCAGCAGCGGGCCGTCGACGAACCGGGCCTGCGCGCCGCGGTGTTCTGCCGCGCCGCGGCGACGGTCGGGATGGCGTACGCGATGCTCGGCGTGTTCGGTTTCGCGCTGACCCGCTTCGGCGGCGCGTCGGCCGACGCCGACCTCCTCGGGTTGCGGCTCGGGCCGGTCCAGAGCCTGGTCAACCTGTTACTCGGGGTGTACCTGCTGCACACCGTCCGGAACGGCACCAGCCGGATGACCGGGACCTGGCTGGTCTGTGCGGTCGCGTGCGCTCCGCCGCTGATGGGGGCCCTCGACGGCAAACAGGTGAGCGCCGCGTCCGTCGCGCTGCCGGTCGCGACGATCGTCGTCGCGATGTTCGCTGCGGCAGCCACGCTGGTCCCGACGAGAGCCGCACAGCGCTGACCTGGCCTTCTCCGTACCATTGAGGGCAAACCGGTGGTGCGTGCCACATCTTCGGGGGGATGTGTAATCCTGCGACAACCCGCAACAGGCACCATGCGTCCCTTGAGAAGACCGTAGAACCGGTACCGGAGAGAAGGAGCAGACCGCGTGGAGTACCCGCCTCGGAATGGGCATGGGGATCGACGTCCCGCCCGGCCTAGGCAGGACGCGCCCGGACGCGTTCCTTCCCGCCCGGCCCCGCCCCGTGGAGCCCGCCCGGCACCCGCCCGCCAGGCCGCGGCGCCGCCGCCCCGGCGCCCGGAACCGCGTCGCGCCCCGCGGCGGCCGTTCCGCGGGCCCAAGATCGCACTGGGCCTCGTGTCCCTCCTGGTGATGGGCCTGACCGGCTACGCGTGGGCCGCGATGGACGGCCTGACCTTCGCGAACGTCGGCATCGGCGCCGACAAGGGCGACAAGCCCGCCGACGGCGCCCGCGACATCCTGCTCGTCGGCCTCGACAGCCGCACGGACGCGCAGGGCAACCCGCTGTCCAAGGAGGTCCTCGCCCAGCTGCGCGCCGGGCAGGCCGACGGCGAGCTGAACACCGACTCGCTGATCTTCGTGCACATCCCGAACGACGGCTCGAAGGCCGTCGCGATCTCGCTGCCGCGCGACTCCTACGTCGACATTCCCGGCGGTTTCGGCAAGCACAAGATCAACTCGGCGTATGCCCGCGCGATGCTCGACGAGCGCAAGAAGCAGCAGGAGAACGGCGTCTCCGACCCGAAGGAACTCGACCAGAAGGCCAACGAGGCCGGGGCGAAGACCCTGATCAAGACGGTCGAGCAGCTGACCGGCTCGACCATCGACAACTACGCCGCCATCAACCTGCTGGGCTTCAGCGAGATCACCCAGGCCATCGGCGGGGTGGACGTCTGCCTCAACGACGACGTCAACGACCAGTTCTCCGGCGCGAAGTTCACCAAGGGCCCGCACACCATCTCCGGTGTCGAGGCGCTCGGTTTCGTCCGGCAGCGCCACGGGCTGCCGCGCGGCGACCTCGACCGGGTCGTCCGGCAGCAGGTGTTCATGGCCGGGATGGCGCGCAAGGTGCTCTCGGCGGGCACGCTCGCGAACCCCGGCAAACTGAACGACCTGATCACGGCCATCAAGAAGTCCGTCGTGCTCAACCAGAACTGGGACGTCTTCGGCTTCGCCCAGCAGATGAAGAGCCTCACCGGCGGCCAGCTCGAGTTCCGGACGATCCCGATCGTCAACATCGAGTACAAGACCCCGAACGACGGCGTCGCCATCCAGGTCGACCCGAAACAGGTGAAGGACTTCGTCCAGGGGCTCGCGGGCCCGCAGCCCGGCGAGCAGGCACCGGCGCCCACCGAGTCGGCCAACAAGGCGACCACGGTCGACGTCCGCAACTCCACGAACCGGGACGGCCTCGCCTCGACGGTGCTGAAGCAGCTCGTCGACAAGGGCTTCACCGCGGGCGACACGGCCACCGCCAGCGCGCGCAAGAAGACGGTGATCTGGGTCGCCAAGGGCGAGAAGGCGGCGGGCCAGGCCGTCGCCGCCGAACTCGGGGGCGACCCGACCGTCCAAGAGGACAAGAGCGTCGAGGCCGGGCACGTGATGGTCTTCCTCGGCTCGGACTTCAAGCAGGCGAGCGGCGCACAGGGCTCCGGTTCCTCGCAGAACGCCGCCGGTTCGTCGGCCGCGGCCCCGCCGCCCGAGCAGTCCGACGAGAAGCCGATCACCGCCGAAGGCGTGCCCTGCGTCAACTGACGCCCTCGCCGCGCGGGCATTATTCACCCATTCGGCCCAGCAGGCCAAAATTGGCATGAAAAGCACCCTCGAAACCGCGTAAGAGCGGACCACCTGCCGACTTTCATTCACGTGAGTGCGCTCGTCCCGGGTTTTGTCACATGGGGTGAGCGATGGGAGCAGGGTTGGCAAGGCAGGGGTCGGGGAGTGCTGATCGACGCTGAGAGCTATCAGCGGATACTCGGAGACGAGCTCCGCAAGCTCCGCCGTAAACGTGGCTGGACACGCAAGGAACTGAACCAGCATCTGCAGAGCGAGATCTCGCTCCAGACGCTGGCCACCTACGAGCTGGGCACCCGGCATTGTTCCGTGGTGCGGCTGGTCGAACTGTGCGTCGCGATGGACGAGCTGCCACAGGATCTGCTGGCCAAGGTGCATCGCCGGGTGTTCGTGGACGAACCGGGCCGGGTCCGGATCGATCTGCGCCTGGTGATCAAGGACGACCAGGAAGAACTGCTCCCCCTGCGACGGTGGGCGGACGATCGGCTCAAGCGGTCGGCCGACAGCGGATCCGCCGAAGTCCATCTCGACTTCGCGGCGCTGGAACGGATGGCCGAACTCTGCCGTATCCCCACCGTCGATCTCATCGGAAGGCTTCGCCGGCTCAACCCCTCATGAGCGCGGCGTTCCCCGGTCCGTGAAGGCCTTGCCCCCCATCTGGGCTTTCACGGACCCTCCCTCTTTCCCTCCTCAGCCGTGGAGGTCGTAGTCCTCGCGGCGCACCTTGCGGGTGTCCAGCCAGTACCGCCAGGTGAAGCCGGGCCAGATCGTCCGGTTGACACCCTTCGCGTCCAGGTACCAGCTCTTGCAGCCGCCCTGCGTCCAGATCCCCTTGGCGAGTTTGCGCTGGATCTCTCCGTTGAACCGCTCCTGCGCCTCCGGCCGCGGGTCGAGCGCCTTGCCCCGCCCGAGCCGCAGCGCCTGCGCGACGTAGGAGATCTGCGCTTCGATCATGAACACCACGGAGTTGTGCCCCAGCCCGGTGTTCGGGCCGAGCAGGAAGAACAGGTTCGGGAAGCCGGACACGGTGATGCCCTGGTACGTCCGCATCCCCTCGGCCGACCACTCCTTGCCGAGATTGCGCCCGTCGCGGCCGATGATCTCCAGATCGTCGAAGGCGTCCGTGACGTGGAATCCGGTGCCGTAGATGATCGCGTCGACCTCGTGCTCGACGCCGGCGCCGTCGACGACGCTGTGCTCGCGGACCTCCTTCACGCCTTCGGTGACGACGTCGACGTTCTCCCGCGCGAGCGCCGGGTAGTAGTCGTTGGAGACCAGGACCCGCTTGCAGCCCATGGTGTAGTCCGGCGTCAGCTTCCGGCGCAGTTCCGGATCCTTGACGCCCTTGAAGATGTTGCGCTTCGCGATGCGCTGGCCGATCTTCATCACCCACGGCTGCCCGTTGAAGCCGATCGCACGGGCTTCGAGGCCCCAGTAGAGGACGTTGCGGAAGGCCCGCTGCAGCAACGGCACCGAGGCGAACGCCTTCTGCAGCGCTTCCGGCATTTCACGGTCGGGCTTCGGCATGATCCACGGCGGGGTGCGCTGGAAGAGCGTCAGTTCGGCGACGTCCTCCGCGATCCGCGGCACGAACTGGATCGCGCTCGCGCCGGTGCCGACGACGGCGACCCGCTTGCCCTCGAGGTCGTAGTCGTGTTCCCACTGCGCGGAGTGGAACGCGCGGCCCTTGAAACGCTCGATGCCGGGCAGCTCCGGGATCTGTGGCAGGTGCAGCGCGCCGACCCCGGCGACCAGCGCGGGCGCGACGAACTCTTCGCCGGACTTCGACGCGACGTGCCAGCGGTTCTCGTCGGCGTCCCAGCGGGCGCCGGTCATCTCCTGGCCGAAGCGGATGAAGCGGTGGAGGTCGTACTTCGCGGCGACGTCGCGCATGTAGCGCCAGATCTCCGGCTGCGGCGAGTACGCCCGGGACCAGCCGGGGTTCTGCTCGAACGAGAACGAGTACATGTGCGAAGGGATGTCGCAGGCGCAGCCGGGGTAGGTGTTGTCCCGCCACGTGCCGCCCACGTCGTCGGCCTTCTCCAGGATGACGAAGTCCTCGCGGCCCTCTTTCCGCAGCTGGATGGCCATGCCGAGACCGGAGAAGCCGGTCCCGACGATGACGACACCGGTCTCGGTGCGGTTGCCCATGACCCGACCTCTCGCTCACATTACCTGTTACCGGGAGTTCACCTTACTTGAAGTAGGTTACCTTCGGTAGAGTGTTGTGGTGACGACGGCGAAGCGCAAACGCATGCCACGAGCAGAGCGCGAACGGCAGATGATCGAGATCGCCGAGCAAGTCTTCGCCGAACGCGGCTACAGCGCGGCGTCGATGGACGACATCGCGGAGCGCGTCGGGGTCTCCAAGCCGATGCTCTACGAGTACTTCAACTCGAAAGAGGGACTGCTGCTGGCCTGCATCCAGCAGTCGCGGGCGGCGCTGCGCGAGGTCACCGAACGGTCGATCGCCGGCGCGACATCCGCCGAGGACGCGCTGAGGCGCGGACTGCTCGCCTTCTTCGTCTTCATCCGGGAACGACGGCAGGCCTGGTCACTGCTCCGCCACGAGATGGCGCTGATCGGCACCGGCGCCGCCGACGAAATCGAGCAGACCCGGCGCCAGCAGACCGACCTGATCGCCGCGCTGATGAGCGGCTACTTCGACTCGGGTGACGACCTGCGCGCCGAGGCGTCCGCGGAGTTCGTCGTCGGCGCGTGCGAACGGCTCGCGATCTGGTGCGAGCGACACGAGGACGTCAGCCCCGAAATGGCCACCGGATACGCGATGGACGTGCTCTGGTCGGGCCTGTCCGCGAGGGCCCGCTGAAGCGACCGTGAAGATGCGCGTGCATTAGGCCATTCGGTCGTCACTCAGAGCACATTGCCGCCAGTGTCTTGTGACACAGAGTTGTCCTACTGTATCGATGACACTGTAGAAACTCTGATGGACCTTCGCGACCTCCGTCAGGAGGGGGCGCCACCACCCGAAAGTGGCGTCATGACGGTGACGTGGCGAGGTCCACAGAGTGACGCATGCTCGCGAGGAGAGGGGTGAGGCGGATGACCGAACCGATCACCGCGTCGTACGTCCAAGAGGACGACGACTGGAAGGTCACGGTCAGCGGCTCCGGCAAGGAACTGACCGGTCGCGCACCGGGCATCATCGCGGCGCGGGACCGGGCGGACCAGCTGGTCGAGAAACTGTCCCCGCCGGAGCGGTCGACGGTGGTGCACCTGCTCAACGGCAGTGCGCTCGACTTCACCGCCGCCTACATGACGGCGAGGCTGACGCTCCCGGAGATCGAACCGCTCGAGGTTCCTCCCCCGGCGAACGGCAAGGCCAAGGAGAAGATCGAGGCCAAGCCCCCGGTGCCCCAGGGCAAGGAACTCCCGAAGGTCGTCGACGAGGCGAAACCCGCGGAGAAGCCCGAGCCCGCCAAGACACCCGCCAAGGCGGCCCAGACCTCCTGAGAGCTACTTCAGGAGCTTGCGGATCAGCAGGACGCCGATCAGCACCGCCCCGCCGATGAGCGGGTACTTCACCTTGGGCTCGTCCAGCTTCGCGCGCAGACCGGTCTTCGCGGAATCCACGAGCTTCGCGGGGTTCGCCTTCGTGCCCAGCTGGTCGAGCGTGGCGACCAGCGCGTTCCTGGCCTGCTCGATCTCACGCTCGATGGTCTCGGGATCGCGAGCCACGTGTCCTCCTCGCCGCGACGTACTTGCTGGAAGCCCACGTTAGAGGACGCCGCCCTCCGAGGTGGCATCGGCCACGCCGAGAAACGCCGAACGTGTCGCACGCTACGATTTCAGGGCGGTACTGGGGCCCGTAGCCCAATTGGCAGAGGCACACGGTTTAGGTCCGTGCCAGTGAGAGTTCGAGTCTCTCCGGGCCCACCCCCAGGTCTTCGGCCTGCAGTAGTCCCTTCCCTCCGGATACACCCCGGGGTGGCTGTACAGCAGAAATACAGCAGGACACGAACGAGCCCCCGGCAGCGATCGGCTCCGCCGGGGGCCTCTTCGTAGATCACCGCGTCCACGCCACGTCCTTTGACGGTCGGGCTCGCCGGGTCGTTCATGTTCACTTCGACGCGAGTCGAACGAGTACGCCGACTCCCGACTCCCGACTCCCGCGCGAGCGGGACGGCGCCCGCGCCGACCTCCGGGAAGCCGGTCCGAATCTGCGGATACCGCCGAACCCCGGGCGGCTTTCTCCCGACGGAGAGCCGGCGATTCGGCACCGCCGAATGAATTCGTAAGGCCACTCCGGACTAAAGCGATCTTGTGTGCGCCCCATTGGGGGAACTCGTCGCGCGCTCTCGGACGATTCGGTTGAGTCGGACGCCGATCTGCGTATACTCGGCCTCAAGCGCCGGTAGAGCCACAACGGGGGCAGCCTGCGGCGCCATGGGGTTTTTGGGGAGTACCACAACATTCCGGGGGGAATACGTGTACCCGCTCGACGCTTGACGCGTCGGCGATCGATCCATTGTGGACGTAGGGCGCCGCTTCGGCCGCACCTCTCCGCATGAGTTCATCGTGCCCGCCAAAGGCACGCGCGGAATTCTATTCAGCTCGCTTTTCGCTGCCCGTCAGCGCTTTTCTAGGAGAGCCATGCCCAGAATTCGCCTTACCTATTGGTGGAACGGCCACGCTCCCGGCGACGTGGTCGACGTCGACGATCAGGTCGCGGTCACGCTGGTCGGCCGGATCGCGGTGCACGCCGAGGAAACCGACGGCGAACCCGCGGCCGAGCGTCCTGAGAAGAGCAAGGCGTGACCGGACCGATCGTCTTCCCCGACGTCGAGCGGCTGGTCGTCGACTCGATCAAGAACCGCACGGAACTCGCCGGGATCGTCGTGGACAACAAGCCACCGCCCGGATTCAACGGCACCCAGAAGGTCGTGCTGGTCTCGCGCGCCGGTGGCGCGTGGATCGACGACCAGTATCTCGACCAGCCGTTGATCGACCTGGAGTGCTACGGCCCCGACAAGACGGCCGCGCACGGGGTGTCGCTGCTCGCGAGGGCAGCTGTCCTCACGTTGCGCGAAATCGGCTACGGCGGCGCGCGGGTGGTCGACGTCGCCGAGATGGACGGGCCGCGCTGGCTGCCCGATTACCACCACGCGGCGGCCAGCCGCTACCTGGCCACGATGCGGCTGCTCGTCCGGCCGGCATGACCTTTCCCGATTCCCAAACCAAGGAGTAGCGCAGATGGCTGGTTCCAACGCCAAGGAAATCCGGGTCGCCGGCAGCGGCCGCATCCTCGTCGCCCCGCTGGGTACCGCGGCACCCGCGGACACCGCCGCGGCGTGGGGCGCCGACTGGAAGGACCTCGGTTACACCACGACCGACGGTGTCAAGGTGGCCAAGAAGGACAAGATCGACCCGATCGACACGTGGCAGAGCGTCAGCCCGGCCCGGTTCGTCTACTCCGACCGCGACCTCACCTTCAAGTTCCAGATGCTGCAGCTCAACGAGGACACGATGCCGTTCTTCTTCGGCGGCGGCGCGGTCGCGCAGGTCGGGACTTCCGGTGTCTACAAGTACGAAATGGCCGCCGAGCCGAAGTTCGACGAGCGCATGCTCGGCGTGGAGTTCACCGACGGCGGCGACGTGAAGTACCGCCTCGTCGTCGCGCGTGGACAGGTCACCGAGACCGAAGAGATGGCGCTGGTGCGCACCGCTCCGCTGAAGCTCGGCGTCACGTACACGGCGCTGGCCGTCGACGAGAAGGCCCCGCTGGTCACCTTCCTGATGAAGGACCCGGCGTACGCCGCCGTCTGACGACCCCATCGGGGGCGCGGACCCGCCCGGCCGCGCCCCCGCCCTGTACCGAAAGGACACCGCCATGACCCGTTTCAGCATCAACGCCGCCCGAGCCCAGCGCCTCGAAGCGGACGGCGCGGACTGGGAGTTCGAACTGGACGACGAGGTCTTCCGGCTGCCCCGCGAGTTCCCGCGGGCCATGGCCAAGCAGCTGAGCCAGATCGACGACAACGACATCGACGGCCTGCTCGAAGTGCTGCTCGGTGAGGAGCAGTACCAACGCTTCAACACGCACACGGTGACCGTGCAGGACGTCGCCGCGCTGCTGGAGGCCTACGGCAAGGAGACGGGTCTGCCGCTGGGGGAAGGCTGAGCCTCGGCACGCTCGTCGAAGAGCATGCCGAGGCCCTCGAGGCCGACCTGCTGCGGTACTACCACGTGGATTTGCTCGACTGGTACCGGGAGAAACTGTCGTCCCGGCGGTTGAAGGTGCTCATCGAGCACCTGCCGCGGGATTCGTCGTTCGCGAAATCGTTGCACGGCGAGGAAGCGGAGTGGCACCTGAGCGACCACCTGCTGGCCGCGGTGGTGGATCACCTGGCGGTGTCGAACTGGATGTTCGCCACGGTCAACCGGGACGAGGACGCCGAGGAAATCCCTTACCCGCAAGCCATTCCACGTCCGGGCCCCGATGCGGCCGACGAGGAAGCACCGAAGGCGGAACCCGAAAACACGGACGCGAGCGAGATCCTCGCTTTCTTTCGCAGCACTGGTTAGGAGACGGACGTGACCATGCCGCCCATCGGGGGCTACCACCCGACCGGCCCCGGCCCTGGCCCGATGACGCCTGAGCAGAGCGAGGCGCTGGTCAAGCAGGCCGTCGCGGCGTTCAAGGTCGCGTTCCCCGACCCTGCCGTGCTCCACAAGGGCGAGATCACGGCCATCAAGAACGAGGTCAACGCTCTCAACCTCGCGGTCAACGGCATCAAGGGCGAGTTCAACATCGTCAGTGCCCAGTCCGACCTGGTGAGATTGGAGACCAAGCCACTCTTCGATCTCCAGGAATACGTCGCGAGCAAGAAAGGCGAGCGGCCCGACCAGATCAAGGCAGAGGCCGCTGCCGCTCAGAAGAAAGCCGATGACGCCCATCAGCTCGCCCAGAACTCCCTCCGCAGAGCCAACCAGATCGATTCCGCACTTCAGCGAGTCGTCATCAATCAGGTCAGACCGCTCGACCAGCGCGTGGGGACCGTCACCCGGGACACCGCCGCCGCGACCAGGCTCGCCCGTAGTGCCGATCAGAGCGCCGGGAACGCCCTACGAAGGGCCAACCAGGTCGACGCCGGAGTACAGCAGGGCATCGCCGCGCGGCTCAATCCGATCTCACAGAGCATCTCGACGTTGCGGGGCCAGGTCGCCCAGCTCGGACGGCGCACGGCGGCCCTCGGGCAGGACGTGACGGCGGCTCTGCGAGGAGTCCGGCGAGTCGGCTCTGATCAGAACCAGCTCATCCGGCGCATCACCAAGCTGGAAAACCAGAAGAGCGGCCAGGGCAAGGGTCCAGCGGGCGTCGACACGAAGAAGCTGCGCGAAGAGGCCGACCGAACCCGCAAGGCCGCGAGTGCCCTCGAGTCCGCCGTCCGCGGCACGAGCGCGCCCATGAGGAAGTTCGCGGCGGAGAGCAAACAAGTCACGCAGTCGCTCCGCTGATCTTCACCACCCGCTGACCATCACCACGCAGACGAAGGAAGCCAGCCAGCATGAGAAATGCCTTGGTACAGGCCACGGGCGCGGTCGGCCGGTTCCGCGCGGCGCTGGCGCAGGCCAGTGGGTCGGGCGGCCAGTTCCGGACGGCCACGAGTCAAAGCACCACCCAGGTCCGCCAGCTCAAGACCGCGGCCGATCAGGCGGCCAGGTCCGTGCAGCAGGCCGGGCGGCAGGCGGCGTCCGGCGGCGGGTTCTTCTCCCGGTTCAGCCAGGGGCTGCGCACCGCGACCACCGCCCAAAGAGGACTCAACACGGCGATGAAGGCCAACGTCCTCGGCTTCCTGCTCAGTCTGTTGCTGCCGCTGATCTCCAAGATCGTCGACATGGCCATGCAGTCGCAACGCGTGCGACAAGTCGTGTCCGCGGCCTTCCGGATCATCGGGCAGGTCGTCGGCGCGGTGATGGACTTCGTCCGCAAGATCATCAGCGCGGTCTGGCCGTGGATCGAGACCTATGTCCGGACGTACATCACCATCGTCATGACGGTGATCCGGACCGTCATGAACGTCATCCAGACGGTCATCTCCACCGTGTGGAACGTGATCTCCACGATCTTCCGCACGGCCATGAACGTGATCAGCACGGTCGTTTCCGGTGCCTGGAACGGCATCAAGAACGTGATCATGCCGGTCATCACCTGGATCGGCGAGGCCATCCCGGCCGTGTGGAACCGGGTGACCGGCGCGTTGCGCGCGGCGTGGGACGGGCTCGCGGGCTTCGCGCGCGCCGCGTTCGAAGCGGTGCTCGGCGCGGTCAAGGCCCCGATCAACGCGATCATCGGCCTGGTCAACATGGCGATCCGCGGCCTCAACAGCATCAGCGTCACCATCCCGGACTGGGTGCCGTTCGTCGGAGGGAAGACGTTCGGTCTCAACCTTCCGCAGATCCCGCAGCTGGCCGCGGGCGGTATCGCCACGCCGGTGCCGGGCGGGCGGCTGGTGAATGTCGCCGAGGCGGGGCACGCCGAGGCGATCATCCCGCTGTCGAAGCTGCCGCAACTGCTCGACCTGACGAACAAACGCCGCGACGAGAAGCCGGTCACGGTGAACATCCATCCGAGGGCACGGCAGTCCGAGTACGAGATCGGCCGGATCGCCGCGCGCGAGCTGGCCTGGGCGGGGAAGAGATGACCGCGATGGGGGCTCCGGGATCCGTTCTGCAGCAACCGGTTTTCTCGGTCGACGGCTGGGCGGGCAACACCGTCGACGCCGAGGGCGTGGAGTGGTGGGTGACCAAGGAGGAAGGCTGGGCCTCCTCCCCCGCCGTCCGGCTCACGTTGACCGACCGGCCGGAGCGGGACGGCGCGTTCGACGCGCCGTCCTACCGCTCGCCCCGGGTGATCACGTTGGAGGGCACCGCGGTCGCGCCGGACCGGATCAGCAAGGAGCGCGCGAAAGACCGGTTGGCCGCCGTGCTCAACGACGGCTCACGGCTGTCCCCGCTCGTGGTGACCGAGCCGCACGCGGTGCGCCGGGCGATGGTGCGGCTGTCCAGCGAGTCGAAGATCCTGGACAAGAAGGCGGGCGTGTTCGAGTTCTCGGTGCAGGTCACCGCGCCGGACCCGCTGCGCTACTCCGCCGAGCTGCGTGTCGCGACCTGTCCGCTGCCCAGTTCCGCGGGCGGGTTGACGTTCCCGCTGACCTTCCCGCTGGACTTCGGGACCGGCGCCACCGGCGGCAGGCTGTCGCTGGAGAACAACGGCACGGTGGCGGCCTGGCCGACGTGGAAGATCAGCGGCCCGTGCGCCGACCCGGTGATCGTCAACACCCAGACCGGCGAGGAGCTGGCCTTCCAGATCCAGCTGGCCGCGGGTGAAGTGCTCGTCGTGGACACCGACGCGCGAACCGTGCTGCTGCAAGGCCTCGCGTCGCGGCGCTCGGTGATGCTGCCCCATTCACGCTGGTTCCCGCTCGTCCGCGGCGGGATCGACGTCGCGTTCCGGGCCGCCGCCTACAACCCGGCCACGCGGCTGACCGCGGAATGGCGTGACGCATGGAGCTGACCATTTCGAGACTAGGAGCCCGCTGATGCCCGAGCGCGATTCCGCCTGGTTGTCCGGTGGCGTCGTCGACGCCGAGGACGCCCGGCTCGCCACCGGTTCCCTTGTGGCCGCCGGGAATTCCCCGGCGCAGAGCCGGACCGGGCTGCGGCCTGCGGCGAACGCGGGCCGGGTCGCCCCGACCAGCCCGCCGTCCGGCAAGGTTCAGGTCAACCCGTTCCAGGCGGTCATCCAGGGCACCCGTTCGCCCAGCGCGGGCTCGTACCTGGTGACCCTCGACCAGGCCAAGACCATCGACGTGCTCGGCGCCGTGCCCGCCCACGCGACCTACGCCCGCTACGACCTGATCGTGGTGCGCCAGACCGACGTCCAGTACGGCGACACCGCGTCGGCGATGACGGTGAGCCTGGTCGCGGGGACACCCGCGCAAACGCCGGTGGAGCCCGTGGTCGCCGGTGACGTCATCGTGCTGGCCCGGATCACGGTGCCCGCCAACGCGACCACGATCGGCTTGACGCAGCTCCAGGACAGGCGTGTGTTCACCAGTGCCGTCGGCGGTGTCGTGCCGGTCAACGGCGAAGTGCACCGGCCGGCCGTGCCGTACGCCGGTCAGCTGGTGTACCGCCAGGACATCCGGGTGCTCGAGGCCTATGAAGGCACGGTGTGGAAGCCCGCGGTGACCAACTCGATGGCCATCTACGGGCCCAACGACCCGGGCTGGCCACTGGGCGGGGTCACCGTCGGCGGCGAACGCCGGGTGTTCAACCGGCTGACCGTGCCCGCCGTGTACTTCACCCGCAGGCTGTTGATCACCGCGATCGCCTTCTACGACACGTCCGGGGCGGCCGACCGGTACGACATCACCCTTCAGGCCAACGGCACCACGGTCGGCCTGACCGTGGTCAGCACCCAGATCGGCTCCGGGATGGCCACGGGTTCGGTGACCGCGATCGCCAATCAGCCCGCCGACACGGTGGTCACCGTCGAGCTGGGCATCCAGCGGTTCGACGGCGACGGGGTGGCCAATGTCGGGTGGGGCCACCCCTACGACTCCATCAACGTTCTCGCGATCCCTAGCTAGGAGACGAAACCATGCCAGAACGCGACTCCGGCTGGGTCGGTGGCGCCGTCGTCGACGCCGAGGACGCCCGGCTAGCCACCGCGGCCCTCGCCGCGCCCGGCAAGACCCCGGCCCAGTCCCGCACCGGCCTGCGGCCCGCACCCGGTGACCCCGGTTTGATCCGCGCGACCGCCACGCCGTCGGGAAACGTGACCGTGCAACCGTTCCAGGCCGTCATCCAGGGCACACGGCACGCCGCCGCGGGCGCCTACCTGGCGACCTTGGACGAGCAGAAGACGCTCGATGTGCTGAAGGTGCCCGCGCACGGCTCGTACAGCAGGCACGATCTCGTCGTCGCCCGGCAGACCGACGCGCAGTACGGCGACTCGACTTCGAAGTTCACCGTCGAGGTCGTCCCCGGCACCCCCGCGTCGCAGCCCGCCGACCCGGTGGTGACCGGCGACGTACTCAGGCTCGCCCGGATCACGGTGCGCGCCGCCACTTCGGCCGTGACCGGGGGCGACATCACCGACCTGCGCCCGTACACCTGCGCGGTGGGCGGGATCCTGCCTGTGCGCAACGCGAGCGAGCGTCCTGTCGACGCCTACCCCGGCCTGTACGTGCATCGTGCCGACACCGGCAGGCTCGAGTTCTGGAGCGGCAGCGGCGGCGGGTGGAAGTCGCTGGTGGTGGACGACGACACGGGCTGGCAGGCCGTGCCCGTGGCCGCCAACTGGACGGCGGGAAGACCGAATGACGACGAGGAAGCCACGGTGGTGCACATCCGCAGGATCGGCCCCATGGTCTACGTGCGGGGCGCGGTCACCCGCCAGAACATCCCGGCGGGCCACGGCACGGTGATCCTGACGATGCCACAGGCCTACTGGCCGCAGTACGGGCACCACTGGGCCGGGAACACTTGGGGTGGCCAGGCCATCGGCTCGCATCAATTCCTCGACCTCGGCATCCAGCGAAACGGCGCACTGGCCATGTGGACCGACAGCGACGTCTCCGTGCCCGTCAAGGAGACCATCCTGCTGAACACGTCCTATCTGCTGGGCTGACCGGACGATGGCGAACCAGAACACCGCCCGCTATCGGTACATCGTGGCCGATCTGCGGACCGGGCAGGTGCACGCGGAACTGCCGCTGCGCGACGTCTCGTTCAGCTCGGTGCTCAACGACGCGGGCGAATTCCAGGGCCAGCTCGTGCTCGGCGATCCGCGCATCGCCGTACGCGAGCCCGAGTTCCTGACGAGGCCCGCGCACACGGCGCTGTACGTCGAACGCGACGGCGTGCTCGTGTGGGGCGGGATCGTCTGGACGAGCAAGTACTCGTCGGCGGGCCGCGCGATCGAGATCGGCGCGGCCGGATTCCTGTCCTACTTCGACCACCGCAGGGTACTGCCGAAGGACTTCGACCCGGCGACCGGCAATCTCGCGAGTATCGCGGTCACGTACACGAACGTCGACCAGACCGAGATCGCCCGCAACCTGGTCGCGACCGCGCAGGGACATCCGCGCGGCGACATCCGGGTCCAGTCCGATCCGTCGGTGACGTCCGGGATCCCGCGGACGATCGGCTATCCGGGGCGTGAGCTCAAATCCGTCGGCGACGCGCTGCGCGAACTGTCCAGTTTGGAGAACGGGCCGGATTTCGCATTCGACGTCGGCTACGGCGAGGGCGGCCACGCGGTCCGCAGGTTGCGGGTCGGCACACCGGAACTGGGCCAGCGGGGCACGCCGCATGTGTGGGAGTTCGGCGGCAACCTCATCGAGTACGCGTGGCCACGCGACGGGTCTTCGATGGCGACCCGGGTGTTCGCCCTCGGCGACGAGAACGAAGAAGGCCAGCAGGTCGGCATCGCGCAGGACGGCTCGCCCGCCCGGCTGTTGCTGGAGACCGAGGTGTCGCTCGTGAACCTGAGCGACCCGGAGCTGCTTCGTTCGCAGGCTCGTTCGGCGCTGGCCGCCGCGGTCGATCCGGTGGTGCTGCCCGAACTGGTCGTCCGGGGCGACCTGGATCCGGTGCTCGGCTCGTACTCCGTCGGCGACCAGGCGCTCATCGTGGTGCGCGACGACTTCTTCCCGCTCGGAACCCAGTTCCGGGTCCGGATCGTCGCGCTCGAAGTGACACCCGGCGACGACGCGGGTGAGGAAAAAGTGCAGCTCACCGTGTCACCGATCAGCGGAGGACCGTCATGACCCGCGTGAACCAGCCCGACTCGCTGCTCACCGAGCTGCGCGACATCAAGCGGCGGCTTCGGGCGCTGGAGACCAGGAGTGCCGCGCTCGCCCCGGCGCCCGCCGCCTCTGCGGCCGAGGCCGCTGTCGTGGCGGAACCCGGGGAGCCACGCGCCGACGACGCCGACTAGCTCGTGAGTGGTAAGGACGGTTATTGAGGGGTAAGTCAAATGTGGCATGACCGAGCCTCTGCGGCGAAGGACTCCTTCGCTGGCTTCAAGGTTAAGAGGTGGCTTTCGTGGCGTGGTTCTGGACCGGCCTGCGGGCGCCAGTCGCTCCCGAATGTCCACAAGGGACACTTCCTGGCGACTGAGTGTCCGATTGATGATTATATGTGCGGTTTTCGAGGGGGTCGTGAGTGGCAAAGAGGGTTAGAACCCTCTTTGCCACTCACGACCCCCACCCCGAACCACGCAAAGCGCCTAAACCAGACATCGATATCTTGGAACCTGTCCCTTAAGGACAGTCGAGGGAGCGTCAGGTCATCCTCGCGACCCTGCTCCCGCCCGTCGACCCTGCTGCGCGACCTTTGGCTTACGCGTTTGGTCCTCTAGTTGCGGTAGTTGGCTTCACGAACTACCGCAACTAGAGGACTAAACATGGGGGCTACCAGGAGAGTTCCCGGCACCGTTGCGCGCACTGGGGCACTTCTATCTGCAGCGTCGCGTGCTCGATCGAGTAGCGGTCGGCCAGGAGGTTCTGGGCCTCGGTCAGGACCGCGGCCTGCTCGACGGTCGGCGCGATGGTGAGGTGCGCCGAAGCGACCTCCATCCCCGAAGTCAGCGTCCAGACGTGCAGGTCGTGGACGTCCTCGACGCCCTTCAGCCCACCGAGTTCGGCCTGGATCCCGGCGACGTCGACCCCCTTCGGCGCGTGCTGGAACAGGATCCGCAGCGCGCGGCGGGCGAGGGCGTAGGTGCGGGGCAGGACGAACAGGCCGATCGCGACACCGATGATCGGGTCGGCGTAGCGCCAGCCGGTCAGCAGCGTGATCGCGCCGCTCAGCAGCACCCCGACGGAGCCGATGAGGTCGGCGAGGACTTCGAGGTACGCGCCCCGGACGTTGATGCTCTCCTCTGCGCCCTTGCGCAGGATCAAGAACGAGACGATGTTCGCGACCAGGCCCGCGGCCGCGGCCAGCAGCACCGGCAGGCCGGGGACGACGGGCGGGTCGCTGATCCGGCCGAAGGCCTCGACCAGGACGTAGCCCGCGACGCCGAACAACAGGATGGCGTTGCCCAGCGCCGCGAGCACTTCGGCCCGGTAGAAACCGAACGTGCGGGTGAGCGTCGGGCCACTGCGCCGGGCGAGCATGATCGCCGCCAGCGCCATGCCGACCCCGAGGACGTCGGTGAACATGTGCGCGGCGTCGGAGATCAGCGCGAGCGAGCCCGTGGCGAACCCGACGATGAACTCCATGACCATGAAGCCGGCGCCGATGACCAGGGCGATCGTCAGGCTCTTGAGGTAGCGGCCTGACGCGCTCGACGGCGATGCCGTCCCATGCCCGTGCCCGTGACCCATTGCTCCGCCTCTCGTGAAGTCGACAGGCCGAATATATTGTCACATGCGCATATGTGCAATACAGGTGAGCCTAAGTTCACCATGTCTTAAGCCACACAAGGAAGCCATCCCCCAGGAGGGCCTTCCCGAAACTTGAAACCGACACGGACCGCTACCGAAGCGACCGGAAGAACCCCCGTAACTGGCCGACGAAGGCCTCGGGCTGCTCGAACGCGGCGAAGTGGCCGCCCTTGGGCAGCACCTCGTACCAGCGAAGATCGGTGTAGCGCAGCTCCGCCCAGCGCCGCGAGGGACGGATGATCTCGCGCGGGAAGATCGAGATACCCGAAGGAACCTCAATCGCCGAGAGGTCCCGCTCCTTGCTCTCCCAGTAGATCCGCGCCGACGAAGCGGCCGTCCCGGTGAACCAGTAGACGGAGATCGCGTCGAGCATCTGCCGCCAGGACAGCGCGGTCTCCGGCGAACCGTCGTTGTCGGTCCACTCCCGGAACTTCTCGGCGATCCAGGCCGCCTGCGCCACCGGCGAGTCGGTGAGCCCGTAGCCGACCGTCTGCGGGCGCGTGGCCTGCTGCTGCGAGTACGCGGACTCGACCTTCTGGAACCGGATCAGGTCACCGATCGCGGCCTTCTCCTCGGCCGTCGGTTCACCCAGCCTTGCCTCGTCGTACGGGACGCCCGCCATGTTGACGTGGACGCCGATCAACCGCTCCGGCGCGACCTTGGCGAGCATGTTCGTGACCCCGGCACCCCAGTCGCCGCCCTGCGCGGCATAGCGCTCGTAGCCGAGCTCGCCCATCAGCTCGTCCCACGCCCGCGCGATGCGCTCGACGTTCCAGCCCGTCCCGGACGGCTTGTCACTCCAGCCGAACCCGGGCAGCGACGGCGCCACGACGTGGAACGCGTCCGCGGGGTCGCCCCCGTGCGCGGCGGGGTCGGTCAGCGGGCCGAGCACGTCCAGGAACTCGACCACCGAGCCCGGCCAGCCGTGCGTGAGAACGAGCGGCGTCGCGTCCGGCTCCGGCGACCGGACGTGCAGGAAGTGGATACCGAGACCGTCCACGTCGGTTTTGAAACCCGGGAAGGCGTTGACGCGGCCGGCCAGGCCGAAGTCGTAGTCCTCCGCCCAGTAGCGGCACAGCTCCCGCGCGAACTCCAGCGGGACACCCTGGCTCCAGTCGTCCACAGTGGCCGGCTCGGGCCAGCGCGTGGCGCGCAGCCTGGTCCGCAGATCGGCGATGGCGGATTCGGGGATCCCCACCTCGAACGGTTCGATCACGACAGCCTCCCAGTTCGTTGGTGACACCAACGCTACGCTGTCCCGATGAGCACCGCCCCCGTCCGGCTCCGCACCAAGGCCAGCTGGCTGGTCAACCAGGCCGCCACCGTGGCCCACCGGCTCGCCCTGGACGAGTTCGCCCGCAGCGGCGCCCGCCGGTACCACTACGGGATCCTCGCGGCCATCGACGAGAACGGCCCGTCGAGCCAGGCCACCCTGAGCCGCGCCACCGGAATCGACCGCAGCGACGTCGTCGCCGTCATCAACGAACTCGCCGGCGCGGACTACGTCGAACGCTCCCCCGACCCGGCCGACGGCAGGCGCAACCTGATCACCCTCACCGGCGCGGGCACGAGGCGGCTCGACCACCTGGAAGAGCTGGTCAGAGAGACTCAGGACGCCTTCCTCGCACCACTGGAACCCGCCGAACGGGAGCAGCTGACCCGGCTCCTGGCCCGTGTCGTGGACCACCACCACGGTTAACGACCACCGCGCGCGAGGCCCCCGGACCGGATGCGCTAAGCTTTCGGAGTCGCCCAGGCGGCAACGCCCTCGTAGCTCAGGGGATAGAGCACTGCCCTCCGGAGGCAGGTGTCGCAGGTTCGAATCCTGCCGAGGGCACACAGTCGGTTCACCGGTCGCCCGGTACAAACCGGATCGGACACTCACCAAGCGTGCTGTGAAAGGCCCGTTACTTGCAAATTCTGCAAGTAACGGGCCTTTCACAGCATCGGTGGCCTCACCAGAGAATGGGCGCATAAACGAACTTCCGGTTCGTCCGCGCAATACGAAAGCTTCACGCTCAGTGTCCCGAATGACTCTCAGGAATACTGAGCGTCCCGAATCAGCCCCCAGCCTGCGATCTCCTGTGTACGGCCCATCTTCGACCCAGGCTGCCCGCAAGGCGCACTCCCGTCAAGCGACCCCCTTGGACAGCGTCGTCACCACCGCACAAAGGCCGACATGCCAGGTAAACCGGCAGCGGCCCGGTTGCGACTCACGGCCCTTGACAAGTTCACACACCGGCTCGAATGATGGAAAAGGTTTGACATGATCCAAGTTCTCTGGGGGCTAGAAGATGTTGAACTGGCACAAGGAAAAACAGGCAGACAGTCCACAGATCCCCGTGGCCAGGCGGGAAAGTGACTGGACAGCGGCCTCGGATCCAGCGCTCGGCGACGTCGTCGAAGTGCCGCTGGACGCGTTGTCGGCGGAAAGCTCACCACGGGCGGCGGGAGTGGATCTCGCCTACGCACGAATACTCGCGGAGACGGACAACCCGCTCCCCCCGATTCTCGTGCACCGTCCCACGATGCGGGTGATCGACGGAACGCATCGGTTGCAGGCGGCCAAGATCAAGAACGCCACCGCGATCACCGTGCAGTTCTTCGACGGGGACGAGCAAGCCGCCTTCATCCTCGCCGTGAAGTCGAACATCGCACACGGATTGCCGCTTTCCCTCGCCGATCGCAAGACCGCCGCGAGCCGGATTCTCGGACTGCGCCCCCAGTGGTCCGACCGCGCCATCGCGGCGGTCACGGGCCTGTCCCACAAGACGGTCGGCCGGTTACGCCGTTCGACTGGGGAAGTTCCCCAGTCGAACGCCCACGTCGGCCGGGACGGACGCGTCCGCGCGCTGGATCCGACGCAGGGCCGCCGTCGCGCGCACGAGCTGCTCGCGAGCAACCCGTCCGCCTCCATCCGGGAAATCGCGCGCAGCGCGGGGGTTTCCCTCGCGACGGCGCACGACGTGCGGCATCGGCACCGCCACACCGAAACGTCCTCCCCCGCGACGCCGCGGGAAGTGGGCCCGGCACGGCCCCCGGCGAGACCACGCTCCGCCGACCCCCACCCCCAGACCACCGCCGATCAAGCGGCGGTGGAGCGGCTCCGGTCGGATCCCACCATTCGCTACACCGAGGCCGGGCGCACCCTGGTGCGCTTGCTGGACGGCCATCTCAACGACCGGGACGAGTGGGATCAGGTCGCCAGGAACATACCCGAACACCGGCTCGAATTGATCTCCGAGCTCGCCAAGACCCGCGCCGAAGACTGGCGCCAATTCGCGGCGCTGATTCAGAAACGCCAGCGCTGAAATAGCTTCATACAGTATTCGGAAAACTCCTGGACGGAGCGACGTCGAGACGTCGCCCACCAGGAGTTTTTCTTGTCATATGGCACTTTTCGGCCATCCGCGCGAAAGTCGGCGACACCGCACGGTGTTGCAAACCGTGGCCTATTCGGGACACAATAGTGTCAACCCGCCCGCATGCACGGACGCCACGCTGGGGTGACTTTCGCTGCCGTGAATCACGGGGCAAGGGATCAACTTAAACCACCGGTTTACTTTTCGCCGTACTCACCCGCGGCAGAACCGGAATTCCGAACTCGTCTACCCGCGCCCATCGGCGCGGATCAGCATAAGGGGACACATGAGCGCAGAAGAGGCACGGTCGGAACTACGTCAGCAGATCTTTTCCCTGCTGTCCGAGGTCGCGGGCGGTGTTCTGGAAAACCAGACCATCGAGGCGGACACCGAGTTTCCCGAGACGGGTATGAGCTCCATCGAATACCTGGCGCTCATCGAGAAGATCGAGACGAAGCTCGACGTGTTCATCGACCTCGAAGAGAACGAGGATCTGACCACCGTGGACAAGTTCTGCGACTACCTGCTGGAGCAGGTGCCCGCCGGCTGAGAAACGACCGTCGCCCGCCGATCACGATCGCCCCGGACAAAGAATCAAGAGGTTTTCGGATCATGAATTCCAAGGCGTTCGGCTGCTTCCTGCCGCCCTTTCACGACCCTTCGGTCAGCCCGCACGCGTCGCTGCACCGTGACATCGAACTGAGCGTATTGGCCGACGACCTGGGTTTCGACGAGATCTGGCTCGGCGAGCACCACTCCAGCGGCTGGAGCACGCTCAGCTCGCCGGAAATGCTGATGGCGGCACTGGCCAGGGAAACCCGCCGCATCCGCTTCGCCACCGGCGTGATCCCGCTGCCCTATCACCACCCCCTGCACGTCGCGGAACGGATCGCGCTGCTCGACCACCTCACCGCGGGCCGGGCGATCCTGGGCGTCGGGACCGGGACCTACGTGCACGACATGGAAATGATCGGGGTGGACCCGGCCACGGTCCGCGATCATTTCCGGGCGGCGCTGGAGACGGTTCAGGCGCTCCTGAACGGCGAGACGGTCAACACCACGACACCGTGGTTCACCGTCAAGAAGGCCGTCCTGCAGCTCCAGCCGTTGCGGGGCCCCGGAGCCATCGAGACCGTCGTCGCGTCTTCGCTGAGCCCCGCCGGCATCGAGCTCCTGACGGACACCGCCACGACCCCGACCGTCCACGTGGCACCGCCGTGGGGCTCCATCCGGCCGGGCATGGATCCGGATCCGGTCGGCGCGCTGATCGAGCGGATCGACTCCTACCGGAACAAGTCCGCGGGCGGGACCCGGATCCGGTGCAACGTCTTCGTGCACATCGCCGACTCCCCCGCCGAGGGCGTCGAGGAACTCCTGGAAGGGTTTTCCGCGCTGCGGCGCGGTCTGTACCGGAACACCCTCGGCATGCCGATCCCGGATTCCCCGGTGGCCCATCGCAAGACGCTGCAGAACCTCGTCGACACGGGCGGGTTCATCGTCGGCGACACCGCGACCTGCGTCAGCCGGATCCGCGATCTGCTGGACCGCGTCGGCGACCCGGTCTCGTTGAACTTCTTCGTTCCCCGGTGGGTCTCGCACAAGGCGACTCTCGAGCAGCTGACGGGTCTCGCGCACGAGGTCGTGCCCGCGCTGGCGGGCGGATACGCCGGGACCACGGAGTCCATCAGGCTCACCTCGGAAGAGGCTGGCCGCCAGCTGAAGTCCCGGACCGAGCTGGTCGGCAACGGAGGCGACAAATGAGCACCACGAAGGTGAGTCTGGACTTCGGTTCGGACGAATTCCTCGCCGATCCGTGGCAGATCTACAAGGAACTCCGGCGGTCGGAACCCGTTCACTGGTCGTCGGCCTTCAACGCCTTCCTGATCACCCGGTTCGACGACGTCCAGGAATTGCTGTCGGACCGCCAGGTCGGCAGCGGGTTCCCGATGCGCAGCAGCCGCCGGTTGTTCGGCCGGACACTGCTGGACACCGACGGGCCGCGTCACCGCGATCTGCGCAAGCTGTTCATGCCGCTGTTCGCCGGTGGATCGGTGAAACGGCTGCGCACCGAGATCCTCGTTCCCGCGGTGGACCAGGTCCTCGACTCGATCGAGGCCGAAATGGGCTCCCGGGACGAGATCGACGTCGAGTTCATGGAGCGGGTCGCGGTCGGGGTGCCCTACGCGATGGTCACCCGGCTGTTCGGCCTGCCGCCGGAGGACGCGGCCTGGCTGCGCCCCCGGGTCCTTCCGCTGGCGGGCGCGATCGAGTTCCCGGCGACCTCGCTGGACTCGGCGCTCACGGCCAAGGCGGAGCTGATCGAGTACCTGAAGGACAAGATCGCCGCTCGCGAGGACGGCGCCCGGATGCCGTTCCTCGACCTGGTCTTCCCGCCGGGTGAACCGGTCGACGAGTCCATGCTGGGCACGGCGACGCTGTTCCTGCTGGCCGGGACCGAGACGAGCGTCGCCACCATCGGCAAGATCATGTACGCCGTCCTGGCGCACGACGTCGAGCTTTCGGCGCTGGCGGATCAGGAATACCGGACCCAGGTGGTGCGCGAGACGCTGCGGTGGGAGCCGCCGAGTCACACCATCCTCCGGTACGCGACCACCGACCTGACGCTGCACGGGGTGGACATTCCGCGCCGGTCCGCGCTCCTGCTCTCACTGGGCAGCGCCAGCCGCGACGAGAACACCTTCGAGGATCCCGACACCTGGCGCCCGGAACGCACCGACCAACGGCTGCTGGCGTTCTCGGCCGGTCCGCACACGTGCCTGGGCATCCAGCTGGCCCTGGCGGAGTTCGACACGCTGTTCGAGCGGTTGTCGCTCCGGTTCGGCGGCGTCCGGCTCGGCGGCTCGCTCGACGGCATCCGGAAGGGTTTCTGGCGGCTCCGCGAGCGGGGTCACATCTTCCGGCGGCCCGACCACCTCCACGTCCGGTTGGAGCGCCTGAACGCGGGGAGCAGCAAGGCCGATGCCTGAGGCGCGCCCCGTTCCCTACGAGCTGACGGCCGGGCTCGCGGCCGGATCCGCCGCAGACGACCGCGCGGCACTGGTGGTGGCCGCGTTCGCGGTCACCCTGTGCCGGTGGACGGCCGCGAGCGAGGCCGCGATCTCGGTCGCCGGGAAGGTGATCCGGCTCCGGATCGACGACGACGCGCTCGTCGGTGACTTCCTGCGCTCGGTCCGGACGGCCGGAGACGGCGGAGACGGCTCCGCGGACCTCGAAATCGTGTCCGCGGACGCCGACCTGCGTTCCGGGGAGATCCGCTTCGTCACCGAGGTGCCGGACGCCGCGCACGGCTTCGCGGCCGACGTCGCCACCGCGGTGACCGAGCTGGCCTCGCTCGACGGCCGTCTTCAGGACGTGCGCTGCATCGCGCCGGAACGCCGCCGGATCCTCGACGCGCTGGCCGGCGCCGACAGCCCGCCGTCCGGTATCGAATCCCTGTTCCTGGAACAGGTCCGGCTCCGGCCACGGGAGATCGCGGTCCGGGACGCGAACGTCGAGCTGACCTACGAACAGCTCGCGCTCGCCGCCGGGCGGTACGCCGAGGTCCTGGAGGACGCGGGGGTCCGGGCCGGTGACACGGTGCTCATCGCGGCCCGGCGGTCGGCGGGCGAGATCGTGGCGTTGCTCGCGATCATCCGTCTCGGCGCCGCGTACGCGGGATTCGACGACGACGCGCCGGACGCCCGGTTGGCGAGGATCGTCGGCAAGCTGGCACCCGCGGTCGCGGTGGTCGACACCGCCACCGCGGATCATCCCGTCCTGCGCGGGCTCGTCCGCGTCGATTCCTGGGTTCCCGGGCAGCATCCGGATCCAGGGTCACCGAGCCGGGCACCCGGCTCCGAGGACCCGGGCCGCACGGCGTACATCGCGTTCACGTCCGGTTCCACCGGCGAACCGAAGGGCGTCGTCGTCCCGCATCGCGCGGTCGCGCGGCTCGCGCGGACACCGGAACTCCGAACGCGCCCCGGCGACCGTGTGCTGCGCATGGCGCCGCTGGCCTTCGACGCGTCGACGTACGAGATCTGGGTGACCTTGCTCAACGGCGCGACGCTGGAGGTCTTCCCCGGGAGGCTTCCGGCGGTCCGGAAGCTCGAAAAGTTCTTCATCGAACGGGAAGTCTCGGTCGCCTGGCTGACCGCCAGCCTGTTCCGGCTGGTGGTCAAGTCCCGGCCGCAGGCACTCGCCGGGCTCCGCTGGCTCTTGAGCGGCGGCGAGGTCGTCCCGCACGACGCCGTGACACAGCTGCTCGAGTCCTATCCCGGGCTGGTGATCACGAACGGCTACGGCCCCACCGAGAACACCACGTTCACGACCACGCACACCGTGCGGTCCGGCGCGGAGGTCACCGGGCCGCTTCCCATCGGCAGGCCGATCGCCGGCACCAAGGTCTTCGTCCTCGACCGGAACGCCCGTCTCGTCCCGCCCGGCGGGATCGGCGAACTGTACGCGGCCGGAGCGGGAATGGCCGACGGCTATCTCGGCGACGAGACCGAAACGGGAAAGCGGTTCGGCCACTTCTCGCCGGACGCCGGCGATCGCCTGTACCGCACGGGGGATCTGGTCCGGCTCGATCCGGACGGCAACGTGCTCTTCCTCGGCCGCGCGGACAAGCAGATCAAACTCGACGGGCATCGCATCGAAACCGAGGAGATCGGCACCGTCCTCGCCGGTCACCCCGGGATCCGCGACGCCGTGATCGTCGTCTCGCGGCAACCGAACCAAAGTCTCCAGCTCGTGGCGGCCATCGTCGTGCACCCCGGTGCCGAGGCGGATCCGCGATCGTTGCGCGAGTTCCTGTCGCGTCAGCTGCCGAGCTACGCGTTACCCGCCCGCTGGGTCCAGGTCGACGAGATTCCCTTGACCCGCAACGGGAAAGTCGACGAAAAAGTGCTGATCGAAGCCGCGGCCCCGCCGGTACCCGCGAGCGTCGGATGAAGGAGAAGTCGATGAGGTTGTCGCTCGGGCAGGAGCGTCTGTGGCTGGTGCAGCAGCTCGATCGGACCAGCGCCGCGTACAACATCCCGATCGTCCTGCGGTTCCACGACGGCGTCGATTTCGAGGCACTCGAACGGGCGCTCGGCGCGCTCGTCGAACGGCATCCGGTGCTCCGCTGGAAGTTCGTCGTGGACGGATCGGGGACGCCCGTCGCGGTCTCCGTACCGGACTTCCGCATCCCGGTGACGCGGCGGACCGCCGGTTCCGGTGAGAACGCCTGGCAGCAGCACACCGCCGAACTGGTCAGCGAACCGTTCGATCTCGCGGCGGCGCCGCCCGTGCGCGCGATGGTCGTCGAGTGCGCCGACGGATCGGCCGTGCTGTGCGTGGTGAACCACCACATGATCACCGACGGCCGGTCCATCCAGATCGTGACCGAGGATCTCGTCACGCTCTACCGTTCGGAGACCCCCGCGCCGCTCGACGTGACCTACGAAGAGTTCGTCGCGGCGCAGCGTTCCGGCCGCGACAACGAATCCGCGGCGGAACACCTCGGCTACTGGTGCCGGGAACTCGCCGGATTCGAACCGCTGCGACTGCCGACGGACCGCCCGCGAACGGGCAATCCCGGCTTCGCGGGCGACCACGTCGATTTCGAACTGCCCGCCGAGCTCACGAAGACCTTCAGCGCCTTCGCCCTGCGGAACCGGTGCGCGCTCTCCAGCGCCGTGGCCGCGGTGTTCCAAGCCCTGCTGTCCCTCCATTCAGGACAGCAGGACGTCACGATCGGAACGGTGCTGGCCGGCCGCGACGACCGCCGGTTCGCCGACGTCCTCGGCTTCTTCGTGAACACCGTGGTGCTCCGTGCCCACATCACCCCGTCGATGTCGTTCCGTGAACTGCTCAAGGTGACGCGCACCAAGATGGTCGAGGCGTACGCCCATCAGCAGGCGCCGTTCGACCAGGTCGTCGCGGAGGTCCGGCCCGAACGCGACGCGGGCCGCAACGCGATCTTCGACGTCGTGGTCGTGCACAACGGGGAGCTCCCCACGCCCGGCGAGGGCGAGATCTCCCCCGTGCCGTGGGCGGGCGTGGCGACCCGGTTCGACCTGGAACTGGTCACCCACGTGCAGGACGGCAAGCTGCACGGCTCACTGGTGTTCCGCACCAGTCTTTTCGACCGCTCCACCGCCACGCGGATCGTCGGCAGGCTCGTCCGGCTCGTCGAACACGCGATGCGGAATCCCGACGAGCCGATCTTCGAGGCCCTGCAGGGGCAGCTCGACTACTGGCGGGACGAACTCGCCGACGTGCCCGAGGCGCTGGAACTGCCGACGGATCGCACGCGGCCGCCGGTGGCGTCCTACCGCAGTGACTCGGTCTCCTTCGACGTGGATTCCATTGTCGCCGAACAGCTTCGCGAGCTGAGCGGCCGCCACGACGCCACCCTGTTCATGACGCTGCTGGCGACCTTCAAGGTCGTGCTGTCCCGCTACGCACGCACCAATGACGTGACGGTCGGCGTGCCCGCGTCCGGCGAGACCGGCCTCGGGTACGACGCCAAGACGCTGGTGCTGCGCACCGATCTTTCCGGCGACCCCACGTTCCCGGAGCTGCTCGGGCGCGTCCGGGAGACCACGCTCGGCGCCTACGCGAACCCGGACATTCCCTTCGAACGCCTCGTCGAGGAGCTGGCACCCCGGCGGGACTTCAGCCGCAACCCCCTCACGCAGGTCGCGCTCCGGCTGGTGGACGTGCCGTTGCCGGAGGTCGCGCCCGCCGGCACGGAAGCGGATCCGTTCGACCTCGAACTCCAGGTGTCGGACCGGAACGGTGTGCTGGAGGCGCGGGTCGACTACAACTCCCGCCTGTTCGACCGGGTCACGATCGAGCGGTTCATCGGGCACTTCCGGCGGCTGCTCGCGTCCGTCGGGGAAGGGCGGGAGCGGCCGCTGTCCGCCCTGCCGATGATGGACGACGCCGAACTCCGGCGGCTGGCGGAAGACTGGAACGACACCGCCACGGCGTTGCCGGATCCGGCGACGGTGCCCGCGGTGTTCTCCGCACAGGTCCGCCGTCGTCCTGACGCGACAGCCCTCGTCTGCGGCGAAGACTCGCTGACCTACGCCGAACTCGACGTCCGGTCCAACCGGCTCGCGCACCGGTTGTGCGCCTTGGGCGCCGGGCCGGGAACCCTCGTCGGGGTGTGCCTGCCGCGTTCCATCGGGCAGATCAGCGCGTTGCTCGCGGTGCTCAAAATTGGTGCCGCGTACCTGCCGATCGATCCGGAGTACCCCGAGGAACGCCGGCGGCTCCTGCTCACCGACGGTGGGGCCGAACTGGTGATCACCACCGATCTGACCGGTGATCCCACCCTGGAGGACGAATCACCGGCCGCGGTCGAGTCCGGTGTGGAGCCCCGGGATCTGGCGTACGTCATCTACACCTCCGGCTCGACAGGACGTCCCAAGGGCGTCGAAATCGAGCACCGGGCGATCATCCGGCTCGTCACCGGGCTCCCGGAAGGCATCCTCGGCCAGGACGAAGTGGTGCTGCACGCGTCGGCGATCTCGTTCGACGCGGCGACCTTCGAGATCTGGGGCGCCCTCCTCAGCGGCGCCACCTGCGTGATCGCAGGCGAGCGGGTGCTCACCGCCCGGCCGCTCGCCGAAGCGATCACCCGGCACCGGATCAGCACGGCCTGGCTGACCTCGTCGTTGTTCAACCACATCGTCGACGAGGACACCTCGGCGCTGACCGGGCTCCGGCAGCTGCTCGTCGGCGGCGAAGCGCTGTCCGTCACCCATGTCCGCCGCGCCGTCGCCGCACTGCCGGGCACGCGGTTCTTCAACGGCTACGGGCCCACCGAATGCACCACGTTCACCACGTGTCACCCGATCCCGGCCCCGGTTCCCGCCGACCTCACCGGCATCCCCATCGGCCGCCCGCTCGGCAACACCCGCGTGTACGTCCTCGACGAGCAGGGCAGGCTCGTTCCGACGGGGGTGCCGGGGGAACTCCACGTGGCGGGACCCGGCGTCGCACGAGGCTATCGAGGACAACCGGAACTCACCGACGAGCAGTTCCTCCCCAACGGCCACGACACCACCAGCGAGCGGCTGTACCGGACCGGGGACATCGTCCGCCACAACGCCGACGGCGACATCGAGTACCTCGGGCGCGTCGACGACCAGGTCAAGATCCGCGGCTTCCGTATCGAGCCACGAGAGATCGAAGCGGCCCTTCTGTCCAATGAGGACATCTCACAGGCCGCCGTCGTCGCGCGCGAAGACACGTCCGGGCAGATGAGGCTCGTCGCGTATCTCAAGGTCTCGGGCGTTCTCGACGACAACGCACTGCGCACCCGGCTGCGCACTGTGCTGCCGGAGTACATGGTGCCCGCGGCGTTCGTGTCCATGCCCGAGCTCCCGTTGACCCTCAACGGAAAGCTCGACGCGAAGGCACTCCCGGAACCCGACGACGGCCCTCGATCGGCCACGCCGTTCGCCCCGCCACGGAACCCGACCGAGGAGACCCTGGCGGCGATCTGGGCCCAGGTCCTCGATCGCGAAGCCGTCGGCAGGGACGAAAGCTTCTTCGACGTCGGCGGGCACTCCCTGAAGGCCGCGCAACTCGCCGTCAAGATCGGGGAGACGCTCCAGATCGACCTGCCGCTGCGGACGTTGTTCGAGCGGCCCACGATCGCGAAACTGGCCGAAGGGATCACCGGCGAGGGGCTGACGACCGGCGCCCGCTCGTTCGATCCGCTGCCGATCCTGCGCGGCATCCTCCCCGACCCGCTGCCGCCCCGCGCGCCCGGCGAGGTTTCGGACATCCTGCTGACCGGGGCCACCGGCTTCGTCGGGGCCTACCTGGTCCGCGAGTTGCTGAAACGGGACGGCGTGCGCGTCCACTGCCTCGTCCGGGCCGCGGACGAGAACGCGGGAAGGCGACGGCTGCGCGAAAATCTCGACCGCTACGGCCTGTCGCACGAGGTCGACCACGAACGGATCAAAGTCGTCCCCGGTGATCTCGCGGCGCCCGGGCTCGGGCTCACCGACGCGACCTTCGAGCGGCTCGCGGGCGAAATCGACCTGATCTGCCACAACGGCGCCTGGGTCGACGCGCTCTCCAGCTACGAACAGCTCGAAGGAGCCAACGTCGGCGGCACCCGCGAGCTGATCCGGCTGGCGGCCACCACGCGGCTCAAGCAGGTGCAGTTCGTGTCGACCATTTCCGCCGGCGCCGAAACCGGTGCCCGCAGCGGGTACGCGGAGACCAAGTCGCACGCCGAACAGCTGATCTCCGCCGCGTACGAACGCGGGATCCCGGCGGCGACCTACCGGCTGCCCCGGATCGTCGGGGATTCGCGGACCGGGCAGGGAAACTCCCGGGACATCATGCTGCGGGTGCTGCGGGTCATCCTCGAACTCGGCGCCGCGCCGGACACCGAGCTGGAGGAACCCTGGATCGCGGTGGACGAGACGGCCGGGCAGCTCGCCCGGCTCGGCGCGGAGCGATCACGGGACGGCAGCCGATTCGTGCTCGACAGCCGCCGTCCGATGCGTCTCACGCACCTGCTGGATCTCTTGCGCGGCGACGGCACGGCGATCGACACCCTGCCGTTGTCCGATTGGCTCGCCAAGCTCGAGGCGCATTCCTCGGAGGAGCACGCCATTCTGAGGCTGATCTTCGAGTCCTCTTTTGACTCCACAAAGGACAGTCGCCCGAACGACGAATTCACCCCGATCGTCGTACCGAACCCCGACGACGGCGCGCTGCTTCGTTACGTCGACAAGATGCTCGTCCGGCCCCGTCACACCGTCGACCACGAAGGGCTGTTGCAAAAATGACCCGTGAACACCAGATGGCCCTGTACCGGTCCATGAAACTGATCCGAGAGTTCGAAGAACGCTGCCTGGCGATGGCGATCGACGGCGAGATCGACGGCGGTATCCACCCGTACATCGGGCAGGAAGCCGTCGCCGTGGGCGTCTGTTCGAACCTGACGGACGAGGACTACATCACCAGCACCCACCGGGGACACGGGCACGTGCTGGCGAAGGGCGCGGACCCCCGCCGCCTGCTCGCCGAGCTCCTCGGCACTCTCGAAGGCTTCAACAAGGGCCGCGGTGGATCGATGCACGCCGCGGACATGAAGCTGGGCATCCTGGGCGCCAACGGAATCGTCGGCGCCGGCGGAGCGATCGCCTCCGGCGCGGCGTGGGCGGCCAAGGCACGCGGGAACTCGCAGGTCGTCGTCAGCTTCTTCGGCGATGGCGCGATGAGCCAGGGTGTCCTGCTGGAAGCGTTCAACCTCGCCTCGATCTGGTCTCTGCCGGTGTTGTTCGTCTGCGAGAACAACATGTACGCGACGAGCCTGAAACTCGAATCGGGGCTCGCGGGCAACGCGGCCCGCCGCGCCGAAGGATTCGGGATGGTCGCGCGCACCGTCGACGGCATGGACGTCGAGGCGGTGGCTACCGCGACCGAGGAACTGATCGAGCACTGCCGCACCGGTCAAGGGCCCGCTTTCCTGGAATGCGCGACCTACCGGTTCTTCGGACATCACTCCGTACTCGAACTGCTGGGTGTCGAGTTCCGCGATCGCGACGAAGTGGCCCAGTGGCGCGAGCGGGATCCGATTCCCTTACTGGGCGGGAAACTGGGCGACGACGTCGTCGCCGAAATCGACGAAGCCATCAAGATCCAGATCGACGACGCGGTCGAGTTCGCGAAGAACGCGCCGTCGCCCGACCCGAAGGACGCGCTGATGTACCTGTACGCGGGATCCACCGCCGTCCGGCCGGGGGTGATCCTGTGAGCGAGCTGCCCTCACCGGAGAACTTCGGTTACATGCACGCGATGAATCTCGCCCTGCACGCCGAAATGGCGGCGGACGAGGACGTCTTCCTGCTCGGGGAAGACGTGGGCGTCGGCGCGAGCGGGGTCACTTCGGGGCTGCTGCCCAGGTTCGGCCCGGAACGAGTGCTGGACACCCCGTTGTCGGAACAGGCTTTCACCAGCTTCGGGACCGGCGCGGCGATGCTCGGGAAGAAGCCGGTGATCGAGTTCCAGATCTCCTCGCTGATCTACCTGGTCTTCGAGCAGATCGTGAACCAGGCGCACAAGTTCTCGCTGATGACCGGCGGGCAGGTGCAGATCCCGGTCACCTATCTCGTGTCGGGATCGGGTTCGAGGTTCGGCTGGGCGGGCCAGCATTCGGACAACCCGTACAGCCTGCTCGCGCACGCGGGGATCAAGACGGTGGTCCCCGGACTGCCGTCGGACGCCTACGGGCTGCTGCGGTCGGCGATCCAGGACCCCGACCCGGTGGCGGTGTTCGCTCCTTCTCCGCTGCTGGGGGCGACGGATCCGGCCTACGGGGGCGAAGACGAGATCGTGCCGCTGGGCGAGGCGAACGTCGTCCGCGAGGGCGGCGACCTGACGATCGTCGCGGTGGGACAGCACGTCGGCACGGCGATCGAGGTCGCCGAGAGCCTCAGCCACCGGGTGGACATCGAGATCGTCGACCCGCGGACGGTGTACCCCTTCGACTGGGACTGCCTGCGCAAATCGGTCAACAAGACCGGGCGCCTCGTCGTGATCGACGATTCGAACCGGATGTGCGGACTGGGCGCGGAGATCGTCGCGACGGCGGCCGAAGAATTCGACCTGGTGGCGCCGCCGAGGCGGGTCTGCAGGCCGGACGGCACGGTCATCCCGTACGCCCTCGCGCTCGACAAGGCCTTGATACCGGGTGCCGAACAGCTGACGGACGCCGTCAACGCGACGTTGAAGTAAGGAACCCATGGAAACCGACGAGACCTTGGACCGCTACCGGCGGACACAAGACGCCTTCGAGGCCGTGCTCGCCGCCGTGTCACCGGAGCGATGGAACTCGGCGTCGGCGTGCGAACACTGGACGGTCCGTGACGTGGTGGGCCACGTCATCTGGGGCCTGGAAGTCCTGCGCCACCACCTGGCGGGCGAGGAGTACGCGCCCCACAACGGCCCGGCGGGCTCCGAGAAACCTGGCGAACTGGCGGGGGAAGACCCGCTGGCCGGGTGGCGCGAGACCCGCGAGGCAACGGCCGCCCTCCTCACCGGCGACGTCCTCACCCGGCCCGCCCCGGCGTGGTACGTGGCCAACCGTCCCGGCGTGACGGTCACGGACTACCTGGCGTTGCTGACCTTCGACACCCTGGTCCACACCTGGGACGTCGGCTCGGCGCTCGGCGTCAAGGTGACCATGGAGGCCGACATCGTCGCACCGTCGTTCTCCCTCGCCCGGTTGATCATCAGCCGCACGCCGGACACCTTCGGCCCCAAGGTGAAACCGGCGCCGGGTGCCGACCAGCAGACCCGGTTCCTGGCCTTCCTCGGTCGATCGGCCTGAGGGGACCTTCGGTACAGGTGGTCGTGAGTGGCGTTTCGGGTTAGAACCCGAAACGCCACTCACGACCAACCCGACCAGGCACGCCCCTTTACTCTTCCCCCTCAATACCTGACGTCGACTCGCCCGACCGCGTCGGAGCCGCCGGTCAATTCGGCGGACGCCTCCCGCCAAGCGGAATCGCCGGGGTAGAGCTCACTGCGAAGGTAAGCCCACGTGAGCCTTTGCACCGCGGCCACCCGTTCCGGATTCTCGTCGGTCGTCTCGGCGACGTCGTAGCCGGAGATCCCGCCGAGCCCGTGTTCCGCGCCGAACACGGTGAGCAAGGTCTTGCGCCCCGGCGAAAGGAAGTACGGATCGGCGTGCCATTCCGGACCGCGCACCGTCAGATGGGCGGACGCGTCCTTGTCACCGGCGACCACGAGCGCGGGCGTCGTCATCGCGGAGAAGTCCGTACTCAGGAAGAAGGAGTAGTTCTCCGCCACGAACCCGGTGACGGCGTCGCCACCGCGTCCGGGCGCGGCGAGCAGAGCTCCGGCGGAGACACGGGGATCGGCCAGGTTCACCTCCGTTCCGTCGCGAGGCTCGGTGTATCGCGCGCCGAGCAGCAGGCTCGCGGTGTGGCCGCCCATCGAGTGCCCGGCCACGGCGATCTTGCCCCGGTCCAGGCGTCCGCGAAGGTGCGGCACGGCCGCCTCGATCTCGTCGAGCCGGTCGAGGATGCGGATCATGTCCTCGACGCGCGACCGGTAGTACAGCGGCGCTTCGGGGTCTCCGGAGTCCAGGTTCAGCGTCCTGGAGCTGAGATGAGTGGGCTGCAGGACCGCGAACCCGCGTGCCGCCCAGAAATTCACGAGCGGGGCATAGCCGTTCAGTGACGACAGATGGTTCGAAGGCCCCTGGCCGTGCGACAACAGGATGATCGGCAGTTCGCCTCCTGTCACCGGCACGGAGACCTTGACCTGCAGATCCACGGCGCGATCCGGCGTGGGCAGCACCACCGGGCTGACCGACAGGACGGATGCGGTGGTCGAAAAGCTCATGACTGGTCCTTAACCGAAGACTAAGCGGAACGATGTTCCACAAACATACGGAGCACCGTTCCGCTTTGTCAAACGCCCCTCGCCCGGCCCGCGAGAAGGTGTGCGAGCGAGGCCGCCTCCGTCCTCAGCCCGGCCCAGTCGTCCTGGACGAGACCCAGGTAGCCCGCTCGCGCGAGCTCCAGCAACTCGCGATCCACGCCGTCGAGCGTCGGCGCGACAGCGGCCGCCGCGGCGTCTTTGGTCACGACCTCACCAGTTTCCAGGGTCACGAGGACCCGGGCGAGGGTGAGCAGGACGTTGCGTTCGTCGCCGTCGATCTCCTCGATCAGGCCGGGGACGACGACACGGACCGACTGTCGCAGCTCGTCGCCCGCAACGGGTTCGAGCACTTCGGCGAGTGCCGGACCTCGCAGGACCCGATGTGCCGCATGAGCGGTGGCAACGAGGATCACGACGTCGGGATCCTCGGCGGGCTCGGGAAGGCGACCGGCCACGAAGTCTTCGCGAAGCCACTCGCCGTACTGGAAATCGCGACGAAACCGGTCGCCCGCCACCAGAACGGTCAGCTCGATCGGACGGCGATCCGCGACTTCGGGAAAGCGTGTGGCGTGACCACGCCAGCCCGAGACACCCAACAGCAGCGAGACCAGACTCGCCCGTTCCGGACCGGTGAGCGACCTGCGAGTGACCAGCAGCAGATCGACGTCGCTGTCCGGCCGGAGTCCGCCGGCCACGGCGGAACCGTAGAGATAGGACCCGATGACGTCGCCGGGATTCTCGCGGTCGAGGTGATCCAGAAGAGGCTCGATGGACATGCCCCGACGATCACACAGGTCAGGCCCCGGGACGCAGGTATTTCCGCGCCCACTCGTCGAAGCCGGTGAGCGGAAGCCCCAGTTCCTTCGCGTATTCCGGGCGCCCCGGCTGCCCGACGACGTTCAGCCACTCGTGCGAAGCGCCCATCGACGGCATTCCGGCGGCGAGCGCCTGCTCCACCGTCATGTCCGGCGCGGACAGTCGCGTACCGGAAGTCCGGGAGAGGATCTCGGCGATTTCCCGCATCGACAGGAAGTCGCTCGCCAGCTCCAGTTCGACGCCGTCGAAACGCTCCGGCTCGGCGATCGCCGCCGCGGCCGCGGTGCCGATGTCGTCCACCGCAGCCAGCGAGAGGCGGGTCTCCGGCTTGATGACACTCACCAGACCACCGTCGATGCCTCGCGGGAACAGGAACTTCATGGACGGCAGGAAGTTCTCCATGAAGAACCCCGGTTTGAGCAAGGTCCACCGCGCGAAGCCCGCCGTCCGGACCCGGTCCTGGATCGCGGCCTTGGCACCGAGCGTGGGCTCCATCGACGCCCAGTGCCCCTCGGCCCAGCCGGCAGCTTCGATGTGCTGCCCCGCACCGGAAACGGACGCATGCACGAACTGCGGCACTCCGGCGGCTTTCGCGGCCTCGACGAGGTTGGCTCCCTGGGTCACTTCCCCGGCGAAGTCGAAGCCTTCCGCATTCATGCCGGGCATCTGCACGGAGAACACGGCGCGAGCGCCCTTGGCGGCCCGGACCAGGGAATCGATGTCGTGGAGATCGCCGACAACGAGCTCGGCGCCGAGCGCTTCGATGGATCCGGCCCTGGCCGGGTCGCGCACCAGGGCACGAACGGGGACGCCCGCCGCGAGCAAGGCACGGGCGGTCGCGCCACCCTGCCTGCCGGTGGCGCCGGTGACCAGAACGGGTTCTGCGGACATGGTCGCTCCTTCGCGAACGTAAGTGGCGGGGTCCGCCACTTATCGTCCGCTACGATATGGCGGGCCCCGCCACTTACGCAACCAACGAGGTGAAGGCATGTCCGACGGACAGCGCGCCGACGCGCGGCGCAACTACGCGCGCATCCTCGCGGTCGCCGAGGAGGAGGTCGCCGCGCACGGCGCCGGGGCCTCACTGGAACAGATCGCCCGCACCGCGAACGTCGGTTCGGCGACGGTCCGCCGCCACTTCCCCACTCGCCGCGCCCTGCTGGAGGCGGTGTCCGCGCACCGGATCGAGGCACTGTGCGCCCGCGCCGCCGAACTGACCGGCAAGGGCGACAGCAGGGCCTCGCTCATGGAGTGGCTCGACGAGGTCGTCGCCTACTGCGTCTCCGCCCGGGGGTTGGCGGCCGCGCTCGCCTATGACGGCCCGGTGCACGAAAATTCCTGCTCGTCGGCGCTGGAAAACGCGGGCGAACCGCTTCTGCGCCGGGCCGCAGGAGACGGCGTGGTGGCACCGGAGGTCACCGTCGGAGACCTGATCGCCGTCATCGTCGGCATCGTCCTGGCCACCGAGCACCATCCCGATCCGGCCGCGCGGGCGGACCGGCTGTTCCGGCTGACGGTGGCGGGGTTGAGCCCGCGGAACTGAACGGGGCCGGAGTGGTCGCCCACCCCGGCCCCGTCCCGCGTCCGTGGGTTACCGCGTGCCGCGACGGCCCGACGAGACCACCGCGGGCACCGGCCCGCCGTTGATCACGAACTGCGAACCAGGCTCGCGGACGACGTCGCCCGTCGCCGAATTCGTGATCGTCACGTTCGTCAGCGTCGCGCTGCCGCGGGCGCCGCTCATCGCGAGGATGCCGGCCCCGTTGTTCGACTTGTCGATCTTGACGCCTGTGACAGCCGCCGTCACGACACCGCCGCCGGTCTTGAACTGGACACCGTCGTAGGTCGAGTCGTGGATCTCGGTGTCCCGCAGGACCACGCCGGGAATGTCCTTGCCCTGCGCGAAGAACGTGATCGCCCCGAACTCCTGCTGCTCGCCCCAGAACACCCCGCCGCAGCGGTACAGGGCGTTGTTCGCGATGAGGGTCTGCCCGGAGAACGGCAGCGGATCGTGATCCGTCGCCAGCATGATGCCCGGATAGTTCATCGTGTCGAGGACGATGTTGTTCTCGATCTTGTTGCCGTAGCCGCCGTAGACCGCGATCCCGTTGGCACGCCACGGAAGCTGGATCGTGTTGTTGGCGAACACGTTGTCGTGCGCGATGTCCTGCGACGTGTCCTTCACGTACTGGTTCGCCCACACCGCCAGCGAGTCGTCACCGGTGGTGCGGAACGACGAGTTGAACACCTTCGAGTTCCGGGTGCCGTTGGTGAAGTTGATCCCGTCGGCGTAGGTGTTCCGGACGCGCATGCCGCTGAACTCCAGGCCGTCGCCCGGACCCCAGAGTGACGGCAGGTTGCTGTAGTCCCGGCCGACCCACACCCCGACGTTCGCGTGCTCGATCCAGACGTTCGAGATCTTCGTGCCGGTGCCGAACCGGCCGTTGAGACCGACTCCACCCTCGGCGTTGCCGTCCCCGCCGCGGATCCGGCCGGAACCGAAGATGGCGATGTCGGAGATCTGGGTGTTCTTGTCGATGTCGAAGCCGAAGTTGCCTTCGTGCGGGTGGTTGATGCCGCCCGCGTTCTGCGGCTCGATCAGCGAGTACAGCTGCGAATGCCACATCCCGGCGCCGCGGATCGTCACGTTGGAGATGCCGATCTGGTTGTACTGGCCGCCGCCGTTGGGCACGTTCGGGTCGTCGGTCAGGATCTTCTTCTCCTGCCTCCACTGCCCCGCCGGGATCCAGACGCAGCCGATCACGCCGTTCTGGTCGTCGGTGACCGCGCGCTGGATCGCCGCCGAGTCGTCGTTCCCGTCGTTCGGCACCGCGCCGTACTCCGTGATCGACGTGCAGTTCCCCGGCTTCTCCGACGCGGGCGCGACCTGCTCGAGGTCGATGAGGTCGACGATGTAGAACGCCGCGTTGTCCCCGCTGTCGCGCTGCAGCTTGAACTTCGTGCCCGGCGGGTACGACTGCGACAGCAGCGCGTGCGACTCGTCGAACAACCGTCGAGCGTTGGCCTGCGGGGTGTTCGTCAGGCCCTCGGGATCGTCGGTGCTGCCGTAGAGCCAGCTGTGCTTCGACGACAGGGTCAGCTTCTGCGCGAAGGTACCGTTGACGTACAGGCTGATCGTCGCGTCCTGTCCGCCGCCGCCCGGGGCGTCGGGGATGGAGTTGCGCACGACGATCGAGTTCGCCTGGTTCGCCGACGTGAACTCCACGTACTGGCCCTGGTTCGCCAGCCGCACGGACTTGCGGCCGGAGGACTCGGTCGCGAAGTTCGTGTGCCCGAACGTCCGCAACGCGTCGGCCTCCAGCAATTGTCCTTGGTACTGACCGGATTCCGCCTCGTACTCGGTGTACGGCACCGCCGCGCCGCGGCCCACCACGATCGGCCGCGACAGCCCGTTGTTGGACTCGTTGGTCTCCGTGACCGTGCCGGTCGCGTCGGCGGTCGCGGTGAGGGTCGCCCCGCCGTTGGCCGCGGTCCACGTCCCCGAGATCGCGACGTTCGCGGTGGCGCCCGCCGCGATCACGCCGGTGGCGCCGGTCAGCGTGGTACCGCCGACGACCAGCCGGGTCACCGAGGCGCCCGCGTCACTCGTGCCGCGGTTGTGCACCGCGACGGTGAACGACACGGCCGCGCCGGCCGCCGGGTTGGGCGGGTTCGACGTGATGCCGGTGACCTCCAGGTCCGGCCCCGGCGACTGCCCGATCACCAGCGGCGTCGGGAGGTGTGGGTGTTGTTGGTTTCGTTCTGCTCGGGCACCGTCCCCGCGGGATCGACCGTGGCGGCCACGGTGTACGTGCCCTGCGGCCGTGTTCCCGCGTTCACGGTCACCGTGGTGGACGCTCCGGCGGCGAGCGCCCCGACAGTCGCGTTACCGACGACGGTGCCGCCGAGGCTGACGTCGACGCTGGTCGCGGCCGCGTTCGCGGTACCCGCGTTCTTCACCGTCGCCGAGACGGCGAGCTGGCTGGTCTCCGTCGGGTTCGACGGCGTCCAGGTCGCGCCGGTGACGACGAGATCCGGGTTCGGCGCCGGGGTGCCGATCACCTGGAACTCCGCGGCCTGACCACCGGGAGCACCGGAGTTGGCGAAGAACTGCAGGCGCACGTCCGACGCGCGGCCGCTGACCGGAATGGTCACGGTGTTCTGGTTGGCCGCCGGATCGAAGCGATGATCCGCCCGCGCCGACAGCGACGTGAACGCCGTGGCCCCTTGCTCACGGCCGAGGATCTCGAAGTTCTGCGTCCGCGCGCCCCAGATCGCGTCCGGGTTCAGCTTCACCACGACCGAGTCGACGTCCGCGTCGGTCCCGAGTTTCACCGTCAGGGAATTCGGGTGGCCGGCGGCGGATTCCCAGTAGGTGGCGGTGTTGTTGTCGTTGGCGTTGGCGGCGACGAACGAGTGTGCCACCGAAGTGGCCTCGATCGGCTTGCCCGCCGCCAGGTTCGCGCCCGCGCTCGTCCCGGAGCGCACGACGTGGTTGCTGTCGCCGGACTCGTTGCCCGCGGCGTCCTTGGCCCGCACGAAGTACTCGGCCCGCGTCCCTGCGGGCCGGGCCTCGGTGAACGTGGTGCCGGTGATCGCGGTGACCGGTGTGCCGTCGCGGTAGACGGTGTAGCCGGTGACCCCGACGTTGTCGGCCGAGGCCGACCAGGTCAGCCGGACCTGGCCGGAGGCGGGTTCGGTCAGCGCGAGGTTCGCTGGCGCGCTCGGTGCCTGGGTGTCACCGGTGTCCGGCCCGTACAGCTCGAACTCCGAAAGCTGCGCGGCGGGCCAGCGCGTGTTGGCCGTGACCTGCAACCGCACGTAGCGGGCCGACGTCGTCAGCGGGATGGTGACCGTGTTCGCGCCGGGGGTGAACACGTAGCCGGTGGGCGCGGCGAGGTCGGTGAACGCCGTGCCGTCGGCGCTTCCGCGCACGGTCAGCGTCTGGGTGCGGGCCTCCCAGCCCGACGGCAGTTTCAGTGCGATCCGCGAGAGGGTTTTGGCCGCCCCGAGGTCGGCCTGAATCCACTGCGGGAACGCGTTGTTGGCCGATTCCCAGTAGCTGTCCTGGTTTCCGTCGACGGCGTTCGCGACGGGATAGCCGGGCAGCGCGCTGCTCGCCGACACCGTCCGGGTCAACGGCACCTCGGCGAGCGCGGCCGGTCCGGGTGGGGCGGCGGGGTCCGGGGGTGGCCCGCTCGCGGCGGAAGCGAGGGAGAGTCCGGCGACGGAAAGCCCCGTGACCAGGCAACCGGCGATGAGCCGGGACAGGCGCATACGTGTCATGGCGTCTTCTCTTCTTTGAGACAGCGGGGAGGGAGCCAGAGCGTTACGAGCATGCAACAACCCGGGGACAAAATGCAAGAAGTTGACACGTTTCAGAAATTTTGCGACTGCTTGCGTAGGCGGAGACGCCAGGCGCACCTCTCGGCCATACTGTGGTCGATCACCGGGCGAGATCGTGCCCCAGTCAGCTCATACCTGTGCACTGAATTTTCTTGGTTTCCTTTGACACAAGGGAACTCAGAACCTCGTATTCCATAAATCGGGAGTACGGGCGTACACTCAAACGCAGGCAAGCCGCGTGGAGGTCGATTCCTGATGGACGTGACAAAAACCCTGAGGTCCGCACTCACCGGGACGACAGTCGAGTCGAGGTCCGCGGTCCGGGAGCTGCGACGGGAGACCGAAGACCTGGTGGCCCGCCGGGCGGGCAGGACGGCGAACCGGCTGACGGAACTGGGCGAGCGGCTCGCCGATCTGGTCCTGGTCTCCGGGAGCAGGCTCGCGGGTCTCGCCGATCGGCACAGCGCGCCCATGGGCGACGGCGTGCGCCGGGAAGCAGGCCGGATCGGCGATTCGGTGGAGCGATTGTCCGTCACGCTGTCGGAACGGGCGATCCTCATCGCCGAAGAGCTGCTCGACCCCGCGCCGCCGAGGAAGCGCCGCTTTTAGCCTCCTGGTCGCGGCTCCCCTCGGGAGTGTCATGAAAGGGGCTTTCCTGACGAATCTCGTCAGGAAAGCCCCTTTCATGACGTCCGGGGCCGTCGGCCCGTGACCCATCGGTGCCATCGGCACTCTCGTGCCGACAGACCGGGATCGACGCCGCCCACCGCGGCCTTCTCCCGTCTTTAGTCGCTATCAACGGTCGTATCCGCCTGCCTAGCATGGGAAAACCGGCATCGGATCCGGCCGGGTGACCCCTGGCGATCCCGCCACGGCCGGCAATGGGCGCCCTGTCGATTTCCCCATTCCTTTCTGTAGTTCCCTGTAGTGGAAGGCACCCATGCGCATCCGAGTTCTCCTCACCGCACTGCTGTGCGCGGCCGGGCTCACAACGGTCACGCCCGCCGCCGGCGCGGCCCCCATCATCGATGGCGGCTACGCCCAGTCCGGCCCTTGGGCGGCCATGATCGAGCAGAACGGCGAGCAGTGGTGCTCCGGTTCGATCATCAGCGCCCGCTGGGTACTCACCGCCCAGCACTGCATCGACGAACCCGGTGCCGAGTACTCGGTCCGTGTGGGCGACGTCGATCACCGGGCCGGGACCTATGCCGTCGTGACCGCCATCCACACGCCCTCCAGTGGTGCCGACATCGCCCTGCTCAAGCTCGACCGCTCGGTCAGCACGACGTACTCGTCCCTCGGCACTTCCGTCGCCACCGGTGACACCGAGTACGTTTATGGTTGGGGCTACAACGAAGACGGCGATCTTCAGCGCTACCTCAAGGTCGCTCAGATGAAGGTGACCAGTGTCGGGAATGGACTGATCAAGGCCCGCCGGGGCAACGGGCTGACCAACGGCGGCGACTCGGGCGGACCGGTCTTCGTCGGCGGCAAGCAGGTCGGCGTGCACATCGCGGGCAACAAGGTGGACAGCTCGACGCACACCAGCATCGCGTCGAACCGCACCTGGATCCGCGACACGTCGGGCGTCTAGCTCGGGTGAACCGGTCCGGGAGCGGTGGCGCCACCGCTCCCGGACCGCTGAGAGGCAGGTGCAGAGTGGCATCGGTGACTCCCCCGGACGGGTTCGGCGCGCAGCTGACCAGGCTGGGCCTCGGCGAGCCCGCCGCCCGGATCTACCGCCGGATGCTCGAAAGCGCGCCGGTGACCGCCGAGGAACTGTCCTGGCGGGACGGCGACGCGGAGACCGTCCATCTGGCACTGAAAGAACTGGCCGACGCCGGCCTCGCGGTATCGTCCGGAGTGGACGGGACCGAGTTCCTCCCCGCCAACCCCGGTGAAGCACTGGCCGCGCTGACCACGCGACGGCAGGCAGAGCTGCACGACGCGCGGCTCGCGGTCCAGACCGCGTACCGGGCCTTCCGGCGGGCGCATACGGGGATGCCGCACGCACAGGACCTGCTCGAAGTGGTCACCGGCGACGCCATCGTTCCCCGCTTGCAGCACCTCGCGACCATGGTGCGGCAGCAGGTGCGCCGTCTCGATTCCCCGCCCTATTTCACCGGCGGCCGCCGGAATCTCCTCGAAGAAGACCAGCTGCGGCGCGGGATCTCCTACCGTTGTGTCTACAGTGGAGCGTCCTTGGGCGACCCCGGCTATCTCACCGGGAACATCCTTCCGTGCCTGCGAGCCGGTGAGCAGGCACGGCTGTTGCCCGAACTCCCGGTGAAACTCACGCTGTTCGACGACCGGGCGGCCACCATCGCGCTGACCATCCGCGAGGCCGACCGCAACCAGTCGATCGTCATCGTGCGGCCCTGTAGTCTTTTCTCCGCGTTGGAGGGGCTGTTCGAAACCTCCTGGGCCGCGGCGCTCCCCCTCGATCAGAGCGGCGAGGCGACCGAGCAGCCGATCCGGCCGATCGAACGGGAGCTGCTGATCCTGCTCGCCGCAGGGCGCAAGGACGACGAGATCGCCGCCGAACTCGGCGTCAGCAGGCGCACGCTGTTCCGCTATCTCGAAACCCTGATGGACCGCGCCGGTGTCTCCAGCCGGTTCCAACTGGGGGTCTTCGCCGCCCACAACCGCTGGCTCTGATCCCCGCGTTCAGTCCTCTAGTTGCGGTAGTTCGTGTCGCCAACCACCGCAACAAGAGGACTAGACGCGGGTCGCCCTCACCCGGATGGGGTCACCCGGGTACACCGCTCCCGCTGCGGCGAGCGCCGGGAAAGCGGAAGGTGATCTTGAAAGGAGGGCGGCATCATGGGGAACCACCGACAGCACAACGGCACGGCGTCGCTCCGGATCGCCGCCGCGGGCCTGCGGGTTTTCGCGGTCGTCGTCGCGGTCGCGGCCTGCGCCTGGCTGGCGCTCTGGCTCGCGTTCAGCCTCTGAGCCCGGCCGTTCCCGGCTGAGGTGCAGGCCCCGGTTCGGGCAGCGGCTCGGGGACCCCGGGGTCCGGGAGCGGTTCGGGCTTGCCCGGGTCCGGCACCGGCTCGGGAATACCGGGATCGGGCACTCCAGGGTCCGGCGGCATCGGGTTCGGCGGCGCCGGCGGCGCGGTCATTCGAGCACTCGTCATCGCAGTACCTCCTGATCACGCGGCTACCCGTTCCGCCGGCGGCCGAAACGATCCGCTACGCCGTATGGGTGGCGATCCAGTCCGCGATGACGTCCGCGCGGGAGGTCGTCTCGATCCCGGCGTGCGGGCAGTTCGGTCCGGTGGCTTCCATCGAGACCAAAGAACCGCTCTTGCCTCCCGGGACGAAGTACGGGGCGCCGGAGTCGTACGTGCAGGCACTGGTCGTGATCGCCGGGGCCGCGCCGCGGACGCCCACCGTCGTCGGGGCGACCGTCGCCACCTGAACGGTTCCTTGCTGCATGCGCGTCGCCGGAGCGGGGTTGGTGGCGGTCAGGCTCCCCCAGCCCGCCAGCGTCAACTGCTGGCCGACCTTCGGGAGCACGCGGTTCACCGTCAGCGGGACCACCGTGCTCACCGGGGTGTCCAGTTTGACGAGGGCGACGTCGTTCTCCTTCGCCTGCAGCACCTCGGTCGCCTTGCGGGCCACGCCTGATTCGGTCGCTTCGTCGACCAGGCCCAACGTCACCGTCGTCGGATACGGCACCTTGCCCGAGACACGTTTGCGGTTCGCGTCGTGAAAGCAGTGCCCGGTGGTGATGATCCAGCCGGGCGCGATCAGCGCGCCCGTGCAGTAGCTGCTGTAGGTCGAACCGTCCGGGCGGGGGATCTTCGTCATCGCGATCTTCGCGACGAACCCGAATTGTCCTGGTGGGACGTCCGTGCCGTGGGCGACGTCCGGCGCGGCGAGCGCGGCCGGAGCGGTGGTGATGGTCAGGACAGCAGCGGCCAGCAGGGCGCGCAGACGCAATTTCTTACCCTTCGTCGGTGAGGTTCCGAGGCTAGGACCCACTGCCCGACAAGGGGAATTCCCCGACCAGGTGTCACCCGATGGCACGCCGTCCGGTGACGGGTTCGCCGCGGCGGGCGAGCCAGTGCCGGTAGGTGTGGCTGCTGTCGGTGTCGGAGAGGTAGGCGGCCTCGGCCGCGGCGATCAAGACGTCGCTGGTCCCGCCGAAGGCTCCCGCGGTGTTCCAGGCGATCAGGTACCGCATCCACAGCGGATCCCCCGCGAGCGAGCGGATCGCGATCCCGGGGGTGGCGGGGAAGGTGACCTGGCACGGGGAAATCGCCCGGCCCGCCGCGATCAACCGCTGCAGCGGCCGGAGTTCCGTGCTCCGGTGCGCGACCTGCGGCCGGAATCCCACCAGTGCACAGGCTTCCTCGAAGCATTCCGGCCAGCCCGCGCCGTCGGACGGCCCGAGCACCCAGCGTTCCCCGGCGAGGTCCGCGAGATCGATCTCGGCGCCGCGGGCGGCCGGATGGTCCGCGGCGATCGCCACGAACACCGGTTGCGCGGCGAGCGGCCGCAGCGCCACCCCCGGTGCCGCGGGCAGGGTGTGACCGGGGTAGTCGGCGACGACCGCGGCATCGAGCTGCCCGCCGGCCACGAGATCCAGCAGCCTCAAGGGCGAGAACTCGGTGGTCACCGAAACCGCTTGCGCCCGGCCGGGATCACCGAGCCGGTCCGCCAGCTCGACGACCATCGAACCGCCGATCCCACCCAGCGCGACAGGACGTTCCTCCCCGTCCACTAGCCAGCGCGCCGCGTCCTGGTGCATCGTGTCCGCCGCGGCGAGGACGGCCCGCGCGCGCCCGAGGACGCATTCGCCGAACGCCGTGGGGAAGACGCCGTCCCGGCTGCGGACGAACAACGTTCCGCCGAACGCGCGCTCGATCCGTTGCAGGGCGGCGGTCAGCGCGGGCTGACTGCTCCCGATGCCGATCGCCGCGCGCGTGATGCTGCCGGCGTCCGCGACGGCGCACACCACCCGCAGATGACGTAACTCGACATCCATCACGCGGACCTTATGGCCACTTGGGATGTGCCGGAAGCCGTCGAAAGTCGGGATCGTTTTCCTACTCCCCTCCCTCCCCGCAAGGAGTACGCATGCGACGCGCATGTCTCATGTTCGCGCTGACCACCACCCTCGTCACCGGCCTCGTTCCCGCGACGGCGTCGGCGGCTCCCCGATTCACGACTTCGATGGAGGCCTTCGAACCCGGTGGAACCATCACCAGGGTCGACGTCAGCCGGCCGGCTTCGGACAGAACCGCCGCGCCGCAGCGCATCGCGAACGCCGCGGCGGTGACGCCGATCGAAACCAACGGCCCCAGCGAGACCACCTTCGACCTGGTCTTCGTCGGTGACGGCTACACCTCGACGCAGCTGGGCACGTACTCGCAGCACGTCCGCTCCAGCATTTCGGCGCTGTTCGCCATCGAGCCGTACAAGAGCTACCGCAAACAGTTCAACCTCTGGCAGGTCGACGTCGTGTCCGCCCAGTCCGGGGTCACCAACGACCCGACCCAAGGAGTGCGGAAGAACACCGCGCTGGGCTCCTACTTCTGGTGCGGCGGCATCGAACGGCTGTTGTGCGTCAACGAAACCAAGGCGAACCAGTACGCCGCGGCCGCGCCGGACGTCGATCAGGTCATCATGCTGGCGAACACCACCAAATACGGTGGCGCGGGCGGCGGCGTCGCGACTTCCTCGGGCGGCAACCTCCAGGCCAGCCAGATCGTCGCCCACGAACTCGGGCACTCCATCGGCGGGCTGGCCGACGAATACGACTACGGCACCTGCGAAACCCGCGAACCCCGGGAGCCCAACGCGTCCGCGCTGACCGCGACGCAGATGCGGGACCGCCGCGCCAAGTGGCACACCTGGCTCGGCAAGCCCTCCCCCGACGGCGGCACGGTCGGCGCTTTCGAAGGCTCCCGATACTGCAAGACCGGAATGTACCGACCCAGCGTGAACTCACTCATGCGCACGCTCGGGCAGCCCTTCAACCCGCCGAGCACCGAAGCGATGATCGCCGGCTTCCACCGTGAAGCCGCCGAGCTGACGCACCACCACTAGGGCGAGCCGGCGGCGAGCCCCGCCGCCATGTCCCGCATGAAGCGGCGGAGATACCGCTCGAAGAACCACGCGCTCCCCGGCGTGCGCGATACGTTCCGTGCCAACGGATCCGTGTCCGCCGCCGGGGGCTTCGAGGTCAGCCGAGCAACTGCTTCACCCGGGGAACGACCTGCTCGCCGTAAAGGCGGATCGAGTCCATCCGGTGCTCGTGCGGAAGCGCGCCCGCCCCGTACTTGAGCTGGAATCGCGACAGCCCGAGGGTCCGCACGGCCCAGGCGATCTTCTGCGCGACGGTCTCCACGGATCCGACGAACAACGCGCCGTGCGGTCCGGCCATCGCGTCGTAGTCGGCACGGGACATCGGGCCCCAGCCCCGTTCGGCGCCGATCTTGGCGTAGGCGGCCTGGTGATGCGGGAAGTGCTGCGCCACCGCGAGTTCGTCGGTCTCGGCGACGTGGCCCGGGCTGTGCATGGAGATCGGCAGTTCCTGGTGGCCCGCCTCCTTCAAGGCGCGCCGGTACAGGTCGGCCAGCGGCGTGAACCGCTCGGGCGAGCCGCCGATCACCGCCATCACCAGCGGCAGGCCGTACGCGGCCGCGCGGACCACCGACTGCGGCGTGCCACCGACTCCGACCCAGGCGGGCAGACTGCCCGATTCGGTGACCGGGAAGGCCTGCGCGCCCTCCAGCGCGGGACGGACCGTCCCGGTCCAGTCGACCGGCTTCTCGCCTTGCAGATGGGTGAACAGGTCGAGCTTCTCGGCGAACAGCGCTTCGTAGTCTTCCAGCGAATAACCGAACAGGGGGAACGACTCGGTGAAGGAGCCCCGGCCGAGCGTGACCTCGGCGCGTCCCCGGGAAACGGCGTCCAGCGTGGCGAACCGCTCGTACACCCGCACCGGGTCGTCCGAGCTGAGCACCGTGACCGCGGTGCCGAGCCGGATCCGTTCGGTCCGGCCCGCGATCGCGGCCAGCACGACGTCCGGCGAGGACACCGCCATCTCCGCGCGGTGGTGTTCGCCGACGCCGAAGTAGTCCACCCCCACCTGGTCGGCGAGCACGCCCTCGGCCACGACCTGGCGGATGGCCTCGGCCTGGCTCACCGGCTGGCCGTCCGGGCCGTTCTCGACGTCTCCGAAGGTGTCCAGGCCGAAGGACGGCGCCTGCCGGGTGCCCAGGATCTCGTAACCCATTGTCCAACTCCTCAAAGTAGTTGAACGCTCAAACGTCGGTCTCGCCGATCGTATTCCGGGCGGTCGCCGGGGTCAGCCGCCGGCGATGTCGCGCGCCAGCTCCCGGGCCTCGGGCAGGGTGAACTTCCCGGAGATCTGCGTTTCCCCGCCGGTGATGGCGGACTGGATCGTCGGCGCGGTCAGAACGCGGCTCTTGAGCACCATCGCGACCTGTTTGCCGACGTTCGCGGCGGTCCAATCGGCCCACGTCTTCGCGCCCGCGGTGGTGAAGCTGAGCTCGATGATCGAGCCCGCCGATCGGGGATCGACTTGCGCGTTCGTCCGGCTGAGGTCGGCTCCGGTGAGGAACGCCGGACCGAGCAGGTACTTCGTGCCCTGAACGCGGTCGCAGCTGACCAGGGGAAGCGCCGGATCGTCGCGGCCGTCCAAGGGGTCCGGCCCCTTCGCACAGTCCAGCGCCGCCGCGGCGGCCTGCTGCTCGGCGGGATCCGTGCTCTGCCGGTTGGTCGCCGAGCCGGTCGCCGGGCCCGGCGGGAGCTCGGCCACGACCGGCCGGAACCGCAACCGGGATCCGTCTTTGATCACGAATCCGTCACCATTGGGCTCGGGACGGCCGGAAACGTCGGCCTGACACCCGGTGAGACCGAGCAGGACAAGGGCAGCCGCAACGCAAAGGGTTCGCACGGACGACATTCTGTCGCGTTCAGCGTCCTCGCGTGGGGGAAATCAGCTTCGTCGCCGGACAGTCCGCTCGAGAATCCCGAGGGTGGCCTTGAGCGCGGACTCGGGGACGACGGGGAAGGTGAGGCGCTCCTTCCACTCCTCGTCGACTTCCGACCAGTCGTAGTACGACGTCACGAGAGTGCCGCCCTCGACGGGCTCCAGCCGGTAGCCGTAGATGTGGCGGGCGTGCGGGCGGATCCGGCCTTCCACTGTCCAAGCGATCTCCTCGTCCGGGTCGAGCTTGGTGATGACGACCTCGACGTCGTACTTGCCGAGCGGCACGTCCCCGAGCGCTTCCCGGTCCATGTGGACCCGGAACCGGTCGCCCGCCTTCTCGACGCGCTCCCCTTCCGCGTCGAGAAGCATTCCCGAGGCGTCGATGTCCACGTGGCCCTTCGGGTCGCTCAGGACCGCGAAGATCGCGTCCGCGGATGCGGGGATCAGCCGGGAAACCTCGACGCGCTCGGCACCCGGCGTTTCCGCCGTGGCGATCAGGACCGCGCGGCCGAGAACGTGCGAGGCCATCGTGAAGCCGAGGAAGGCGGGCGTGGCGTCGGCCGGGACGCCGAGCGTTTCGACATCGAGGGCGTGCACCACGACGAAGTAGCGGTGCACGCCGTGCCCGGCAGGCGGAGCGGCGCCGAGGAAGCGGGCGACACGGGCGTCGTTGAGCACCTGGAAGGCACCTTCGGGCAGCCCCGATCCGCTGTCGTCGCCGGCGCCTTCGGGCAACTCGGTGACGGTGGCGGGGATGTCGGCGACCGCCCAGTGCCAGAAACCGGAGCCGGTGGGAGCGTCGGGGTCGTAGACGGTGACGGCGTAACTCTTGGTGCCCAGCGGGGCACCGCTCCAGCTCAGCTGCGGTGAAACGTCTTTCCCGGCCCACTGATCGGGCGACCAGGAAGCACCGTCGGCGACAGAGGTACTGGTGACGACGAAGGAAGCCGCCTCGGGCAGGCGGGCGAAGGGGTCGTTGACGGTGGTCATGAATCGACCATAACACAGATAATCGATTATCTACCGGTTCGTCTATACTTCGGCGATGCCCCCAGCTTCGCCGTCGCCGGACAAGCAGATGCTCTCCGAGCAGATGTACACCCGCCTGCGGGACGCGATCATGCGCGGCGACCACGCCCCCGGCGCCGCGCTGAAACCGCAGGACCTCGCCAAGGAACAGGGCGTGAGCCTCGCCGTCGTCCGTGAGGCCCTCGTGCGCGTGGTCGGCGACGGCCTCGCCGACAGGCTGCCCAACCGGGGCTTCGCCGTCCCGGCCTTCTCCGATCGCCGCTGGCAGGAGATCACCGAGGCCCGCCGGACCATCGAACCGCTCGTGCTGCGCCTCTCCATCGAACGGGGCGACCTCGATTGGGAGGCCCGCGTCCGGGCCGCTCATCACCGGTTGAGCCGTACGCCGCCGTTCGTGCCGGAAGAGGGCGAGTACATCAGCGGGGCGTGGTCCGAAGCGCACCGCGTCTTTCACCGCACGCTGCTGGAGGGCTGCGGAAACCCCGTCCTGCTGGAGACCTTCGACCGGATGTGGACCGCGAGCGAACTGGCTCGCCGCTGGGCGGCGCACCGCGCGCCCGGCCGGGACCATCACGCCGAACACCGCCTGCTGGAGGAACTGACGCTGGCCCGCGACGCCGACGCGGCGGAAGACGCGTTGACCCGGCATCTCACGCAGACCGCGGCCGCGCTGGCCGACGGGACGTAGCGAACCGCTCGTGTGCGCTAAGGACAGTTGGAGCCAAAGGGTTTAGGTACCTGCTGCTTGTGACTGGAGCCGGGCGCAGGTCCGTGAAGGCCTCCTTGCCTACCCTGAAGGTAGTGAAGGAGGCCTTCACGGACTACGTGATCGCCTTCTGCAGCCTCGGGCGGCGGCGCCAGCCCAGCCCCACCACGCGCGCCAGCTGTCGGAAAATCACCCATATCGCTCTACCCAGGTAATCACATCGGGTGTTTGCTGTCTCACAGAACGTCGTCAACCGACGCTTTGGGGGCAAGCCGATGTCCTTCCGTTGGGTAATCCGACTCATTCCGGTGACGCTGCTCGCGACCGCGGTGGCGGTCGCCGTCCCCGCACCGGCGACAGCGGCGGCCGACTCCCCGCCTCTCGCGAAGGTGTGGCCGACACCCCAGCAGACGACGCCGCGGCCAGGACAGGTGACCATCCCGCGCACCGTCGTCGAGGTCGTCGGCCGGGACACCGATCCGTCCGCGCTCGCCGTCGTGGATCAGGTGCTCCGCGCCGCGGGTGCGAGCACCATCGTCAAGCTCACCGACGGCGACCGGGCCGCCGTCGACCGGGAGCGCGGCAACGGCGGGCTCGTCGTCTTCGTCGGTGGCCCCACCGAAAGCCGGGCGACCGCCCTCGCGCTCGCCGCGCTCCGCGTCCAGGGGCCGGACGGCCTGCCTCGCGGGGGTTACGTCCTCGCCGCCGACCGTGGCGTGATCGCGCTGTCCGGTGTGGACACTTCGGGCACGTTCTACGCCGCGCAGTCGTTCCGGCAGCTTTTCGCGTCCGGCAAGAGCCGCGCCTTCAGCATGCGCGACTGGCCCGCGGCGCCGCTGCGCGGGGTGATCGAAGGCTTCTACGGGGCACCGTGGTCACACGCCGACAGGCTGGCGCAACTGGACTTCTACGGCCGCACCAAGCAGAACATCTACGTCTACTCCCCCAAGGACGACCCGTTCCTGCGAGCCCGCTGGCGCGACCAGTACCCGCCCGAGCAGCTCGCGGTGCTCTCGCAGCTGGTGGCCCGCGCCACCGCGAACCACGTCGAATTCACCTATGCCCTCTCCCCCGGTCTTTCGGTGTGCTACTCCTCGGACACCGACGAGGCCGCGCTGGTCACGAAGTTCCAATCCCTGTGGGACATCGGGGTGCGGTCGTTCGCGATCCCGCTCGACGACATCTCCTACACCCGCTGGAACTGCGACGCCGACGCCGCGAAGTTCGGCACCGGCGGCGCGGCGGCGGGTGCCGCGCAGTCGTTCCTGCTCAATCGGGTGCAGCAGGACTTCATCGCCACCCATCCCGATGTCGAGCGGTTGCAGACCGTCCCGACCGAGTACTACGACCTCGCCGACTCGCCGTACAAGACCGCGCTGCGCACCCAGCTCGACAAGGCGGTGATCGTCGAATGGACCGGCGTCGGCGTGATCGCCGGGCAGATCACCGAGAAGCAGGCCCGGGAGGCGAAAGAGGTCTTCGGACACGACATCCTCATCTGGGACAACTACCCGGTCAACGACTACATCACCGAACGGCTGCTGCTCGGCCCGTACATCGGCCGCGAGCCCGGGGTCGCGAAGTTCCTCTCGGGGATCACCGCGAATCCGATGGTGCAGGCCGAGGCGTCCAAGATCGCCGAATTCACCTCGGGTGACTTCCTGTGGAACCCGGAGGCGTACGACCCCGACAAGTCGTGGCTCGCCGCCATCGCCGATCTCGCCGGTCCGTCCGCGCCGGCGTTGAAGGTGTTCGCGGAGAACAACTATTCGAGTCTGCTCGTCCGGCTCGGCACCGGGAAGCCGGACCTCGATTCCCCGGTACTGCGCCCGTTGCTCGCCGCGTTCTGGGCCGCGCTGGAGAAGAAGGATCCTTGGGACGCCGCCGCGAAACTGGATCGCTATCTCACCGCGATGGCCGCCGATCCCGACGACCTGCGCCGCGGCATGGCGTCGAATCCGAAGTTCCTCGCCGAAGTCGGACCGTGGCTCGACCAGGTCGGTCTCTACGGTCAAGCAGGCGGGCACGCGGTGAAAATGCTGCTGGCACAGTACGACGGTGACGGCGCGAAGGCGTGGGCGGAACGCCGGGAGCTCGTCGCCGCGCTCGAGAAGGCGCAGGACATCCGCGTCCAAACCGCCCGGGGGCCGCGCAACCCGAGCACCTGCACGGACGTCTGCGTGCCGTTCCTCAACAGCGCGCTCGCCACGGCCGACCGCTGGTTCGGCCTGCCGGGAATCCGGCCGCAGCCGACGACGTCACTGGGGACCTACACCGACAACGTGCCCGCCCGGATGGTCGACGGCGACCCCGAGACCTACTACTGGAGCGACTGGGCTCCCCGCGTCGGCGACACCATCGGCGTCGACCTCGGCACCGCGCAACGGGTGTCCCATGTCGACATCACGATGGGCAAACCGACCAGCCCGGACGACTTCGTCCACAACGGTGTCCTCGAATACTCCGCCGACGGCAAGCAGTGGACGGCGGTGAAGACGGTCACCGAGCCCGTGCTCTCGGCGGACCTACCCGAGGGCGCGCAGGCTCGGTTCGTGCGCGTGCGGATAGCCGGCACGCAGCCCTTCTGGGTCGTTGTCCGTGAGTTCACGGTGTCCACACCGGACAGTCCGAAGTACACCGTGACCGGGACCCCGGTGGGATCGAACCTCGCCGCCGCCGCGGACAACAACGCGGATTCGGTGTACACGGCGGCATCGGCGCCGGTATCCGGTGACGCGCTCGTCGTCGCGGCCGCCACGCCTGTGCCGGTGGGCGAGGTCGTCATCCTGGCCGCGGAAGCCGGGGCGGGTGCCGACGTCCAGGTCGCGGACGCGGCGGGTGGCTGGCGGACGATCGGCAGAATGACGGGCGGCTACACGGAACTGCCCGCTCAGGACGTCGTGACCGATCGAGTCCGGCTCCTCTGGACGCCGGGAGGCGCGCCGCCGAAACTCGCCGAGGTGGTCATCCGCGGCTCAGTTCCCGCACCGACGTCGTGACCGCGTCCAGCACGTCCGGGATCGGCGCGACCCCGAGACCGGGCCCCGCCGGGACTGGCAGGTTCCCGTCCCGCAGGACGAACGGTTCGGTGATGTCGGTTTCGTAGTACCGGTCCGAGGCGGAGACGTCGCCGGGAAGGGTGAAGTTCGGCAGCGCGGCGAGCGCGAGGTTGCCCGCCCGGCCCAGCCCGGTTTCGAGCATTCCGCCGCACCACACCGGGACACCGGCCGCGGCGCAGACGTCGTGGATGCGGCGTGCCTCGAGGTAGCCGCCGACGCGGCCGGGTTTCACGTTGACGATCCGGCAGGCACCCAGCGCGATGGCGTCGGCGGCGGACCGGGCCGACACCACGGATTCGTCGAGGCAGATCGGGGTGCGGAGGCCCCGTGCGAGGGCCGCGTGGCCGAGCAGGTCCTCCTCGTCGAGCGGTTGCTCGATCAACAGCAGCTCGAAGTCGTCGAGGCGGGCGAGGTGGCGGACGTCGGCGCGGGTGTAGGCGGCGTTCGCGTCGACCTGCAGAAGCAACTCGTCACCGAACCGCTCGCGGACCGCCCGCACCGGTGCGACGTCCCAGCCGGGTTCGATCTTGAGTTTGATCCGCCGGTACCCCTGCGCCAGGTAACCCGCGACGGCGTCGGTCAGTTCCGGCACCGAGTCCATGATCCCCACCGAAACGCCGCTCGGGACACTGGTGGCGGTGGCGCCCAGACCGGCCGCGAAAGACAGGCCATGGCCGCGGAGTTCGGCGTCCAGGACCGCCATCTCCAGCGCGGCCTTCGCCATCCGATGGCCTTTGACCCCGGCGAGGAGCGGCGCGACGGTCTGCGCGGTCACGTTTCCGGCGGCCAGCAAGGGCGGCACCAGATGTCGCATAAGGACGTCTTCGGCCCCCTCGACGTACTCCGAGGAGTAGCTGGCGTCGGCTCCGGCGACGCATTCTCCCCAGCCGTCGCCGTCCGGTGTGGTCACCTGCACCAGAAGCGCGACACGTTCGTACTCGATGCCCAGGGAAGTGCGGAACGGACTGACCAGCGGCAGGGCGATGCGCCGGAGTGCGACGCGTTCGATCCTCATCGTCCCTCGCTTCGGTTGAGAACGTAGCCGCACGCGCCCCGGTCGAAGCCGGTCAGCCGGGCACCGTCCGCCAGCAGCGCGCCCAGGGTGTCGCGGACCGCCAGCCGCCAGTCCCGCGCGATCGACGGCTTCCGGGTGCGGAGAAGCTCGATGTCCGGCGGGATGGCGATCAGGACCGTTCCCCCTCTCGTCGACCGGGGAACCGGCCGATCGTCCTCGATGTCCAGCAATACCCGCGGAACCGGTCCGCCGGAATCAGGCAGGGCGTCCTCGTCGCAAGCGGCTCTGGCCCGTTCCTCGCGCAGGTCCCAGCGCAGCATGAGGCGGTCCGACTCGTCGTCGTTGTTCAGCCCGTCGGACAGCGGTCCGTAGTAGTCGGGCAGGTACTCCTCCGCCGTGCCACCGAGTTTGCGCAGGTTGAAGTGTGCGTTGCGGGCGACGAGCGGATCGAAGGTCCAGCTGATCCGGTCGGCGCCGTTCTCGAGGACGTGCGCCCGCTGATCCAGTTTGAGGGCGAAGCCGATGTCGCGGCCGCGGGCCTCGGAGTGGACGCCCGCGATGTGGCTGTGCATCCCGGGCCGCCCGGGCGGGCCCCACAAGCCGATACAGGCGCCGAGAAGCCGATCTTCGTCGAACGCGCCCGCCACGTAACTCCCGGCGTCGGCCATCGCCTTGACGACGTCCGCGGCGATCGGCGGATGGTCCGGACCGGTCCGCCACACCTCGCAGAGGAACCGTTCGCAAGCGAAAGCGCTCGCCATCGATTCCAAGGCCACTATCCGGACACCGGACTTCTCGGCGGCCTTCGCCGCGCTCGTCCGCGCGCTGAGATCCACAAGTTTGCATCTTCGACCAACGAATGGGTGACCTTACAGGCATCGCGATCATCGTTCAGGTCGAGTTCGGACAAGCGTTGTCTCCTGTCCGCGTAACGGATTCCTAAGATCACTTGGTTGAGTGACATGACCCTCGGATGGGGCAGTCACCGCCGTCACGCTCCGCTCAGACCCGGGGTCCCGTTGACGGACGCGGCCGCCAAGGCACTGACCGAAGTGGCCCGTCGGCTGGACCGGGACCTCACCCTGTCTTCCACGACCTTCGGCCGCACGGGCGTCGCCGTCCACGCCTACAACGTCTCCGACGGCTCCGCCGGACCCGTCGCGCACGCGTGGATCGGCTCCCCCGGCCTCCTGTCCGTCGAGCTGCGCTGCCCGCCGGGCGACCTCTGGGAGCGCGCCGCTCCAGCCGTCGCGGAGATGCACGCCGAACTGCTGGGCACGATGCTGACCGATCCGGCGGTGGATCTCAGCCAAGCGGACGGGCTCTCCGCGGCCACGAAAGCGGCGGTGCTCGGCCGGCTCGCCGGGACCGAGGTCGACCATGGTCCTTATCTCAGTGTCCCGGAGCGGATCCGCTCGGTCGCCCGGGCCACGCCGGACACCGTGGCGGTGTACGCCGCCGATGGAACGCTGACCTACGAACGATTCCTCAGTCACGCCGACGCGCTGGCCGCCCGGATCCGTTCGGTGACAAGGGAAACCGGGGCTTTGATCCCCGTGCTCGTCGCGGACGGCCTGGCGCTGCCGGTGTCCTGGGCGGCGGCGATGATCGCCGGGATCGGGTACGTGCCCGTCGACCCCCACTGGCCCGCGGACCGGATCGCGCAGGTCCTCGACCTGCTCGACGCTCCCGTGGTGCTGTGCGCCGACGTGGCGGCGGTACCCGCAGCCCACCGCGATCGAGCGATCCCCGTCGATCTCGCCGAAGCCGAAGGGGTCGCTGACCTGCCCGGCCCAGGACCGGACGACGTCGTCTACGGCGTGTACACCTCCGGCACCACCGGGACACCCCTGTGCGCGGTGAACCTGCACCGGGGCCTGACGAACCGGCTGGCGTTCATGGACCGCTGGTTCGGCCCGCCCGCCGTCCGCGAAGTGGTCCTGCAGAACACCCGGCACACGTTCGATTCCGCGTTCTGGCAGCTCTTCTGGCCGCTGACCACCGGCGGCGCGACGGTGGTGCCCGCCGCCGGTGACCACCACGACCTGCAGCACACGATCGACCTCATCGAAGCCCACGAAGTGACCGTCACGGACTTCGTGCCCGCGGTTCTGAGCGCGCTGCTGACCCTGCTGCGACAACGGCCGTCCACCGTCGGCAGGCTGCGTTCGCTGCGCCACCTCGTGGTCGGTGGCGAACAGATCAACCCACTCGACGTCCACCGCCTGCGGGAACTCCTGCCGGGGCTGCGGATCAGCAACGCCTACGGCCCGTCCGAAGCCTCCATCGGCATGATCTTCCACGAGGTCGACGCCTGCGACGGAGATGTCGTGCCGTTGGGGCGGCCGATCGACAACTGCGTCGCGATCGTCGTCGACGTCGACGGGCGGCCGCTGCCTCCCGGCGCCACCGGCGAGATCGTCATCGGCGGCGCGTGCGTCGGCATCGGCTACCACGGCGAACCCGGCCGCACCGCCGAACGCTTCTTCAGTTCCCCGACGTCCGGCCGCATGTACCGCACCGGCGACCTCGGACACGTCGACGCCGCGGGCAGGTTCCACTTCGGTGGGCGCATCGACCACCAGCTCAAGATCGACGGAATGCGGGTCGAGCCCGGCGAGATCGAGACGGCCGCTTTGGCCTGCGACGGAGTGCTGCAAGCGGCGGCGCTCGTCGTGGACCGTGAACTCGTGCTCGTGACCACCGGGACGGCGAGCTCCCGGGCGGTCCTCTCCCACCTGCGGGGCAAGCTGCCCCGAGGCAGCCTGCCGCGGCGCGGAGTGGTCGTCGACGAGATGCCCTTGACCGCGGCGGGCAAGATCGATCGTCGCCGCCTGGCGAACTTGGCGGAGCGGCCCGCGGATCCGGCTTCCGACACCGGCGCCGATCCCGTGCTCGCCGTCCTGCGCACCGTGTTGCGGTACCCCGGTTTCACCGCCGATGACGACTTCTTCGCCGCCGGAGGCAACTCGCTGCAGGCCGTCGCGGCTGTGGTCGAGCTGAGCGACCGGTTCGGAGTGGACGTCGGGGTGCGCGATCTCGCCGGCCATCCCACGGCGGCCGGTCTGCGTGACCTGATCGCCCGGCGCGACCGTGTTCCAGCCTCGTCGGATCTGGTCGCCGCCGACCTAGCCAGCCTCAGCACGGCGCGGACACCGTTGCGCGACAAGCGGGACCGGCCGCCGCGCACGGTCCTGCTGACCGGCGCGACGGGGTTCGTGGGTGCCCGGCTGCTGCACGAACTGCTCGCGAGCACCGATCTGACGGTGCGCTGCCTGATCCGCGGCCGCGACGATTCCCACGCACGGCAACGTCTTCTGACTGCGCTCGCCGCACAACAGCTGGAGCACGACGGCCACGCCACGCGGATCGCCGTCGTCGCCGGTGACCTCGCCAGACCCGGTTTCGGGCTGACGGCTCCCCGGTGGCGATCCCTCGCCGAAGAGTGCGACCTGGTCGTCCACGCCGGTGCCCTGGTCAACCTGCTCTACGACTACCGCATGCACCGCGAGCCGAACGTGCTCGGCACGGCGGAGGTGATCCGCTTCGCCCGCGCCGCGGGCGGCATCCCGCTGCACTACGTCTCGACGCTCGGCGTGCTGTACGACCACGCCCTGCGCACCGGCCGTCCGGTACCCGAAGACGTCGACATCACCGCCGTGACCCCGCCGTCGAGCGGGTACAGCCTGTCCAAATGGGCGGGTGAGCGGCTCGTCGACGCCGCCGTCGACCTTCCGGTGACGGTGCTGCGCCTCGGCGAGGTCATGCCCGCGACGGACGTCGCCGTCCCCAATCCGGCGGCGCTGACCCACCTGCTGCTCACCGCCTTCGAGCGGCTCGGAACGGTGCCCGCGGCGGCGATCCGGTCGGACTACAGCCCGGTCGACACGGTGGCGCGGATCGTCGTCGAGGCCGTCCAGGACCCGACGGTGCTGGGGCGCGCCTTGCACGTCTATCGCGAGGGCAGCGTGCGGTTCGACGAGCTGCCCGTGGGCGCGGATCGGGTGTCCTGCCTGCGCTTTCTCGCCGGTCTGCGATCCGCGGCGGCGACCGGTGACGTCGAGCTGGGTCTGCTGCTGGCGATCGTCGAACACCGCGCCGACGGGCGTGCCACCGAGGAGGACGCCGTCCGCGAGGTGCTCGAGAACCTGTTGCAGGACAACCCGGCACTGTTCACCACTTCCGCCACCCGGCCGAAGGAACCCGCCAGTGCTTGAGAGGAATGAGACGCGGATGCGGCAGCGCACCATGGGACGGCTCGGCTGGAAGGTCGGCGAAGTCGGCTACGGCATGTGGGGAATCGGCGGTGGTCCCGGCGGGTTCACCGGCTGGAACTACGACATCGCGCCGGACGCCCTCGACCTCGCCGTCGAACTGGGCTGCACCTTCTTCGACACCGCCTGGGTCTACGGGCGCGGCAAGTCCGAGAGCCTGCTCGGCGAACTGCGCCGCCGCCGTCCCGGCGCCGAGATGCGGCTGGCCACCAAGGTCCCGCCGCTGAATCGCGAATGGCCGCCGCGCCCGCAGGACACCCTCGAAGACGTCTTCCCCGTCGATCACGTCCTCGACTACACCCGTCGCAGCCTGGACAACCTCGGTGTCGACAAGATCGATCTCCTGCAGTTCCACGTCTGGGAAGACCGCTGGGCCGCCGAACCCGGCTGGCAGCGGGTCGTCACGCGGCTCAAGGACGAGGGCCTGATCGACGGTTTCGGCATCAGCGTCAACCGGTGGGAGCCGTCGAACTGTTTCGCCGCCCTCGACACCGGCCTGGTCGACGCGATCCAGGTCATCTACAACATCTTCGACCAGGCCCCCGAGGACGAACTCTTCCCCCGCGCGCTCGAAGAGGACATCGCGATCATCGCGCGGGTGCCGTTCGACGAAGGATCGCTGACCGGGAACCTGAACGCCAGCACCGCTTTCCCGCCCGAAGACTGGCGGGCCGTCTACTTCGGACCGGAGAACCTGCCGCCCACGATCGACCGGGTCGACGCGCTCCGGGAGCTGGTCCCCGACGGCATGACCATGCCGGAACTGGCGCTGCGGTTCATCCTGCACCACCCCGCCGTCTCCGCGGTGATCCCGGGGATGCGCCGTCCCGGGCACGTGCGGTCGAACCTGGCGGTCTCCGGAGCCGCGCCGCTGCCGCCGGAGCTGATCGACGCACTGCGCGCCCATCGCTGGGACCGGAAACCCACGCACTGGTCGATGTGAATACCGAGGAGAACCGGTGACCCGAACCCACGAGCCGCCACTGTCCACAGTGGAAGGCGACGTCTGGTCGTCCGTGGCGGCGCAGGCCGTCCGGACGCCGCATGCCGTGGCGCTCGCCGACACCGACGGCGAGCTGGACTACGAAACCCTTGTCGGCATGGCCGCCGGGACGGCGGACAGGCTGGCCGAAGCCGGGGTGCGGCCGGGCGACCTGGTCGGGATCCGGCTGCCGCGCGGCAGGGACGCGATCGTGGCGATCCTCGCGGTGCTGCGGGCCGGAGCGGGCTATGTTCCGCTGGACCCGGCCTATCCCGAAGCCCGGCTGGCCATGATGGTCGAGGAGACCCGGCCCAGCGCGCTGATCACGGCCGACGGGGTGTTCCCTCTCGAGGGCGGCGTACCGCGGCAGGATCCCGCGTACGTCATCTTCACCTCGGGTTCGACGGGCCGTCCGAAGGGCGTTCTGATCGGCCGCCGGTCGCTGCGTGACTTCACCGGCGCTTTCGCGGACAGGTTCGCCTTCGCCGCGGGTGACCGGATCCTGCAGTTCGCGTCGCTGAGCTTCGACACCAGCGTCGAGGAGATCTTCTGCCCGCTGATCCGCGGGGCCACCCTCGTCCTGCGCGACGACGACATGATCAGCAGGCCGGACCTGTTCTTCGAGCGCTGCGACGCGCTCGGCATCACGGTGCTGGACCTGCCGACGGCGTATTGGCACGAGCTGGTCGCCGCGCTCGACCGCGGCGAGACCTCCGTTCCGGCGGGCGTGCGCTGCGTGATCATCGGCGGGGAGACGGCGCGACCCGACGCGGTGCGCCGGTGGCAGGCCGCGGTCGGCGGCGCGACCCGGCTGTTCAACAGCTACGGGCCGACCGAGACCACGGTGGGCGCCACGGCGACGGACGTGACCGAATGGTCGGGCGATGTGGTCCCGATCGGCGTCCCGCACCCCGGCGTGACCTGCCGGATCGGTGACGACGGCGAGCTGCTGATCGGCGGCATCGGCGTGGCCGGGGGCTATCTGAACCGGCCGGAGCTGACCGCCGAACGTTTCGTGACGACACCCGGCCACGGCCGCGAGTACCGCACGGGCGACCGGGTCCGCTGGTCCGATGACGGACAGCTGGAGTTCCTCGGACGGCTCGACGACCAGGTCAAGATCCGGGGCCACCGGGTGGAACCGGCCGAGGTGGAGGCGGCCCTCCGGCAGCTCGACGGCATCACCGACGCCGTCGTCCTCGTCGACGACAAGACCGGCCGGGCCCGGCTGATCGGCCACCTGGTCACCGGCACGACCGACCTCGCGGCCGTCCGGAACGCGCTCGGCGACGTCCTGCCCGCCCATCTCATCCCGGCCGTCCTGCTCCGGCATCCCCGGTTTCCGCTGACACCGCAAGGAAAGATCGACAAGACCGCGCTGGCGGCGGAGGTTCCGTCCGAACACGGCCACGACAGCGCGCTCACCGCGGACGAAAGATCCGCGGCCACGCTGTTCGAAGAGATCCTCGGCGGCGCCGTCACCGGCACGGCCGACGATTTCCTTTCCCTCGGCGGTGATTCGCTGGACGCTGTCCGGCTCATCGCCGCCCTGCGCGTGCGGCACGGCGCTGAGCTGACCCTCACCCGGTGGTACGCGGATCCGACCGTCGCCGCGCTGGCCGAAGTCATCGCCGGAGCGACAGGGGCGACCGAAACCACCGTCGCCGGACTGGCCGAGGGGGTCCCGCACCCGCTGAGCCCGATGCAACGCGACTACTGGATCGCCGAACAGCTGTGCGCCGAACTTCCCGTCTACACCTTGGGAATCCGGTACCGCTGGGCCGAAGCGGTCGACGTCGCCGCGCTGACCGCCGCCCTCGCCGAACTGTCGCGGCGGCATCCGCTGCTGAGAGCGCGTTTCCCCGACGACGGCACCGAACCGAGCATGGTCATCGAGCCCGCGGCCACGATTCCGCTGACCCTCGGCGAGCCGGATCGCGACGGCATCGACTACCGGCACGGCCCGGTCGCGCACGCGTTCCTCGACGAGGACGAACTCGTCCTGATCGTGCACCACCTCGCCTTCGACGGCTGGTCCGCGGGCGTGCTCGGCCAGGAACTCGCCGCGCTGTATTCGGGCGCCGATCCGGCACCGGCCGTCCCCGTGCCCGATCTCGCCGCGCGTGCCGCCCGGGCGAAGGCCGACCGGCCGCTCGTCTCGTACTGGCGGGACCGGTTCGACGGCGCCGATCTCGACCTCGAACTCCCCGCCGACCGGCCTCGTCCGGTGGCCCGCACCTACGCCGCCGAGCGGGTCACCCGGCGGATCGACCCCGCTCTGCTGGACCGGCTGCGGTCGTACGCCGGTGAACAGCGGGCGAGTCTGTTCATGGTGGTCCTGGCCGGTCTGCAAACCGTTCTGCGGCGGTACACCGGCCACACCGACGTCACCGTGCTGTCCCCGGTGGCGGGGCGGTCGGCGGGCGAACTGGCGTCGCTGATCGGCCCGGCGTTGAACGTCCTGCCGCTGCGCGGCGACGTGACGGGTGAGCCGTCTTTCGCCGAGCTCGTCGCGCGAGTGCGGGACGCCGTCCTGGGCGACCTGGACCACCAAGAGCTGGCATTACCCGATCTGGTGACCGCGCTGGCCGGAGCCAAGCGGTTGAGTCCGGTGATGCTGACGGTGCACAACACCCCGGCGCCCGGTGATCCGCTCCTGCGCTACGCGGGCGAGTTGCCGCCGTCCGCCGCGATGGTCGATCTGGCGATCGGGCTCGATTTCCCCGCCGATGGCGCGGTCCTGAACGCCGACTACGCCACCGAACTCTTCGAGGGCGCGCGAATCGAGGCGATCCTCGACCACCTGCTGACCCTGCTGGACGCGGCGACCTCCGGCACGAGCACGCCGATCACCCGGCTCCCGATGCTCACCGACGTCGAGCGCGGTCGCATCGTGGACGACTGGAACGACATCGTCGCTCCGATACCGGACGCGATCGCCGTGCACCAGCTGTTCGAGCGGCACGCCCTCACGACACCCGACGCGCCCGCGCTCACCGTCGGCCGCGACACCGTCAGCTATGCCGAGCTCAACCACCGGGCCAACCGGCTGGCCAGGCGACTGCGCGACGAGGGTGTGCGGCCCGGCCATCGGGTGGCGATCACCCTGGACCGCGGCACCGCGCTCTTCACCGCGATGTGGGCGGTACTCAAGGCGGGCGGCGCGTACGTACCGCTGGATCCGGCCTATCCCGCCGATCGCCTCGAGTACATGCTGACCGACAGCGGACCGACGGTCGTCATCGACACGGATTACCTCTCCGGTGAGCTCCCCGCCGACGGTACCGATCTGCCGCCGGTCACCACCGCGGACGATCCGGCGTACGTCATCTACACCTCGGGATCCACCGGCAGGCCCAAGGGAGTCGTGGTCACGCACGGAAACCTGGTGCACGCGGCGGGGATGTGGCAGCAGGCCTACCGGCTCCGTCCTGAATGGACATACCTGCAAGCGGCCAGTTTCTCCTTCGACATGTTCGTGGGCGAGACCCTGCGTGCGCACCTCAGCGGCGGCCGTCTGGTCATCGCACCCCGCGAAACACTGCTCGATCCCGCCGATCTCCTCGCGCTGATGAAGACCGAGCGGGTGAACTGCACCGAACTCGTGCCCGCGGTACTGCGGGCGCTGCTCGACCACACCGAACGCGGCGGGCAGGATCTCGGGTTCGTCGACCTGCTGATCGGTGGCGGCGAGAAGTGGCACGTCAAGGAATTCCGGCTCGCGAGGCAGCTCGTCGGGCCGGGCAACCGCGTCGTCAACTCCTACGGCGTCACCGAAGTCACCGTCGACAACGTCTGCTTCGAAGGCTCTGTCGACCATCTCGCCGACGACGCGCCACTGCCCATCGGACGCCCTTTCCCGAACAACCGGGTCTACGTCCTGGACGCCCACCGCCAGCCGGTGCCCGCGGGCGTCGTCGGCGAGCTGTACCTCGGCGGTCTCGGCGTCGTCCCCGGCTATCACGAACGGCCCGGGCTGACCGCGGACCGGTTCGTGCCGGACCCGTTCGCGCCCGGCGCCAGGATGTACCGCACCGGTGACTCGGCCCGGTTCCACCTCGACGGTACGGTCGATTTCCTCGGCAGGCTCGACGATCAGGTCAAGGTCAACGGCCACCGGATCGAACTCGGCGAGGTCGAAGCCGCCCTGGGCGCGCTGCCCGGGGTCGTGGCGTGCGCCGCCGCTCCTCATGGCTCGCAGCTCGTCGGCTACGTCGTGACCCGCGACGGGTCCGACGCCGACGAAGCCGTCTACCGCGAGACGCTCGCGGCGGGCCTGCCCCCGCAGATGGTCCCCGCCCGCATCCTGACCCTGCCCGCTCTTCCGCTGTCCCCCAACGGGAAACTCGACCGGCGCGCGCTGCCCGCGCCGTCCGGTGGCGGACCGCGATCCACCGGGACGGTGGCGAGGACCGACACCGAGAAGCGGATCGCCGCGGCGTGGTCGGACGTCCTCGGGGTCACCGATCCCGGCATCGACGACAGCTTTTTCGCCCTCGGCGGGGATTCCTTCGCCGCGCTCGAGGTCGTCCGGCGGATCGAGCCCTCCCCCAGCCTGGTCGAGCTGTATCAGCACGCCACCATCCGGCGGCTGGCCGCACATCTCGACGCGCGTTCGGGAGCAGAGCCCACCGAACGACGGCTGCTGCACCGGCTGACCCTGACCGGCGCCGACCCGGCCCGCGGTGGGCACACGGTCGTGGCGGTGCCCTACTCCGGCGGCAGCGCGGTCGCCTACCAGCCGCTCGCCGACGCTCTCCCGGCGGGCTGGGCACTCCACGCGGCGGAACTCCCCGGCCACGACCGCTCCAGATCCGATGAGGAGCTGGAGCCGATCGACGTCGTTTCCGGCCGCATCGTGGAGGAACTGCGGTCGATCGACGGTCCGATCCTCCTTTATGGACACTGTCTCGGGGTCGCCCTCACCGTGGAGGTGGCACGACGTGCCGAAGCCGCCGGCCTGCCCGTGGCCGGAGTCGCCCTCGGCGCGGGATTCCCCACCGCGCGGCTGCCGGGGCGGTTCTTCGACTGGATCTACCGGCACGTCCCGGTGGACCGCTTCACCTCGGACCGCGAATACCTCGCGTATCTCCGTGCTCGCGGCGGCTTCACCGATCTCGACGACGACGGGCAGAAGGCCTTCGTGCTCCGCAACGTGCGCCACGACGCGCGCGACGCGGAGGAGTACTTCACCGCCGCGTATCGAGGGAGCTTCGAGCCGCTGAAGGCGCCGGTGCTCACCGTCGTCGGCGCGCGCGACCGGGTCACCGAGCACTACCAGGAACGTCGTCAGGAATGGCGGCATTTCACCGAAGGCGACGTCGGCCTCGCCGTCCTGCCGCACGCGGGACACTTCTTTCTCAAGAGCCACGCGGAACCGCTCGCCGAAGCGCTGGTCGAGTTCGTCTCCGAACGGCCCGCCGCCGAGGAACCCGCCCCGGTCGTGAGCGCGGAGCCCGACCTGCGCAAGTTCGCGGTGGTCGCCTTCGGCCAGCTCCTGTCGATGGTCGGCAGCGGGCTGAGCACCCTGGTGCTGAGCATCTGGGTGTTCCAGCAGACCGGCTCGATCACGTCGTTCGCCCTGGTCAGCGCGATCGGCCTGCTACCCGGCATCGTGGCCGGACCGCTCGCCGGCGCCGTCGCCGACCGGTGGGACCGGCGCAAGGTCATGCTGGTGAGCGACAGTATGGCAGGGCTGTCGATGGCGGCACTGGCCTTCCTGATGCTGTCGGACGGCCTGCATCTCTGGCACGTCTATCTGGCCGTGACGGTGACTTCGGTGGCCGGCGCGTTCCAGCGGCCCGCCTATCTCGCGGCCGTCGCCCAGCTGGTCCCGAAGCGCTATCTCGGTCACGCCGGCGGAATCGGGCAACTCGGTGTCGGCGTCGGGCTGGTGTTCTCCCCCATGCTCGGGGCCGCGCTGATCGGCCCGATCGGGATCAGCGGCGTGCTGCTCGTCGACATGGGCACCTTCGCCGCCGGTGCGCTCACCCTGCTGTTCGTCCGCTTCCCGAACCTCTTGTTCCGGCGGCGCGAGGAGAACTTCCGCACCGAGATCCGGACCGGCTGGCAGTTCATCACCCGCCGTCCCGGCCTGCGCGCCGCCCTCCGGTTCTTCGTCATCGACCACGTCTTCTACACCCTGGGTTTCGCCGTGATCACGCCGATGCTGCTGGTGGAGCAACCTGCCTCGGTGCTGGGCATGGCGCTGGGCGCGGGCGGCGTCGGCGCGCTCACCGGTAGCGTCGTGATGGGTCTCTGGGGCGGGACCACCCGGCGCAGCCACGGAATGCTCATCGCGATGGGCGTCGGCAGCGTCGCGATGATCCTCGTCGGCCTCACCACTTCGCCCGCGCTGATCATCGCCGGCATGTTCCTCGTCGGCTTCGGCGAATCCCTCGCCGACGGCCACTGGATCGCGATCATCCAGGGCAAGGTCAACCTCGAACTCCAGGGCCGGGTCCTCTCCCTGTTCATCACCTTGATGATGCTGACCATGCCGCTGGGCTATCTCGTCGTCGGGCCGCTGGCCGAACGGTTCGTCCAACCGCTACTGGATTCCCCGGGCCGGGGCCTCGCCCTGCTGATCGTCCTCAGTGGACTGCTGCAGCTGGCGTGGGCCGTCCGCGGCTGGCTCAACCCCCGGCTCCGGCTGATCGAAGACGAGCTGCCCGACGCCGTCCCGCCCGCGAACATCGGCACGCGCGACGACCTGCAGCGCGAGGCCGACGAACTGCTCGCTGCCCACAATCGGTGAAGGGGAACGGTCCCGTGCTGTCTCGGACTTCCATTCTCGTCCCCGCGGACGACCTGCTGCCGGGAATCCGCGTGTTCCTCGCGGACGAGACCCACTACCCCTCCGGCAGCCACAAGGAACCCGCCGCCCACGCGATCGTGGCCCGGGCGATCGCCGAAGGCCACGATCGGGTCGTCGTGGGCTCCTGCGGCAGCTATGGACGGGCGATGGCGACAGCCTGCGCCGCGGCGAACCTGCGCTGCACCGTCGTCCTGCCCGCCGACTGGGGCGACGGTGGCGCCTTCGCCGCCGCGACCGGGGCCGACGTCCACTTCGTCCCCGGCGGCTACGAAGACGCTGTCGAGGAGTCACACCTCCTGGCTCGCGCGAAAGGCGCGATGGACGGCAACGTCGACGGACCGTACAAGGACGTGATCCTCGAAGGACACGGTCACGTCGTCGACGCCCTGCACCGGGAGCTCGGCCCCGCCCCGGCGTCCCTGTGGATCCCGGTCGGCAACGGCACGACGCTCGTCGCCGCTTATCGGCGACTGCGCGCGCTCCGCTGGCCGGTGGCCCTTCACGGCGTCGGCTCCCCCGGCAACAACCCGATCGTGACCAGCTGGCCGGGGCCGTACCGGGTGCTGCCACGCGACGCCGTCGTCACGACCGAGCACAACGAGCCCCTGGTGAACTGGCACGCCCTGCACGGCCCCGACGCGCTGACCGCGATCGACGGCTCCGGCGGCGCGGCGCACGCCGTTGACGACGACGAACTCCTTGCCGCGCAAGCTCTTTTGGCGCGGTATGGGGTGCGGCCCACGGCGGCTGGTTCGGCTGCGGTGGCCGGGTTGATGGCTCAGGCGCGGAGGGGTTCGGTCAGGGGGAATCAGATCGTTCTGTTGAGTGGCCGGTAGTGCCTTGAGGCAGGTGGGTCGGGTTGGTCGTGAGTGGCGATTCGGGTGTTGAACGTCCCAAATCCTTCACGCTCACCATGTCGCCGCTGACATTTCCCGTTCGCCCTGGTCAGGCGTAGGTAACCGAATACCGATTCGGTTCTAACCCGAAACGCCACTCAAGACCGAACTCAGCCGCCACTCACCAATCGCCCAAGCAGCGCCCCGGCATCCTCCGCAAGAGCATCACTCGCACCTTCCTCCCCCGCGAGCTGATGCAACAACGCCTGCTGAAAAACCCCATCGAAAGCCGCATAAGCAACCTGCCGCGTGACAACCGCGGACCCACCGGCAAGCTCGGCGCACCGCTCCACGACCCGCCAGATCATCGCCTGCCGCTGAGTGTCGATCTCGAGCACATCAGCGCGGAAAGCGGCCTCGAACAAGCTCTGGTTCCTCAGGTCGTACCAAAGCCGGTGCATCGAGGCGTCGGCCCGCAACGTCCCGGCCATCGCGGCGCCGAAGCCCCGCTTGAGTTCGTCGGCCGACTGCGCCGCGGCCACGGCCTCGTCGTAGCGGGTCACGCACACTTCTTCGAATTTGCGGACCGCGTAGGTCAGCAGTTCCACCTTGTCGGTGAAGTAGTAGTGCAGCACCCCGTGCGAGAAGTTCGACTTCTGCGCGATCTCCCGCAGGCTCGTCCTGGCGTACCCCAGCTCGGACAGCGCCTGCAGCGTGGATTCCGCCAGTTCCGCCCGCCGCTGGGCGAACTTGTCCACGCTCCGGCGTGCGATCCGCTCGCTCGTCTCGGTCACCACGAGTTCCTGTCCGGTCCGGGAGCCCGCGCCTGCCGCGGGGCCCACAGTCTAGCCTCGCGGAATTCTTGACGACTGTCCAAGAAAATCTTGACGACTGTCCAAAACTGGCTCAGGATGTGACCCACACCGCAACCGCGGACCGTCTCAAGGAGGAGAAGTCCATGGGTTCGTACGACCTTTCGGGCCGGAAGGCCCTGGTCACGGGCGGAGCGCAGGGCCTGGGAGCCGGGATGGCCGAAGCACTCGCCCTGGCAGGCGCCTCGGTGGTCATCGGCGATGTCCAGGAGGAGCTCGGGCGCGCCACCGCCGACCAGATCAAGCAGAAAGGCGCCGCGGCGGGCTTCGTCCGGCTGGACGTCACCGACGAACAGAGCTGGGAACAGGCGATCGCCTCGGTCATCGACGAGCTCGGTGGGCTGGACATCGTGGTGAACAACGCCGGTGTCGAGATCACCGGGCTCGTCGCCGAGCTGGACCCCGCCGACCTGCGCAAGATGCTCGACGTCAACGTGCTGGGCACCGCCCTCGGCGTGAAATACGCCTTCCGCGCGATGCGACCCGGCGGCCCCGCGGGTGCCGGTGGCGCCGTCGTGAACATCTCCTCGGTCGCCGCGACCATCGCCTTCCCCGGTATCGCGGGCTATTCGGCGACGAAGTCGGCGGTCGACCGCCTCACCAGGGTGGCCGCGATGGAGGCCGGGAAGCTCGGCTACGGCGTCCGCGTCAACTGCGTCTACCCCGGTCTCGTCCCCACCCAGATGGGGAGCCAGCTCGCGCAGGACGTCGTCGAGGTCGGCCTGTTCCCCAGCGTCGAAGACGCCATCGGCGCGGTCGTCGCGCAGACCCCGGCCGGACGGCTCGGCGAGGTCTCGGACATGGCCGACGCCGTCGTGTTCCTCGCCTCCGACGCGGCTCGCTTCATCACCGGGGCCGGACTCCCGGTCGACGGCGGCATGGGCATGTGACCCCGGACGAATCGAAAGGAATCACCATGAGCAGCCCCAAACCCGTCGTGGTCTACGGCGCCTCCGGCTACACCGGACGGCTGATCTGCGAGTACCTGCGCGAGTACAACGTCCCGTTCATCGCCGCCGGCCGGGACAAGGCCCGCCTCCAGGAAGCGATCGACGGCGTTCCCGGCCTCGACACGGTCGACCACGAGATCGTCGAGGTCTCGCACGACGTCGAAGCGCTCACCGAACTGTTCCGCGACGCCAAGGTCGTGTGCAACACCGTCGGCCCGTTCAGCGAGTACGGCCACGAGGTCGTCGAAGCCTGCCTGCGTACCGGAACGCACTACCTCGACACCACCGGCGAACAGGACTGGCTGATCTCCTCGGAGGAACGCTACGGCGCGCAGATGGCGGAAAAGGGCCTTCTACTCTCTCCCGGCATCGCGCAGATGTACACCACCGGCGAGATCGCGGCGAACCTCTGCCTGGAGACCCCCGGACTGGACACTTTGGACATCCTGGTGTTCTGGAAGGGTTATCCCACGGTCGCTTCGACGAAGACCATCCTGGTCAACGCCGCGCTGTCGGCCGCGTACTACCTCGAACAGAACGAGTACCTGCCCTGGCCCGCGGACGGCGGCCTGCAGGACGTCACCGTGCCCGGCCATCACGAAACCGGGTTGGCCCTGCCCTGGGGCGGCACGTCGCATCCGGTCTGGTTCAAGAACGACGCGCGCGTGGCCAACGTCAAGGCCGTCGGCGGCGTCTTCGACCGCGCCCTGATGCAGGGCGTGCCGCAGATCGTCGCGGCCGTGCTGGAACAGGTGAAAGACCTGCCGCTGGACGAAAAACTCCGTGTACTGGCGGAGCAGGCGGCCGCGGTCCGCGACGAGATGCCGCCCCGGGAGAACCAGCGGCTCAACACCTCGTTGGATTCGGTGCACGCGTCCGGGCCACTGGGCCGCGCGCACTGCGTCATCCACGGCACCTGCAACTACAAGCAGACCGGGCTGATGCAGGCGTACGGCGCGTATTCGTTGCTTCAGCAGCCGCCGAAGCGGGTCGGGTTCGCCTCCGGATGCCAGGCTTTCGGCCACCGCGAACTGCTCGGTGTGCTGCGCGCCTTCGGGCTGGTGTCGAATCCGGTCATGACCGTTCACAGCTGACCGGAAGGACGAGCGCGTGCGATTGACCGACTACCTCGACAAGGGCGCTTCACTCGATCCGGCGGCGCCCTGCCTCACCATGGGCGACGACTCCTTGAGCTACGGCGACGTGCGGGAACTGTCGTGGCGGGTGGGGCGGGCGCTGGCCCGGTCCGGCATCGGGCCCGGCGACAAGGTGGCGATCCTGTCCGGGAACGATCCCCTGTCGTTCGGCTGCGTCTTCGGGATCAGCCGGGCCGGTGCCGTGTGGTGCCCGGTCAACCCGCGCAACGAGGCGGCCGAGAACCGGGAACTGCTCGACCTGTTCGACTGCGCCTGCCTCCTGGTGCAGGAGTCCTTCGCACCGCTCGTCTCCCGGATGCTTCCCGACCTGCCGAAGCTGACCACCGTGGTCTGTCTCGACGGCTCGATGCCCGGCGCCGTCCCGTTTTCCGAGTGGCTCGACGGCGCCGGCACCGAACCGTGGGAGGAGACACCGCCGGACGACCTGGTCATGCTCGTCGGCACCGGCGGCACCACGGGCCGCCCCAAAGCGGTGATGCTCAGCGGGACCAACGTCGAGACGATGTCGGCGCTCACGCTGATGAGCTACCCGTTCACCGGGCGGCCGCGTTACCTGGCGCTCGCGCCGCTCACCCACGCGGCGGGCGTGCTCTGCTTCCCGGTCATGACGCTCGGCGGGGAGATCGTGGTCATGCCGTCGCCCGACCTCGGCGAGTTCGCCGCCCTGGTGGAACGCCGCCGGATCACGCACACCTTCCTGCCACCGACGTTGATCTACCTCCTGCTCGACAATCCGGCGCTGGACCGCGCCGATCTTTCGTCGCTGCAATGCCTTTGGTACGGCGCCGCACCGATGTCGGCCACCAAACTCGCCGAAGCGATCACCCGGATCGGCCCCGTCTTCGGGCAGCTGTTCGGGCAGAGTGAAGCCCCCATGATGATCTCCACCCTCGCCCCGGCCGACCACGTCCGCGCCGACGGATCGCTCGCCACGGAACGGTTCACCTCCGCCGGACGGCCGACACCGCTGACCCGGGTCGCGATCATGTCCGGGAAGGGCGAGATCCTGCCGCCGGGCGAACGCGGCGAGATCGTCGTCCGCGGTTCGCTGGTGATGCCCGGCTACTACAAGAATCCGGACGCGACAGCGGAAGCGAGCGCGTACGGCTGGCATCACACCGGCGATATCGGGTACCTCGACGAGGATCACTACCTCTACATCGTCGACCGCGCCAAGGACATGATCATCACCGGCGGCTTCAACGTCTATTCGGCCGAGGTCGAACAGGCGCTCATGGCCCACGAGGCGGTGCAGGACTGCGCTGTGATCGGCCTGCCGCACGAGAAATGGGGCGAGCAGATCACCGCCGTGGTCCAGCTCCATTCGGGCAGGACAGCGCCGGCCGACGAGCTCCGCGCCGCGGTCAAGGAACGGCTGGGCAGCGTCAAGACGCCGAAAGAGGTCCTGATCTGGCCGGATCTCCCCCGGTCCAAAATCGGCAAGGTGCTCAAGACCGAGATCCGGAAAGCCTTGCTGGACAACGACTAACGCCGCGCGAGTTCTTCGGCGGTCGGCAAGGGCCACTCGTAGCGTTCCTTGGCGATGCGGAGGTGCACCCACGTTTCCGCCGTCACCACGTCGGGCCTGCCGCTGATCTCCTCGAGCGTCCGGTCGAGGTCTCGCGCGGACTGCGCGGCGATGGTGGCGACGACGTCGAACCGGCCGATGGTCCTGGCGAGGAACTCGGTGTCGTCGCGCGCGGCGAGCGCCGCCGTCACGGCGTCCCCTGCGCCCCGCACGTTCAGGCCGATCCCGCAGACCAGGCCGGCGTCCGGGCGAGCACGGCTGAGCACCGGCGCGATCCGGATGACGTCGTGTTCGACGAGGTACCGCACGCGGGTGCGGGTGGCCGACGCCGACAGCCCGACGTGTTCGGCCATGCGCGCGAAACTCTCCCGCCCGTCGGCCTGCAACCGCAGCATGATCGCGAGATCGCGGTCGTCCAGCCGCAGCCAGGGCGGCAGCGGGCGGCCCGGCATGAACAGGCCTTTGACCACGTCCACATAGACGAGGGTGTTGACCTGCTCCACCTCCGGCAGTCCCCGGATGTCCGCCACCGTGCGGTAGAGCTCCGGGGAGTCGGGCAGGCGCAGCTCGGCGACGGTCTGGTACTCCCCGCTCACCGCGGAAACGAACGCCGCGGCCGGGAGCGCAGCGATGGCGTCCGTCGTCGCCTGGGACCGGCCGGAGGTGCGGATCGCGAGGTGCGCGTACGCGGTCAGGCCGAGGAACTCGGGATGGACCGCCGCGACCACGTTGAGCGAACCGTCGGCCTTCAGCTGCTCCAGGCGGGCCGAAACGGCCGAGCGTGACGCGCCGAGGCGTTTGGCCAGATCGGCCACGCTCATCCGGCCGTCCGCGCGCAAAGCCGCGACCAAGGCGTCGTCCACGGCAGTTTCTCCTCCGCTGAGTTTCCGTCGACGAACGGAAACATATCACTCGCCTCAAGTCATCCTGGGCAGCGTGAATAAAGGGTTCTGACCTTTGGCGATGACATATCGATCGTGAGCACGGTCCGTGTGCGAGTGATCTGATTGCGTTGAGCCGCTCTCCTCGCTTACCTTCGCCCCACTTCACCGCCGAATCCCAGGAGTCCGCCGCGATGCGCCAGTTGCCCCCAGATCGTTCAGTCCTCGACGCGACCGCGACGATCCTGCATCCCGAAGCGCTGGTGACCGTCGACGACGCCACCGAAGGCGCCGCCGCGGTGCTCGTGTTCGGCGAGGAGATCGCCGCGGTCGGCTCGGTGGACGAATGTCGCGCCCGCGCGGCCGGGCTCGGTCATCCCTCGCCGGAGGTGCGGCGGCTGCCGGGCACGCTCCTGCCCGGGTTCGTCGATCCGCACGCGCATCCCCTGATGTACGGGCAGATGATGACGTGGGTGGACTGCGGTCCCGGGCGGGCTTCGACCATCCCCGGCATCGTCGCGCTGCTGCGCGAGGCGGCCGAGAGCGCTCCGGCGGGCAGGCCTGTCCGAGGTTATGGCTACGAACACCGCAATCTCGCCGAGAAACGCCATCCCCGCAAGGAAGAGCTCGACGCCGTCGCCGAAGACCGCGAGGTCTACCTCATGAACGCCAGCGGACACGGCGGCGTGGTGAACAGCTACACGTTGCGGAGCAACGGCATCACCCGCGACACCCCGGACCCCGACGGCGGGGTGTTCTTCCGGGACGCGCGCGGCGAGCTCACCGGGGAACTCTCGGACGCGGCGTGCAACATCCTCACCGGCGTCTCCGGGGTGAAGGTCGGCCACCACGGACCGAACTTCCACCTTGAGGACGAGCCGGACGAGCACGAACGGCAACTCGCCGCCGCGCAGGAGAAGTTCCTCGCCGCGGGGGTGACCGCGATCGGCGACGCCCAGGTCACCCGCCGCGAGTTCGACATGTACCTGCGGCTCGACGAAGCCGGACGGCTCAAGACGCGAGTGCACATGTACCTGCTGTCGCACCTGCTCGACCAGAGCCTCGAAATGGGCCTGCACGGCGCCTTCGGCACTCCCCGCCTTTCCTTCGCGGGGATCAAGTTCTACGCCGACGGCACGCTCGGCGGGTGGACCGCGTACTTCCCGGACGGCTACGTCGGGGATCCGTGCCGCACCGGGCAGCTCTACCACGATCCTGCGGACTACGCGGCGCTGATCGACAAGGCGCACGAGGCCGGGCTCCAGACCGCGACCCACGCCCAGTCCCCCGACGCGATCGGCATGGTGCTCGACGCCATCGAGGAAGCGCAGCGGCGGAATCCCCGGCCCGACGCCCGGCACCGCATCGAACATTGCGGGCTGCCGTCCCCGGCGCAGATCGAGCGGATGGCCGCGCTCGGCGTCCACCCGGTCAACCAGCCGCAGCACTACTACAACTGGGGCGAAGGCGTCACCGACGCCGTCGGCACCCCCGGGGAGCGGTTCAACCCCCTCGGCGAGTTCCAGGCGGCGGGCGTGCCGGTCACGCTCAGCTCGGACGCCCCGGTCGCGGAACCGAATCCGCTCGAAGCCATCCAGACCGCGGTGACCAGGATGACCCGGCGCGGCCACCGGCTGGGCGGCGACGACCTGCTGATCGACGTCCGGTCGGCCGTCGCCGCGCATACGATCGCCGGCGCCCGGGTGCTCGGCCGCGAGCGCGACCTGGGCTCCATCACGCCCGGTAAACGCGCCGATTTCGTGCTGCTGAGCGAGAATCCCCTGACCAGCGAGCCGAGCCGGATCGCCGGAATCCGCGTGCTGGAAACCTGGATCGACGGCGAGGTGGCCCGATGACCGTCCGAACCGACACCCGGTCACTCCGGCGGGCCCGCAGGGCCGGGCTCGCCGCCTTCGTCGGTACCACCATCGAGTGGTACGACTTTTACGTCTACGCCACGGCCGCCAGCCTGGTCTTCGGCACCGTGTTCTTCCCCGAAACCGGCGACAGGCTGACAGGGGTCGCGGCGGCCTTCGCGACGTACGCGGTCGGGTTCTTCGCCCGGCCGCTCGGCGGCATCGTGTTCGGGCACATCGGTGACCGGGTCGGCCGCAAGACGGCGCTCGTGGTGACCCTCACGATGATGGGCGCGGCGACGTTCCTGGTCGGCTGCCTGCCCGGGTACGCCCAGATCGGCACCTGGGCGCCCATCCTGCTCGTCGTGCTCAGGTTCGTCCAAGGGCTCGCCGTCGGCGGCGAATGGGGCGGCGCCGTGCTCATGGCCGTCGAGCACGCGCCGCCGGGCAAGAAGACCTTCTACGGCGCCTTCGCGCAGGCGGGGAACCCCGCGGGCGCGTTGCTGGCCACCGGCCTGTTCAGTCTGCTGAGCACCGGTGGCACCGAATGGCTGAGCACGGTGGGCTGGCGAATCCCCTTCTTCGCGTCCGTGCTGCTCATCGGTGTCGGTCTCATCGTGCGCCTGAAGGTCGAAGAGTCACCGGTCTTCGAGGAAAGCACCGAGGAAACCGGCGTCCCGCTCCTGTACGCGGTCCGGACGAACTGGAAGCCGATCCTGCTCGGCATCTGCGTGCTGCCCGTCGCCGTCGGGGGCTACTACCTCGTCACCACCTTCGCGACGGCGTACGCGACCGATCCCGCGGTCGGTGTCTCCGAATCGCTCGTGCTCAACGCTCTCACCATCGCCGCCTTCGTGGAACTGGTCGTGAGTTTCGGCGCGGCCTGGCTCGGCGACCGGTTCGGCCGGGTGCGGGTGGTCGTCATCGGCCTCGTCGGCGTCGCCTTGCTCGCGGCTCCGCAGTTCTTGGTGCTCTCGACGAAGAACGCGGTGCTGATCATCGCGGCGTTCGTGGCGATGCGCCTGGCGATGACAGCGACCTACAGCCCGATCGCGGCCATCCTGTCGCAGATGTTCCGCCCGCGGGCCCGGTACACCAGCATCTCGTTGTCCTACCAGCTGGCGGGTGCGCTCTTCGGCGGTCTCTCGCCGCTGGTGTCGACGCTGCTGTTCCAGGCGACCGGCAGTGTCTGGCCCGCGATCGGCCTGCTGATCGGCATGTGCGTGCTCAGCATCGCTTGTGTGCTGGCCGCTCCCCAGCACGCCGACGACGTCTAGCGGATGCGAAGGCGCCGCATGAGCTTCAGCCCGGAAAGCATCCCTTCGACGTACTTCTCGTAGGTCTGGCCGCCACGGGGACCCATGACCTGTTTCTTGAGCACCGCCAGGTTCTTGACGTCGGTGTACTTGAGCAGGCCCTGGTCCCCGTGGCGGGCGCCGACGCCCGAACTCTTGACGCCGCCCGACGGTGTTCCCTTGGCGGCGTAGGCGGTGGCCAGGATGTCGTTGATGTTGACGTTGCCGGATTCGATCCGCGACGCCACCACGCGAGCGGCGCCGACGTCACGGCCCCAGACCGAGGCGTTGAGACCGTACTCGGTGTCGTTGGCGAGCGCGACGGCCTCGTCGACGGTGCGGTACTTGTGCAGTGCGACAACGGGTCCGAAGGTTTCGGTGACGCCGCAGAGCATGTCCTTCGTGACGCCCTCGAGGATCGTCGGTTCGAAGAACGCCGGGCCGAGGTCGGGCCGCGGCTTCCCTCCACAAAGGACGGTCGCTCCCTTGGCCACGGCGTCGTCGACGTGCGACTTGACCCGGCCCAGGTGGTCCGGGGAGACGAGCGAGCCCATGTCGGGGCCGAAGTCGTAGGCGGCGCGGACGTCGAGTGCCTCGGTCTTGGCCACATACGCGTTCTTGAACTCGTCGTAGCGGGACTCCGGCAGGTAGATCCGCTCGATGTGCATGCAGATCTGCCCGGTGTTGCCGAACGCCCCGAAGATCGCGCCCTGCACGGCCTCGTCCAGCGCGGCGTCTTCGAGCACGATCATCGGGTTCTTGCCGCCGAGTTCGAGGCAGCAGCCGATGAGGTTCCGGCCCGCCCGTTCGCCGATCACCCGGCCGGTCGCCGTGGAACCGGTGAACATCACGTAGTTCGCCTGATCGATGAGCGTGGGGCCGACGTCCGGGCCCTCACCGCACACTACCTGGAACAGGCCCTTCGGCAGCCCGGCCTTCTCCAGCAGCTCGACACCGTAGAGCGGGGAAAGCGCCGTCTTGTTGTCGGGTTTCAACACGACCGCGTTGCCGGCCATCAACGCCGGGATGGCGTCGGAGATGCCGGTGGCGAACGGGAAGTTCCACGGCGCGATGATGCCGACCACGCCCTTGGGCTGCCGGATCTCGGTCGACGTCGTCAGGAACGGGACCGGGCCGCCGCGTTTGGTCGGCGCCAGGAGTTTGGCGGCCCGTGTGAGGTAATGGCTCATCACCATCGCCGGGTCGCAGGTCTCCTCGATCGCCATCCGGCGGTTTTTGCCGCTCTCGGCCTGGATGAGGTCGGTGACGATCGGCGCGTTGTCGACGAAGAGCGTGTGCGCCCGCTTGAACACCTCCAGCCGCCGCTTGAGCGGGGTGGCGGCCCACTTCTCCTGCGCGGCGCGTGCGGTGGCGAACGCCTGCTCGATGTCGGCGGGCGACGACTGGGGCAGCTCGACGAGCACCTCGCCGGTGTAGACCTCGGTGAGCTTCCAGGTCGCGCCGGACGAGCCCGGCACCCGGGCGACGAGCCGCCGCAGGAACGCGTCGGTCACCGACGCCGGACGGGTGAGCGCGAGCGGTGTGACGGTCATGGCCCTCTTTCCGTCAGTTGTCCGAGTGGCTGTTGGTGAACCCGCGGCCGCGATCGACGTCGGCAGAGCGCTCGCTGGTAATGCACGTTCCGGTAGGCGAACAGGGCGCCCTGCCACCGCGATAGCGGGGCCTTCGGCCGGGCGGGTTCACGCGTAGGGTCAATTTTCCTGACATGTCTCAGCTCCGCCGTCGGGCTCCGAGAGGATGAGCTGTGCGCCCATCTCGCCGATCATGATCGCGGGCGCGTTGGTGTTGCCTCCGGTGATCGACGGCATGATCGAGGCGTCGCAGACCCGCAGGCCTTCGACACCGCGGACCTTGAGGTCGGGACCGACGACAGCGAGTTCGTCGACGCCCATCCGGCAGGTCCCGACACCGTGGTACACCGAGGTCGCGCGATTCAGGATCGCGTCGCGCAACTCCTGGCCCCGCAACCCCTTGCCCGGGTGGAGCTCTTCCTTGATCGAGCCGTTGAACGCCCCCGAGGCGAAGATCTCGCGGACCATCTCCGAGCCCTCGCCGAGCACTTCGAGGTCGGCGGGGTCGGACAGGTACTGGAAGTCGATGAGCGGCGCCGCCGTGGGATCGGCCGAGGCGAGGCGCAGGGTTCCGCGGCTCCTCGGGTAGATCAGCGTGGTCAGCACGGTGAGCGCCGGGCGCTTGTCGACGTCGTGCCGGATCGGCGCGTCCTGGTTGGGCGTCACGTACGCCCACGGCAGGAGATGCAGCTGGAGGTCGGGGACCTCGGTGGCCTGGGACGTCTTGAGGAAGGCGACAGCCTCGAAGACCGAGTTCGCCAGGAAGGTCGTGCCTGGCCGCATCAGTTCCTTGACGAGGCCGCTCGCGAAGTACGGGGGCGTGCCCTTGTTCCTGCTCGACGACGCGCGGAAGGTCAGCGCGTGGAACATGTGGTCGTGCAGGTTGTCGCCGACCGGCAGATCCGCGAGCACGTCGATGCCGTGCTCCTTCAGGTGCTCGGCGTGGCCGATCCCGGACAGCATCAGCAGCTGCGCGGAGCCGACGAAGCCCGCAGACAGGATGACCTCCTTGCCGGCGCGCAGGGTGCGGCGGCCCCCGTCCGCGTCGACGACCTCGACGCCGACCGCACGGCCGTTCTCGATGAGCACCTTCTTCGCCAGCACCCCGGACTGGACCTGCAGTGTCGCGGGCGCGAGGTGGTGGATGTAGCCGCGCGAGGCGCTGTAGCGCAGGCCGTCGGCGGCGTTCTGCTGCATCCTGCTGACGCCCTCTTGCGACTCGGCGTTGTAGTCGTCGAGGATCTCGCAGCCGATCGCACCGGCGGTCGCCTCGAGGAACTGGAGCGTGCCCTCCTGCGGGATCTTGTTGCGGGTGACCCGGATCGGCCCGCCCGCGCCCCGGAACTCGCTCTCGCCGTCCTCGAAGTCCTCCATCCGCTTGTAGGCGGCGTTGACGCTGTCGGCGTCCCAGCCCTTGTTGCCCTCGGCCGCCCAGGAGTCGAAGTTGGCGCGGTTGCCGCGGACGTAGACCATCCCGTTGATGGAGCTGGAACCGCCGACCACCTTGCCGCGCGGCACCGGCATCCGGCGATCGAGAACATGTTTCTGTGGCACCGAGTAGTAGCCCCAGTCGAAGGGCTTCTTGAGCTGGGGCACCGCGTGCATCGGGCCGACCAGTCCCGGCTTCTTGACGAGCAGCTTCTCGTCGCTCTTGCCCGCCTCGAGCACGATCACGCTGGCACCGGACTCCGCCAGCCTGCCCGCGATCGCGGCCCCCGAGCTACCCGATCCGACGACCACGTAGTCGGCTTCGTCGCCGCGCGGCGCCTTGTTCGCCATTTCCGCTCCTCGGTCCGCCCGCCGTCCAGAACTATAACCTGTTCTAGTTCCGTCACCGTATAGCGAGACCGGCCGGTTCCGCAACGCCCAGGGCGGCCCCTCCGCGCGGAGAGGCCGCCCCGGCCGTCAGCGCAGCGGTTCGAGAGCCTTCGCCAGCGGCTCCAGAACGGCGGGGGTGTGCGGCGGCGGCAGGTAGATGATCGCCAGGTCGAGCCCGGCCTCGCCGAGGGCTTCGGCTTCCGCGGCGACCTTGGCGTAGTCACCGTCCGCACCGAGCCGGACGTGCGAGGACAAGGTGATCTCGCCCGGGTCCCGGCCGATGTCCGCGCAGTGACGGTGCAGCACCTCGCGCTTGTGCGCGAACTCCTCCGGTGTGCCGCCGACGAAATTCCAGTGCTGGGCGTACTTCGCGGCCGTGCGCAGGGTCCGCTTCTCGCCGCTACCACCGATGCAGATGGGCGGATGCGGCTTCTGCACGCCCTTCGGTTCGCAGCGGGCGTCGGTCAGCTGGTAGTGCTCACCCTGGAACGTGGTGGTCTCCTGGGTCAGCAGCCCGACGAGGACCTCGCATCCTTCCTCGAACCGGTCGCTCCGCGCTTTGATCGTACCGAGCTCCATGCCGTACGCGCCGGATTCCTCTTCGTTCCAGCCCGCGCCGATCCCGATCTCCAGGCGGCCGCCGGAAACGATGTCGAGCGTCGCGGCCATGTTCGCGAGCAGCGCGGGGTGGCGGTAATGGATCCCGCTGACCAGCGTGCCCAGCCGGAGCCGTTTCGTGGCCTGTGCGAGCGCGGTGAGGGTCACCCACCCTTCCAGGCACGGACCGGTCGAATCCGAAAAAATGGGATAGAAGTGATCGAAGGTCCAGCCGGATTCGAAGAGTTCGATCTCGTCCGCGGCCTGCCAAACGGCGAGCATGTCGGACCAAACGGTGTCCTGGGGTGAGGTTTTGATGGCGAATCGCATGATCTTGATCGTAAACCTGGAGTTCATCCAGGAGCGCCCGCTTTCTTCGCGGCCCGCACCAGGCCGCCGCCGATGATCAAGCGCTGGATCTCGCTGGTTCCTTCGTAAAGCCGCATAAGCCGGACATCGCGGTAAATACGCTCGACCGGGACCTCGCGCATATAGCCGCTGCCGCCGTGCACCTGCACCGCGAGATCCGAGGCCTTGCCCGCCATCTCGGTGCAGAACAGCTTCGCCGCCGACGGCGCGATCCGACGATCCTCACCGGTCACGTAGAGCCGGGCGGCCTCACGAGCGAGCGCACGTCCGGCGAGGACGCCGGTCTGCTGATCGGCGAGCATCGCCTGCACCAGCTGGAAATCCCCGATCGGCGTGCCGCCCTGGGTCGCCGTAGCCGCGTAGGAAACCGACTCGTCGAGCGCCCGCTGCGCGGCCCCGACCGCCAGACCCGCCATGTGGATCCGACCGCGCGCCAGCGACGTCATCGCCGCCTTGTAGCCGACGTCGCCATCCCCGCCGACCAGCGCCTCCGGACCCACCCGGACCTGCGAGAACGTGACGTCCGCGGTCCGCGAACCCTCCTGCCCCATCTTCGCGTCCTTCGCGCCGACCTGGATCCCCGGCGCGTCGGCGGGTACGAGGAACACCGCGATCCCCGTCCCGGATTCGGACGCGGGCCGGACGCGGGCGAACACCACGAACAACCCGGCCTCGGTGGCGTTGGTGATGAACTGCTTGCCGCCGTCGAGGATCCAGCCGTCGCCGTCCGGCTTCGCGCTGGTCCGCAGTCCGGCCGGGTTGGACCCGGCACCCGGCTCGGTGAGCGCGAAGGACGCCACGACGTCACCGGACGCGATGCCGGGCAGCCACCTGGCCTGCTGCTCCTCGGTGCCGAAACCGACCAGGACCTGCCCTGCGATGCCGTTGTTCGTGCCGAACATCGACCGCAGCGCCAGGGACGTGTACCCCAGCGCCATCGCCACCTCGACGTCCTGGACCAGGTCGAGCCCGAGGCCGCCCCACTCCTGCGGGATCGCGTAGCCGAACAGCCCCATCTCCGCAGCCTGCGCCCGCAGGTCGGCCGGGATCGCGTCCATGTTCATGATCTCGAGCTCACGAGGCATCACGCGGGTGCGCACGAAGTCGTTGATCTGGCCGAGGACGTCCGCGAAGACGTCGTCAGGGACGTCGGGATTGCCGGTGTACATGCCCCTCACTATCGATCACCGGCGTGGATCGGTCCACTCCCTCGGGTGGACCTGGCCGGGAGATCTATCGGAGAACTTGATCATCGCCCTACCGTCGTCTCATGCGCACCCGTACCGCTTTTCTCGCCGTCGCCAGTGCCGTCGCCCTGTGTTTTTCGATTCCGGCGGTTGCGTCCGCGGCCGAAGGGGAATTCACCTACCGTTACTACGACGCGGACGAAGAGATCCAGATCGGCATCCTGGTCGATCCGCCCAGCGGCGAATGCATCGAAATCCCCGAAATAGCCGACTGGGACGTCGACGCGTTCCGTCCGCGCAACGACACCGATTCACGGGCAGCGGTGTTCCTGGACGACGACTGCAAGAGCGACTCCTACTTTTCGCTCCGCCCCCACGGTGGCCGTGGTTCCGACAGGCTTCTCCTGCGCTCGGTGATCTTCAGCTAGCCGAGTACTCGCTCGCCTATCCGGAGCCGGACCGGATCGCCCTGACCTCACAACCCGCGACCGAGACCTCCTTGCTGGCACAGGGTTACGCGCGGGCCGCAAACCGAGCTGGACGAGGGTGTCGGCTACCGGCGGATCCAGCCGCGGTCGCTTATCTCGCCCGATTCGCGCGGCACTCCCTTCCCCCGTATCCGCGGATCCTGCCGTTCTAGGTCCCGGCGAGGATCGTCAGCCGGTAGGCGGACAGGACACGGTTAACCGGGAAGAAGTAGGTGGAGCCGCCGGAAGAACAGTTGCCGCTGCCGCCGATCAGCACCCCCTGCGCCTGCGTCCCGCTGACGAACGGCCCGCCGTTGTCGCCGGGCTCGGCGCAGACGGAGGTGCGGGTCAAACCGGTCAAAGTACCTTCGGGGAAGGTGATCGACACGTTCTTCGCCAGGATGGTCCCGCACCGCCAGCCGGTGGTCGACCCGTACTTGCACACCGAGGCGCCGACCGGCGCCTCGACCGCGCCGCCGATCGTCACCCGGCTGTCGACGGGCGGGATCGACGCGACCAGCCGCCAGTCGGTCGTATTGGTCACGCGGATGACGATCGCGCCGGTCGGCGGGATCTGGGCCGCCGCGACCACCCCGACCACGCGACCCGCGCTGCGGATGGTGTCACCAGGCCTGCCGCAAGCGGAACTCGCGATCAGGTAGCCGACGTTGCCCGAGACCGCGGCGAACCCGGCGGTACACCGGGACGAAGCGCCGGATTGCAGCACGCTCCCGCCACCAAGAGGTGCGGGAGCGGCCGCTTGCGCCGTGGGCGACAAAGCGAGGCAGAAGACCAGAACCAGGCCGAGCAGTCTCATGTGACCCTCCGATGGCCAGGGGATGCCCTGATCCTAATCAGGCCCGGCACCCCTGCCCATCGGCCGAATCGCGCATTCTCAGCGCCAGCCGAGCTCCGGCGCCACGTGCGTGAGGATGCTCTCGAGCACGTGCGCGTTGTACTCGACCCCGAGCTGATTCGGGATGGTCAGCAGCAGGGTGTCCGCGGCCTGGATCGCCTCGTCGGCCTTGAGTTCGCGCACCAGCTCGTCCGGCTCGGCGGCATAGGAACGCCCGAAGATCGCCCTGGTCGTCTCGTCGATCATGCCGACCTGGTCACGCGATTCGCGGTCGCGGCCGAAGTAGGCACGGTCGCGGTCGTTGGTCAGCGCGAAAATGCTGCGGCTGACCGACACCCGCGGCTCGTGCGCGTGACCGGCTTCCTTCCAGGCCTCGCGGTAGGCCTCGATCTGCTTGCGCTGCTGGACGTGCAGCGGCTCACCCGTCTCGTCGTCCTTGAGCGTGGAGCTCTGCAGGTTCATGCCCAGCTTCGCGGCCCACACACCGGTCGCGTTGGAGCTGGAACCCCACCAGATGCGCTCACGCAACCCCTCGGAGTACGGCTCGAGCCGAAGCAGCCCGGGCGGATTCGCGAACATCGGGCGCGGGGTCGGCTGCGCGAAGCCCTCCCCGTCAAGCAGCTTCAGGAAGACCTCGGTGCGCTGCCGGGCCATGTCCGCGGCCGTCTCCCCCTCCGCCGGCCCGTACCCGAAGTACCGCCAGCCGTCGATCACCTGCTCCGGGGATCCCCGGCTGACACCGAGCTGGAGCCTGCCGCCGGAAATGAGGTCGGCGGCGCCCGCCTCCTCGGCCATGTACATCGGGTTCTCGTACCGCATGTCGATCACGCCGGTACCGATCTCGATCTTCGAGGTCCGGGCACCGATCGCCGAAAGCAACGGGAACGGACTCCCGGCCTGCCGCGCGAAGTGATGTACGCGGAAGTACGCGCCGTCCACACCGAGCTCCTCGGCGGCGACGGCCAGGTCGATCGACTGATGCAGGAAGTCGGCGGCGGACCGGGTCTCGGAGTGCGCGCTCGCCGACCAGTGGCCGAACGAGAGGAAACCAATCTTCTTCACGGACGTGTAAGCGCTGGGTGACCGGGTTTGATTCCCTCGGTATCGACGGCTCACTCCCGTCGACCGTCACTCCAGGTTACCTTCTACTCACATCTCGCACTTATGGCTGCTGACCTGCGGACTCACACGCGATGACCACCCAGGACGGAGTCGAGAATCTGTCGGACGGTAACCGATCATGGTCTCAAGGTGCGTCTCCGTGACGATACGGACCCCCCTGATTCGGGCCTCTCCGGTGACGTATAGTCTCTTCTCATCAGCAAGTCCGAGTGGCGGAATGGCAGACGCGCTAGCTTGAGGTGCTAGTGTCCTTAACGGACGTGGGGGTTCAAGTCCCCCCTCGGACACACGCAGTATCTACACCGGGGCTGGTCATCGCGTAGATGGCCAGCTCTTTTGGTTCGTAGCGTAACTCCAGGTTCAACCGCTGGTAGAGCCGGGCCAGCCCAGCTGGCTTCGCATCGGCGAGCATCGCTCCGACATCACCGAGCGAATCGATCATCGCGTAGACCTCACCGTCTGTGACTCTCCGACTCGCAGGCGCGCCATCCAGCTCGGCCTTCGCTGCAACTCGCTCCGCGTGTGCCTGGTTCATGGCATCGACGACGGCCGTGGGATCCACCCCTGCCCCGATAGCTTCCTGAAACCGGCGAAGTCGCGCCTCCGCGTCCGCCAGTCGGCGCCGAGCTGCCTCATGCGCACCTCCAGTGTTCCCGCTCGCAGAGTCGAGTAGCGCCGCAACGGTTTGGTCGACGTTGTCGGGCGCGAACAGCCGCCCGATCCAGCCGTTGAGCGCTTCGACCACCGTGCTTTCACGTAGGTTCACGGTCTTTGGGTGGTCGGCAAGCATCGCCGAGCCTGGAGCCATCGTCCGCGCCGTGCAGCGGTAGTACGCACCCTTCCGAATGGTCGCGCCTTGCATCTTCCGGTGGCAAACTCCGCAACGGATCAGTCCTCGCAGAAGGTAGGTCCGCGCTGTGTTGCGAGCACCTCGCTCCGCCTTCCTCGCGGTCGCTAGGCCGCCGCTCGCCTTCGAGCGTCGGAGCAACTGAGCTTGCGTGAACGTCTCGACAGACACGATCTTCGGATGAGCCTGACTCCTCGACCGCACTACGCGGTCCGGAGAGGCCCGCCGGAACCGGACCACATGGCCGGCTGCTACGTCGTCGGGATCCAGCAACATCTCGTGCTTGGCCCAGCGACCGAAGATCGCATAGCCGGTGTACCGCGGATTCTCCAGAATCGCTCGAACCGTGCTTGCCTGCCAGCCGTCCGCCAACCGATGCTGATTCTGGTCCGGCCGTTTCGCCGACGGGCACGGGATTCCTTCGAGATTCAGCATGTTCGCGATCGCGCGATCGCCGCTCCCGTCGAGATACTCGGCAAAGATGCGACGAACCACCTCGGCGCCAGGCTCGTCGAGCGCGAGCAGACGCAGCCGGAACCCCTCGGCCGCTTTCCGCGGGTTCGGATGTGGTCCACCATCCACGACCACGTACCCGTACGGTGCACGGCCTCCCTGGTGACGCCCCTCGTTAACGACCTGTGCGTCCATCGCCGCCCGGACGCGCGCCTGAACGTGCTGCCGCTCCGACTCGCTCATGCCGCCGAGCACGCTCATCAGCATCTTGTGCGACGGATTTCGGGGATCGAACTTCCCTCCCAGCTCTGGCACCCATAAGTCCACGCCGTACGCGGCGAACCGCGGAGCGATGAGCGAGAACTGGTTGCCGAACCAGCACCGGGTGCCCTCGCCGACGACCAGGGCGTTCCATGTCCGGTGCGGGTTCTTCAGCTCGGCGAGCAGACGCGACGCTTCGGTCCTCCTCTCCCACGGCACTGACCGCGACTGACCCACGTCGAAGTACTCGGCCACGATCCGACCGCCCAGCGGCTCGACGAACTTGCGCGCGTTGCCGATCTGCCAGCCTCGCGAGGTCTCCGGGTCCTGGTTGTCTTCAGTCGAGCAGCGACCATAGACCGCCAGAGCCCCGATCCCGTCGTCCACGGGCTCGGCAACCTCCAGGCCAAGGATCTCGTCCAATTTCGACCATGGGTCGCTGATTTCAGCGGTCATCGGTCGCCTCCCTCCCTGGTCCATCGAGGACCGGCACCTCAGTCAGGTCGATGAGAACCGCCAGCAAGGCGCGCGCTGCCGCAGGCGTCAGCTCAGGCAATCCTGCAGGTAGGATAACCCGACAAGGCTGGTTGTTCTGGGTCGCGCTCATCGCAGTGCCCCTGCGGCGGCGTATCCCTCGCCATGGCCGGCACGCTCGACAGCCCGGCGGATATCAGCGGTCAGATAGCCCCGAACTTGCCGAGTCTCACCGTCTTCGCTGGTCACACGGTCTCGCGTCGGCCGACATCCTGCTTCGGTCATCTGCTGCGAGAACGTCCTGCGTTCGATGCCGAGCGCCTCCACCAACTCGGCCGTGGGGACGAACTGCCGCCCCTCAGGTCCGAGGTCGACTCCCAGATACTCGACGAGCTCAGAGAGCGGTTCTGGCAACTCAGGCATCGATGGGCTCGTTGCAACCCCCGCGCCCAGAGCGTGTGCAACGGCAGCGTGATCGAGCGTTGGCATGCTGTCCTGACCGGCCGCATGCCCTGTCAGCGTTCCAGCCGCCTCCCGCAGAGCGCGCCCCTGCTGACAGATGGTCTGCCAGTCCTCGTTCGGCATGTAGTAGGTGCGGACCGTCATCGCCAACGCATCCGCGCCAGCCGCCGTGTCGCCGTCCGGCCGAAGGATGCCAACGCCCTTGTGCGATGGCAGAAGGCGAGACGAGTCGAACCCGCGGGTGTTCATCTGCTCGCCGAGCACGATGTTGGAGTCACGCCAGTCCATCACCCGAAGGGCGAACCGTGATCCGAGCACCGCCCGGAGCCCGGATGGGATGGTCTTGGAGTCGGGGCGTTGAGTGGCGAGTACGAGCACGATCCCGGCCGCCGGTCCCTTCTTGGCCAGCCACGTCAACAACTCGCCGATGTACTCGCCTGCCGCAAGCCTCTTTCCTTGTACCTCAACAGGAGTGCGATCTTCGAGCGGCACCTGAACCTCGTCGATGAAGATCGCCGTTATCGGCATGTTCAGCGCCTTGTCCTGTGACATCTCCGGCGTCACCTTCGATTCCGGGCACACCAAGTCGTCCAGATCCCGCATACGCCGGAACCTGCCCTGGACTTCGGCAACCAGTTCGGCCAGCCAGTCAATGAGGGCATGGACGTGTTCAGGCTCGTCACCAGCCATGAAGCGGTGCGCAACTTGCCCGGCGGCGACCCAATCTTTCCCAGCCTTGAAGTCCGCTACGTAGAGCCGCACCCAAGCGTCCAGGACAAGTCCGCTAGCAGCGAGCCGGGCAGCGAACGTCTTACCCTGCCTGGGAATAGCGCCGATCAGAAGCGACGTCCACACGAGCGGCAGATCGATCCGCCGATCTCGTGCGTCACGTCCGAACGGGACAGGCCGCCAAGCATCCCACCGTGTAACGCCGAGCAGCGGCGTCTGAAGAGGCGGACGAACGTACGGGTCCTCATCAGCGACCCACATCGAGATCCGGCCGGCATGCCCGCCGTTTCCACGCACGCGCTCCACGATGAGCTGGACTTCGTCGACTGCCAGGGCGGAAGCCAACGCATCCCGGTTCTTCACGACATCTGCGGCCTTCCGCGTCGCCGGCAAGTCCACGGTGACCGCCCAACCGTCACCCACGCGCGTTGCTCGTTCCACCAAGCGAAGTGTCTCGTCCTTTCCTATCAGCTTCGCGTCGCGGAACGCATCCACAAGAACCTGCGGGTCCATCGTCCAAGTCAGCGTGCGCGGACCAGCAAGCGCGGGCTTCCGTCCTGGACTGCCATCCTTGCGGCGCCCCAGAATTGCCAGCGCCAGCGATGCGGCAGCCCCGCCGATCCACAGTGGATCGTGTCCGTACAGAAGATCTACCACGGCGACCGCCAACGCCACTATGGCAACGACGGCGCCAGTGACCTTCCAGCGGAACAGCATCAGTTCACGAATTTCCGTGAACTTGTCGGCAAGCTTCTCCGAGTCCTCGGCAGCCGTCCGATAGTCGCTTACCTTGACCCAACCTCGCCACGCTCGCGTACCGGCTACGGCTCCGCGGACCACCGCACCCGCGTACCGAAGCGGCGACTTGACTATCCAGACCACGGCGTCCTTCGCAGCCTGGACGGCTTGCGGCCTGCTCTTCATCCACAGTGGCACTCGCGGTGAGTGCTTCCACCAGCGCGCAAGCCGCCGACGGACGGTCCGAACACGCGGTTGGGGTAGCGAGTCGTCGATCAACTCGCCGTCCAGGATCGGCCCGATGTGCTCGAAGTCGCCCGAGGCCATTCGGGCCAGAGACACACCGCTATCAACCTCTGAACTCGCTTCAGCTGCCATGGCGCACCCCCTCGGCCACCTCGGCCGAAAGCTCGGCTGCGAGCCGGGAGGACAACCCGCGCGAACAACCGGTGACCTCTCGCACCCAGGCAGGCGTCACTCTGACGTCGGGCTTCCATGCCTGCCGCGCGTCGGAGAGGTAGTCGGCGAACAGCCGACGAGCGGGGCGTTCACGATCAGCCGTCGCCAGTTCATGAACGTCCGCGGGTTTCGCGGTGTTCACGAGAGCAACCTGCACGGCGTCCGTGAGCTTGTCGCGTAGGTCGGTGACAGCTTCGGCTGCGACGAATACGACCATCGGCGGCACGGAATGCAAGACCACTCCAGCCGGTGATCCGGCTGCCCACGAGGACCAGGTGTTCATGACGTACGTGGCCGCCAGCGTGAGCCACTTCGCCACACGGACCCACCGCCCGGTGCGAACCTGGTACCGGGCAGTGACCTGCTCAGCTCGAAGGATGGCGAGCAACACCAGGCACACAGTGGGGTCCAGCAGCCAGGCCGTCAGCCAGGGCAACGAGCCGAATTCTGATCCGGCGGCAGCGAACCACTGGACGTTGGCCGCGGTGAAAGCCAGTCCGAGGATGATTCCGGCCCAGCACAGCCGATCGACCTGAGCACGAACTCGCTCTATTCGAAGGGCAACGACGTCCGGATGAGTTCGCCAGCGGCGGACATCGGCAGCCTCTGCGGCTTCGGCGGCGAGTCGCTGAGCACGGCTCACCGATGGTGTGCAGGACGCGGCCTTCTGCTTCGTGTCGATCATCGCCCACCGCCTCGACGTGAGGTATCGAGTGACGTGACGGTCAGAGCACGCGTTAGGACGTATGCCGCAATCAGGTCCGGCACTCCGAGTACCACGAGCAACAGAGTCGGGTTGCCAGGATGGGTGATCACGAGCCACTGCACGCCCACGAACGCCGCGCCTGTGAACAGCACTTTTCCAGCGAGCGAGACGACTCGTGCGCCCGCTCGTGCCGTTTCGGCGGCGCGGCGCGCTTTGCGTGCGCCGACACGCCACACCATGAACAGGGCGAACAGAACACCAAGTCCGGCGAGAACCTGTGTCGATGAGAGGGTGAGCGTCATCGCGCCTCGCCTCCTCGGCGACACTGCCAAGCCGTGTGGAGGATGCGCCGGTCGGTATCCGGCATCGCACCCCACACGCCGAGAGCATCTGGTCCGGTAGTGCGGAGATCGAGTTCAAGACACTCGTCGATCACCGGACAGCCGGCACACAGTCGCTTGGCCAGCTCCCTGTCAGGTGGATCGTCCCCGGTCAATTCCGGTAGGTCCGCGCGCTCGAAGGCCCAGAAGCACAGGCCGTCCCTTTCGACGACCTCCTTCAAGACCGAGTCAGGCACAGGGGCGAACCGGTCTAGTTGGGCGGCGATCTCCGTGTAGTCGGGTTCGCTCATCGCGCACCCCCACCGAGAGCTCGCCGCAGCTCTGAAGCCGGGATGACGAGTCGCGAACGGCGCCGCTCGGCCCGCAGTTCGCCGATCCGGATGGCGCGATGGATCGAGTTGAGGTCGACGCCGAGAATCCAGGCGGCGTCAGCCGGTGAGTAGAACGCTGGACCGCCAGCGTCAGGCATTTTCTTCTGCATTGGGGTAGTCCTTAAAGTCGAAAAGCTGATTTGAGCCTTAAAAGTGCGCTGATTTAGTCGCATAAAGGCGCGAGAATGGTCCGAACGCGCGACGCGGTGTGGATCTCAGCGTCGTTGATTCCGTCAAGCGCTAATGTCGGCGCTGAGGCGGACCACGAAGGAAGAGGAATAGGTGTCGGAAGACTGGGCGGCGGTCGCGAAGACCATCAACGAGCGCGTACACGAGCTCGGATGGAAGCAACGCGAACTGGCTGAGCGCTCGCAGGTCTCCCAGGCGATCGTCCGCGAAATCCAGAACCACACCGTGGAGCGCAAGCGAAGCGACCGGACGCTCGAAGCGCTTGCGGTCGCGCTCGGTTTGCACCCGCAGCATCTGCTCGCTGTCCTGCATGGCCGCATCCCGCCGACTCTCGGCCAGCCTCGCGAAGACATGGAAGACGCCGTGTCGGCGCGGCTCGCTGTCATCGAACAGCGGCTGTCGCAGATCACCGAGCACCTCGCCGATCTCACCGAGCTGCTCCGCCACGATGGGACTTCCCGCGGCTAGCGCGAAATCCTGTTTGCGATCGGCCGACTCGGTCGACCGCCGGTGTTCCTTGTCGTTTCTCATGTCACCAAGAAACGGCATTTTTCCGGGCCGCGGGAGCTGGCAGCGGTTTACATGCCCCGTGTTATTCCCTGTTATCTCCGCAGTTCAAGGCCAGTGCCGGAGGTGCGCGTCATGAACTCGGCAAGCCCCTTGAAAGCCTCCCGGAATGCGCTTGACTGGAGTCAGGAGAAACTCGCACGAGCAATCAACGCGCGTGCAGCGGCACACGGATTGCCCGAACGCTCGGTCCCCAGCCGGAAGACGGATATCTCCCGGTGGGAGAACGGCCATGTGGTGCCCGAACCGCCGATGCGCGCCGTCCTGCGCGAGATCTACGGCCGAACCGACGACGATCTCGGGTTCCCCACGGGCGAGTTCGCCGGCCCCTCAGGCGACGAGCTGGCCGAACGGCTGGTTATCGCCCGCCGAGTGGACGAGCAGACCATCGAACTGTTCCGCGACGAGGTCATCAGCGTTCGCCATGCCGACCGTCGGTTCGGATCAGCCGCGAGGCTCGAACGGCTCCGCGGACAGATCACCGAGATTGAGGGCCTGCTCAGGCACACCATCCTGCGTCGCGACAGGGCTCCGCTGGCCGGCGTGCTCGTCGAGGCATCCACGCTGGCGGGGTGGAACTCCCTCGACATCGGCTCACTTGCTCAGGCATGGACGCACTACGAACGCGCGAAATACGCGGCAATGGAGTCCGGCTCGACCGGATTGCTTGCCCACGCGACAGCTGAGCAGGCATTCGTCCTCATCGACACGGGCAACGTCGATGACGCACTCGCCCTGTTCGAGGAGGCGCGTTCGATCGGCGAGCGCGCCCCGGAACTGCTGCGTGCCTGGCTCGCGGCCGCGGAGGGCGAAGGCCACGCGATCGCTGGTCACCGGGACGAAGCTCTCCGAGCGTTCGACGAGGCCGACACACTCCTACCGAACGAAGTCGTCCACCCGGAGCTTCCGTTCGTCTTCCTCGGCGGCAGCCATCTCGACCGATGGCGCGGCAACGCGTTGGTGCACCTCGGCGCGCCCGAAGCGATCGAGCATCTTGAACGCGTGGTCGATGATGCCCGGTCGACGTCCTTCGTTCGCGCCGGCGCCGCCGTGTATGTGGATCTCGCCCTCGCCTACAGCGCATCAGGCGACCGAGAGGCCGCCCGGACCTATGCGCAGCAGGCCAGGCGGATCATCTCCCAGGTCGGCTCCGTGCGGCTACGGCTTCGGCTGGAACGACTGGTGTTGCCAGGCGACTCAGACCCGGCGTGAGTTGAGGTAGTAGAGCAGGGACACCAGCGTGCCCGATCCGAGCAGCTCCTGACGCTGCGTAAGCTCGTTGACCCGCGACAGCGGCACCCACTCCACCCTGCCGACTTCTTCCGTGTCGGTGGGCTCGCCGATGTGTTCAGCCTCGCGCCACAGGTACACATCGACCGGCGCCGTGACCTGGCCTGGCAGCGGCTCGAAGCTCACCAGATGTTCCGGCTCACCGACCGGCTGCCAGCCGGACTCTTCGGCCGCCTCCCGCGCGGCCGTCCCGGCGGAGTCGTCGCCGTCGTCGACCATACCGCCCAACAGCTCATAGCCCCATTGCTCGGTAGCGAACCGGTAGCGCCACAGCATCAGCGCCTCGTCCCGGTCGTTCACGATCAACGCGATAGCTATCCGCGCGAGGTGCACGACGTGGTAGTCCCAGCGCTCGCCATTCGGCGCCTCGACGTCCGTCAGCCCGACCTTGACCCATCGGTTGTCGTAGACCAGGCGCTCACCGAACGTCTTCCACGACCCATGCTCGTCTGCCACGCCGCGAGCCTACGGGCTGGCAGTTGCCCGCAGTACCACCTCCCGCTCAGTCTTCGCGCCCCGAAGCGATGAGCTGGGCAATTCGACGTTGCTGCCGCACAGACCCGATTTCGACAGCAAGGGTACGAGCACGAGCTGCGTGCGCTCGGCCTTCTTCGTGCTCGCCCATCGTGACGAATGCCGTCGCGAGGTCCACTCGCAACGCTGCCTCCGCGCGCGTGAACGTCGGATCGAGACGGCTGAGCGCTGTCGAAAGCACACCTACCGCCTCCGGCTCGCCGATCCGGGCGAGCGCGTGCCCACGCCACCTCGCGAGATGAACAGGATCAAGAACCACGTAGGGACCGTCCACTGCGGACACGTCGGTCGGCAGAAGCGCTGCGGCACGATCGAAGGCCAGCAGACTCGCCGAACGCTGCCCGTCTGCCGCAAGGGCCTCACCGTGCGCGGCGGCGAGCCACGCTCGCAGGAGGCGACCGGCGAGATGTCGGGCCTGACGCTCGGCAGCGCACAACAGGCCGACCGCTGATCCAGTCTCTCCGACGTCGATCAGCACGAAGGCCTGTTCAGCGAGACAGTGAACTTCGAATGCCTCGTCGCCAGACTCGCGAGCAGCCGCCTTGGCTTGCTCGTAGAACTGCCAGGAGTCGTGAACGGAACCCATATCGAGCCTCTGCCAGCCGGCGAGCGTGCCGAACTCGGCGAGCAGAGCGGCAAGTCGGCCACGAACGTCCGAAGTGAGGCTGTGGGACCGCAAACGCGCGATTTGCCGGATTTTTGTAGCCACCTCTTCGTGAGCTGTTGAAGCACCCAACTCCCGATCAAGGCGCCGGACCGAGGACAACTGGCTGTGAAGCAGGGTCAACACGTCCGCGTTCACCCGGCGAGCAGCGCTAAGTCGCTGCCGGAGTTCCGCATCCGGGTCTTCCGAAGAACTGCGGACGGCATCAGGTGCCGACAGCAGCTCGCCGATCCCAAGACTGAGCATCCGTTCGAGCAGGCGCACGGTAGCTGGGCGCGGGCGTCCGACCGGTGATCCGTCCGGCTTGCGTCCCGAGATCAAGCGCTGCAGGTGCCGGACGCTGAGCGTGCCAGGCTCACCGAACCTGCGCGCGAACCGCTCGGCATCCTCGACGAACTCCGCGAGCGTCTGATTCCGCTCCCGGAGCTTCATTTCCAGCACTGTCCGCGGCAGGTCGTCACTGCCGCCGCCAGTCGTCATCTCGCCCTCCCGGCGTTCATGCTCCCCCGCGAGATGTCCTCGCTATGTCGCCCGCACGTCCTGTCGCCTAAATGAGCGCATAAGGCAGGCTGATTTCAGATACTACAGCTCGTTGTGGCTGGTCAGCCTGTAGGTAGCGGAGGACTCATGCGCGACGTACAACAGCCGGATGCGGCCGCCGGGATATACGTCACCTGGCACAGGAGCGAGGTCGATGGCCTCGATCACGCTGTAACCGACGAAGAGTTCGCGCGCAGCCGAGATGACGACCTCGGCCGATACGAGGGACTCTGCGGTCACATCGTGCTGCCCTTCTCGATGCTCGTTCCGCCTGGGCGACCTTGTGGCCGCTGCAAGGCGTACCTGTCAGCCCGTTCGACGCTATCCACCGTCGAACGGCGTCTCCGCCCGCCTCAGCACCGCAAGCCGTCGCGCTTGCGCCGACTCTTCCGACGTTCTCTTGGGGCCAGCGCTCGGAGGCCGTGTGCGCGGCATTTGCCGAGCACTGCTCGAACCCGCGGGCTTCCGGCTTCGAGCGCTGCTCTCCGCACTACCGAGCTACCCCGCGGCGAGTCATGACATCGCCAGCCGACGCCTCGCTCCCCGTCTTCCAGCGTGAGCTCGACCCGCTTCTACTCCTGCCGATCCGGCTGTTCGTCCTGTGTCTTCTTGCTGACGTCAGGTGGCACCAAGAGGGCGCTCTGACGACGCGCCTTCGCGTCAGCTCACGAGTCCTCGCCTCTCATACCGACCGACTGCTCGCCGCCGGGTACGTAGCTCGACACAAACAGCATCGAAGCCTGCTACGTCTCACCGAACTCGGCTTCGAACGGCTCACCGGTCACGTGACCGCGTTCCAGCGAGTCGCTAGCCGAGCCGTAGACCTCGTCGCTGCCCAGCGCGCTGGCCCAGCCCACCGGCGTGACACCTGATCGCCGCCTCCAAAGCTCGACTCCCGCAGGCGGTTCGTGACGGTGTGACGGGTTCGAAGCCAGCCGACTCAGCCGTCACACGAAGCGTTCCCACAGTTCAGGGACACTTTCACGTGTCACAACGCCTTCGACGGTATGTGTCTTGCGAGACGGCCGATCTGTCCCCAAGTCCAGCCCGGCATTCGCCACAACACCCTGAGCAGGAACTGGTGAAATCGAAGAAGACGCCCCAGTTGTCTACCGCGAAGCAGAGGGAGCTTGGTGCAGAGCTGCGCCGGATCCGTATGCGCGCCGGTTACCTCGCAACTGACATGAGTCGCATGCTGGGCTGGCCCGCCTCCACTATCTCGCGCCTGGAAAGTGGCCTCCGCAGCTACCAAGCCGGCGACATCGCCATCTACCTCGCCCGAGCGAAGGCAACTCCTCACGAACTCGACAAGCTGGTAGCCCTTGACCGCCTCCCCGACGACGGCTACCAGGTCAGAAGCCACCCCGCGGGCTTCTCCGACGACCTTCCACTCATCTCCGTGCTCAACGCAGGCAGCCAGTCCATCACGACCTATGACCCCGTCGAAATCCCGCGGCAACTCCAGATCGAGCCATACATTCGCCAGACCCTAGCGAGATGCGGACACAAGGACGGTCCCGTTCTTGACGCAGCAGTGCACACACGGCTCGCCAGCCAAGCAGCTTCCCGCCGGATACCTGGCCCCTTCACCTTCTACTTGCACGAAAACACGCTGCTCGTACACCCTGGAGAACTTGTCGTCAAACACGAGCAGGTGCTGCACCTGCTGATCATGTCGTCCCTACCTCATCACCACATCCACCTCGTGCCCGATCACTTTACTTTGACCGGCCTTCATGCAGGCTTCGCCTTGTATCGACACGACCAGCACCGTCCGCTCATTCATCACCAACAGCCCACAACCAGCCTGTTCCTCGAAAACGATGATGACGTCGCATTCTACGAATGTCAGCTTGAACGCATCGCCCACAAGGCCCTGACTCGCCAACAAACCCGCGACTGGTTCGTGAGCCACCTGGCCGAAATGGAACTCGATCACCAGTCGATCATCCCAAAGGTAGCCAGCAGGTCACACGGCCAACTGCCCCAAAACCTCATCTCAGAACACAGCAAGTACATTGGTCACTACAAGAAGTAAGACGCCATTCAATCTCTGATTACACAACAGGTCGCCCACGGGAAATGAGGGCGCACAAGGAAAATCGATTCGAAATAGCTTCCACTTGCCTTTGCGACTTATATTGAAGCTCGACTTAGCCCAAAAGTCTCAAAGTGTGCTTAGCTAGCTTGCGCACCGAAGTTCACCAAAAGGGACATTTCAACCTGTTGCCCGTTACAAAATGGAGTCGATTGTTGCAACTGTCATTTCTACAGTTGCAACACTGTCCAATGCGTCCTGATCACTGAGTGGTGTAACTTGCCCTGGAGCCAGTGGGTCCGAGTCGCATTGATGAACAATTCTGTTTCGCCGCCTCACTACGAGACTCAACGCAGTCGAGGCGTTACTCGGCCCTCCAGGAAAAGCAGTCGACCAAATCTTTCCCACGCCTACCATGCTAAATGCTTTCGCGACATCGTCAGGCTTTTGAAAGGTTTCCAGCGCGAGCCGTTGAGAAATATGTCGCCTTGCTGCAATTTCACGATCCGCAGGCAATGCAGCCGAGACAATTTCCTGGACAGCGGAGAAATTCAATCCGACCTTGGCGTCCTTTGTCGTTGCCTGCATTCTTCCCATAAGCAAATCTACGGCGCGATCAAGAACTACGCCATGAACATAGGAATCAAGTGCGGCAACCGCCTGAACCAGACTACTGCGATACAGGTCAGAAGCATCGACCAAGCCTTGGGTCATCCCCTTAATGCTTTGACCAAGACCCACGAGATCCCTTGCACGTGTTATTTCGCGTTGAAACTCCTGTAATCTTCGCGCGGCCATTACTGCCTCGTGAGCTTCTCGATTTTGACGGCAATATCGTCAAATATCCTTCGATAAGATTCGATGTTTTCTTTTTGTGTCGCCCACACGAAGCCTCGCTTTCCAATATCCTCTTGTGTGAGCATAAATACCGGCTTTCTTGATTGTTGTGAATTTGCAATCAAGGTGTTGAAATCAGGAATACTCGCAAGGCGTAGAGTTTCTTCGAGTCCAGCATCGGCGTATGCAGAATTTTCCAGAAGTAAGTCTGCCTTGGAGAAGGCTGGAATTAGCCTTCCGCCAATTGCTCCATCTAACTCCTCGAAATACCTGCGGAAAGCCTCAGTGGGCTCACCCCCCTTAAGTCGATATCGCTGAACTATGGTGCCGAGGAACTTCAATTTCGGCTCCGGAAAGGGGTAGTCAGCGTCAGCAAGGGCATCCAGCTGGGCCGCGTTTCTTGCCCAGCTTGCCCAGCGAGGAAGAACTCGCGTCAGCGACTCAAGAGCCATGACGGAAAATATGTCCGGGCTAACCGGAACCGCAAAGTAGTCTGCAGTAGTAACCAGGTTTTGATTAATAGATCCAAGACCTGGACTTAGATCCACGAGAACATAATCTGCATCGTAAGCTTCAGAGGTAAGATCGAAAAGATGCCTAAAGCTCCCGGGAAGATTCTTTAAAGCTTGCACTGATTCAGATAATTGTTGTGCAATTCCCAAAGAGACTTCGTCTTCCGCAAGTCCAACATGGCCTGGAATTAGCCATAAATTTTCACGGCCTTCAACGGGGACACAGTCAACTGCAACAAGAGGCTTCGGTCTTGAAGCGAATGCAGGTTCTAGTGCGTCTTTAAGGTTTCGAGTAGGGTTGTCTCGATAGAAATTTTCGAGCGCCCCGTCTTCCCTGACATCTATCACCATGCCGGTAAGATTACATTGCGGGTCCGCGTCCACCAAGACCACTTTATGTCCACGTTCAGCAAGCATCCAGCCGACGTTAAAGCAGGTGGTTGTCTTACTGACGCCACCCTTATTGTTGAAGAAGGCAATCACTGTGCTCATGGGTCCGATGATACAGAACAGCGGTGTACTTTTCTCAGCGACGCGCTGACGCACAACAAGTAATGCATGCATAGTTGGCTTCGCCGGTCAGTGACGTTCGCCGACACGGCCCTAGTCGCACCCAGCCGGATACCATGGACTGCTTGACTAAATCCTGAGCAGATATTCGCATGGCGAGACGTAGGCGTTGGTGAAGCGACAAGCTCCAGACTGTCCCCTAGGGCCATGCGAAGACAATCGGCACCATCATAGCCGCCTCTCTCGGGTGGCTGCCCGACTAAGACGTGCGATCGCCGCCGGATCGTCCGGCCCTGCACCCCAGATGTCGTACTTAGTGTCAACTACCTTGTAAGATTGGCATGGAACATCGTTTTTCTTTTCGCGACTCACGTAATCGGCTGCCTCCTCGTTGAGAACATCGATTCCGACCATGTACATAGAGTATGTATCCAGTTCTCGAACGACGGCGTCAGCGTTCTCTTCGATACTTCGACGAAATGGGTCAAATACGAGGCCTCGGTGCTCGCATGGATCTTCATCTGTGTAGTAAGACTGACCACAGATATCGCAGTCGTCAGTATCGTAGTCTCCGTCACCTAATACTCGTAGATCGAACACGACCTCATATGCGTCGGGGGAATCCACCACAGGCTGAAATGTCATCCGGAGAAGGCAGAGGTCTGAATACTGGACGAAATGAAGACCAACGAGGTCATTCCGCAGCCATCGTCGCATTCTGCCCTCAAGGGCAGGTAGAATGTCGATCTCCTCGGATTCCGCTTCCGGATTAACAGGATAACGCGCTGCAACCTCTAGAACCAAACGCACTGCGTCGCGCATCTTGACACGGAAGAATTCACGCCTGGGATTAACGCGCTCATCGGACAGTGCAGCATGGATTTCCCGCTCAGCGGCGACCGCATCGGAGACTACGACGTCGCAGAGAACCTCAAAAGGTTGCGGAACCCCCGTCGCTCGCGACAATTCTCGGGCACGCGCCACCGCGTCCTGTTTCGTCCGGCCAATCTTCAGTGCACCGGGATAAGCTTGGTTGAACAGGACGTAAATGACGCCTCGCCGCGACTTCGTGGAAACTGCAGCCATTTCCTCCCCTTAACCGACCGGCCTGGCCCAAAGAATGTATCGTCCTTGTCTGAAGCAGCGCCGCTAACCCCCTGCCGACCCCACATCGCCAGGGCCTCGTTGGGCCCGAAGCAGGCGCGGAGCGCGCGGCAAGCGGACGTACGTTCCGATAGGCGGCGTCCAAGTGGCAGCATCGATGCTGATCAGGTCTTACGGAGGTCCGTTCAAGGTAAACGCGTTCGTTCGATGCCAGGCGAAGTAGGTTTCTGAGCTGGCGCTGTGGGCTGAGCACTGTCGATCTTGCAGGTGCAAGAGTCGAGTTCGAAGGAGTCCTTCGGGCAGGTCATCAGCCGGTCGTGTTTGCACGAAGCCTTGCTGGTCGACGGTTATCCAGCCAGATTCATACAGCGTGTCGCAGCCGAAGGAGCAGGCGAGCATCGCGATGTGGGTCAAGTCGCGGCGTTCTTGATCTGTACAGACGGCACGCTTCTTGATGTGCGCAGCGATGAGAAAGTCGATCGGGTATCGATCTCCGCAGAGCGCGCACTCGGCGAAAGCTGCGCCTCCGGCCAGGAGCTTTCGCAGCTTCTTCTGCTCTGTCCGGACTTTGACGCTGGTGACCGCGTCGAGTTCGCCGAAGTGAAGATCGCCCGTGACCTCGTCGCCGGTCGGCTCGCGCAGGATCACTTCCGCGGGCGGGCCGCCGAACCGTGCTCCGGGAAGCGTCGCCAACACCGCGCCCACAAACGCACTCCGGTGTCCCAGCTCGTCAACCGTCACCCGCACGGACCGGTGCTCAGCGAGTTTGTCCAAGCCCCTCTGCACCTCGCTGATCTCGACAAGCCTTCCGCCAGGAGAGCGTTCGGTCTGAACGCGCGCTACGTTCCCGTGCACTTCGAGCACGGTGTTCGGACTGCCTGTCGCGGTCAGGATCTCCACCCCGGTCAGAGCGTCGAGCAGCTCTTTCGCAGTCGGCAGCTCCCTGGAAGAAGCCAACTGGTCAACCGGCTCGGTACGCGGGTCGACGAGGTCTACGGCGAGCCGTGTCGCGTCTTCAAGGTTGTACCCCGGAACTTCGAGGCGAAGCCGGATGCGTTTGCGGTTGTTGCCTTCCTTTCGCGCACCGGGCGGCAACCCGACACGACCCTGCGCACTGGTGATCTCAAGCCTCAACTGCTCGACATCGGTCACCCCGGTAAGCTTCAACGGCCCCCTGACCAGGGTCCGCTCGTCCTCGGACAATCCCGAAACCCGCGCAGAAGCAACCAACGCAGACAGCAGAACTGCGTCCCGCTCACGCAGGCGCTCCAGCAGCAACCTCAACACGGGAACGTACTGGTCGTTACGTGGACGATCCGCTCCAGCAGTCCTCCCGCCGGCACTCTCCAGCACAAGACTCAAACGGCCCTCATCGACCTCAACGCCAAAGTCCGCGTTCAGTTCCACACCATGAGCATCACGAAGTCGCACGTAACCAGCCTCGCACGAACCACCGACACTTTCCCTGCCAGACCACTGGCGTGCGCTGCCGTCCTGCCTGGTGAAGCCCCTCTAATGACGTCCAGGCCGACAAGCAGCTCCCACGCCCTGAGCCTCATCTAGGCAGGTGGAGACGTGTGGATAGTGAGCAACTCGCCCCTCGGACACACGCGTTATTCACACGCAAAGAGGTCGTCGCGTAGACGGCCTCTTTTCCACGGCAAAGCAACGAGAGCTAGGCGCCGAGCTGCGGCGAATCCGCATGCGCGCCGGCTACCTGGCAACCGACATGAGCCGCATGCTCGGCTGGCCCGCCTCCACCATCTCGCGCCTCGAGAGCGGTCTCCGCAACTACCAAGCCGGCGATATCGCCATCTACCTCGCCCGCGCGAAAGCCAGCCCACAGGAACTCGACGACTTGGTAGCCCTAGACCGCCTCCCCGACGACGGCTACCAGGTCAGGAGCCACCCGATAGGCTTCCCCGACTGCCTTCCACTCATCAAGGTGCTCGACAGGGGCAGCCAGACCATCGCGGCCTACGACCCAGTAGACATCCCGCGGCAACTCCAGATCGAGTCGTACATTCGCGAGACCCTCACCAAAAACGGTATCGAGGATGGACACGCGCTCAATGTCGGAGTGCGCACGCGACTCGCCAGCCAGTCAACGTCCCCCCACGTGCCAGGTCCCTTTACATTCTATCTGCGCAAAACCGCGTTACTCGGGAGCACAGCACATCCTGCAGTCCTCCATGAGCAGATCCTGCATCTCCTAATCACGTCGTCGCTGCCTCGTCACCGCATCCACCTCATGCCCGATGATTTCGCCCTGACTAGCCTCCATGCAGGCTTCGTCCTCTATCGACACAATCAACATCTTCCGCTCGTTCACCACCAAGAGCCCACGACAAGCCTGTTTCTTGAGAACGTGCATGACGTCGCCTTCTACGAGCATCAGCTTGAACGCGTCAGTAACAAGGCCCTCACTGTCCACCAGACCCGCGATTGGCTTGTCGAGCACAAGACCAAGCTCGAGTCCGACCTTGATCACCGGGCCAGCGATCCCAGTGATGGTCAACGAGCGTCCGCCTAGCTAAGCCGAGAGCAATCTTAAGAAGACAGCAGGCAACTCGACAGTTGGAAGCAGTCGGCCGACTACACGATTCGGGTGTCGATGTCTTCAGCATGACGTGTTACTAGTCAGCAGATTGCGGATAGTCCGTTTGTCAGCCACACTGAACACCGTGCACCTAGCTGACTTCAGTTTGATCTCTCGGTCCTGCCGCGAAGATGGATTCGGATTCGAAGAATTTCGACGGCACCCCAAAGTTGTCGGGCTCCACTGGCCCGCCGACGTGCTCAAGCAATGGCTGTATGACCATGCGGATAAAGAAGAGTTTCTTCTCGACTATTCCGATGTTGATATATCTCAGATCATCTGGGGCGTCGAATCCATTTCCACGGAAGTGCTCATCCGGACGCCTACCGGAAACTCCGAACGCGACTGTATCGACGCATTCGCGGCCAACCCTGAACATTGGATCAAGGTTCGCAGTCACGGGATTCACATGGGTGTCGCTCTATGCTGGGATACGCACGGCACTTGGAAGCGATGGCCAGTACTTATCGATCGTTCACTAATTAGTCCATCAACTTCGGGACTGCAGGTCGTGGAAGGAAGAACAAGGATCGGAATTCTTAAAGGACGCAGTCGCAAAGGTGACCTAGTCTCCGAGTACCACCTGACATGGGTCGGCCGACCTCTCAATCTCTAACAACATCCACGCGGAAACCAGCTCACGCTGTTCTGAAGCCTCCAGCTGCTGCACTTCACGACGAGGAGGACGCAGGGCCGTGAGACCGCCGGCAGCTAAACGTGAAGCCGAGGAAGGCGCAACCTCCGGGGAAGACTGTCGGCTACCTCTGCTAGAACGGTGTCCATGTACATCCATGGGGGGACGATCGGGGATGCTGCGGGCCTGTTCGAAGGGGCGCCGGGCGAGTTCTTGGCTGGCTGCGCCCGGCGGTTTCGGGAGTTGCATGGGAATACTGCGGGCGACGCGGAGCAGAGGAGCTGGCCGCCGTTGCTGGACGCGTTGATGGGCGCGGGGCTTGGCGAGCTCTGGATCGGGCTCGAGTACTCGCTCCAGGGCAACGGCAAGCGCGTCGACGCTCTCGTGCTCGGGGCTGGGCAGGACGGGTCGCTGCGGGCGGTCGTGGTAGAGCTCAAACAGTGGAGCGAGTGCCACCCCATCGACTCCGAGCCGGACAGGGTCTTGGCCCATGGCGCTGTGACCACTCATCCGTGCGTGCAGGCCGCTGGATATGTCCGGTATCTGCGGACGTGGCTGCGACGGGCGGACCTCAACCTGGTCGTCGGCGCCGTCACCGTGCTGCACAACGCCGCCTCGTCCGTGGCACGCGCTTTACGCAGGTCAGACACGTGGGCCGGCGAAATCCCGGTTCTCGGCCGTGACGATTTGGAGGATCACACCGCAGTACTGGACGCCTTCGGCGGCGCCGGGCTCACTGCCCCGAGTGATGAGCAGGTCAAGGACTTCTTGGCCACGAGGCACAGTCCCCCGATGTCGGTGTTCGACGAGTTCGAGCGCACCCTCAACGGGGATCCGTCGATGACCCTGCTTGATGAGCAGCAGGATGCCCTGCTGGAACTGCAGTCACGCCTGCGGAAAGCGCTGGACCGGCCGGACCGGCACGTCCTCATCGTGACCGGCGGTCCGGGAACCGGTAAGACGGTTATCGCGACGCGGCTGGTCGCGACGATTCCTCGTCTCGCCAAGCGTCACGGTACAACCTGCACGACCCGCTATCTGACTCCCTCGGGAACATTGCGCTGGCAGCTGAGCCGGGCTGCTGGCCCCGGTGCCGATGGCCTGGTCCGTAACACCCGCGACTACCTCAAGGCGATTCCCCGGGAACGTCACGTCCCGATCATCGACGAAGCACAGCGGATCAAGGATCTCGCCGACGTCGTACCCAAGCTGCTGAACGCCACACGCCTGTCTGTCATCTTCCTGGACGAGAGGCAGATCATCCACCCGGAGGAGGGCATCACCGCCGACGCGCTCGAGAAGCTGATCCGCGACCACGGGGCCGACACCACGCGGATCGACCTGGTCCATCAGTTCCGATGCGGTGGATCGCAACGCTACCTGCACTGGATCGACGACCTTCTCTCCCAAGGCCCCACTCCACAGCCGTGGACGGCGGACGACTACGACTTCGCCACCTCGGCGAATCCCGACGACCTGGAAGCTTGGGTGAACGCCCACAACGACCTCGGTACGACTGCCCGTATCTCCGCCGGCTTCTGCTGGCCCTGGGCCGACCGCCCGGCCAAGTCCCCGCTAAACCGCGAGGTCGAACTCAAGTGGGAGGACCCGCTGACCGACGAGATACGCAACCGGTACCTGCCGTGGAACTCCAGGTACGTGATGCGTGATGCGGAGGAGAACATCATCGTTCCGCACAGTCAGGCGTGGGCCACCGATCCCGGCGGGCATGAGCAGGTCGGTTGCATCTACACCACACAGGGCCTTGAGTACCCCTACAGCGCGGTCATCATGGGACCGGACCTCGTCCGCCGTAACGATCAGTGGGAAGCCCGTCCGGAGTGCAGTGAAGACCCCGTGATGAGTGACGTCAGCCCCGACCGGTACCTGCGGCTGGCGTTCAACATCTACCGCGTACTGCTTACCCGCGGCAGCCGGGGCTGTCGGCTCTACTCCACCGATCCGGACACCCAGGCCTACCTCGAGCAGCTGATTCCGACGAAAGTGTCGGCACCTCATCCTAAGCTTCGATCATGGCCTACACCGACGTGACGAGAGAAGCCGTCCTGAAGACGCTCGCCGAGTACGACAGCGACCCTGACGCGTTCTTCGCCACCTACGGCTTCGATGCGGCCAGGCAGTACGAGCTCGTCCACGACGGCAAGCGGTACCCGTCGAAAGCCATCGCCGGAGTAGCACACCAGTACATCGACGGCCGAGCCCTGCGACCGGGCGACTTCACCGGCGGACGAGCCACCGTCAAGCGTCACCTCGAACGTCTCGGGTTCACCGTCGAAACGACACGCCCTGTCCTCATGGTCTATGTCGGGCAGGACAGCCTCAAGAACCTCCAGCACGGCCTCGACACCTGCACCTGGGGCTTCCGTGAGCTCCCTGACGACCTCATCGGCGCCACCTTCGACTTCGTCGTCTTCGCCGAAGGCGCCTCACCACGAGTCACCGACGAGCAATGGTTCAGCAAATCGGCGAACCTGCACATCTGCCAGGCCACCAGTGGCTTCTACCCCACCGAAGCCAAGCACTGGCCCGACGAACTCGATCAAGACCAGCTGATCTACCCCCACCACTTCGGCATCATCCCCCTCGGCACCGCCACTGAGGTCCCGCTCGGCCCCGGCGGGCCACTCCCCGCCGAAGCCAGCAGGCAACTCAAGGTCTCCGGCACACACCGCGGTTTCGGCAAGCTCGCCCACTTCGATCCGACGCACCTCTTCACTGCGGCGCACCTCACCGACGCGGTCACCCTGCCCGACGATCCGAAGCGGCACCCCACCATCAAACTGGCCCGGACTCCCGGCGCCCGCACCCCACAGCCTGGGACCAAGAGCCGGCGCACAACGACGAGTTCGGGCCTCGGCCGACTTCAGGACCCCAAGAAACGCAGGGCCGTCGAGCAGCACGCCGTCGCGACCGCGACCGCGCACTACGAGAAACTCGGCTGGCACGTCACCGAACTCGGCAAACCCTACGACCTCGAATGCCGGCGAAAAGGCGAAGAACTCCACGTCGAGGTCAAAGGCACCACCGGCGCCGCAGCCGCCGTCGAACTCACCATCAACGAAGTCGACCACGCCCGCGGCCCCGACATCACAGACCTCTTCGTCGTCAGCGAAATCATCGTCAACGACAACTACGACACCAGCGGCGGACAAACGCACATCTTCGAAAACTGGACACCCGACGACGACGCTCTCCAACCCACCCGATTCCGCTACGAGTTACCCAGGTTTCCCGGCAACTGAGCCACCGCATGAGCTCTTCAAAGCAGGCTGCAGCACTCACTGCTGAAGCACAGCAAAAAACACCCGACTCCACGCTCTCGCTCTACAAGAAAGGCGTTGCGCCTGCGCCGCTCCTTGCCCGCGCTGGGCGACGGCACTTTCGCATGGCGCGAGCCGGCCGTTCTGCCGGCTCATTGCCGCATCCTGCTGTCCAGCAGCCCATGCGACGGCCGCTAACTCCCACCAGACACCGCGCAATAGCTAGACGTTTCCAGCATCCGTCCGAGCAGCATCCGCAGATGCGTGCGGCGTTTCGTCAAACGGGCACGGTGTCACCGGTCAGGAACACCAATCCACCCTTGCGGCAAACTCAAAACTACCTAAGCACCCGATTGCCCTCTTCGAGCGGCGAAGCGACTGAGCCTGGGTGAACTCCTCTGCCGGGACGATCTTCGGCCGCGCAAGCTGCCAACGCCAGCGCTGAGCGCGACCGGTGTTGAGGCGTTCCTCGCGATCACGATCGACGGCGGCCGCGGGAACTTCGCAGGGCTTCATCAAGGGCAGTCTCACTGCCGCTTCGCCTCGTCGACCACCGCAGTTCGTCGCACGGCCAGATGATCCGCTGGTGTGAGTCGCCGGTCGGCGCGACGGGTGCGAACTTTGTGGCTGTGGATTCACTGCCCGTGTTCGCCGGTGGTTGTCCTGAGTCGTTCCGCGGTATCAAGCGACTTGGCTCGTACTCGGTCCGTCTGGTCTCGGTACCAGTCCCACCAAGGGCCTCCGGCCGCTCGCGCGGTCACGACGAGCTCAGCTTCTGACTCGTCATCGGCTGTCACCACCTCGTAGCCGATCGAGGACAGGATCGTGGCCATCGCGTTCTGCATCGCGGTGTCGATTGTCGACTTCCACTGCCCGGCGGGATTGTCTTGACCGGTGCGGCCCTCGCTCCACGCCTCCAGGGACGCGGACGTCAGTATCGAATGGCTGACCCAGCTGATGAACACACCACGATGTCCGAGGTTGTCGGCGAAGACGTGCGCGCCGACCGGACCGAGGGGATGGCCGCCGTGCAAGTAGTCGGGAACCAGGGGGATCCCGGCGACGGCCAGGTCGGAGCTGACGAGATTGGCCAACAGGTACAGTCTGGTGAGTGGATCTTCGGGTTCGTGGTGGTCTGGCATGTCTGCACGTGCTCCTGGTTCCGGTTGTGAGCGGTGAGTGTCACGTGTGCGCCAGCCGTGGCGGCGCGCTAGGCCATGTCGGCCAGCAGCAGCGCCAGGCTTCCCAGCGGCAGCGGTGACCCGTCCCGCCGGGTGATCGACTCAGCCAGCCGCCGGATCTCCGCCGCTCGGCCCACCTCGAGCCCCCGCCCCGTATGGGCGGCCGCGTCGAGACGAGCGAGCCGGACCGCACGGCGAAGCCGGGCGATCTGCGCGCGGTCACCGGTGCGTGCCACCAACGCCACCGCTTCGTAAACGTCAGGATCGAGCAGCAACGCGGTGTCCGCCGTGACACCTGGGTCGTTCTCCTGCCGCTCCCCGCGCTCCCACAACGCGCCGAGGGCCTTCTGCCGGCGCCGCACCGCTTCGCGCCGTCGTTCCAAAGGAGTCACCTGCGCCCGCCGGCCGTCTCCGCGCGCCACTGTGGCACGGCCACCAGGTGACGGCGCGGACGGACGGCGTTCCGCGTCGCCATAGACGAACCGCATGCGTTCGGCCCACGCCTGAAACGTGGTCCCGGCCACCGGAGGATCCGGTAACCGTTCCGGGAACACAGTGCTGTCGCGGGTGCCGTCCTGCCCGGCGGGGTCGGCCGGGATCCAGCGGTGCAACCGCCGGGCGAGATAGACCTGCACGGGCCCGACCGTCGGCGTGTCACGATCGACGAACCATGGTGGCTGGCGAGTGCCATCCGGCCCGGTATCCAGCATCCGCACGATCGCGTCATTGCACCAGCCCGCCCGGTACAGCGGAGTGAGCAGCGTGCCTAGCGTCCGTGCCTGATCCCGCGGCCAGCGGGCATGGCTGATCAACGTCATGACGGCGGCCGTGACCTGCCGCTCGTTGCCGGGAATGACCTTGGCCGGCCACGACCGGATCTGCCTCGCCCAGCCGGGCACCCCGCCACCCGCGCTCTCGCGCAGCGCCGCCTGCAACTCCGCGACGATGATGCCCGGGACCGGGCTGGGTTCGGCGGACGGCAAGCTCATCGATCCAGGACTGCGCTTCCTGCGAGGTACGGGCAACAACCCCATTATCGTGACATCGCCACACCCGGAGCCGCGGTATTTCCTTCGACGTGTCGCCCAGCGCCCAGGCACCGTTCACGAGGACTCAAGCCGTGGTACGACAGGTCCGAAATCAGAATCGGCGACGCACTGCCGATGACACTCGCCTCGGAATCGCCCTGAGTACCTTCGGCGTGGTCATCCTCTCCCGCGCGTTTCTCAAGTTGCAGTGGGAAAGTAAGAAGTCTTGACCTACAACCCGTCGCTCGTCGCGCGCGACACCGCGAAGACCAGCGTTCGGGAAATCGCCGAAGAGATCAAGCCTCCGACGACGGGTCGGCCAACGACCATCCTCGACCGGAGCCTGCAAGGGGGCGTCATTTCGGCGGTACACCCGTCGGCGCCCAATCCTCCCGGATCCCTCGAATGGTGCTGCTCAGCGCGACGCTACCCCGGCATCATGGAAGGCGCCCATCGCAACGTGACGTGGAAGCGACATTCGAATCGGGGGACCATGGCCGGCGCGCCACACGAGCCGTTCGACTTCACGAGGCTCACCGGCGCCTTTGGCAACGGACTGTCCGAGCGTGACGACCGACTCGAATTGCCTGTGCAACGCGGAACGGCCCCACAGCAACTTCCCATGGCTCCTCCCTGGTGCGTCGGCCGTGAGGAGGAGTCGAGCAAGCTGACAGCCGTCCTTCTCCCCGACGAAGACCGCACAGGGCCACCCGTCGTCCTCGTCGAGGGCGCAGCCGGTGTAGGCAAGACGACACTGGCATTGCGCTGGGCACATCGGCACGCCGGATTCTTTCCCGATGGTCAGCTCTACGCCGACCTGCGCGGCTTCGATGCCCGCGCGACACCAGCCAGCCCTGAAACGATCCTTCGCGGCTTTCTGCTCGCCATGCGGACCGACCCGAACGCCATCCCGTCGAACGCGGACGCAGCCGCCGGGCTTTATCGTAGTGCAGTCGCTTCAAGACGGATGTTGATCTTCCTCGACAACGCGTGGGACGCCGCTCAGGTATTGCTCCTGCTACCCGGCGTGGACTCGTGCGCGGTCATCGTGACCACCCGCCGTCACCTGCCGAGCCTGACTATGCGGGGTGCGACCACCATGCGTCTCACCACGCTGTCTCCGCACTACGCGCGACACTTTCTGAGCAAGCAGCTCACCGCGGAGGTACTCGACGCCGACTTCCAGGCGACGGCCGCGGTGATCCGGCGGTGCGGCGGCCTGCCGTTGGCGCTGTCACTCGTGGCTTCGCGGGTCGTCGACCACCCGGGTTTCCCGATGTCGGTTCTCGCCGATGAACTCCGAGAGGAGTCCACGATGCTGAATGCCTTCAACGCGGGCGATGACGCGTCGGACCTCCGAGCAGTGTTGTCGTGGTCTGCGGCCATCCTGAGCGGCGAAACAGCTCGCGCGTTCAGGATGCTCGGCATCGCTCCGCTTTCGGAGTTCACAGCCGTCACCGTCGCCTGTTTGCTGGACTCCACTCAGGTGAAAGCGGAGGAGATCCTTCGCTCCCTCGAAACCGCGAACCTGGTCCAGCGATACAAGCCGAAGCGCTTTCGTGTGCACGATCTGGTACGCGCATATGCGTCCGAACTCCTGGAAGCCGAGGAAACGGCCCGGAGCCGGGAAGAAGCACTCCGCCGCGTGGTCGACTTCTACGCCGCGGCCGCGCGAGCCGCCGATCTCCTCCTCTACCCTCATCGCCGCGCTGTTCCACCACCGCAGACACCCCACGTCGCCCTGGGTTCCCTCCTGGCGGACGAACTGGCGGCGCTCGCCTGGTTCGACGAAGAGCACCAGACGCTGCTCGCGGTGCAGAAGACCGCGTTGGACGAGCTATGGCACGAAGCGGCCTGGCACATGAGCCACGGGCTGGACACCTACCAGTATCGTCGCGGCTTCTCCCAGGAGAATGTGGCTAGCTCGCAGATCGGGCTCGCCGCGGCCGAGGCGACGGGTTCGCGGCGGCTGCTGGCCTCGGCCATGCGGCAACTCGGTCGAGCTCACACTCGGGCCGGCGACCTCCGAAGTGCCGAGTTTCACCTCCGCCAGGCGCTCGACCTCGAGACGAGCGTGGGCTTCGACACTGGGCAGGCGCACGCGCATCATGATCTGCAGCGGGTCTACTCGCTGCTCGGGCAGCATGACGCCGCGCTCGAGCACGCTACGGCGGCACTCGCCCTGTACCGCCGCGTAGGAAGCGCAGTGGGCGAAGCGCACTCGCTGAACGCGCAAGGCCGGCAATACGCGGAACTGCGGAACTTCACCGCCGCCGAAGAGTGCTGTCGGAAGGCACTCGCCTTGCACACCGAAAACGACAACGCGAGTGGCCGGATCGCCACTCTGGACTCTCTCGGATACATCGCCCAGCGGACCGGGCGACCGGAAGAAGCCGCCACCTGCTACTCGGATGCCCTCGTGCTCGCGGGCACGTTCCACAACCACTTCGCCGAAGCCGGGCTCAACGAAAGCCTCGGCTGTGTCCTGGCGGAACTGGGAGCGAACACGGCCTCCGCCCGGGCCCTGCACGCGGCCCACGACCTCTACGCGGCGCAGAATCGACAGCAGGACGCCGATCGGGTCCGTACCAAGCTGACCCCGGACCGCTCCACGACCGACCTCTGATTCCTCCATTCCGACGTCACTACGACAGGCCGGCTGCCGCCCCCCCGACCGTCTTCAGGATGTGGCGCCACTCCGCTCGGGCAGTCCGTCGAGGCCGGACGCGATCGTCGATCCGGCGGCACCGCTCGGCGACGGCGTACAGGCGGACGCGGGGGTCTCGGCAGAGCTTCTCCAGATATCGGACGTCCGTCGGAGTCAGCCTCGCTGCCCGGGGTTCGAGCGTCACGAGCATCCACCTGCTCAGGTCGGCGAACCGAGCCATCGATGCGCGGTCGAATATCTTCAAGGCCGCTTCGGCGAGCCTGGCGGCCTTGAACGGCTCGGTGTGCCTGTGGATTTCGGCGGACACGAGGTGGGCACGCCCGACCAGAGTGGAGAACGCGGCCGAATCCCCCGGTTGGTCTGTCAGGGTGCGCACAACGCGTTCGACCAGTTCGCCCGCACGTTGAGCGTCACCCCGAGCGGCAGCGATCTCCGCTCGCAAAAGGCACAGTTCCCGGTGGATCGGCAGGCCCGCCTCACTCATGTGCCGAGCCGCCTTTTCCGCGAGCCGGTCTGCCGCCCACAGTGATCTCGCTTCGCCGAGTAGCTGATAGCGGCACCAGCGAACGTGAGCCTGAACGTGTTCGCACGCTCCGAGGCGGCCGGTGCGATCACCGAGCCGGCGGAGGAGCTTGATCGCTTTCCTGGCACCGTCTTCGGCGGCCCGGAGGTGGTCGGCACGCGACCGGCCGGTCGAGCCTTCGGCGAGTTCTCGGCGGATGTGCCCCAAGGAGGCGTAGCCGAGCGCCGAGGTCAACTGGTCACCCTCTGCCTCTGCGATGTCCACCGCTTCGGTCACGATCCTGGCCGCCAGCCCGAACTCCCGCCGCCGCCGTAGCAACCATGCCAGACCCACTATGAGCGCTCTTGCCTTCTCGCCAGAGGCCGGTGAACCGGCGGGCGCCAGGTTCAGCGCCACGAGGCAGCGATCGGTGATCTCCTGCACCAGCCGATCGCTGTCCGAGCCGCGGATGACGTCCTCGACCGCGGAAAACGTCCCGGCGAACTGACCTGCGTCGAGTGGCGTCCCGACCAGGTGGCGCAGCCACTCACGGACGAGATCCGGACCGGAGGCGACCGTGTACCCCGCCCGTTCCACGTCGCTGACGATGCCGAGCGGCTCCTGCGGTGGTGCGGGCGGGCTCGACGCGCCGCCTTCGATCCGGCGGATCCGCCGGACGATCTCCTCGATGCCATCGTCGGGCCGCTCTCCCAGCCGGCTGATGGGAATGCCTGCCAGGAGGGGAGGTGCCGACTCCGCCGCGAATCCCCGGTCCGCGACGGGGATGATCGGGCAGTGCGTCGACCGGCCGTGGTCGTAGTACTTCTGGATGATGAGCGAGCTTTCGAACCTGACCCCCCGGTGTACCGAGGACTCCGTGATCCGGCCGAAGTGCTCGACGAAGTCCTCGGACAGGACGCAGATGACCAGGTTTTCAGCGATCGCCTGTGCCATCCAGGCCGCTTGCGACATCACGTTCTGTTCCTTGAGATCACGGTCCCAGCGCACGATGACGCCTCGTTCGCGCAAAGCAGGCACAAGCGCGTCGGCCACCGCTCTTCCTCGCGCGTCATGTGCGTATGCGACGAACACGGGCACGACTCACACTCCTCGAATCGGCATTGAATCGACAAAGCGCAGACGGGATGCCCATCGACATCAGCCGCCGTTCGGCCAGCGGATGACCATCTTCCGGACGTCCAGCGGTGCGGTCAGGAAACCGTTGGACAGCATGAGTTCCGCTACTTTCTGGATTTCGGACGGGTCGACCGTCTCCGGGTACGTCGCGATGCGGACGTCGTCCACGTACGCAGGGTCGACCTCCAAGTATTTGGTCAACACCAAGTCCCGGATGTCGGGCTTCTGCACGTCCCGCGTGCCGCGCGCCAAGGCGCTCTGGAAAGCCTGGAGAACTTTGGTCTGCCCCTCCACCTGCCCGGACGTGACGAACCAACCGGACAAAGGCAGCAAGGCGCGGCGCCCCAGTGTCACGTCGAGCACCGGAACCGCCCCGGCCTGCTCCGCCCGGGTGACATAGGGCTCGGCCATGACGGCACCGTCGACGTCACCGCGCTTCAGAGCAGCGAGCATGTCGTCCATGGGCAGCGACACCCAGGTAATCGAACCAGGTGTGACGTTGGCGTCGCGGAGGGCCAACGCCATGCCGATGTCGGAGATCGACCCTGTGGCCGTCACCGCGATGCGCTTGCCCCGCACGTCGCTGGGGTGCGTCAACGGCCCGTCGCCGAGGCCCATCAGCATGAGATGGCTGTTGCGCGCCGTGTAGGCCGCCGCGAGGATCTTCAGATCGGCTATCCCCGCGGCCTCCGCTGTCAAGGCGCCCGGGTAGCTGCTGAAAGCGATGTCGATCTTCTTTTCGGCCAATTCCCTTATCGCGTCGGGGCCACCTCGGAACTTTTTGATCTCGACGTCGATGTGCTCGCTCCGGAAGTAGCCTTGGTCGAGCGCCCGGTAAAAGGGAGCCGTGTCAACGACGTTCAACAGGCCCACGCGTAATTTCGTGGCCTGGCCCACGCCCGTTTGAGGACCGACCTGGCCTGGTTGGCGCAGTACGCCGTAGCACACGCCCACGACGAGCAAGATCGCCGCGGCGGCGCCTGCGATGACCAGGTTTCGGCGCTTCCGGCTCGCAGCGGCGGGGATCGGAACGGACGCGGGCGCCACGTCTGCCAGGCCGTCACGAGGCCCTCTGGCTTCGACAACGGAAGCGAAGGACGAGTCTCGACTCTGCGTTCCCTCGAAGATTCTTTCCAGGAATTCGCGTTGCCGGGCCGGGTCGTTGCGGGCGTACGACGCCTGAAACATCGCCTCTCGGAGCTCGGCCAGCCGCCCTTCGAGATCACCGATGTATCCAGTGCCCGTCGTCTTGGATCGCCACCATGAGATTCTCACTTCGCACTCCCCTTCCGCACTTCACTTGGTGATAAACTCATGTTTGACCGGGCGGACGATCCACCAGCATTCGACGGAGTTCCGCGAGTGCCCGGTCGACGCGCCGTCGCACGACGCCTCGGCCGACCCGGAGAATCCGCGCCGCCTGGACCACGGATTGCTCGTCGAAAAAGACCAGTCCAAGCGCCTCCCGGAGGTCGGGCTCAAGTTGCCCGACCGCGGCGAGGAGGTCGAGATACCCGTCTTGGTCTCCCGTGATCCAGGCACCGAGTCTGGTCGCGAGACCCACGATGTCCTCCGTGTAAACCGGTCGCTTTTTCTTGACCGCGTCCTTCACCACGTTTGCCGCGATGGCGATCGCCATCGCTTCTATTTCCCGGACAGCAGGGCGCGGGCCGCGCAACCGCACCCAAAGACGCTCGATCACGGCATCGGCCATCTCTTCGCAGTCGAGCCATCCCGCACGAAACCTGACAAAGCGAAGGACCTTGGCCCGCAAGACCGGATAGATATTTTCGAACTCTATTTCGAGAGGACTTCTGCCCGCCCCAACGCGTCGATTTTCGACCACGCTCGAATAGCCTTTCACCGTCGACCGGCTTTGCCCTGCCAAAGACCACCGGCAATTACACATCACTGCTGCCTGCCGACAGTTTTCTGTCGACCCAGGAATCAGCTAGGGGCAAATATTGGACAATTTCAAGCCAGATCCGGTGATCTCCCGCCTTGCGCGCCCGATCCGGGATAGCCACATACCCGGAAGACGATCCATCGACGATCAGCTGCACGGACGAGCGCGTGGTTCACTCGAACGGATTAAGGTTCCGAGCTTTCCGCTTGCCGACACAAAAGCGCCGGTTCAGCCCCGACGCCCGGCTTGAGCACCTTATCCGCCACAAGGATGGGTAGCTGCCATGCCCGGCGCTCGTCATGCCGTTCGATCGAGCGTCGCAGAACAGCCGCTATTGTCATGGGCAGCGCGCCCGGCTTCCGAGCCCGCATCAGCAGGCGCGATGTTCTGGCGCCCAGACCGAAGATCCGCATCACGCTCTCCGCCGAGATCGAATGTTGGCACTCCCCTCGAGAGCACCACGGATTCGGTCCGTGAGTCCGCCAGCGTGAGTGCCTGGTCAGATGACTCTCTCCTGCGCCTGACGGGCCGACGAGCTGGACACGATCGACCTCCTGGAGCCATTCCTCGAAGATCAACCGGGGCAATCGCCGTCTTTCCCCTCGCAAAGAGGCAAGGACACCAATTCGTGCAGGCTGGCGCTGGCGCGATACTCATGTCGACTGCTCGTTCGCCCTCCTCACCACCATATGACAAGGCCAAGAACGCGAACGAAGTACAGCCACCGGTCGCGGCTCCAAGGGGACAGGCCTGGATTCTGCAGGAATTCACCAGATCGGTGTATCCGACACCTCGGAGCCTTCCCCGAGCCGGGGAAAGGCGCAGACGACGCACTCGAACTGCGTGTAGATTTACGCCCGATCGGGGGTGTGGCAAACGAGTGCATGACATCCCTCATAGGCGTACATGCACCCACGAGCCTGCCGGGGCCTGCCGTCGTGCCGACCGGCGTACGCCTTGAGCTTGGCGTGACACACGTGGACGTCCGTGATGGCCAAGAAGTTGGATCTCCGATCCAACGTGGGGCCTCTCGCCCCAGAACAGTTCGACCGCCACGGTTGAGTCTTATCACGGAGCCGGCGCCGATAGAGTTCGCGTCACCAGCAGCCCCAAACGTGCTGAACGACGATCACTCGGTCCTGGACCGGTATCGTATGCCCGGCCAAACGCCCTCTTTGCCTGGAAGACCGGCTTGCCAGGTGCCCCTGTCGAGCCATGCACGAAGACGGACTCCAGCACCGAGTTCTCGCGGCAGACACCTCGACGGACTCGGTCACCCATACCTCCACGCATCCCATGCCATGGCCAGTCGCAACGTCGGCGTGGTGAGTAGTCGCGCCGAGCGCCAGCCCCGTTACACGCCGGATCGCCTTCTGCGAACGCGCTGTCATGCTCCCGATCTCGGTCTCCACCGCCGAGAGGCGGGATCGGCCGTTATCGTGAAAAAGGTGAAGCGGCAGGGCTACATGCAGACGTGTGCGGCACCGAACGTGCGGATAGCACAACGTTGCTTCTTCTGCTTGCTCACTTTGCCCGCCGCGCCACGATGTCCTCCTGCTGCCTCCGACCATCACGGCCATACCGCTCAACTGGACGAGTTCCCGACGTCCCAGGCTCCGGCTCCCTTGACCGGGGCACTCTGGCCGTGCCAGCCTCAAATGACATGGCCACACACGGGGGAGAACCCGGCGCATGTCGAAATTAACCGAATCAGGTGACAAGCAGCTTGACCAATTTGCCTCCCCGTCCTGGGCCGGGGAGGCGGTGCTAATCTTCGGCGCCATGCCGCTCCCTTACCGCGTGGCCGTCGCGACGGCCGCCTGTTCCCACACTGATGACCATGACACCCCGTTGTTGTTGCGCAAGCTGACCGATGCCGGTTTTCGCGCGGAAGCGGCTTTCTGGCACACCCCACAGTCGTGGGCGGAATTCGACCTGGTCCTCATTCGCTCGCCATGGGACTACGCCATCAGGGTCGCGGAGTTCCGAAACTGGACACAGACCGTGTCCAGAGAAACCATGCTGGCCAACTCGGCCGAAATCGTGCTCTGGAACATGGACAAGCACTACCTGCGCGAGCTAGCCGCAGCCGGTCTCCCTGTCGTGGACACAAGTTACCTCGCCCTTGGGCAGCCTCTGCCGCAATTCGACCACGACATCGTCGTGAAACCCGCGATTTCCGCCGGCGCACTGAACACCGGACGGTACCGGGCCGGCGATCCACGAGCCGTGGAGCACGTGCGCATGCTCCAGGAACAAGGCCAAACTGCAATGGTGCAACCCTACCTGGACACCATCGACACAGCAGGGGAACACGCACTGGTCTTCCTGGACGGCGAGTTCAGCCACGCCATGGCCAAGGGTGCGGTGCTCACTGCGGCCAACGGTATCGACAACAGCCGTTTCCCCCACCCGAACCTGCAGCCCTACGAACCGACCTCGGGCGAGATCCGGCTCGCCACCGAGGCGCTTGCCGCCATACCCGACCGGCTGGGCACCCCGCTCTACGCCCGGATCGACGTGGTGACGGCAGGCGACGACTCGACGCTGATGGAACTGGAACTCATCGAACCCAACCTGTTTCTGCCTTCCTCCCCCAGCGCACTCGACCGTTTTGTGAAAGCGATCGAGCACCACATCAGAGCACGCCAGTCCACCTCGACCTGAGCCGGAGTGTCCGCCGATGTCGGAACTGGGCACGGACGTCGCATCCGATCCCCATCAGCCCTCGATCACCTGCGAACTCGATCCCGGTATCGAACTTCGTCAGCGGGGATATGCAGTCGTGCCCAGTACCAGGATTCGGCTCTCACCCGAGTTGCGGGACGGTTTTCCCCGATTCGCCGCAAGTTGGGATTGCTTGCAGCCAGACCGCTACTTGCTCACCGACGAGATTCATGCGGCCTACCGACTTCGGCGATACGGCCATTACCTGGTCCCGCCGTCCGGTACGGACATCCGTGCACTCGGCAACCGTGACTACTATCAGCAGAAGTCGACGAACCCGCTGTTCGGCGGCGTTCGACGCCAGTTCGCCGGCCTCACGCGGGAGACGCAAAAAGATCCGTTCCTGCTCGCGCTCCTGCGCCATGCAACTACACAGATCGCGATAGCCTCCAACACAACGGCGCGGTCCTGGCTGGTCGACGTGCACCAGATCCGAATCCTTGGCACGGCCGACCAGCCAGGCGCACCAGCACCGGAGGGGCCGCACCAGGACGGGCTCGAGTTCATCTCCGTGCACCTCATCGCCCGCCACAATGCTGCGGGCGGGCGCACCTCGCTGCACCGCGGCGCGGAACAACTAGCCAACGCACAGTTGACCCAGCCGCTGGATTCCGTCTACGTCAACGACGCGGCACTGTTGCACTACACCGAACCGATCACTCCTGCCGCCGGGGGCACTGCTGTGCGCGATGCCCTGCTGCTGGGCTTCCGCACCGCGCCATGACCACCACACGATACCGGGACTACCCACGATGAACTCCGATCTCCGCGTACTGTTCCGCACCAACCTCAGCAGCATCGACGCCCGCCAGATCTTCGTCGACCGGGACGCCGAGAGCGCCGCCTTCGAACGCGCCTTCGCCGCGCACGGGGCGTCCGTCTCGACCGGTCGCTGCGATCCGGTGGACGTGCTGGAACCCCGACGCAACGTCATCGCCTTCTACGGTATGGGCGGGGTCGGCAAAACCACTCTGTCCCACCATTTGCAGGCTTGGGTATCCGATCGGAAGCGGCCCGATTCCTCTACCTGGCCGGACTTCCCGCACGACACTGGCCTGATCCACACCGCTCGGCTCGACCTGACCCGCGAGTCCGGCGTGGACCTCGAAACGATCATGCTCCTGCTGCGCACCGCGCTGATCGGCGCGCAGGGGCGCACAGTCGCGTTCGACCTCGCACTCTCCCGGTACTGGAGCCAGGTCCACCCGCACGAGAACTTCGCCGAATACCTCACCAACAGAGGTGCTCTGATGCGCGGGGAGAACACTGCGAAACTGCCGGAGGCCTTGCAGCGCTCGCTTGAGGAGGTGGCCAAGACGCTCGACCTGCAGGTGCCGGGTGTCTCGCTGGTCACGATGACAGGCAAGGCACTGGTCAAGGCGTTGCGCGGCCGCGCGGACCGCAAACGCGTGCTGACGGCCTGCACCCGGCTGGTCGAGCTGCTTGAGGCGGACCCGGATCTGGAGGCCCTCAGCTACTACCCGTACCTGCTGGCCTGGGACTGCTACCAACGCCAACTCGAGTCCCCGGCGAGCCCTGCCCGGCTGGTCGTCTTCGTCGACACCTTTGAGGAGGCGAACCGGGAGTTCGAGCGCTACCTGCAACGCCTGGTCTGGTTGATGCCGAACGTTTTCTTCGTCATCACCGGGCGCAACCGGTTGACATGGGCCGATGACGGCGTGGCCGGGGTGTTCGACTGGGCCGGTCCGGTAAGTTGGCCGGGCCTGGCCGCCGGGAGCGAGGATGACCCACGGCAACACCTGGTCGGTGCGCTGTCCCCGCACGATTCCGATCGTTTCCTGCGCGACCGGTTGCGCAGGGACAACAGCCCGCTCATCGCCGAGGACATCAGGGAGCGCATCGTCGCCAACGCGCACGGCCTGCCGCTCTATCTCGATCTGTCCGTCATGCGCTACCTGCAGCTCTACGAAGACCGGCAACCAGTCGGCCCGGGGGAATTCGATGTGGAGTTTCCTGGCCTGATCGCCAGGGTGTTCCGCGATCTCGGACAAGAGGAGCGATCGGCGCTACGCGCGGCCAGCCTGCTCGATGCCTTCGACGTTGGCCTGCTGACCGAGACCGCCGGCCTGCTCGGCGAATCCGGCTCGCTGCGCCTGATCGACCGGCCGCTCGTGCAGTTCACCGAGTGGGAACCGTGGCCGTACTACCTGGATGAGCTGATCCGCAGCCACATCGCGGCCGCAGACCGCGGGCTGGACGATTCGTGGAGCGCGCACGACTGGCAACGCGCCGCGAACCGCGCTCTGCATCACCTGGGCGAGGCGGCTGAGCGATACACAGCGCACAACCACCGTGCTGCCCTCATCTCTTGTCTGAACCAGGGGTTGCGCCTCGCGCACGAATTCGACCTGCAACCGGGCTGGCTGGTGGAGGCGGCCTACCGGTTCGTGGCCGACCACGTGTGGGAACCGAACCTTGCGCCGAGGATCGACGGACTCGACACCGGGCAACCACCGGAAACCCCGGCGGCGACCCTGGCCTACGCGCTGGTCACCATCTGTCGGCGACAGCAGGAGCATCGCGAACACACCTCGCGGGAGCTCATTCGCTGCCTGGAATCCGGTCAGCTGCCAGAAGGAGCGGAGGAACTCCTCCGCTACTACCACTCCGAATGCATGCGCGACCTGGGCCGGCAGACCGAGTCCGAGGCCGGGATGCGGGCGCTGGTCGAGGCGAACGGCCGGATGGCCGACACAGCCGCCCGCGGGCTGAGTCACGTTCTGCGCCGAAGGGGCCGGTTCCGCGAGCTGGCGCGGCTGCTCACCACCCGGGAGCGGACGGCAACCTGGGCCCGCGTGCGGGGCGATCTACAGTGGACACAAGCCGGGTTCGACGAGGCCGAGGCGGCGTATGCGGTGGCCCGCGGTCTCGCGCTGGATGCCGGAATGCAGGGCGAGGCGGCCCTGTCGGAGGCCTGCCGCGCATTCACGCTCGGGTTCACGAAGCCTGCCGCGGCACGAGCCGCGGCGGACTCCGCTCGTGACCTGTTGCGCGAAATCAACCTGACTTGGGCCGAGCTCCAAGTGCGCAACGCGGAACTGCTGGCCGCGGCGGGCACCGGTCAGTCAGCTCGCTGCGACGAGGTGGTCGCCGCTGCCGACCGGCACGGCCTCACCTCGATCGGCGCCTACGCCGAACTGGCCCGCGCCCTCGACGGCGCCCTGCGCGGCGACGCTAACCAGGTGGCTCGTGCCCGCGCCGGCGTGCTGCGCTATGTGCACGGTGCCGAGTTCGCCTACCTGCTGTCCATCATCGACTTCTGGCAAGGCACACCCGGTGACCCGGCACCGGCCGAAGTGGACTGGTTGGCCGGCGCCGCCGAGGCAGCACGCGCCTGGCAAGCAGTGCTGGCACGGTAATGGCCACCTACAGCCCGCTGACGCCGGACACACTCGCCCAGCTCTACGAACGCTTCGAACTGCCCGGTGCCACCGCCGAACCACTCGCGGGCGGCGCGGCGAACACCAGTTACCTGGTCACCGTCGGCGAACGGCGGTATGTGCTGACCGTGCTGGACAATCACGACCCAGTCTCAGCCACCCGGCTGGCCCGACTGCTGCGCCACCTCATCGACCACGGACTGCCCACGAGCGAACCACTACCCGACCGCTCGGGGCAGCCGGTGACGACGGTGGCGAATCGGCTGTTCCTGCTCAAGAACTACGTACCCGGTACCTGCCGAACCGAGTTGCCCTCTCCAGCCCTGCTTGCGGCGGGCGCATTGTTAGCCCGGCTGCGCGAGGTGCCGCCACCGGAGTTCGACCTCCCGGTCGGCCGTCGGCTACCCGCTGATGCGCTCGAAGTGGCCGAACATTTCGGCGACCACGATTTCGCCGACTGGGTACACACCCACGCGGCGCTGGGCACGCTGCCCGCGCCGGACCGGTCGCGGTCCAGTCTGGTACACGGCGACATGGCCGGCGACAACCTCGTGCTTGGCGAAGACGGACAAGTTGCGGTGCTGGACTGGGAAACCGCAGCCCTGGACCTCCCGGTGGTGGACCTGGGCATGACGCTCTACGCCCTGTGCCGTACCGAGGGCCGGTTCGACCTCGCCCGCGCCCGGCATCTGCTGGCCGGTTATGCGGAGGTTCGGACGTTATCCGATCAAGAGTGGGACCTGCTGCTCCCGGCCACCACGCACGCCGCCGTACTGATCGGCTACCACCGCTACCTCCGCCACCACCTCCGCTACCCCGACGCGACCAAGCAACATCTGTACCTGGAAGTACCGCCGTATCTGGCGGACATTCGAACTCGTTGGCCGGAACTAGAAAGGAGGAATCGGCCGTAGCCGGAGCCGCTCACCGGGTTCAGCGCCCAACGCCTCGGCAAACACCAGAAACAGGTCCGCCTGCACGGTCATCTGGCCGACTTTGTGAGCCTTGGTGTCCCGCGCGTATGCCACCCCCTGATCGTGGGCCATTCATCGAAACTCCTCGTGACTTCCGCGAGCGACGTGCCCCGCACTCGGACACCGAGCCGGGTGACCAGCGCGAAGAAATTGCCGAACTCAAAGAGGGACGTGAGCCCGATGATCAATGCCAGCCAGCCTCTCTTCATCGCCGCCAGAACACGTGGAGCCTCGGCAGAGCCAAGAGCTCTCGATCCTGCCGACACAACAGCACGCGACGACGATAAGCAGCGTTCTTGCGCCCGCGACGAGAGCTCGACCAAGTTGTCGTGTACTTGTCGCACCTAGAGCCCCATGACTCGCCGCCGTCGTTCTTTCCTCAAGGCTGTAGCGTGGTCCGCTTTGAAGATGTCTACTCCAGCTTGCCCGACAGCTGCCACGGACGGCTCGACAGAGCGAGCCAGGTGGTCGAACTGCTCCAAGAGTGCCGCCAGGTGATCCGACTCCTCTCCATAATGGACACCCCACTGCGCCTGACACGCAATGATGTCAGCCGACACACCTCGGGGTACCAACAACCTGGCCAGGTCTGAAATCGACGGCTCGGGGCCAGCTAGCCCGTCCTTGCAATTCAGAGCTTCCTCTGGAGTCATGAGCTCGCTATCCAATGCGCTCTCCAACCAGCCGACGTCGTTCCCCGGCAGTCTCCGGAGTAACAACCAGCGAACAGACGAGTCACCGAACTCCTGAAGCAGCTTCGTCTTCATCTGAGCAGGTAGCGCGTGCAACGAGTCGACCAGCGTATGCCGAGCCCAGCTCTCGACTCCTTGCGTCAAGAGCCGCAACTGACGATCAACCAGCCGGTACAGCGTCTCTGGCCGCTTCATCGCCAACAGCTCAGCGAGCTCGTGCAGTACATCTTCCCTAATCGGCTCAAGCGCGTTGAGGTCGATCCCCTCGATCGCGGCGAGCCAGCTGTTCTCAATACTCCCACTCAGCCACTCACTACCAGGCAGGTTCGTCTCGAACATCGCCAACGCCGCGGCTCCACGCACGTTCACATCTGATGATGCGAGAATGGCGTTTCGACGCCCTTCTTGCAGGATGTCGTCAAACAAGATCGTCTGCAGGATCCCGTAGTCCGAGGCCTCAAGGGCATCTATCGCGCACGACACCAGGTCTGCCGATGCCTCGGCGCAGGTGAGGATGGCGTTGATAACAGGCCATCGGGCCATCGGGCTGAACAGGCATCGCTGGAGCGTCATCGTCGAGAGGACGCCGCCTTGTACAGCGCACTCGAGCAATGCTGCGGCGTCAGGAAACAACCCATGGTTCAGGGCGCCATCGATCCAGTCCGACAGCCGCCCTATCTCGATATGAGGCGCGAGCGCGCAAAAGGCCATTCGCACTCGGTGCGGCCATCGGGGACCAGCGAGCTCGCACTGCTCTTGCAGCCAGCTCAGCCTTGCGAGCACGATCTGCGGCGGCTCGACACTCCAGGTCGCGACAAGTCGACCAATCTCCTCCCGCCTCCTCTCCAACGCCCCCCGTCGACGTCCGGTTCCAGCCACGTCGGCGAGAAAGAGGTCACGCAACTCGTCAGGCGGGAGTGACACCTCGATGCCGTTCAACCGTGCAATGTCGCTAAGCGCTGCCTGCAGGCCTGGTGCGTCAGCGGTCATCGGGATCAGATCCTCAAGGAAAAGTCGGCTGAGCTGCGCTGCCCTTGAGATGGACTCTGCGGCATGTGGCCGGCCGAACGGTTCGTCGACGCCGCGCCCGATCCGCAACCACGCCGCCAGCACGTCTACGACTCCTCTCCTGGCCTGCGCGGGCGCATGCCGAAGACGTTCGACTATCGACAGCCAAACCTCGTCGTAGACCGATTGCATCTCATCAGGAGCAAGGACGGTCTCGATCAAGACGAGCTCTCGTCCGGTGGCGGGGCTCAAATGGCTGCCGTCTCGCTTGAAACTCAGCAACTCTCTGCATACGGCCGTGTAGGCCACCCACGCCGCCGGGCTAGTCGTTCGGGCGTCGATCCACCTCTTTGCCTCGGCCGCAATGAGGCGCCTCGCTGTTTCGCTTGGCTTCAGTCCAGGGTGGAATTTCTGCACAAGGTCCTGCACCGCTCGGAGTGGATGTCCTGGATGCCGGCCGCTTGGCCGGTCATCGATCTGCACCGCGTCCAGGAGCAGAATCGCGGCTTGAGCGTTGGAGTAACGCCGGACCAGGTGAGCCGCCAGCCCGACGAGAGGCTCCAGTCGACTCAGGTCGGCTCCGGTGTTCGTGGAGAGAGTCTTGAACTCGCCCTCGATCCACCCGAAAACGGCCTGGCAAGCTGACGCGCTGATGTCGGCGTACTCCCGCACCAGCTCGCGCCGCACTGCGGCAGATACCTGGTCAGACTCCAGAACCGACTGCAGGAACTGTCTCGCCACTGGCTCCGCTTCAGACACACCGAGTTGGGCGGCTTTGATGGCGCTGCCTGCGAGTTGAGCCTCCCTTCCTGGCCATTCCTCGCGGAGCAGCTCCAGAGTCACGATCGGAACGTCCGAACGGAACGCGTGTTCGGCGACAAGCACGTCTGCCAGCATCGGTGGCCTGACGGTGTAAGTGCGTGACGCTCCGCTTCCTGTCGATCCGCGCGCTACATCTACCAGGCCACTCCGCGCCGCGCCGAGCAGCGTCAAACGCACCCTTGAAGTGGAAATGTCGAGTGACCTCGCCAACTTCACCACTTGATCATCCGTAACGAACCGAAGTGCTGCGAGGGCAGTGAGCACGCCGATCGCTTCCGCCGAGATCCCTGCCCGGCGCAAGTACCGCGCGGCTTGACCGAGAATCACCTTTCCGTCGAAGATCGACTGCCACGTGCCAGTTTTGAGCAACATGTCCGCCAGAGCGACAGCCCATCCCGGGCGTCCCTCCGCCTGGTCCAGAATTTGTGAGCGACCGAGGCTGTTCCGGACACCCATGGCCTGGATGATCTCGTCGACCGCCGGCCGTTCGAGTCCATCAACATCAATCTGTCCAGCCCCCTGCAGGCGATCTCGTACAGCGTCCTCCTCGTCTGGCCAGCAAATCGCTACGATCCGGTAGGCCGCCAAATCGCTTTCGCTACGCCTCAACGTGGTGAGCCGACGCAGCAGATCGAGGTACTGTCCTGCATCATCAACGGCCAGATACTCCGGCTGAAGCCACCTGATGTCCTTCGCCAGCGAGCTCGGGTCTACGTCGTGATCGACGAACAGTACTCCGTCCATCGCCGAGACCAATCTCGACTTTCCGATGCCGGGTCGCCCGGTCACGATCACATCACCCTCGGATACCATGAGGTTGAGCTGATCGAGTTCTTGATCTCGTCCAGTCAAGGGAAGATGAACCCACGGAGACTCGGCAATCTCGGCTGGCAGCCTGGACAACGTGATCGGGTGGCTCGACAGGCCAAGGAGCCGTTCCCGCCAACCCCCGTCAATGCGGAGCCTATTGGCAAAGAACTCCCTGCCGAAGTGGGCCTCCACCTCCACGTTCCACTCTGCGGCCTTGGCCTCCAACTTGATCTGTTGGAGCTGCCCGAGATCAAGTCGGTTGGCCAGCACGACTCGTTCCACCCGGACGCCGTGCTCGTCCATGCTCTTCAAGCTACGGGTGAGATTCGCCTGAACTCCTTTGAGGGTCCGTGACGAAGTGATGATCACACGAACCGGCACAGTTCCTTTCGGCATGTGGATATCGGCGTCCCGACCCCAGTCTGAGCCTCCAGGAACGGAGGTCAGCCCGTCATACACCGTGCCGAGAAAGCTGACAGCGCAAAGTTCGAACTCACGCGTGTCAAGGTCCCTCGTACTGAGCGCCTCAATGATGCGGTCGAGATCGTGCACTGCGAAACCTCCTTGGTCTGTCAGCCCTAAGAGTCAAACACAGCCAAGCCCTCGACAGGCAACCCGCAGCTGTGTAGAGCGGTGTCCTTTGAGTTCCCGCCTACCTGGAGAAGCTTCCATGTCGGCCGCGATCACGATCGTCCGAGTTTCAATTCCATTCTACCTCAGGACGATGGTCTCCCCTTCCAGTTGGCCGCGATAGGACCAGTCGCCACCTGAAGACATTTCACGTAGCTCTCACCCCTGCCCCCGAGGGCTGCGACAGCAGGCCGATACACGAGACTGACGTCTCACCCCTTGACAGCGAACCCGGTGCGCGCAGCCACTTATCGCCGCCATAGCCTGTGAACGACTATCACCCGCACCGGCCGCACTGTTGTTCAATTCATTCGAATCCGACAGCGCGGAACTGATGAGAGCAGACACGAACCTTACTCGCAAGCTACCCATACACATGAGAAGCGCGTAAATCTATGGTCTCCAGAGGGGAGCGCCAACATAGATACGATGCTTCGAGGGCTTACGGAGGAGCTACGGATGATTCGGTGCGAGCGCGGCGACCTTTGACTGCGGTCCTGCGGCGCCGTCGATCCATCTGTGCTGTAAACCACCTGATGGCGTCTGTCGCTGCAGCGCCGATTCGGACATCCTTCGCAGTGTTCTTTCGCTGGGGCCGGGACAGAAAGGGTGACGATGTCGGATCTACCACCGCGATTGAATCCTGTGACCACGGCACTCCTGCGCGAGGCATACCACAAGATCGTGGCGCTGGGCGCGGACAGATTCGCGGTATATAACCAAGTCTGCCGCACCCTGTCCAAGATCGCGCACGTCGACTCGTTCTACATCGGCATGTTGCACGGCCAGAAGGTGCGCTACGTCTACGGCACCGAGGATCAGAAGTTCGACGACCCGGTGCTGCACGCCTACGGGCCGAACGGACCTGTCGCGTGGCTGTTGCGGCATCGCCAGACCTACCGGTTCCGCTACGACAACGGCGCGGTACTGAAAGCGGGCACCTCGTTCGGCGACGTCACCCGCGAGTCGGCCGACGTGGTCACCGTCCCGATGTTCCGGCCGGAACCCGACGCGCCGGACTCCGTCATCGGGATGGTGTCTCTGCACAGCTACACCCCGGAGGTCTACGACGACCAGGCGGTGCGCGCAGTCGAGTGGCTCACCGGGGTGCTGGCGCGGGTCGTCGTCCGGCAGGAGGAAGACCGGCTTCTCCTTGAACACCTCGCCTCACCCGATGCGGGAGAGCACGAGGCGCTGACTTCGCACCGTGTCATCGAGTACCTATCCGGCCAGCTCAGCGGGATCCCTACCACGGCGCTCGACGTGATCGAGGCACCCGATCCGACGCTCGATACAGCGATGCAAGCGTTGCGAGAGGTCATGCAGCGCTGCGAGCGCGTTCAGTACGAACTGATCGACATGACTTCCCGCACCGATCCCGGGCCCGCCACCCGGTTCACCGCCCTCACCCAGGCCGAGGCCACGGTGGCGCTGCTGATCGCTCGCGGCATGGGCAACCAAAACATGGCCACAGAACTCGGAGTGAGCGTTAACACCGTTAAGACACACGTACGGAACATCCTGCGCAAATACGGTCTGACGGACCGCGACCAAGTCGCTGCAGACGTGCGGCGGCACCTGCAGTGACTCATCCCTTGGGGTAGGCCCCGACTACCAGCGCATCATCTCGCGGGCGATATCGGCTTCCCGCGTGGCCGTTGAGCATGGTCCTCGACCGTTTGACCGTTCTCAGACAGAAGGACGTTCCCATGCCCTGCACCCCAACCAACTCCATGTCACCTGCGTCTCATCCGCCACGATTGTCGGCGCGACTCGCGGTCCTTCTCAGCGCGATCGCCGCACTGTTCGTACTCATCACCGGCGCGGCCGCCGCTGGCTCCAACCACCACCAGACCGACCCCCTGAGCACCGGCTGCGCCTCGAACGCGTCCACTATCCGCACCGGTTCGGTCGGCGGGATCAACTACGAGATCCGCTACTCCGCGGCCTGCGGCACCAACTGGGTCCGCGTGCCCGCCCTCAGCGGCACCGTGTACATGCTGATCAGATCAGACTGGGGCGGAAACGCCGTCGGCGGCTACCAGACCGGCAGCGGCGGATCCCATTGGACACCGCAGGTCTACGCACCCGGCAGCACCTGCATCACCTACTGGGTCCAGCGCATCGGCAACGGTGACCCAGCCACCGGAAACATCCGGATCTGCTGAACAACGCCTCAAGTACACAACCGAGGGGACGGCGCCGACGATCCGCGCCGTCCCCTCGGCACGAAAGCCAGGGCTCGGAAGAAGCACACACACCTCGGGGTCTATCCCGTGATCGGTGTTTCCGGCGTTGTTGATCAGTAGGTTTCGGCTCCCGGACAGCGGTCACCGAACGTGATGGCGAAGGCGTTGATCACGGGCTTCCAGCGCATCATCCATCGGGCGCGGCCTGCCCCGGTCGGGTCCAGGCTGCGGGTCACAAGGTACAGGCACTTCATCGCGGCCTGCTCGGTCGGGAAATGTCCCCGTGCGCGAATCGCCCGCCGGTAGCGGGCGTTCAATGATTCGATCGCGTTGGTGGAGCAGATCATGCGCCTGATCTCGATGTCGTAGTCGAGGAACGGCACGAACTCGTTCCAGGCGTTGCGCCAGAGCCGGATCATCGCACGGTATTTCGCACCCCATTTCTCCTCTAATTCGTCGAGTGCGGCCATCGCGGCGTCGGGATCGGGGGCCGTGTAGATGGGTTTGATGTCTCGTTTCACCGCGTCCCAATCTCGACGAGAAGCGAGCCGGAAGGTATTGCGGATCAAATGCACGATGCACGTTTGGACGATGGTCTGCGGCCACACATTTTTCACGACTTCGGGCAGACCTTTGAGGCCGTCACAGACGAGGAAGAACACGTCCCGGACGCCGCGGTTCTTCAGATCGATCAGCACGCTCATCCAGAACTTCGCACCCTCGCCGCCGGTGCCCATCCACAGCCCGAACACGTCCTTACAGCCGTCCACGGTGACGCCAATAGCGGCGTAGACAGGCCTGTTGGCGACCTGCCCGTCGCGGACCTTGACATGGATCGCGTCGATGAACACGGCCACGTATACCGCATCCAGTGGCCGGCTGGCCCAGTCCTGCATCTCGGCGATGACCTTGTCGGTGATCCGTGAGATCGTTTCCTTGCTGACCGAGGTTCCGTAGATCTCGGCAAAATGTGCCGAAATGTCCCCGGTCGTCATTCCCTTCGCATACAACGACAACACGATCTCATCCACCTCGGTAAGCCGGCGTTGCCGCTTCTTCACGATCCGCGGCTCGAACGTGCTCTCCCGATCACGTGGCACGTTGATGTCGACCTCTCCTGCGGCATCCGAAACCACCGTTTTCGGCCGAGTGCCGTTCCGGACATTCGTCGACTCGCGGTCCGGCTCGGCCTGGTTCTTCTCATGCCCGAGGTGCTCGGCCATCTCCTCATTCAGCGCGGTTTCCAGCACATTCTTGGTGAACAGCTTCAGCAGGCCGTCCGGACCGGTCAGCGCCAACCCGCGGGCTTTCGCCTCGGCCACCATCGCCGCCGCGGCGGCCTGCTCCGGCGACAGATCCCGCGCCGGCCCGAACTCGCTCTTGCGTGGACTCACAACCTCAGATGTCATCACTCACAGTGCCCATCTCGCCGGACCTCAGCCCGGCGTGTCGGGCCGGAAACACCGATCTTGGAACAGTCCCCCCGTTACCTTTTTCGTGGCTCCTGGTTGAGGGGCTCGTGGTCGCCAGGCCCGGCATGACTTAGTCCCCCAGTCGTACCCATGATCCGGGGGGTGGTGTCACCGGGTTTGGTGGCATCGAGGGA
>NZ_JAJPWO010000020.1:0-166847 GCF_046549075.1 Amycolatopsis sp. lyj-84
CGCCCGCACCGCACCCCAAAAACGCACCCGCACCGAACGCGGCAACACGAACCCGCCAGCCACCACAAACTCCCAGCTCACGAAGGATGTTGCAACGACCGCATGAATCCGCCCCACTTTCGGGACACCACACGTCGCGAAAGTGGCTTTCGCGACACGCCTCGCTCCCTACCGCCGGAGCGATGGCACCGCTGACCCGCCGCAAGTAGTCCTCTGGTTGCGGTAGTTGCACGCAAGGACCGCAACTAGAGGACTACTTGCGGAAGGGAGTTAGCGGGTCCCCGAGATCTTCGCGCTTCCCAACACGAGATCGCCTTCGGCCGCGTCGGTGCGGTACAGCACGACGACCTGTCCCGGCGCGACCCCCCGCAGCGGCTCGCGAAGCTGAACCGTCACGGAGTCACCCGAGTCGCCCGAAACCTCGGCGACGGCCTCCACGATCCCGCCGTGCGCGCGCACCTGGACGACGCATTCGGTCGGGCCGTCCAGCGGCCGCTCGCTCGGCCAGATCGGGCGGTTCGCCTCGATCACGTTCACGCCGAGATCCCGCGCGGAACCGACCTTCACGGTGCCCGAAACCGGCTCCAGCGACAGCACGTAGCGCGGCCGCCCGTCCGGCGCCGGCGCCTCGATGCCGAGTCCCTTGCGCTGGCCGACGGTGAACCCGTGCACGCCGGTGTGCTCACCGAGCACGGCGCCGGTCTCGGCGTCGACGAGCTGCCCGGGACGCTGGCCGAGGCGCTTCTCCAGGAAGCTCTTCGTGTCGCCATCCGGGATGAAGCAGATGTCGTGGCTGTCCGGCTTCTTCGCCACCGACAGGCCGCGGCTCTCGGCCTCGGCGCGCACGTCGGTCTTCCACGAATCACCCAGCGGGAACAGCGAATGCCGCAGCTGCTCCGGGGTCAGCGAGGCCAGAACGTAGGACTGGTCCTTGCCGGAGTCCACACTGCGCCGCAGCTCCGGCACACCGTCCACAACGGACAGACGGGCGTAGTGCCCGGTCGCGACCGCGTCGAAGCCGAGCGCCATCGCCTTGTCCAGCAGCGCCTCGAACTTGATCTTCTCGTTGCAGGTGACGCACGGGTTCGGCGTCCGGCCGGCGGCGTACTCGCCGACGAAGGTCTCGATGACCTCTTCGGTGAAGCGCTCGGCGAAGTCCCAGATGTAGAAGGGGATGCCGAGGACGTCGGCCGCTCGCCGCGCGTCGCCCGAGTCTTCGATCGTGCAGCAGCCGCGGGAGCCCGTGCGCAGCGTGCCGGGCTTCGCCGACAGCGCCAGGTGCACGCCGACGACCTCGTGCCCGGCGTCCACGGCGCGCGCGGCGGCCACCGCCGAGTCCACTCCCCCGCTCATCGCGGCCAGTACGCGCATCTTCCTCACACCTCTTGCTTCTGCGTCTGCTTGCGCATTCCGGCGAGTCCCGCCTGCCTCGCCCTGTCGACGACGCCCGCGATCTCCCTCGAAACCGCTTCAACGTCTTCCGGTGCCGAGGTATGCCCGAACGAGAACCGCAGCGACCCGCGCGCGGCCGCCGGATCGGCACCCATGGCCAGCAGCACGTGGCTCGGTTGCGCGACACCCGCCGTGCACGCCGATCCAGTGGAACATTCGATGCCCTTGGCGTCCAAAAGCATTAACAGACTGTCACCCGCGCAACCGGGGAAAGTGAAGTGGGCGTGCGTCGGCAGGCGCTCGCCTTCACCGCCGTTGAGCAGCGCGTCCGGCACCTCGCGCCGGACGGCCTCGACCAGGTCGTCCCGCAGCTCGGCGACGCGTTTGGCGTACTCCTCGCGGCCTTCGACCGTGGCCTTCACCGCCGTCGCGAACGCGATCACCGCGGGCACATCGAGGGTGCCCGAACGCACACTGCGCTCCTGGCCACCGCCGTGCAGGACCGGCACGCAGGCGGTGTCGCGGCCGAGCAGCAGCGCGCCGACGCCGTACGGGCCGCCCAGTTTGTGCGCGGTCAGGGTCAGCGCGGCGGCCCCGCTCCTGGCGAAGTCGACCGGCACCGCGCCGACGGCCTGGACGGCGTCGGTGTGCAGCGGGATCTCGTGCTCGGCGCAGACGGCGGAGAGCCCGGCGATCGGGTTGACCGTGCCGACCTCGTTGTTCGCCCACATCACGGTGGCCAGCGCGACCGTCTCGGGGCTGTCGCCGATGGCGGCGCGCATCGACTCCGGGGACACCCGGCCGTCCTGGTCGACCTCGACCCAGACGATCTCGGCGTCCGCGTGCTGCTCCAGCCATTCGACGGAGTCGAGGACGGCGTGGTGCTCGACGGTGCTGCACAGCACCCGGCGGCGCTTCGGGTCCTCGCCGTTGCGGGCCCAGAAGATGCCCTTGACCGCGAGATTGTCGCTCTCCGTGCCACCGCCGGTGAAGATCACCTCGGACGGCCTGGCGCCCAGCGCCTCCGCGATCACCTCGCGGGCCTCTTCGACCTTGCGGCGGGCCCGGCGACCCGAGGAATGCAGCGCGGAGGCGTTGCCCACTGTGGACAGCGCCTCGGACATCGCCGCTACGGCTTCGGGCAACATCGGGGTGGTCGCCGCGTGGTCGAGATAGGTCATGGCCATACCAGGGTAGACCGCTCCGGGGCGTGACCAAGCCCACCCTGTGTCAGCGGGTGGTGCCGCTCATAGCCGACGGCCACCGGCCGGTCAGCCGCACGCCGAGCAGCGCGATGCCGGTCAGCAGCACCGAAAGCACCAGGATCGCCACCGAAGGCTCCTTCGCCGACGCCACCGAGGCGAGCAGAACTCCACCCAAACCGATGGTCAGGGCCGATCCGACCCAGTCGCCGAGCTGCAGCGCCGAGGTGTTGAACCCGCGTTCGGCCTCCGGCGAGTAGCGCAGCAGCAGAACCGAGATCGCGGGCATCGCGATGCCCATCCCGGCGCCGCCGACCGCCGACGCCACGAACGCCATCCAGCCGGGGAACGAGGGCAGCGGGACGAAGACGAAGATCGCCAGACCGGCCGCGACCAGCGCGAACCCGGCCTGCAGGGACGTCTCGCGCGACCAGTCGAGCCTGCGGCCCTGCAGCATCGACCCCGCCGACCAGCCCAGCGCGGTCACCGTCAGGGGCAGCCCGGCCAGCGCGGGGCTGTAACCGTGGACCTCGGTCATCGTGAGCGGCAGGTACGCCTCCATTCCGGCGTACGCGCCCGCGATCAGCGCGCGGGAGGCGATCACTGTCGGCAACCCCGGCCGCGACGTCAGCGTGCCGGCGGGCAGGAGTTTGCGGAGTGCGTACGCCAGGGCGACGAGCCCGGCGCCGCCGTAGGCCAGTGCCGCGAGAGACGGATGCTGCGCCGCCCAGGTGAGCGCGGCGACGCCGAGGGCGGCGACCACCGCGGGCACCACCCCGGCGCGGCTCGCGGATTCGCCGGGCACGTGGGCGGGCAGCTTGCGCGTGACCAGCACCAGCAGCGCGAGCCCGATCCCGGTCAGCGGGATGAGCCCGAGGAACACCCAGCGCCAGCCGACGCTCACGGTCACCACGCCCGCGACCGACGGCCCGATCACCGCGGGCAGCACCCAAGCGGCGGCGTTGGCGGCGTAGATCACCGGGCGCTCGCGGTCGCTGAAGGTGAGCGCGATCAGCAGGGACACCGAGACCAGCAGGAGCCCGGAACCGAAGCCCTGCAACCCGCGGCCGAGCAGGAGCAACGGCATGTCGTGCGCGAGCCCCGCCACCAGCAGCCCGGCGGCGAACAGCGCGGTACCGGCGAGCAGCGCGGGCGCCGGGCCCTTGCGGTCGCCGAGGCGTCCGGAAAGGACGGTCGCGACCACGCTGGCGACCAGGAAGGTGGTGAAGGGCCAGGCGTACAGCGCGAGACCGTCGAGGTCGGCCACCATCGTCGGCATCGCGGTGGCGACGCCCATGCTCTCGAACGCGATGAGCGTGACCATGAGCAGCAGCCCGATCGTGGTCACGCGGTGCTCCGGTGTCCAGAGCACGCCTTTCGGCTTCGGCGCCGCCTTGTCCCCAGTGATCGTCATACGACGAGCCTGCAACCTCCAGCTGGGTGGAGGTCAAGCGCCGACGGACTCCAGGCGCAGTTCCCGCGCCAGCACCGCGGCCTCGCCGCGCGAGGTGACTTCCAGCTTCCCGAGGATCTTCCGCACGTGGAACTTCACCGTGTGCTCGGTCAGCAGCAGCTCCTCGGCGATCTGCCGGTTCCGCTTCCCGCGCGCGATCCCGGCGAGGACTTCGAGTTCACGCGGGTTCAGCCGGTCCAAGGGGCGCAGCTCCGGGGTTTCCTGGACTTCCAGCGGCATCACGGCGGTGATCGTGGCGCCCCAGCCGGGGACGGCGTCGACCTCCCAGCGGCCGCCGAGCGGGGTGATCCGTTCGGTGAGACCGGCCGCGGGCACGGCGCGGGCGACGTCCGGGCCGTCGTCGCGCACGGTGATCCGGAGGGCCTGGCCGTCGAGCTGCCAGGACGCGCGGACGCGGGTGCTGCCCCGCTCCAGCGCGGCGAGCACGAGCCCGCGGGTGACCGTGCGCGCGGTGTGCGCGATGTCCTGCGGGAGCGAACGTTCGTCGCCGGGCCCGGCGAGGTCGACGGTCACGTCGTTGTGGCGTACCAAGGGATCCAGCTGCGCGACGAGAGTGTCGAAGGCCGCCGACGCCGGTTCCGCCGAAAGCTCCTGGTCGCGGTCCGCGATCGAGCGCAGTTCGACCAGCGAAGCCGCGGCGAGGTCGGTCGCGGCCTGGCGGGCGGCGGCGTCGCCGAGACGCCGGGACCGCAGCACCGAAAGCAACGACGCCAAGGCCGTCGCGTGGGTCTGCCCGAGATCGGTGATCGCCCGCGCCCGCGCGGTCGCGGCCGCCAGGTTGCTCGCGAGGATCTCGGGTTCGGGATCGGTGGCCCGCTGGGCGGCGTTCACGCTGACGATGTCCCACAGCTTCGCGACGATCCCGAGCGCACGGTCGTCGGGCGCGTCCCCGGTGGGGACGAGCGCGATCATCGCGCCCTTGCCGATCACCGGGGCCGAGCTCAGGACGACGAGCTTCCGGCGCTCGCCGCCGAGTGTCTCCTCCACCACCGCGGCCTCGCCGGGGACGCCGAGCGCGGCGAGCCGCCGGAGCTCCGCGCTCGTGACGGCGCCGGTGATCGCCGGATCGCCGTCGACCTTGATCGGCAGGCGGGAGCAGTCACCGGTCTCCATGGCGGCGGCCCGGTGCGGCAGGACGGCCGCGGCCGTCGCCGAGAACCGCGGCAGGAGTTCGTGACGCCGGGCGGCGAGCATGTACTCGACCTGGCTCAGCACGTACAGCGGATCCGACCACTCGTCCATGACTCCACAGTAAGCGCGTTCCCGGTCCGCGACGCTGCTCGCCCGGCTAGTGAACACTGCTCGTCCGGCTGGTTCGGGCGGGGCCGGGCCGCCGGTTGACTGATCGCAGCGAAGAAAGTCCGATGAGGAGTGAACATGCGAGCGATCACCATCACCCAGTACGGCGACACCGACGTCCTCCAGGAGACCGAGGTCGCGCTGCCGGAGCCCGGCCCGGGTCAGGTGCGGGTCGCGGTCAAGGCCGCCGGCGTCAACCCGGTCGACTGGAAGATCCGGTCCGGCGCCATGGCGGAGGTGCGGCCGGTCGAATTCCCGCACATCCTCGGCCTGGAACTGGCGGGCGTGGTGGACGCGGTCGGCGAAGGCGCCGGATTCGCCGTCGGCGACGAGGTCTTCGGCTGGTCCGACACCGGGGCGTACGCGGAGTACGCGCTGGCGACCAACGTCATCCGCAAGCCGGCCGGGCTTTCGTGGCCCGAAGCCGCCGGGCTGCCGATCGTCGGTGAGACGGCGTTGCGCGTGCTGGGCGAACTCGAGGTCAAGCCCGGGGAAACCCTGGTGCTTCACGGGGCGAGCGGCCAGGTCGGCCGGATCGCGACGCAGGCCGCCGTCGCGCTCGGGGCCACGGTCATCGGGCTCGCCGGGACTTCGACCTTGGACGAGGTCGAGGCTCTCGGCGCGCTGCCGGTCCAGTACGGCGACGGGTGGGTGTCGCGGGTCCGGGCGGCGGCCCCGGGCGGCGTGGACGCGGTGTTCGACGCGGCCGGGTTCGGCGTGCTGGCCGATTCCGTGGCACTGCTCGGTTCACCCGACCGGCTGGTCACCATCGCCGACCCGGCGGCGTTCGCGCAGGGGCTGACGTTCTCGGCGGGCGGCTCGGAGACTCCGGCCGTGCTGGAGGATCTGGTCTCTCGGGAGCTGAAGTTGAAGCTGGGGTCGAGTTACAGGCTGGCGGAGGTCGCGGAAGCGCACCGGGAGAGCGCGACCGGGCACGCGAGCGGGAAGATCACGCTGACGCTGGCGTGATGCCGCCGCGTGTCCACCTGGGGGTGCTATGAAAGGCCCGTTACTTGCAAATTTTGCAAGTAACGGGCCTTTCATAGCGCGCGCGAGTTACGGCGAAGGGACTTTCACGACAGGGGCGACCGGAGCAGCGGCAGGAGCGGGAGCGGGCACAGCGGGAGCGGAGGCAGTGCGGCGCCGCCGCGTCTGCACCGGGATCTGCACCCGCCCGAGCGCCGCCTGCACCGCGGATTCCGCCAGCAGCGCCAGCTCCCGCCGGTCCGAAGCGCGTCCCGGCGCGATCTCCGGGCACACGTGCACCTCCAGCACCAGACCGCGCAAAGCCGCCACTCGCCGCAGCGAGGCGATGAGCGACTCCGGTCCAATGAACGCCGGCTGCGTGGTTTCGCGTCCGTCGGCGAGCCGGAAGCGCAGGGCGAGCGGCCGCACCGGGACACCGCCGTCGATCGCGGCCTGGAACGCCGCCGGGCGGAAGCGGCCGGAGCCCAGTCCGCACCAGGTGGTGCCCTCCGGCGTCACACTGACGAGTGATCCGCCGCGCATCGCGCCGGCGAGTTCGTCCATCGTCGCGGGCAGGCTGCGCAGGTTCTCCCGGTCGAGGAAGATGCTGCCGCCGCGGCGGACCAGCAGGCCGAGTACCGGCCAGGCGCCGACCTCTTTCTTGGCGAGCGCCCGCATCGGCTGGATGGCGTTCACCGCGATGATGTCCAGCCACGAGATGTGGTTGTTCACCACCAGCGCGCCACGGCCGGGCACGGCGCGGAAACGTTCGTCGCCGAGGACGCGCAGCCGTACCCCGAAGGACTTCAGGATCCCTGCGAACAGCAGGCGCACCAACCGTTCCCGGGGCCTGCCGCGCAGCACGAGCACCAGCGGCGCGGTCAGGAAGGCCCCGGCGATGACGCCGATCGCCGCGGCGAAGCGCAGGACGCGCCGCGGGAACGCCACCGTCGGCGCCCCTTCGCTCAGACATCCGTCGCCACACGGCGATTTCGGCATCCAGGCGTGAGTCATCCCTGTACTCCCAGGAAGAACTTGAGATAACGCTCGTCGACGTTGTGCAGGTCCAGCAGGACGAAGAAGTCCGCGACACCGAAATCCTCGTCCAGCGCGGGCGGACCGTAGACCTTGGCGCCCAGGCGCGTGTACCCCTTGATGAGCGGCGGCAGGATCGCCCGCGCGGGCCGCTCGACGCCCTCGGTCCGCCACGGGTTCAGCGGGGTCACCCGGAGCGACTCGTCCGCGTAGTGCTTGGCGCGCAGGACATCCCAGACGCCCGCCGCGTATTCCCCGCCGCCGGTCAGCGGCACGGACGCGCAGCCCGCGAGGTAGCGGTGCCCGGCCAGCAGCATGTAGCGGCCGATGCCCGCCCAGACGAGGCTCACCACGGCGCCGCTGCGGTGGTCGGGGTGCACGCACGAGCGGCCCGTCTCGACCAGCGAAGGACGCAGTGAATCGAGTGCCGTGAGGTCGAATTCGCTGTCGGAGTAGAGCTTTCCGGCCCGCGTCGCCCGATCGGGCGGCAGCATCCGGTACGTGCCCACGATCTCGCCGGTGTTGTCGTCCCGCACCACGAGGTGATCGCAGAACTCGTCGAAGTAATCGACGTCGAGTCCGGGTACGGGCGAATTGAGCGTCGCTCCCATTTCCTCGGCGAACACCCGGTGACGAAGGCGTTGCGCGGCAACGACTTCTTCGTTTCCGTTGGCGACGAGGAGCGAGTAGCGCGGCGCGTCGGCCGGGAGTTCGACACCTGCCTGGTCAGTACTGACGAGGAGCTGTGACGTCGTCATAAGCAAGGTCTACCCCTCGGGGGGTACCAACGACAATGCGCCCGATGGCCGAATAGTGCACGTTCAGTTAAATGCGGGTTCTCAGGCTTCTCTCAGGGTGGAACATCACTTTCGGATCACAGAAAAGGGGCCGCCCGGGAAAGAAATCCCGGACGGCCCCTTCAGGGTGAAACTCAGCCCTTGCGCTTCTTGACCTCGTCGGTCAGCTGCGGCGCGACGTTGAACAGGTCGCCCACCACACCGAAGTCGGCGATCTCGAAGATCGGCGCCTCGGCGTCCTTGTTGACCGCGATGATGGTCTTCGACGTCTGCATGCCCGCCCGGTGCTGGATCGCCCCGGAGATGCCCAGCGCGATGTACAGCTGCGGCGAGACCGTCTTACCGGTCTGGCCGACCTGGAACTGCGCCGGGTAGTAGCCCGAGTCGACGGCGGCGCGGGAAGCGCCGACGGCGGCACCGAGCGAGTCGGCGAGCGTCTCGACGACGTCGAACTTGTCGGCCGAGCCGACACCGCGGCCACCGGAGACGACGACCGAGGCCTCGGTCAGCTCCGGACGGTCGCCGCCGACGATCGGCTCGATGCCGGTGATCTTGGCGGACTTCGCCGGGTCACCCGCGGGGACCTCGACGGTCTCCTCGGCGGCCGCACCCTCGGCCTGGGACGCCTCGACAGCGCCGGGGCGGACCGAGATGACCGGGACACCCTTGGTGGACTTGGCCTTGACGGAGAACGCGCCACCGAAGATGGACTGGTCGACGCTGCCGTCGCCGTTCACGCCGACGGCGTCGTACAGCAGACCGGAGCCGAGGCGGACCGCGACACGGGCGGACACCTCCTTGCCCTCGGCGCTGGCCGCGACGAGCACGGCGGCCGGGGAGGTCCGCTCCGCGAGCGCGGCGAGGACATCCACCTTGGGGGTGACCAGGAAGCCGGTGGCGTTGTCGCCCTCGGCGACGTACACCTTGGCGGCGCCGTGTGCGGCGAGAGCTTCCTTCGCCTTGGCGGCGGTGCCGGTCGGGCCGACGACGACCGCGGACGGCTCACCGAGCTCGCGAGCGGCGGTCAGCAGCTCGAGCGTGACCTTCTTGACTTCACCGTCGACGTGGTCGACGAGGACGAGTACTTCAGCCATTTCCCTATTCCTCCTCGAAACCTGTCTCAGATGAGCTTCTGCGCGACCAGGTAAGCGGCCACCTTGCTGCCGCCGTCACCCTCGTCCTCGACGCGCTCACCGGCGGTGCGCGGCGGCTTCGGAGTGGCTTCGAGCACCGACGACCAGGCGTTGCCGAGGCCGACCTCGCCCGCGTCGAGACCGAGGTCCGCGACGGTCAGCGTCTCGACCGGCTTCTTCTTCGCGGCCATGATGCCCTTGAAGGAGGGGTAGCGCGGCTCGTTGATCTTCTCGCCGACACTCACCAGCGCGGGCAGGTTCGCCTCGAGGTGCGTGACACCGTCCTCGGTGTAGCGGTCGGCCTTGATCGAGGTGCCGTCGACGGTCAGCTCGTTCACGTGGGTCAGCTGCGGCAGGCCGAGCAGCTCGGCGATGATCGCCGGCACGGCGCCACCGCGGCCGTCGGAGGCCTCGTTCCCGGTGATGACCAGGTCGTAGCCTTCGACCTTGCCGATCGCGGCGGCCAGCACCTTGGCGGTGGCGATCGCGTCGGAGCCGTGAAGCGCTTCGTCGGAGACGTGGATGGCCTTGTCGGCGCCCATGGACAGCGCCTTGCGGATCGCGTCGGTCGCGCGGTCGGGACCCACCGAGACGACGGTGACCTCGCCCTCGCCGGCTTCCTTGATCTTCAGGGCTTCTTCGACGGCCTTCTCGTTGATCTCGTCGAGCACGGCGTCGGCGGATTCGCGGTCAAGAGTGTTGTCGGCACCGGAGAGCTTCCGCTCCGAGTAGGTGTCCGGTACCTGCTTGACCAGGACAACGATGTTCGTCATGGGTCTACTTCGACCTCCCGTTGGTGGCCGGCGTCGGCCACGGGGCAACAGCTCTACTGGCCGGTAGATTAGGGCCATTTCGGCGCCGCGGCCCGCCGAGGTGACCTCATTCACCTGGATGCACGTTTTAGTGGGACCATCGTCCAGGTAATTCACCCGGAAGTGAGTGTAACCGGCCGACTAACCCGAACGGCCGTATTCCGGGGTACTCCCGGCGAGGGTGACGGGCTAACGTGCCCCACCATGCGTTCCATGCCCGGCCCTGTCGCCGTGATCACGGACTCGACCTCCTGCCTCCCCGTCCCGGTCGCCGAACGCTGGGGAATCGGCGTCGTTCAGGTCCAATTACAGGTCGGCGAGCAGTTCGACGAGGAGAACCGCTACGACCGCGACGAAGTCATCGGACAGCTGCGCGCCGGGACCCCGGTGAAGACGGCGCCTCCGGAGGTCGCCGCGTTCTTCTGGGCGTTCCAGGACGCCGCGAGCAAGGGCGCCTCGGCGATCGTCAGCGTCCACATCTCGGGACGGATGTCGGAGACGGTGAACGCCGCCCGCGAGGCCGCCCAGCAGGTGAACATCCCCGTCCACGTCCTCGACAGCGGGACCACGGGGATGAGCCTCGGTTTCGCGGCGACCTCGGCGGCCAAGGTCGCCGCCGCCGGCGGGCAGGCCACTCGGGTGATCGACGCGGCCGAGCGCCGGTTCCGGGGCAGCCGGGAGATCCTCTACGTCGACACGCTGGAGTTCCTGCGGCGCGGCGGCCGGATCGGCGCGGCGCAGGCGTTCCTCGGCTCCGCGTTCTCGATCAAACCCCTGCTGACGCTGAAGAACGGCGAGGTCGCCCCACTGACCAGGGTGCCGGGCCAGCGGAGGGCGCTCAACAAACTCGTCGACCTCGCGGTGGACTGCGCGGGTGATCAGGACGTCGAGGTCGCCATCACCCGGTTCGGCCCCGACGAACGCGACCTGGAGATCGGCGGGCGGTTGCGGGCCCGGCTGCCGCATATGGTCGACAGCACCCTGGTCGACGCCAGCATGATCCTCGGCGCCCACCTCGGTCCCGGCGCGATCGGCATCACGGTGTCCCCGGTGTAGGTCCTTCTTTCGAATTCGGCTCAAGCCCCGGGATCAGCACCAGAACCAGCGGGAGAACCGCGCCCAGCGCCGTCGTCGCGACGATCAGCACCTGGTCCACCGGCTCGAAATGCGAGACGTGGCCCAGGTGATAGAGGAAGTGCGGCAGTCCGAAGAGGAAGGTCGCCAGCGCCGCGAGCCTGGCCACGGCGGTCGTCCCGATCACGGCCGCGCCGATCAGGATGGCGGAAAGCGCCAGGTTGAGGCCACCGAAGTCGCGGAGCAGGTGTTCGTTGAAGGGGCCGTCCATCGCCACCCAGCCGGTGCGGAAACCGGGGAAGTCGTCGTAGAAACCGCGAGGGCTGAACAGTGGCCAGAGCCCGACGGGCAGTTCGATGAGACCGAAGACGACGAGCAGTACGCGAGTGAGTGTCCGTTGCATACCTCCTGGACTGGACAGCGCCGCGAAACGTGACACCGCAACCAGAGGACGACTTGCGGACGGGATGGAAGTGACCGGCCGGTAGGGTCGCGGCGTGACCACCCCAGCCACCAGGGCCGAAGCGCTGCACCTCACGGGTGAACGCACCGTGCCGGGCATCGCCGAGGAGAATTATTGGTTTCGCCGCCACGAAGCGGCGTATCACCATCTCCTCCCGCTGTGCGAAGGCAAGACCGTCCTGGAGGCGGGCTGCGGCGAGGGCTACGGCGCCGGGCTCATCGCCACCGTCGCCGCGCGGGTGCTCGCGCTCGACTACGACGTGCCCACCACGGAGCACGTCGCCCGCCGCTACCCCGGCATCGGTGTGGCCAGGGCGAACCTGGTGTTCCTGCCGCTGCGGGACGCCTCGATCGACGTGGTCGCCAACTTCCAGGTGATCGAGCATCTCTGGGATCAGGGCGCCTTCCTCGCCGAGTGCCGCCGCGTGCTGGCTCCCGGCGGACGGCTGATCGTCACCACGCCCAACCGGCTGACCTTCACCCCGGACAGCGACACCCCGCTCAACCCGTTCCACACCAGGGAACTCGCACCGTCCGAATTGGACGAACTGCTGCGTGACGCCGGGTTCGAGGTCGAGACGCTGCACGGTCTCCACCATGGCGAAGGCGTCGCGAAGCTCGACGCCGAGTACGGCGGCTCGATCATCGACGCGCAGCTCGACGTCGTCATGGGACAACTGCCCGGCCAGGCGACCTGGCCGCCCGCACTGCTCGCCGACGTCGAAGGCATCCAGGCCGCGGACTTCGCGATCCACGGCGAAGACCTCGACGCCAGCCTCGACCTCGTCGCCGTGGCGGTGCGGCGATGAGCGAGTACGAGGGCACGTTCTGCCTCGTCGTGCACAGCCACCTGCCGTGGCTGCCGCACCACGGGTCCTGGCCGGTCGGCGAAGAATGGCTTTACCAGGCCTGGGCGCATTCGTACCTGCCGATGGTCGACCTTCTGCGCCGCTTCGCCGACGAGGGCCGCGAAGACGTCCTCACCCTCGGCATGACCCCGATCCTCGCCGCCCAGCTCGATGACCCCTACTGCATCGACGCGTTCCACGACTGGCTCGGGCACTGGCAGCTGCGCGCGTGGCACGCGTCCACGCTCTGGCGCGGCGACCCGCTGCTGCGCGATCTCGCCGCGAGCGAGTACCGGACGGCGACCAGGGCGGCCGAAGAACTCGAAACCCGCTGGCGTCACGGCTTCTCGCCGATCCTCCGGTCCTTTGTGGACAACGGAACGATCGAACTTCTCGGCGGCCCGCTGGCGCATCCGTTCCAGCCGTTGCTCGACCCGGCGGTCCGGGACTTCATGCTGCGCGGCGGCCTCGCCGACACCGCGCTGCGGATCGGACAGCGCCCCGAGGGCATTTGGGCACCTGAATGCGGGTACGCGCCCGGCATGGAAGCCGGGTACGCCGCCGCGGGCGTCCGGCGGTTCATGGTCGACGGGCCTTCCCTGCACGGTGACACCTCGGCCGCGCGCACCGTCGGCGACTCCGACGTCGTCTGCTTCGGCCGCGACCTCGAAGTCACCTACCGCGTCTGGTCGCCGAAGGCCGGCTACCCCGGCAACGCCGCCTACCGCGACTTCCACACCTGGGCGCACGAAGTCGGCCTCAAGCCGTCCCGGGTGACCGGCAAGACCATCGAGCCGCCGGACAAGGCGCCCTATGATCCGGCGATGGCCTCGGGCGTCCTCGGCGGCCACGTCCAGGACTTCGTCGACACCGTCGTCGCGCGGCTGCGCTCGCTCAAGGCCGAGCACGGCCGCGAGTCGCTCGTCGTCGCCGCGTACGACACGGAACTGTTCGGGCACTGGTGGCACGAGGGACCGGCCTGGCTCGAAGGTGTCCTGCGCGCATTGCCCGAGGCGGGCGTCCGCGTCACCACGCTCAAGGGCGCGCTCGAAGCGGGCCACCTCGGCGGGAAGGTCGATCTCCCGGCGTCGTCGTGGGGCTCGGGCAAGGACTGGCGGGTCTGGGACGGCGAGCAGGTCGCCGACATGGTGCGGGACAACACCGCGCTGCAGCACCGGATGCTCGACCTCGTCACCGGGATGGACACGACGACCCGTGACGCCGTCCGCGACCAGGCCGTCGCCGAGGCGATGCTGGCGCTTTCGAGCGACTGGGCGTTCATGGTCACCAAGGACTCCGCCGCCGACTACGCGCGGCGGCGGGCGAAGGCGCACACCGACCGGTTCGACACGCTGGCCGGGCTGCTCCGCGACGGCGCGCACGAGCGGGCCAGGGAGACGGCGGCCGCGTTCCGGCGCGACGACGGGCCGTTCGGGCACGTCGACGCGCGTGATCTGCTGAGGAAATGACGAAAGGGGAATCATGGGGATCCACGACATTCCGCTGAAGACGCTCGCGGACGAGGACACCACGCTCGGCGCGCTCGAGGGCAAGACGCTGCTGGTGGTGAACGTGGCGTCGAAATGCGGCCTGACGCCGCAGTACACCGGACTGGAGAAGCTGCAGGAACGCTACGCGGACAAGGGTTTCTCCGTCGTCGGGTTCCCGTGCAACCAGTTCGCTGGCCAGGAGCCGGGTACCGCCGAGGAGATCCAGACCTTCTGCTCGACGACGTACGGGGTTTCGTTCCCGCTGTTCGCGAAGCTGGACGTCAACGGGGAAAGCCGTCACCCGCTCTACGCCGAGCTGACCAAGGCTGCCGACGCGGAAGGCGCCGCGGGCGACGTGCAGTGGAACTTCGAGAAGTTCCTCGTCTCCCCGTCCGGTGAAGTGGTGGGCCGTTTCCGCCCGCGCACCGAACCCGAGGACGAAACGATCACCAAGGCGATCGAGGCCACCGTCGGCGCCTGATCGATTCTTTGCCACGGGCGGGTTCGGAGTGTTCTCTCCGAACCCGCCCGTTTCCTTTTCCGGCACACTGAGGACCAAAGTCCCCGAATGCCCCGCCGTCTCGCGCGATGGCCGGTGGATCGATCACAAACCCTTGCCACACAAGGGAAATCTTGACATACGAGAATGAAGCGATCTACCCGATTGCACTATGGCGCGACCCCTCGCGCAGGGGAAGACTCTTTCGTCGGGGCTCCCGCACTTGTCAACGCCGACAACCAGGAAAAGTGTGGCTGAAATGATCGAAAACAATATGATCCCTGACGAGTTCCTCTCCCTCGCGAGTGTGCAGGCCGCGGAAGAGGACGCGTTGCTCAGCAGACAGAACGTCGTGGGTGTCGCGCTCGGCACGAAATGGTCGGGCGGCACGGACACCGGGGAAAAGGCGATCACGGTCCTGGTCGACACGAAACTGCCGCACGAGATGGTCCGCGAAGACGACCTCGTCCCCGCGACGCTGGCGGGTGTCCCCGTCGACGTGCAGGAGGTCGGCGTGCTGCAGGCGGGCCGCAGCATCGCGCCGCCGAAGGTGAACGGCTCCCCCACCCTGCTCGAAGACCCGCCGGCCCAGATGCTGAGCAGGCCCGACGAACTCGCCCGCGAACAGGTCGGCCCGTTCACCCTGGCCAAGCGGTTCCGCCCGGCGTTCGGCGGGCTGAGCGTCGGCCACTTCAAGATCACCGCGGGCACCTACGGCACCGCCGTCTACGACGCCACCGCGCTGCCGGGCAAACCGCCCAGGTACTACATCCTGAGCAACAACCACGTGCTGGCGAACTCCAACGCAGCCGCCATCGGGGACCCGATCCTGCAGCCCGGCCCGTTCGACGGCGGCACCACACCCGCCGACGTCATCGCCAGGCTGAGCCGGTTCGTGCCGATCAAGTTCATCACCTCCGGGCAGCCGGTGCCGGTGAACTTCGTCGACGCGGCCATCGCCGAGGGCCAGTTCCACGACCTGGACCGGCGGATCTTCTGGGTCGGCGACATCAAGGGGACCAACGTCGCGCCCGCGGTCGGCACGATCGTGCAGAAGACCGGCCGGACCACGAACTGGACGACCGGGCGGATCACCAACATCAACGCGACGGTGGACGTCAACTACGGCGGCGGCCGGGTGGCCCGGTTCGCGCAGCAGTTGCTCACCACCGACATGTCGGCCGGTGGCGACTCGGGCAGCCTCGTGGCGGATCTGAGCGAAAACGCCGTCGGCCTGCTGTTCGCGGGTTCGCCCGTGGTCACCGTGATCAACCGGATCACGCTGGTCGAGGCCTCGCTCGGCATCCGGGTGCACCCGTAGTGGCCGACGACAGTGCCGACACCGTCGACGCCGCGCTGATCACCGCGTCGCGCTGGCTCGACGACGTCCCCGGGGTGGTGGGGGTCGGACAGGGCGAGGCCGAGGGGGCACCCACGATCGACGTGTGGGTGACCCCCGGTCACGACCCCGGGCAGCTGCCTTCTCAGCTGCTCGGGGTGCCCGTCCGGGTCCGTGACTCGGACGGTCCGGTGGAAGCCCGGCCGGACTGACCCGCCTCGATGACAGCGCGGTCGCGGGCGGTGATGCCGCCGGGGGCGATCGCCCCGGCGGCGCAGACCGACTCACGAGTAACCTCCACCCATGCGCGTGCTGATGTTGTCGTGGGAGTACCCACCCGTGGTCGTCGGCGGACTCGCACGGCACGTCCACGCCCTGGCCAGGCATCTCGTCCGGCAGGGGCACGACGTGGTCGTCCTGTGCCGTCACACGGCGGGCACCGACGCCGAGACCCACCCGAGGACCGATCGCGTGGTCGAGGGCGTGCGGATCATCCGGGTCGCCGAGGATCCGATGCACGTGACCTTCGAACGGGACCTCGTCGCGTGGACACTGGCCATGGGGCACGCGATGGTCCGCGCCGCGACCGACCTGCTGCGAGGCTGGCAGCCGGACGTCGTGCACGCGCACGACTGGCTGGTCACCCACCCCGCGATCGCGATCGCCGAGGCCGCGCGGGTCCCGCTGGTCGGCACGATCCACGCCACCGAGGCCGGACGGCACTCCGGCTGGCTCTCGCATCCGCTGAACCAGCAGGTTCACTCGGTCGAATGGTGGCTCGCGAACCGCTCGGACGCGCTGATCACCTGTTCGCAGGCCATGCGCCGCGAGGTGTCGCAGCTGTTCGAGGTCGACGGCGACGCGGTCACCGTGATCCACAACGGCATCGAAGAACGCACCTGGCAGGTGCCCGCGGAAGAGGTCGCGCACGCGCGGGAGGTCTACAGCCCCTCCGGCGCGCCGCTGCTGCTCTACTTCGGACGGCTGGAATGGGAGAAGGGCGTGCAGGACCTGCTCGCCGCGCTCCCCCGGATCCGCCGCGCCAAACCGGGGACCAGGCTGGTCGTCGCGGGCAAGGGCAGGCATCTGGAGGAACTGGTCGACCAGGCGCGCAAGCTGCGCGTCCGCCGCGCGGTGGACTTCGTCGGGCACCTGTCCGACCGTGAACTGCGCGCCGTGCTGGCCGCGGCCGACGCCGTCGTGCTGCCCAGCCGGTACGAACCGTTCGGGATCGTCGCGCTGGAAGCCGCCGCCGCGAAGGCGCCGCTCGTGGCGTCAACCGCCGGCGGGCTCGGCGAGGTCGTCGTCGACGGCGAGACCGGCCTGGCGTTCAGCCCCGGCGACGTCGACGCGCTCGGGGACGCCGTCGAAGCGGTGCTGGACGACGAGGTCGCTGCCGCGCGACGGGCGCTGACCGCGCAGTCGCGCCTGGCCGCGGACTTCGACTGGGGCCGGATCGCCGAGGCGACCGCCGCGGTCTACCGGCGGACTCGCGTCGGGGAACCGGTGGAACTGGGCCGCCCGAAGATCGCGACGGGCAACGCGTTCGAGCCGTGATCGGCCGCGCATTCAGAGGTCCACAAGGGACTACAGAATGGGTTCCAATGCCCGATTCAAGCGCTTTGCGCGGTTTAGCACCGGGGTCGTGAGCGATAAAGAGCGCTAGAACGACCTTTACCACTCACGACCTCCCCGCAAACCGCCCAAATCGGGCAAAGATGCGCCGGAAGCGTCCTCAGTGGACATTCGAGGAGCGTGTCAGGCCACGGATGACGAGCCCACTCCGTCACCGCTGCGACCAGCGGACAGCCGACTTTGCCGGAACCCTGGCGCTAGACGCGATGAAGGGGCCCTTCACGACCCACGCGATACGGGGCGGAGGGGAATCCGGGCCGTCGGGGGACCCGGACCCCCCTCCACGAGCGTCGCGGGTCGCGAGGGGCGCGACCCCCGGGACTGCTCTAGGTGACGAAGATCAGAAGTGACAGGGGCGGACACAGTCCGGCTGCGCCGAGACCGTCACCGAAGCCGACACGGCCGGTACGGCGAGGGCGACCGCGAGGACGGCGAAAGCTGTGGCCAAGGCCCTTCTCAACTGCTTCTTCATGGTGGCTCCTCGGAGATCCGGGCGGATTTCCCACCCGGCGCCGAGCATCCGCGCGACCCGCCGCGGAAACAACGGGGGTATCACTAGGTACCGCTACCTAATCGCGGTCCGTGACCGGTTCATCCCTTTCTGCCGGTCAGGATCCTCACCTGGACCGGCTCCACGAAAGGCGCGTGCGGGGAGATCGCCGCGCTGAGCCGCTCCTCGAACCCGGCTCGTTCGTCCGGCTTCGGCAGCCTGTCCTCCGGGGTCGCGGAGTAGACCGCGCCGATGACGAATTCCAGGTCGATCTCGTCCTCGTACTCGACGACCGTCTCTCCCGCGGTGAACCCGGCCGCTTCCAGGCTCGCCCAATAGCGGTCCTGTTCCTCCTGATCGGCCCCGCAGGTGCGCACGAGCGGCTGTCCCAGCCAACCGGACAGATACTCGCGCAACGCCCTCGACCACGGGCTGTCGTGCAGCCACATCGGCGCGCCGTTGGTGATCACGGCGATCCCGCCGCCGGGCCGGACCAGGGAATGAAGGGCGGGGAACAGCGTTTCGCGGTCCATCCAGTGCAGTGCCTGCCCGATGGTGACCACGCCGAGCTTCTCTTTGCCCAGCAAGGCTTCCAGGGCCGGAACGTCACTGTCGGCGCCGACGAGCCACGTCACGTTGGCGATCCCCGCGGCCGCTTTCCTGGCCTGCGCGAGCATGTCCGGCTCGGGATCCATGCCGACGGCCACGCGCGTCCGGCCGGCGAGCGGCAAGGTCAGCTGACCCGTGCCGCAGCCGAGATCCAGTGCCGCGTCATCGGCGGTGAGCCCGAATTCCGCCACCAGCGCGTCCAGGACTCCGGCCGGATAGCCGCGGCGGTAGCGCTGATAGAACTCGGCGACCTCGCCGCTGAACTTGAGGATCGTCATACCCGTGATGATGACCGGGCCCGCGCCCCTCCCGCCGCCGCTTTCGCCGTCGGCGGAACGCGAAGGCCCCGCCCACCGGGGTGTGGTGGTGAGCGGGGCCTCCGCGACAACGCGCGCCCGACAGCGCTACCGGAAGGAGCGCGCGCGTGAATCGGGTCCGGCGGCGGGGAGCCTCCGCCACCGGACCCGTTGGGCCACACCGTCCCAAACCGGTGTGGAACCCGGCCGCCCCGCGTCAGGTAGGGGCGGCCGGAGCCTCGTGTCAGTGCGTGGTCAGGTACCGCGCGTACGCACCGGTCGTCAGGAAGCTCGGCAGCTTCTCGCCCAGCGCGGTCTCGGTGAAGATCTCGTACGCGTCGCCGAGACGGTTGCCCTCGCCCAGTTCGGACCGCACCGACGCCAGCTCTTCGTCCAAATAGGACACGGTGAGCTCGTGGGTGAGCGCGGTGCCGTCTTCGAGCTTGGTGCCGTTGCGGATCCACTGCCAGATCTGGCAGCGCGCGATCTCGGCGGTGGCGGCGTCCTCCATCAGGTTGTGGATCGCCGCCGCGCCGGTCCCGCGCAGCCAGGCGTCGATGTAGCGCAGCGCGACGTTGATGTTGGCGCGGACACCGGCTTCGGTGACCTCGCCACCGGCACTGGCGACGTCGAGCAGGTCCTCGGCGGTGACGACGACGTCCTCACGGAGCTTGCCGAGCTGGTTGGGCCAGCCGCCGAGGACACCGTCGAACACCTCGCGGCAGACCGGGACGAGGCCGGGGTGCGCGACCCACGAGCCGTCGAAGCCGTCGTTCGCCTCGCGTTCCTTGTCCTGGCGGACCTTGTCGAGCGCGGTCGCGTTGATCTCCGGGTCCTTGCTCGGGATGAACGCGGCCATGCCGCCGATGGCGTGCGCCCCGCGCTGGTGGCAGGTGCTCACCAGCAGTTCGGTGTAGGCACGCATGAACGGGACGGTCATCGTCACCTGCGCGCGGTCCGGGAGCACGAAGTCCGCGCCGTGCGAGGAGAAGTTCTTGATGACGCTGAAGATGTAGTCCCAGCGGCCGGCGTTGAGCCCGGCGACGTGCTCGCGCAGTTCGTAGAGGATCTCCTCCATCTCGAACGCGGCGGTGATCGTCTCGATCAGCACGGTCGCCCGGATGGTGCCGCGCGGGATACCGAGTTCCCGTTGCGCCAGCAGGAAGACGTCGTTCCACAGCCGCGCTTCGAGGTGGTTTTCGAGCTTCGGCAGGTAGAAGTACGGGCCGCTGCCGCGGGCCAGCAGCTGGCGTGCGTTGTGGAAGAAGTAGAGACCGAAGTCGACCAGGCTCGCCGAAACCGGGCGGCCGTCGATGCGGATGTGCTTCTCCACCAGGTGCCAGCCGCGCGGGCGGGCGACGATCGTCGCGGGCTCGTCGCCGATCGTGTAGCGCTTGCCCGCCTCGGTGGTGAAGTCGATGTTGCGGCGGATCGCGTCGAACAGGTTGAGCTGGCCGTCGATGACGTTGTGCCAGGTCGGCGAGGTCGCGTCCTCGAAGTCGGCGAGCCAGACCTTGGCGCCGGAGTTGAGCGCGTTGACCGTCATCTTGCGGTCGGTCGGGCCGGTGATCTCGACGCGGCGGTCTTCGAGACCGGGCGCGGCCGGGGCGACCGACCAGCTGCTGTCTTCGCGGATCGAGCGCGTCTCGGGCAGGAAGCCCAGCGGCTTCTCGCCGGACTGCAGCTCTTCGCGGCGCAAGCGGCGCGCGTCGAGCAACTCGCGGCGACGACCGGCGAACGCGTTGTCGAGCTTGGCCACGAAGTCCAGCGCGGCCGGGGTGAGGATCTCGTCGAACCGGGCTCCGGCGGGTCCGCAGACGTCGATCCGGTAGTTCAGCTTCTCAACCATGGTGTGCCTCCGCTGGGCTTCGCGAAAGAGAGTTAGAGGGGAAGAGGGGAGGTGGCGGTCTCCCGGGGTCGAAAGACCGCCACCTCCTCACCTACTTGCGAGGGATCAGAACTGCTCGGCCTCGGTGGAGCCGGCGAGCGCGGTCGTGGAGCTGGTCGGGTTCAGCGCGGTCGCGACGTTGTCGAACCAGCCGGTGCCGACCTCGCGCTGGTGCTTCGTGGCGGTGTAACCGCGGTCCTCCGAAGCGAACTCGCGCTCCTGCAGGTCGACGTAGGCGGTCATGCCCTCGCGGGCGTAACCGTGCGCCAGGTCGAACATCGAGTAGTTCAGGGCGTGGAAGCCGGCCAGGGTGATGAACTGGAACTTGTAGCCCATGTGGCCGAGCTCGCGCTGGAACTTCGCGATCGTCGCGTCGTCCAGGTGCTTCTTCCAGTTGAACGACGGCGAGCAGTTGTAGGCCAGCATCTGGTCCGGGTACTTCGCCTTGATCGCCTCGGCGAACTGGCGGGCGACCTCGAGGTCCGGCTTGGAGGTCTCCATCCACAGCAGGTCGGCGTACTCGGCGTAGGCCAGACCGCGGTCGATACAGGGGTCGATGCCGTTGGTGACGTTGTAGAAGCCCTCGGCGGTGCGCTCGCCGGTGACGTACTTGCGGTCACGCTCGTCGACGTCGCTGGTGATCAGCGTCGCGGCCTGGGCGTCGGTGCGGGCGACGATCAGCGACGGCACGTTCAGCACGTCCGCGGCGAGGCGGGCGGCGTTCAGCGTGCGCTCGTGCTGCTTGGTCGGGATCAGCACCTTGCCGCCGAGGTGGCCGCACTTCTTCTCGGACGCGAGCTGGTCCTCCCAGTGCACACCCGCGGCACCGGCGGCGATCATGCCCTTCATCAGCTCGAAGGCGTTGAGCGGGCCACCGAAGCCGGCCTCGGCGTCGGCGACGATCGGGGCGAACCAGTCGGTTTCGGTGTTGCCCTCGGCCCAGTTGATCTGGTCGGCGCGGCCCAGCGCGTTGTTGATGCGGCGGACGACGGCGGGCACCGAGTTGGCCGGGTAGAGGCTCTGGTCCGGGTAGGTCTGGCCGGAGAGGTTGGCGTCGGCGGCGACCTGCCAGCCGGACAGGTAGATGGCCTTGAGGCCGGCGCGGACCTGCTGCACCGCCTGGTTGCCGGTCAGCGCGCCCAGCGAGTGGACGTAGTCCTCGGTGTGCAGGAGGTCCCAAAGCTTCTCGGCACCGCGGCGGGCGAGCGTGTGCTCCTCGACCACGCTGCCGCGCAGCTTGACCACGTCAGCGGCCGAGTACGACCGCTTCACTCCCGCCCAGCGGGGGTCGGTCTCCCACTGCTTGGTCAGTTCGGCCGCCGCCTTCTCGAGCTGCTGCGCGTGCTCAGTCATCGGATTCTCCCGGTGTTGCGAAGTTTGCGAGTGATCGCCTTTCCTGATCCGACCCTGACATGACAGGGGAAATCCAATCCAGGCCTCCAATTTGCCAATTTCTGCGAAGCTTCCGTAGCATCTTGCAAAGGTTGCGAATCGCAGGTTCGCAAGCCGAGCGAAAATCCACGGGCTTGACCGTTAACTGAATCGTTCAGGCCCGGAAACCTTGCGGACAGAGAGGCCAGCGTGGACAAAACCTTCGCCGGAGCGAAGCTTCGGCATCTGCGCGAAAGCCGGTCGATGAGCCAGGCGGATCTCGCTCGTGTGCTGGAGATCTCACCCAGTTACCTCAACCAGATCGAGCACAACTCGCGTCCGTTGACCGTCCCGGTGCTGCTTCGCATCACTCAAGCGTTCGGAGTGGACACCGAGTTCTTCGCGAACAACGACACCGCACGGCTGGTGGCGGATGTGAAAGAGGCGCTGCTCGACGAGGTCCTCGGCATCGACGTCACCACCAGCGAGCTGAACGACCTCGCCACGAACCTGCCGACGATCGCGCAAGCACTGGTCAAACTGCATCGCAGCTACCGCAACTCGGTCGAGAACACCGCCGCGCTGACCACGGAGAACGGGCTGGGCATGCACGGCAGCGCGGCCGGGTCGTTGCCGCACGAGGAGGTCCGGGACTTCTTCTACGAGCGGGAGAACTACGTCGCCGAGCTGGACGAACGCGCCGAACGGATGGCGCACGACATCCCGCTGCAGCGCGGCCGGGTGCTCGCGGCGCTGAAGGAGACGCTGATCCAGCGCTACGGCGTCGATGTCACGAACGAAGGCATCGACGAGGCCAACGGCGAGCAGCACCGGTACGAACCGGGGCCGCGGGTGCTGCGGCTGGCGCCGAGCCTGCGCGTCGGGCAGCAGGCGTTCCGGATGGCTTCGCAGATCGCCCTGCTCGACTACGACGACCTGATCACCGAGCTCGCCGACTCGTGGGCCTTTTCCGGTCCCGCCGCGCGTTCGCTGGCGAGGGTCGGGCTGGCGAACTACTTCGCGGGCGCCCTGATCCTCCCCTATGGACCGTTCCTCTCCACCGCGGAACGCTTCCGCTACGACATCGAGCGGCTGTGCGACCACTTCGGCGTCGGCTTCGAGACGGTCTGCCACCGGCTCTCGACGTTGCAGCGGCCGAAGAACCGCGGCGTGCCGTTCTCGTTCGTGCGCGTCGACCGGGCGGGGAACATGTCGAAACGCCAGTCCGCGGCCGGTTTCCACTTCTCCCGGGTCGGCGGCGCCTGTCCACTGTGGAACATCTACGAGGCGTTCACCCAGCCGGGCAAGATCCTCACCCAGATCGCGACGCTTCCCGACGGCAAGAGTTATTTCTGGATCGCGCGGACGGTGTCCCGCAACATCGGCGGTTACGGCAGCCCCGGCAAGACGTTCACCGTCGGTCTCGGCTGCGAACTACGGCACGCGAAACGGCTGATCTATTCGACCGGGCTCGATCTCGACGACCGTGACGCGGCCACCCCGATCGGCATGGGTTGCAAAGTCTGCGAACGCCCGGCCTGCTCGCAGCGCGCGTTCCCGACGATCGGCAAGCAGCTGACCGTCGACGAGAACACCAGCACCTTCGTCCCGTACCCGGCGGTGCCCAAGGCGCCTTGAGCCGTCTTGATCTCCCTGGCAGGGTTGCCGACGACGGCCGTCGCCTGTGACGGCGGCCACCGCACTGGGGAGAACTTCATGATCTTGGTGACCGGAGCAGGCGGGAACGTCGGCACGGAACTGACCACAATCCTGGCGCGCGGCGGGCATCCCGTCCGGGCGCTGGTCCGCACGCCGCGCCCGCTGCCGGACGGGGCCGAAGGCGTGCCGGGCGATCTCAACGAACCGGCGAGCCTGAAACCCGCGCTGGACGGTGTCCGGGCGGTGTTCCTGCTCGGCGGCTACGACCACATGGCGGGCGCGCTCGAGGTGATGCGGGACGCGGGCGTCGAGCAGGTCACCCTGCTGTCGTCGCGTTCGGTCGCCGGCGCGCACGCGGACAACGCCGTGGCCGGGACGCACATGGCGGCCGAGGCGGCGGTGCGCGCGTCGGAGCTGGCGTGGACGTTCCTGCGGCCGAGCGGGTTCATGTCGAACACGCTGCAGTGGGCCGCGCAGCTCCGGGCGGGTGACGTCGTCCGCGAGCCGTTCGCGAACGTGCCGGTGGCGACGATCGATCCGTACGACATCGCCGCCGTCGCCGCGGAATCCCTGACCACGCCGGGGCACGAGGGACGGGCGTACGCCATCACCGGTCCCGGCTCGCTCCTGCCCGCCGACAGGCTGCGGGTGCTGGGCGAACTGCTGGGCCGCGACCTGCGGCTGGAGCCGCTGTCGAACACCGAAGCCCGTGTGAAGATGAGCGCGGAGATGCCGGAGAAGTACGTCGACGCCTTCTTCCGCTTCTTCGCCGAGGGCGAGTTCGACGACTCCGAGGTCACGGGTGCCGTCCAGGACCTCACCGGACGGGAGCCGCGGCCGTTCGCCGCCTGGGCGCGTACCCACCTCGCCGCCTTCCGCTAGCCGCGATTCGTCCTCTAGTTGCGGTAGTTGCACGCGCAAGGACCGCAACTAGAGGACGAAACGCGGGCGTCAGACCAGGCAGCGTCAGACCAAGAAGTGGAAGAGCGGGCTGCCGGGTTCGACGCGCTCCACCTGCAGCGGGCTCACGTCCAGCCGGTGCAGCAGGCCCTCCAGGTCACCGGCCCGCGCGAGTTCGATGCCGATCAGCGCGGGGCCGGTCTCGCGGCTGTTGCGCTTCACGTACTCGAACCGCGTGATGTCGTCGTCCGGCCCGAGGACCTCGTCGAGGAACCGCCTCAGCGCACCGGGCTCCTGCGGGAATCCCACCAGGAAGTAATGCTTCAGTCCTTCGTGGATCAACGACCGTTCGAGCACTTCGCCGTAGCGGCTGACGTCGTTGTTGCCGCCGGACACGACGCACACCACGATCTGGCCGGGGTCGATCTTCACCGTCGAGCCCAGCGACGCGGCCGCGAGCGCGCCCGCGGGTTCGGCGATCACGCCGTCGGACTGGTACATCGCGAGCATTTCCGTGCACACCGCGCCCTCGGCGACGTCGGTGAGTTCGACGCCGCCGTCGCGGACCAGCGGATACGTCACCGATCCGGCCAGCGCGACCGCCGCACCGTCGACGAACGTGTCGACGCCTTCGAGCCGCACCGGCTCGCCCGCCGCGAGCGCGGCGGCCATACAGGTCGCGCCCGCCGGTTCGACCCCCACGATCCGCATCTCCGGCGCCCGCTCCGCGGCCCACGCGGCGATCCCCGCGAGCAGGCCGCCACCGCCGACCGGCACCACCATGACGTCCGGGACGAACCCGAGCTGCGCGACGACCTCCATCGCGACCGTGCCCTGTCCGGCGACCGTCTCCGGCGCGTCGAAAGCGGGGACCAGCGTCGCGCCGGTGCTCTCCGCGTCCTGCTTCGCGGCGGTGAAGGCGTCTTCGTAGGTCTCGCCGACGACGATGACCTCGATATGCGAACCGCCCAGCGTCGCGATCCGCTCACGCTTCTGCCGGGGAGTCGTGCCCGGCACGTAGACACGGCCTGTCGCGCCGAGACGGCGGCACGCGTACGCGACACCCTGCGCGTGGTTGCCCGCGCTCGCGCAGACGACGCCGCGTTCCCGGTGCGCCGCGTCGAGCTGGACGATGAAGTTGTAGGCACCGCGGATCTTGTACGAGCGCACGGTCTGGAGGTCTTCGCGTTTGAGCCAGACCCGGGCGTCGACCCGTGCCGAGAGCCGCTCGTTCGGTTCCAGCGGCGTGCGGGTCACCACCCCGGCCAGTCGTTTCGCGGCCTCTTCGACCGTTCGGGCGCTCACCGTTTCGATCCCTTGCACGAATGCTGAATGTACCTACCACCTCGGGCCACGTCGGAGAGTGGTCCAGTGGGTGCGCGGGATGTCGGTGGCCTGTGGTCCACTGGACGCCATGGTGAGCAAGGTCGACGGAGTCCGGAGTCTCGATGCGTTGCGCGAGCTGGTCCACAGTGGCGCGGAGCCCGAGTACCAGCTCTTCTACGGCCACACCCCGCTCAAGAGCGGCCGGGTCAACGCGGCCTGCCTGAGCCAGTGGTGGCTGGCGCCGTTCGTCGCGGGCGGCGAGCGGTACCCGACGGCCGAGCACTACATGATGGCGAGCAAGGCCGAACTGTTCGGCGATTACGAGGCCGCGGAGAACATCCGTCAGGCGCCGGACCCCAAAACCGCCAAGATCCTCGGCCGCGAGGTCTCGGGCTTCGACGGGGACAAGTGGGAGCGGCACCGCTTCGACATCGTCGTCGACGGGAACCTGGAGAAGTTCCGCCAGCACGCCGAACTGAGCGAGTTCCTGCTGAGCACGGGCGACAAGGTGATCGTCGAGGCGTCGAAGATGGACCTGGTTTGGGGCAGTGGCGTCGCCCGTGACGACAAGAACGCCACGCGCCCCGACTACTGGCGCGGGCAGAACCTCCTGGGCTTCGCGCTCATGGAGGTCCGCGAGCAGCTGCGCGGCTAGTTGTCGACGCCCAGGGTCTTCTGGAGCGCCTTGTTCGCCTTGCGTGCCATGTCCGCGACAGCCTCGCGACGCGCGGCGTCGGCGGCGTAGTCGTCCTGCCGGTTCCGCACCACGCGGGCGGGCGAGCCGACGGCGATCGAGTAGTCCGGGATGTCGCCCCGCACCACCGCGTGCGCACCGAGGACGCAGCCGCGGCCGACCCGCGTGCCCTTGAGCACGGAGACCTTGGTGCCGATCCAGGTGTCCGGCCCGATCCGCACCGGCGACTTCACGATGCCCTGATCCTTGATCGGGACGGTGATGTCGGTGGTGACATGGTCGAAGTCGCAGATGTACACCCAGTCCGCGACGAGTGTGGCCGCGCCGAGTTCGATGTCGAGATAGCCGTTGAGGACGTTCTGGCGCCCGAACACCGCCTTGTCGCCGATGCGCAGCGAACCCTCGTGGCAGCGGATCGCGTTGCCGTCGCCGATGTGCACCCAGCGGCCGATCTCCAGCCGCCCGTAGCCGGGACGGCAGTGGATCTCGACGTCCTTGCCGAGGAACACCATGCCGCGCAGGATGATGTGCGGATTCGCGACGCGGAACTTCATCAGCCGCCAGTACCGGACCAGGTACCAAGGCGTGTAGGCGCGGTTTCGCAGCACCCAGCGCAGCGAATCCTTGGTCAGGAACTTCGCCTGACGCGGATCACGACGGGCCTGGCCCCAAGCGCGGAGCCGGGACAACGCGGGCGCACCCCACATGGACGTCATACCGGTGACCGTAACCTGTGATCAGGCCGCCGACCGCAAAGGGGAGCACGCGTATGGGCACCAAGCTGATCATCGACACGGACCCGGGGGTCGACGACGCCTTCGCGCTGGCCTTGGCCACGCAAGCCGAGGACGTCGACCTGCTGGGCGTGACCACGGTGTTCGGCAACGTGCCGTTGAGTCACACCACCGCCAACGCCCGCAACCTGTTGCAGCTTTTCGGCCGCGAGGACGTCCCCGTCGCCGCCGGCGCGGAGCGGCCGCTGGTGTACGACAACGCCAAACCCGCCGGTTTCGTCCATGGTCAGGACGGTCTTTCCGGGCACGCGGGCACTTTGCCGGAGGCGAAGCGCGCGCTCGACGAACGCGGCGCCGTCCGCCTGCTGGTGGATCTGCTGGAAGCCGCCGACGAGCCGGTGACCATCGCCCCGATCGGCCCGCTCACGAACATCGCGCTGCTGCTGGCGGCCCATCCGCAGATCCGCGAGAAGATCGGCCGGATCGTCATCATGGGCGGCGGGGTGGCCAAGGGGAACTCCACCACGGCCGCCGAATTCAACATCTGGAGCGATCCCGAGGCCGCCCGCCGGGTACTGGTCGACGGGGACATCCCGACGGTGCTGGTCCCGCTGGACCTCACGCACCAGTGCTCGGTCGACACGGCCTGGCTCGGCAAACTCGCCGCGTCCGGCCCGCTCGGCGCGGCACTCGAAGCGCTCACGCCCACGTACGTCGAGCACTACACCCCCGTCCTCGGTTTCCCCGGGATGGTCATGCACGACGCGGTCGCGGTGGCCGAGGCGATCCGGCCGGGCATCCTCGGCACCGAGTCGTACCCCGTGGACGTCGAGTGCGGCTTCGGCCCCGCGCGCGGGGCGACACTGGTGGACCGGCGAAGGCTGCGGAGCACCGATCCGCAGGCCGTGCCGGGCCGCACCATCGACGTCGCGCTGACCACCGACGTCGACGCCTTCCGCGAGTTCGTGCTCAGCCGCATCGTCGGGGGTCTGTGATGGAGCAGGAAACCTCCCGCCGCCGCAGACTTCCGGTGATCATCGCCGCCGTCGTCGTCGCGGGCGCCGCCCTGGTCGCCGCCATCACCTTCGCGCCGAAGGACGAACCGAAGCCGGAAGCCGCCGCCGTCCAGTCGTCGGTCGTCCCCGCGCCGCCGACGTCGTCGTCCGCGCCCGCGGAGATGCCGAAGGAACAGCCGAAGGTCCCGCAGCAGATGGGCAAGGAGTTCGACGCCTGGGTGTCGAAGACCAGCGGCTGGCTCGACATCCCGTTGCGCGCGATGACCGGCTACGCGAAGACCACCGTGACACTGAGCAAGGACACGCCGGGCTGCCGCCTGTCCTGGGTGACTCTCGCGGCACTCGGGAAGATCGGCTCCGACCACGGCCGCGCCAAGGGGTCGAGCCTCAACGACGCCGGGGTGATGACCGTTCCGCTCGGCACGGTCGAGGTCCGCGACTTCTACAACAAGGTCGTGTCCACCCCGAACGCGAGCGGACCGCTGCAACTGGCGCCGTCGGTCTGGGGCCAGTTCCAGGCTTCGGCGAGCGGCGCCAAGCCGGATCCGCAGAACATCGACGACGCCACGCTCACCGCCGGACGTGCCCTGTGCGCGAACGGCCGCGACCTCGGCCAGGGCCAGACGTGGTGGAACGCGGTGAGCACGCTGCAGCCCGCGCCGCTGCTGATGCACCGCACGCTCGCGACGGTGAACGTCTACGGCACCGTCGGCCAAAGCCCGCAACCGCCGAACACGGCGGCGCTGAGCGCGGTCAACTTCGCCATCGACAAGATCGGGCTGCCCTACGTCTGGGGCGGCAACGGCACCGGCGGCGGCGACCCCGGCTTCGACTGCTCCGGCCTGACGACGGCCGCGTACGCCAGCGCCGGCGTCAAGCTCATGCGCACCGCCCACACGCAGTACCACAGCGTGAGCAAGGTGAACGATCCCCAGCTCGGCGACCTGATCTTCTACGGCGAGCCGAACACGAAGATCCACCACGTCGGGCTCTACATCGGGAACCAGCAGATGATCGACGCCCCGCAGACCGGGCAGGCGGTGCAGGTGCACACCTACCGGAAGCAGGGCGACGACTACGCCGGAGCGGGCCGCCCGGCCGCCTGACCAGCCGGAAGGCCCAGAACACCCGCCGCCAGTTGCCTCTAACCCCAAGTAGGGTTATAAATGGGGTTACAAGCAACCGGGAGGAGCGGCCGCGATGCCGAAGATCAACGTGTATCTGCCCGACGAGCTGGCCGAAGGGGTCAAGGCGGCCGGGGTGCCGGTCTCGGCGATCTGCCAGCGGGCGCTGGAGCAGTCGGTCCGGCGCGTGACGGCGATCCGGGCGACCGTGCTGGGCGATCTGGAGACCGAGGACACGACGGCGCAGCTCTCGCAGTTCACTGAACGCACGCGCAGCGTGCTCAAACTCGCGATCGAGCAGGCCCGGGCGAGCGGCGCCGCCGACGTCGGCACGGAACACCTGCTGCACGGAATGCTCACCGAAGGGACCAATCTCGCCCTGCACGTGCTGCGCGCGATGGAGATCGATCCCGCGCACGTGGCACGCGCGCTGGCCACCGCCTCCGCGACACCGGAGGCCGCCGAAGCCGCGCCGGCGACACGGTTCAGCGGCCCCGCGGCCAACGCGCTGGAGCTGGCCGTGACCGAGGCTCTCGCGCTGGGGCACAACTACGTCGGCTGTGAACACCTCCTGCTCGGCCTCGTCAGCGAACCCGACGGAACGGCCGGGCACGTCCTGCGGGAGTCGGGCGTCGACCTGCGCACCGCGCGCCGGACGGTCGTGGCCGCGCTCACCGGCTACACCCACCTCCGCGCCCAGACGAGCGCCAAGGCACCCGCGGACGCCGCGGCCATGATCACCGCCGCGGTCCGTCAGGAACTGCGTCCCGTCCTCGATCGCCTCGACCGGCTGGAAGAACGAGCGGGCGACTGATCGTCCACAAAGGACACATCGTGCGAATCCTCTCGTCCGCCACGCTGGCCCTGCTCACCGCGATCCTGGTGCTCATCGTGACGGGAACGGTGTGACCGCCTAGGACTTCCGCTGCACGGCCTCGAACATGACGAGCAACCGCTCAGGGACTTCATCACCGAAGATGCTTTCCAGCAGGAAGTCCTCGTCGAGGGGCGTCTCACAGCGGACGAACATGGCCTGTTCGTACTCGGCGAGCGCTGCCTCGACGTCGCCGGGACGCGCGGCGAGGGTCTTGCCGAGCTCGGCGCCGTCGAGCATCGCCAGGTTGGCGCCTTCGCCGTTCGCCAGCGCGAGATGCGCGGCGTCGCCGAGCAGGGTCACCCCCGGGACGCGATCCCACCGCAGCCCGAACGGCAGGGCATAGGCGGGCCGGTGGATCGGCGCGATGTCGCTGTCGGTGATCAGCGCGGTGAGTTCCGGAGCCCAGCCTTCGAACTCCGCCGCGATCCGCGCCTTGGCGGCCTCGGCGTCGGCGAAGTCGACGGTGCCGAACCAGTCCAGCGGTTTGCCGAGTTCCACGTAGGCGTGCAGGGTGTCGCCGGATTCCCGATGGGCGTTGATGCTCAACCCCTGTTCTCCCCCGTTCCCGAACATCGACCCGCCGCCGACCGTTTTCGCCACGCCGGGGTGCCGGGTGTCGGCGTCGTACAGATAGGTCTCGACGATCGACGTGCCGGCGTACTCGGGGATGGCGTCCGTGAGCAGCGGCCGGATGCGTGACCAAGCGCCGTCGGCGCCGACCAGGAGCTCGGCGACGACGGTGCGGCCGTCGTCGAACGTCACCTCGTGGCGGCCGTCTTCGAGCGTCCGGGCGCCGACGGCCTTGTACCCCCACCGGACAGTGCCTTCGGGGAGCGAATCGATCAGCATCCGCCGCAGATCGCCGCGCTGCGCCTCGGGACGGCCGCCCGTGCCGTCGTCTTCCCTCTCGAACAGGACGGTCCCGTCCATGTCGAAGACCCGCAACGCCTGGCGGCCCTCCAGGACGATGCCCTGGAACTCGTCCCTCAGGCCCGCCGCCTCGAGGGCGAGTTGCCCGTTGTAGTCGTGGATGTCGAGCATCCCGCCCTGCAAGCGCGCGGTGGGGGACGCTTCCGCTTCGTAGACCTCCGCCGGGATTCCGTGGACGTGCAGGACACGGGCCAGCGTGAGGCCGCCGAGTCCGGCTCCGATGATCGTGACCGGTGTGCGCATGGTGACTCCTCGAGTTCGCGACTGGAATGACATTCCAGAGACTGTCGCGGACCGCTGGCAGGCCACGCACACGACGCTGGCACCGGCCTGGCACGCCCTGTCAGCCGAAGAACTCGACAGCGTCCCGTGTCCAGCCGGGGTCCCCGGTCCTGGCGAACGCGACCCACGCGCCGTGCATCTTGGCCGCGAGGCCCGCCGGGGCGGGATCAGGGCCGAGCAGACCGGTATCCCCGTGCAGCCACGGCTCGTCGGCGAGGTCGAAAACGAACGGCAGCTCGACGGTGTGGGCGGCGCCGAGACGTCCGTCCAGCGCCGTCGAGTGGTAGCCGAACGAATAGACGTGAGCGCGGCCGTGAGCACGCGCCAGACGTGCCGTACCGGTCCCGAACAGCGTGTCCCCGAGCGCGGTGGCCTCGTCTTTCGCCGCGCTGTAAAGGTTTCCTTCCTCGGTGTTGGTGCCGATGAGCAGCTCCGCCTCGGCCACGAGACTGTCGGCGGGCTGGACCGGCAGCACGAGGCTGAACGGACTCAGCCCGGCCAAGGGATCCGAAGCTGTCTCGGTCCGCAGATCGAGACCGGCCAGGGCGGGCAGGATTTCCAGGAACCGCTCGTCCGGGATCTCCCCGAACGCTTCGGCGGAAGGTTCGGCTCCCAGCGCCGAAGCCGCGGCGGCGGTCACCCGGCGCGCTTGCTCCGGCGTGAAGGCGCCGGTACCGCTGCCGCTCTGGACGATCGCCCGCCGGAACAAGCCCGTCGCCTCCGGCGTCGCCAGCAGCGCCCCGGTGAGCGTGGCACCTGCGGACTGCCCGAAGACGGTGACGTTGTCCGGGTCGCCCCCGAAGAGCGCGACCGTGTCGCGCACCCAGCCGAGCGCGGCGAGCACGTCGAGCAGCCCCCGGTTGGAGGGCGCACCGTCCAGGTCGAGGAATCCGGGGACGCCGAGGCGGTAGTTCACCGTCACCAGGACGACGCCGTCGCGGGCGAAGGCCTTCCCGTCGTAGAGCGCGGCGCGGGTCGAGCCGGTGACGAAACCGCCACCGTGCACGAAGACCATCACCGGCCGTCCGCCGTCGTCCGCGGCGGGCGTCCGGACGTCGACGGTCAGGTACTCCTCGCCCCGCACCCAGCCCGGGCCGAAGTAGGGAGTCATGTCGAGACGGCCGAAGTCGCGGACGGGCTGGGGAGCCGTCGGTGAGGGCAGTGTCGCGTCGCGGACGCCGGACCAGCCCGGATGCGGCGCGGGCCGCCGGAAACGGCCGGGCCCGATCGGCGCCGCCGCGTACGGGATGGCGCGGTAGAGCTCGCCGAAGGAGTCGCGAAGGCCGCGCACGGCGCCCGCGGGGGTTTTTACTTGCGGAGACACGAAAACTCCTCTCAGGAGAGGTGGGAGAAACCCGCCCACCGCGAGATCGCGAACTTCGGGCCCCGGCGCTCGACCCTCAAGGCGCCTTGCGCGCCGAAGTGCGCGGGGAAGACGAGCGCGTTGCTGTCGGCGGCGTCACCGAGCACCTTGTGCCGGCTGGCCCGGGATCCGGCCGGATCCTCGCAATAGGGCGAGTTGCTGTCCGGCTCCACGATCTGCACCGCGGTGTGCACGAGATCCCCCACGAACAACGCCTTCTCCCCACCGGATTCCAGGGTGAGCACGGACGAGCCGGGGGTGTGCCCGGGGGCGAGATCGAGCCGCAGATTCCGGTCGATCCGGTGGGTCCCGTCCCACAGGTGGGTCAGGCCCGCCTCGTGCACCGGCGCGACGCTGTCCTCGAAGACGTTCTGATTTCCGCGTCCCAGCACGGAATCGTGCTCCTCCGCGGGGTTCCAGAACTCGAAGTCCGGCCGCGGCATCAGATACGTGGCGTTCGGGAAGGTCGGCACCCAGGTGCGGCCGTCGAGCCGGGTGTTCCAGCCGACGTGGTCGATGTGCAGGTGGGTGTTGACCACGACGTCGACGTCCTCCGGCCGCACACCGGCGGCCTCGAGGTTGTCGAGGTAGGCGGTGTCGAGACGGTTCCACACCGCCGCGTAGGGCCGGTCCTTGTGGTTGCCGACCCCGGTGTCGACGAGGATCGTGCGCCCCTCGCTGCGCAGCACCCAGGACTGGAGTGCCGCGTGGCACTCGTTCGTCTCGGGGTTCCAGAAGTCGGGCGCCAGCCAGCCGCGGTGTTCGTCCCACGCGCCGTCGGGGCTGTCGGGCAGGAATTCGGCCGGGGTCATCCCGAGCGAACCGTAGAACTCTTTGACCCGGGTGACCGTGACGTCCCCGATGGTGATCTCGTCCATGTGACCGAGCCTGGACACCGGGGCGCGCCCGGACCACGCCCCGCTTGTCCTCCCACCGGGAGGGTGTGGCTGAGACCCGCCCCGCGACGGATACTCGGGATCATGGACGGACCAGGACCGCTCGGCGACTTCCTGCAGGCACGGCGGGCGCGGCTGCGGCCGGAAGACGTCGGCCTCCGCGATCTCGGACCACGCCGCCGGGTCGCCGGGCTCCGGCGTGAGGAGCTGGCCCAGCTCGCGGGCGTCAGCGTCTCGTACTACGCGCGGCTGGAGCAGGGCATGTCGCGCGGCGCCTCGGCCGAAGTGCTCGACGCGATCGCCCGCGCGCTCCTGCTGGACGGCCACGAACGCGAACACCTCGACAGGCTCGCCGGTGCCGCCCGCCGCGCGCCGCGGGCACGCCGCCCCCGGCCCGAGAAGCTCCACGACGAGACCCGGGATCTCCTGCGCACAGTCGCCGCTCCCGCACTGGTGCTCGGCCGTCGCTCGGATGTCCTGGCGTGGAACGGCCTCGGCCACGCGCTGCTGGCCGGGCACCTCGGCTTCCACGCCCCGGAGGATCCGGCGCGACGGCCGAACATGAGCCGGATGCTGTTCCTGGACCCGCACAGCCGGGAGCTGTACGTCGACTGGAAGCGGAAGATCCGCGCGGTGGTCGGCAATCTGCGGATCGCCGTCGGCAGGCATCCCGACGATCCGCTGCTCGCGGAACTGATCGGCGAACTGACGATGAAGAGCACCGAGTTCGTCGCGCTCTGGGGCGACCATCGCGTGCAGCCCTGCGACGCCGCGGCCTACGAGCTGCACCATCCGGTCGTCGGCCCGGTGACGGTCACCCAGCAGACCCTGTCGATCGCCCGTTCACCGGACCAGCTGCTCATCGTGTGCACGACCCCCGCCGGCTCCCCCGGTGAGCAAGGGCTCAAGCTGCTCGGGCAGGCACGGTCAGGCCTTGTCGTGGATCGTGATCACGTAACCGTCCGGGTCCGAGAAGGCGAACGTACGGCCGAACGGCCCGTCGAACGGCTCCGTGACGATGGGAGTGCCCGCCGCGGCCAGCCGGTCGTGCAGCGGTTGCGCGTCATCGGCGTGAAGCCACAGCGCCACTCCTGATCCCGGCCCCGGGGACACGGCGTCCAGATCCATCCCCGGCACGGGTTCCCGCACCGCGAACGGGATCGTCCCGGTGCCGAACACCACCGCGTGAGGCGGCGCGACGGGCAGCCTGCGCAGGCCGAGCCGGGTCTCGTAGAACTCGGCCGCCCGGTCGAGATCGCGCACTTGCAGCGAAAGGAAATCGAGTCCGGTCACGGTCATTGTCGTCTCCCTTATGTCAGTGTGTTGACATCCGAAACGTATGTCATGATGCTGACATGAGTCAAGGCGGAGTTAATCGAGGAGAGGTTGATCGAGGAGAGGTTGATCAGGCAGAGGTTGATCAGGCAGAGCAGGTCGGACCGCTGGACCGAGCGGTCGGATACATGCTGAAGCGAGCGGCGACGGCGCTTCGCACGGCCATGGACACCGCTCTGCGCCCTCTCGATCTCACCGTGCCGCAGTACTCCTGTCTCGAAGTGCTCTCGCAACGACCGGGACTGTCCAACGCGGAACTGGCGCGAGCCGTGTTCGTCACCCGGCAGTCGATGAACCTGGTGCTGCGCGGGCTCCAGGACCGCGGACTGGTCACCCGGCCGCCGACCGCGCCCCAGGGCCGCGCCTTGCCGAGCACGCTCACCCCCGCCGGACGCGCGCAGCTCCACGTGGCCAGCATCGCCGTGCGCGTAGTGGAGAAACGGATGCTCGAACCGTTTTCAGCCGCTCATCAGGACCGGCTCCTGACCGATCTCGCCGCCTGCACCGCCGCGCTCGCGCCCGAGGAGTAGCTCAAGACCTCGTGTTCACGAGCGTCTCCGGCTTGAAGGCGTAGACGTCGCCATCCTGGACGAGCACGTGCCATTCCCCGCAGACCTTGTCGGTCCTGCTCTCCTGCCCCTGCGGCCACCACGGGGCGGCGAGCGTGGCCGCCTGCGTCGCCGCCGGCCCCGGCACGCAGGTCGAGGGCAGTTCCCCGCCGGCGAAGCGCAGGATCCGCTCCGAGCCCGTGGTCCGGATGACCTCCGTGATCGACATCGCCCGGTCCGGCACCCAGTCCGGCACCCGCGCGTCCTTGTCACGCTTGCCTTCCACGCCGGTCGGGTAGCCGACCGTCTTGACGTGGCCGTTCGCCCTCTCGGTCAAACCTTCCTTGAGACCGCATCCGGTCAGGGCGACCGTCGCCGTCGCCGCGGCCAGTACCGCCGCCGTGATCTTCGTGTTCATACGATCGAGTCAACCTCGCCGCAGCGCGCACGGGATCGGACTTTCGGTCCCGCCGGGGCGGCCATCCGGCCGATCTTCACGGCGGATATCCGCCAGCGCTCGCGGGCCCGCCGGACCACAGTGGTCGTCGTGACATCGACAACGGACGCCCTGTCCGTACTCAAAGGCATGTACGCGGCGGAAGCCGGTTACTTCGCCGCGGGAGGTCCCGGCAAGGCGACCTTCGCGCCGCTCGCCCCGTTCTTCTCCCCCGATGTGGTGCTGCATCAGGCGGACGGCCTGCCGTACGGCGGGATCTGGCGCGGCCACGAGGGGATGGAGCGGTTCTTCCTCGCCATGGGCGCCACCTGGGACGTTTTCGACATGGTGGAGCAGAGCTTCCTGAGCGAGACCAGCCCACTGGTCGTCCTGACCCACGTGCACGTCCGCGCCAGGACCACCGGCCGCGAGCTGGACTTCCCGATCCTGCAGACGATCACCGTCGAAGACGGTCGCATCGCCGAGGTGCGGCCGTTCTACTGGGACACCGCGGCGATCGCGGCGGCCTGCACGAACTACCATTCCGCTGATGACCGCCTACCACGATCTTGACGTGTTCGAGGAAGCCGCTTCCCTGCCGGAGCGTCAGCAGAAGATTCTGCTGACCATCCGCGAATGGGTGGTGGAGCACGGGTACTCGCCGAGCACGCGCGAGATCGGCGAAGCGGTCGGCCTGCGCTCGACGTCCTCGGTGTCGAAGCATCTGGCGGCCTTGGAGGAGAAGGGTTTCCTCCGCCGCAGCAGCTCGATCTCCCGCCCCATCGACGTCCGCGCCTTCCTGCACGGCACCACGTCGCGGGAATCCACAGAGGACTCCGTGCCGGTTCCCGTCGTCGGCGACATCGCCGCGGGAACGCCGATCTCGGCCGTCGAGCACGTCGACGACGTGATGACCCTTCCGCGTGAACTCACCGGGCGGGGCAACGTCTTCGGGCTGCGCGTGCGCGGTGACTCGATGATCGACGCGGCGATCTGCGACGGCGACATCGTCGTGGTGAAGCAGCAGCAGGAGGCGCACTCGGGCCAGATCGTCGCCGCGATGATCGACGAGGAGGCCACGGTCAAGGTGTACCGCCGCCGCGACGGTCACGTGTACCTCGAACCGCGCAACCCCGCCTACGAGGTCATCGACGGGGATCGCGCGGCCGTGCTGGGCGTCGTGGTCTCGGTCCTGCGCAGCGTCTGAGGAGTTTCTGTCGGTGGGCTGGAGTACCTTCCGGCCCATGTACGAAATCGACTTCGTCGAGTTCCCGTCGAGCTCGGCGGCGGGCTCGAGCCAGTTCTTCGAGAAGGCCTTCGGCTGGACGGCGACGCCGTACGGCCCGAAGTACACCGACGTCCAGAACGGCGGCGTGGTCTCGTTCGGTTTCCAGCAGGACACCGCGCAGCAGACGGCCGCGCCGCTGGTGACGATCCGCACCGACGACCTCGACCAGGCGAGGGGTTCCGTCGAGGCCGCGGGCGGGATCGTCACGGTGGAGCCGTTCTCGTTCCCCGGTGGGCGCCGGTTCCACTTCCGCGAGCCCGGTGGCTCCGAACTCGCGGTGTGGACCCCGGACTCCTGACCTCAGGCGGCGAAGCCGAGCACCAGCGAGGCCGCGACGCCGATCGCCGGCACCCACAGGCCGGCGATCAGGCCGAGCGTGCCCGCGGCCTTGGCGAGGCCGAGCAGGTTCCACCAGGCGTACGGAACGCCGTGGTCGGCCAGCGGCTGCACGACCCACTTGGCACGCACCGCGCGTGAACCACGTCACAACCTCATGAAGGCCCACCCGGCACCATTTTAGAGCAAGCGCTCTGTTACTCTCGCCCGATGGCTCGCCCCCGCGTGCACGACCTGGACCGGCTGCTCGACACAGCCGAGCGCCTCGTCGTCGAGGTCGGCGTCCGGGGCGTCACCGTCCGGTCCCTCGCGGCCGCCGCGGGAGTCCCCAACGGCACGATCTACCACGCTTTCGGCTCGGTCGGCGCGCTTCTGGCCCGCGTCTGGCTTCGCGCGGCGAGCGACTTCCTCGATCTCCAGACCGAACGGGCCGCCCAGGCGGAAGACCCGGCATCGGCGGTCGTGGCCGCGGCGGACACGCCGGCCGCGTTCGCCGTCCGGAGGATGGACGCGGCCCGCCTGCTCCTCACCGTCAAGAAGGAGCACCTCCTCGGCCCGCAGGTCCCCGAAGACCTCGCCGGCCGCCTTCTGGCGCTCGACAAACGGCTGGTCACGCTCCTGGTCGGGCTCGCCGAGAGGCTTTGGGACAGGTGTGACTCCCAAGCCGTCGAGGTACTCACGACCTGTGTGGTCGATCTGCCGACGGCCCTGTTCCGCCGCGCGTTCACCGCGGGCGAGCCGATCCCCGAAGACTCCCGGGTCCGGCTCGCCGCCGCGGTCCACGCCATACTCCTGCTCCCACCCCCACGAAAGGACTGACAATGCCGACTCTGCGTCACGACGCGCCGGTGTTCCTGCTGGACCTCGGAGACGACGAGAACCGCTTCTCCCCTGCCTGGCTGGAAACCGTGCATTCCCAGCTGGACACCGTCGTCGCCTATCCGGATCCCGCGGTACTGGTCACGGTCGGCTCCGGGAAGTTCTACTCGAACGGCCTCGACCTCGACTGGATCACCAACAACCCCGCCCAGGCCGCGCAGTACGTCGCCGACGTCCACGAACTGCTCGCCCGTGTGCTCACCCTCGGCGTGCACACGGTCGCCGCGATCAACGGGCACGCCTTCGGTGCCGGGGCGATGTTCGCGATGGCGCACGACTTCCGGGTGATGCGGGCCGATCGCGGGTACTTCTGCTTCCCCGAAGCCGACATCAACATCCCGTTCACCCCCGGGATGGCCGGGCTCATCCAGGGCAAGCTCACCCCCTCGGCCGCCATCGCGTCGATGACCACCGGACGGCGCTTCGGCGGCACGGACGCGCGGGACCTGGGGCTCGTGGACGCCGTCGCCGAGAAGTCCTCGCTGCTGGAGTACGCGGCCGACCTCGTCCGCCCGCTCGCCGGAAAGGACCGCGGCACGCTGTCCGCGATCAAGACGACGATGTTCACTCCGGCCCTCACCGCGCTTCGCGCCAAGTAAGGGCACAATCGTCGACTGCGAGCGCCGACATCACCCCTCAGCATGACAACGGCGGCCGAACCGGCCCCGGGCTGCCACGATGGCCGCCATGCGAAAGATCAATCCGGTGGTCAAGGCCGTCGCCACCGTGCTGGGCGTGGCGATCGCCGCCGGACTCGGCCTGTGGCTGCACGCCGCGGACCGGACCGCGGGCGACACCGGGCACTGGGTCGGCTCGCACGACCCGGACCGGATCGAGGTCAACGCCTCCGTATTGAAGGTGGACGCCGCCGCGCGGGAGGCCGTGCTGCGTGTGCTGGTCGTCCCGCTCGGCCGGTTCGGTGAGGACGACGGCGTCGCGCCGACCGGCGAGCTGCGGCTGCTGAACTCGTCCAGCCTCCGTGGCGACCACGTCTTCCCCGCGCACCAGCGGATCTCCAGTCTCGATCTCCCGATCGCGCTGACCGGCGGAGCCGTCACCGACTACCCCTTCGACGGCTACGAGGCGCGGATCGAGTTCGCGGCCGCCCACAACGGGGAACCCGCGCCCGTGCTGTTCACACTGGACAAAGTGGACAGTCTGTTCTCCTTCTCCGTCAAGGACTATCGCGCCTCAGACGACCAAGGCGGCCTCGACGTCCGGTTCAGCCGGTCCACCAGCGTGCTGGTCTTCGCCCTCTTCATGATGATCACCATGTGGGGTCTGGCCATCGCGGTGTTCTTCGGCGCGCGGCATCTGATCGCGCGACGGCGCGGCCTGGTCTGGCCGTCGTTCGGGTTCATGGCGGCGACGCTGTTCGCGCTCGCCGGATTCCGCAATCTCGCCCCGGGTTCGCCACCGATCGGCTCACTGCTGGACTACACGGCCTTCCTGTGGGCCGAGGTCGTCATCGCGTTGTGCGTCGTGGTCGCGGTGGTGACCGGCGCGATCACCGAACACGGCAAACCGGACGCGGGATGAGCATGATGGGGGCATGCGCAAGAAGGTGTTGACCGCGCTGGCGGTGGCCGTCACCCTCGTCGGGGTGGTCTTCGGTGGCGCGTTCGCCTTCCAGCGCAAGCTGATCTACCTCCCCGAGGGAGGTCCGCCGCCCGGTGCCGCCGACATCCTGCCCGGTGGCAGGGACGTCACGCTCACCACCTCGGACGGGCTGAGCCTCGCGAGCTGGTACTTCCCGGTCGCCGGCGCGAAGACGGCCGTGCTCGTCGCACCGGGCAACGCCGGGAACAGGTCGTTCCGCGCGCCGCTGGCCCGCGCGCTGACCGCACGCGGGCTCTCGGTGCTGCTCCTGGAGTACCGCGGCTACGGCGACAACCCAGGTGACCCCTCCGAAGCGGGGCTCGCACTGGACGCCCGCGCCGCACGGGACTTCCTGATCCGAGAGGCCGGGGTGCCGCTGGTGTACTTCGGCGAAAGCCTCGGCTCGGCCGTCGTCACCGAACTGGCCACCGAGCATCCGCCGTCGGCGCTCGTGTTGCGCTCGCCGTTCGTCGACCTCGCGTCGGTCGGACAGCGGCTCTACCCGTTCCTGCCGGTCCGGTGGCTGCTGCGGGACGAGTTCCCGACGCGGGACAACGTCGCGCGAGTGACAGCCCCGGTCACCGTCGTCTATGGGTCCTCGGACTCCGTCGTCCCTGCCGAGCAGAGCCGCGAAGTGGCGCGGGCGGCCGGCGCCAGGACGATCGAGGTCCCCGGCGCCGACCACAACGACCCGGCGTTCTCAGCCGGGCCGGAGCTGGTCGGCGCCATCGTGGGCTGACCGGCTCAGCTGCTCCGTCGTAGTGACAAGGAGTGGCCGGGGTTGAGCTTGCGGCCGAGCCTGTCGGCCTTCGGCCAACGGACGTCCGTCGCCCAGCCCACCTTCTCGAACAGCCAGATCAGCCGCGCGGAGATGTCGAGCTGGCCGCGGCGGACTCCGTGCCGGGCGCCGGTCGGGTCGGCGTGGTGGGAGTTGTGCCAGGACTCGCCCATCGAGGCGATGGCGAGCGGCCAGAAGTTGGCGGATTTGTCGCGGGCGGCGAACGGGCGGTCGCCGATCAGGTGACAGAGCGAGTTCACCGACCAGGTGACGTGGTGCAGCAAGGCGACACGGACGAGGCTCGCCCAGAAGAACGCGGTCAGCGCGCCCCACCAGGACATCGTGATCAGACCGCCGAGCACGGCGGGCGCGAGCAGTGTCACGACGGTGAGCAGCGGGAACAGTCGATCGACGCGGGCGATGTCGCGGTCGGCGAGCAGGTCCGGGGCGAACCGCTGCGCGTTGGTCTTCTCGCGATCGAACAGCCAGCCCATGTGGGCGTGCCAGAAGCCGCGGGCCAGCGCGGCCGGGCCGGTGCCGAACAGCCACGGGGAGTGCGGGTCGCCTTCACGGTCGGCGAAGGCGTGGTGGCGCCGGTGATCGGCCACCCAGCCGATGACAGGGCCCTGCATCGCCATGCTGCCGGTGACCGCGAGCGCGATCCGCAGGCCGCGGTTGGCCTTGAAGGCTCCGTGGGTGAAGTAGCGGTGGAAGCCGATGGTCACGCCGAGGCCGGTCAGGAAGTAGAACCCGACGGCCAGGCCGAGGTCCACCCAGCCGAGGCCCCAGCCCCACGCGAAGGGGACGGAAGCGGCCAAGGCCAGCAGGGGCACCACCGCGAACAACTTGACGAGAAGGTTTTCGGTGTTGGACTGCTCCCCGGACAACAGGGGTTGCGGTATCTGCCGCTCTTCGCTGTCCGGGGGTCTTAGGACTGAGGTCATGTCGCCGTTTCTTGTCGATGGCCTGATGAAGACGCGGCGCACGAAAGGCAATGCCCGCGACGAATTCTGCGCGAGCGTGCTTGGACAACACGACACCCAAAACGTTGGACCGCTTCGTCAACGAATGGCGTCGGCCGAAGGTTCCGGTGTGGGGTAAGAGGGTTCGCGAAAAAGATCCACGTATCGGTCACCCTGCGGGGTCGCGGGGTCGTAGCGCTCGTCCTGCGGGTCGAGCGGGTGGCTGAACAGCGCACTGTCCGTGCTGTGAGTTTTGACGATGAAACCTTTCGAATGGGACCGCTCGTTCGCGGTCTGCGGCGAGGCCAGGGGCTAATTCCGCCCGGCTCGCACTGAGATCGGCGTCACGCTGAGAGAGCGTCGCCACCTCCGAGGATACACGCCCTGGGGCCGAAACCCCAGGGCGTCCACCCCGATCAGCCGAAGGCCGGCGCCGGAGCAGTCACGTTGAGCGCGGCGACGACGGTTCGCTCCTCGTAGGCGAAATGTGCTTCGAGCTTGCCCGTGAGCGCGTCGAAGTCGTCACGCAACCGGACCGGATCACTCTCGCCGTGGACATAACCCTCGACGAGGTCCCGGATCCGCTTCTGCAGCGCCGCGACGACGACGTGATCCTCCCCGAGCTTCGTCAACGCGGGCGCGAGCGCGGGAAACCGTTGCGCCAACAGGGGAAACGCACCCAGGTCTTCCCCGGTGTGATGCTTCGTCAGCGCCTCGCAGAACGAAACACAGTGCGCCCGCAGGGATTTCTCCATGGTGAGCGAATCCGCGCGGCCCGCGACGATGTCGTCGACCCCGGCCCGCAACGTCTTGAGCTCCTCCCGGAGCCAGTCGTGGACTTCCACCACGAAGTCCCCCATCCCCCGCACCCTGTCGTCGATCCGGTGCAGGATCACCACGGGCAGGTCCCGCGTCGTTTTCGCCTGGTACTCGGCGAATCCCGGATCCTCGGCGACGACCTTCGCGAACAACGCGTCGCGCTCAACCGGCGGCGGAACGGCCGCGATCGCCTCGTAGCTCTCGGTCCCCGTCTCGATCGTGACCCGATGGTCGTGCCGAAGGTTGTGGTACCAGTCCGGATGCCTCGGCGCCCCCATGTTCGAAGCGACGACGACGGTCTTGCCGTCGATTTCGAGGTACCCCAACGGATTCGTCCGCCGCTTACCGCTCTTGGCGCCGATGGTGGTGAGCAGGATCAGCTCCCACCCCTCGAACATGCCGCCGAGCTTTCCCTTGTTACGCCTGAATTCCTCGATCACCTGGTCGTTGAAGCCGGTCAATGCGGTCCTTTCCCGTCGCTGTGTCGACAGGAGGGCGCGGAACCACCACCGGAAGAAGGCACGACGACAGCAACCCACTGGTACACAGGGGTTTTCGAGCACACCGCATGGAGGCGTCATCCCACGAAGCGGGGATGAGTGAATGCGAGAGACGGTGTGTGCCGACCTCTGGTGGCTGAGTAGCCGCTACCTCCATGCGTAGGCCCATACGGGGCTCGGGGACGAGGCTAGCACAAGGTCGACTTGTCCCGCACCCACCTTCTTCCTAAGCGTCCCTAAAGGCGCTTCGCCGCGCATTCTTACTCCCTATCGAGTGAAGCCGTGTCACATAAACATGCTATAGCACAGGTGTTCGAACGCAGGTAATGTCGATGCCGTGGCCAGCGACAACAGACCCCAGACGACGCGCACCGAGTGGTGGCGTGTCGATACCGCGACGCTGCATGCCCGTAAACAGGAACTCGAAGTTCTGAAGCGTCAATTGGATGCTGAGCAGAACGCGATTCTCGCGGAAATCAATATCCGTGGGGTTCGTGGGTCTTCGGGTCATGCGACGTTGTCGGCGATGATTTTCGAGGACTTCCACGTCACTGGCAAAGAAGCCGATGCTCGTGCTGATCGGGTGCTGGCGTTGCACGCCGGTGTGGCGGTGGGTGGTGATCGGGTACCGCCACTGGCTCCGTTGACCGCTGATGCCGCTGCGGAGGGTGCGATCGGTGGTTCGCAGATCGACGCGATCATCCGCACCTTGGCGCGGATCCCGTCTTTCGTCCCGGAGGAAAAGGTGCGGGGCGGGGAGAAGATTCTCGTGGATCTGGCCCGGCACGCCGGGCCCCGCACGATCGCCCAAGCCGGACGAAGACTCCTGGACAAGCTCGATCCCGACGGGAAAGAACCCCGCGACGAGAACCCCAAAGACACCCGACCGGAGTTACGGTTCGTCAAACACCGCAACGGCACCCTCGGCCTCAAAGGCACCCTCGACCTGGAAACCTACGCACGGTTGAAGTCCGACTTGGACCCGATGGCCAAACCCCACAAGGCCATCGACGGAGTCCGCGACTCCCGCACCCAAGACGAACGCTACGGGGACGCCTTCACCGACTACGTCCGGTTGAAAACCACCAGCCGCAACCTTCCCGGCCAGGCCGGGGAAGCCACCCACATTTTGGTCACCATGTCGTATGAGGACCTGATCCGAGACATCGGTGAAGCCCACCTCGATCTGGTCGGGCCGATCAGCGCCACCGACGCCCGCATCCTCGCCTGCGACGCCCGCGTCCGCCCCGGAGTCCTCGGCACCGCGGGCGAACCCTTGGATATCGGCCGGTCCAAACGCACCGTGTCACTGGCGCAGAAGTACGCGTTCACCATCCGCGATGGAGGGTGCGCCTTCCCGGGCTGTGATATGCCCGTGCCTCGCTGTACGGCTCACCATATTGTTTTCTGGCGACACCACGGCGAAACGAAAATCGACAATCTCGTGCTGCTCTGCACCAAGCACCATCGATTGATCCACCACAGCACTTGGAAAGTCCAGATCGCCCAAGACGGACTCCCCGAATTCACCGCACCCGCCTACCTCGACCCCACCGGCCAACCCCGACGCAACACCATGCACCTCAGGACATAGGCCGAACAGTCACCTCCTGGATCACGTGCCGCGCGTTATCCGCCATCGCCGGGTTGATCTTCCGATAGTGCAGCGGTGCGATCAGCGCCTGGGAAAGTGTCCGTCCGCGGCCACGGCTCCAGGTCGCGTCGTCCACGCCCAGCACAGACCGGATCGCCCACACCCAGGCAGCCGAAGTCGATCACCGCGGAAAGCCGGTCGCCGTCCACCAGCAGGTTGCCGGGCATCAGATCGGCGTGCAGCCATACCGGCGACTCCTCGCTGTCCGAGGCTCGCATCGCCTCCTCCCAGAGAAGAAGGACGGCGTCGCAGTCGACGTTCTCCTCAGATGGATTTCCTCGCGACCGGCATCATCTGATCACGTCAGCCCCAAGATCTCCGGCCGCGCCGCGTACTTCCGCCAGTGCCGTCCGGGATCCGGGACCAGGCGCCGCAGTTCGAGGTCCAGCAGTCCGGAAAGACTCTCCACCTCGGCCACCACGGCGCCGTCCGGGGCCACGAACTCCTGGACGACCCGCGACACCTTGCCCGGCTCCCAGGTGAACCGGGTCAGGACGTCGATCCGCGCGCGGGCCCGCAGCTCGCGGCGGAACCGGATCGTCGTTTCGAGGTTGACCGGGCCGAGGTTCCCGGCCTGGAGCGCCAGCGGATCCACTCCGGCGGCCCACACGCATTCCCAGCGCGCGTGATCGGCGTACGCGAGGTAGGCGGGGCCGCGGACGTGGCCGTTGAGGTCGAGGTCGTCGGTGCGGATGTCGATGGTGACGCGGAAGGGTTCGAGCACTCCCCGATCCTCACCTCGGCAGACCGCCTCAGTCTGGAACATTTCGGCCAGCCCAAGACCGCACGAGCGCACCGGGCGAGGCGCCCGACAGCCGCCGGCACTCCCGTCCGAGATGGGACTGATCCGCGTACCCCACATCGGCGGCGACACCGGCGAGTGACGCATGCTCTCGCGCCACACCCTCGATCCGCTTGAGGAACCGGTGGAACCGCAGGACCCGCTGCAGCTCCTTGGGGCCGACGCCGACTTCGTGCCGCACGTGCCGCCGCAGCCCGCGCTCGCTGACGCCCAGCGCCGCCGCCACCCTGTCGGTGCGAGCGCCGGGCGCACGCAGCGCGCGGGCGGCCTCGATCGGCAGCCTGTCCGGCTCGACATCCCGGAGCCTTTCGGCGACCAGTGCCTCCAGTACCGAGCGAGCCTCGGCGGGCGTCGCGCATTCGGCCAGCCTGGATTCCGCGCGGCGGGCCCTCGCGGCCCACAGTTCGCGTAACGGGGTGGCGCTCGCCGTCAGGTCCGTCATCGGCAGGCCCAGCACCGCGCCGCCGACGCCGCACCGCAGGCGGAGCCCGACTGTCCAGTCCACCGCGGGCAGGTCGTGCCGGAGCACCCCGCGGACCGAGGTGACCGCGGCGAGCGCGCGTCCGTCCCAGACGAGGTCCACACAGCCGTCCGGGAACACCCGCAGCGGGCGGCTGCTGCCCACCCGGCCCGTCCAAGCACTCTCGACCACGCTTGCCACCGCCGCGGCCGGCGTGGTTTCGCGGTAGACCGAACGGCCCGATCGCCGACGCAGCGGAACACCCACGTCCGGCAGTATGCCCCCGCCCGCCGACAAGATGCGCTCCACTTGATCTTGATGAAGACTGCCAGCGTGCTGCGGCCGGTTCTCGACCCGTCCCCCGCCGAGTGGATCTCCCCCAGGCTCGGTGGGACCTTCGGCGCGGCCTGCCGCACGGTCCCGCACGGGTACGCCGCCTACGCCCGGATCTGCCACCCCGCCGAACGCGACCGCGGCGGCTGGGCGAGCTGGCGCGAAGCGGCGGCCGAAACGGGGCGGCGCGCCCATGGCGCCATGCAGTGGCACGCGCTCGTCGGCTCCCCGGATCCGGTGAACCTCACCGGCTCGCTCTGGCGGGGCTCCCCGCCGGGACGCGGCACTCTGCCGTCGCACAGCCTCACCGCGCTGCTGGCCGTCCTCGGCGACCACACCTCCACTTCGGAGACCTGGTTCTGCCTTTGGGACGGTTACGGCTGGGCCGACGAGGCGACGTTGTCCCGCGAGCACCTCGACGCCCCGCGCCTGCGGCATCCCGGCCGCGACTACCTGGTGTTCGGCGGGCCGCTGGCCTCGGCGACGGAACTCGGCTGGCGGCCGCGGCCGAACTGGTTCGAGGCGCAGTCGCCCAACCTGTTCTGGCCGGACGACCGCGCGTGGTGCGTGGCCACCGAGATCGACTTCGATTCGACCCTCGTCGCGGGCGAGGAGGGTCTGATCGACGCGCTTCTCAAGGCGCCCGGCCTGGAGGCCTGGCGGATCGAACCCGACACCTCACTCGCCGCGGACGCCGACCGGATCAACCACCACCCCGCGACCTGAAAGAACCCCCCTCACGCGCTATGAAAGGCCCGTTACTTGCAAAATTTGCAAGTAACGGGCCTTTCATAGCGCGCGTAAGCGGGGTCAGCGCTCGTCGATCGCGTCCACCTTCGACGGGTAGAACGCGACGTGGTCCTTGATCTCGGCGACAGCGTCGTGCGGCGCCTCGTAGGTCCAGACGGCGTTCTCGGCGACGCCGTCGCCGGTGCGGATGCTGTAGTAGGACGCGTCGCCCTTGAACGGGCAGTACGTCGAATGGTCCGTCCGTTCCAGCACGTCGAAGTCGACGTCGGCACGCGGGATGTACTGCGCAGGCGGGTAGTTCGCCTCCTGCAGCGTGAGCGCGTTCGCGCTGTCCGCCACGACCTTCCCGCCGACCGTGACGACCACGCGTCCCTTGTTCGGCGACACGGTGATCGGGTGGGACGCGCTGGGCTTCAGCACCTTCTTGTCAGGCATGGATCAGCTCCCTCGGGGGTTTCCGATACCGGGCACAGCAACGCCGCGGCCGCGGATATTCCCCTCAGGGCAGGTAGTACATCGGGTTCGGCAGCTTGACCGGGAACTCCGCGTAGCCGCCTTCGAGGTCGCTGAACTGGTCGCCGAAGTTGGCGAGGATGGTCGCGCCGGTCGAGGCGATGTGCTTCCGCGTGCCCGCCTTGTACTGGACGGTGGTGCAGGTGAGCCCGCACGGCAGGTACGCGGGCGCGGTGGTCTTCGGCTTGAAGAACGCGCCCGCCGGGGCCGGGTAGCCCTCGTTCGCGAGGTTCTTGAGCGACTGCGGGCCCTGGAACTCGTTGCGGCCGGTCAGGAAGTAGACCTTGACACCGTGCTGCGCCGCCCAGTTCGCCAGTTCCAGCACCGGCTTGTTCGCGACGAACGTGCCCTTGTCGATCGCTTCCTGCTGCTTCACCGGGTCGAAGCCGAAGTCGTTGTCGACCTCCCAGCCGTAGGTGACCTCGGCGGTGTCGTCCACATCGAACACGACGGCGGGGTTCTTCACGCCGCGGTCCAGCCGCCGCGTGAGGTAGCGCTTGGCGTCCGAGACCTGGCGTTTGGTGTCGGAGACGAACCTGCTGTTCTCGGAGTACCCGTGTTTGCCATCGGGGCCGACGACGTCGCCGTAATAGGCCTTGACGTCGAGTTTGACCTGACCGATGTTGGCGGGCTCGTGGCCCCGCCTCCAGTCGGCGTCGTCCTGGTTCGCGACAGCGGTGGCACCGCCCGCGAGGACGGCTCCGGCGGCCGCGGCGGCGGCCAGTTTCAGCAGACCGGTGAATCGGCTCACGAAATACTCCTCACGTCAGCTGTGCGCGGCACAGGAACGCTACTCCAGAACGGCCGATTCTGGTCAGTACCAAAGTAGCTTCTTCACCACCGCGCGGTTTCAGCTTGCGCCGCAAGGCATCCGGATCTACGTCGAGACCGCGGACGAGGATCTCGAGTCGTCCGATATCGTGTTTTTTCAGCAGTACACGAAGATTCTTCTCACTGTACGGTCCGTGCTCGAACACCCGGAACGCCCGGATTCCCGGCGGCGGGACGTCTCCGGTCAGGTACGCGATGCGCTCGTCGAGCTGCCAAAGACCGTGCCGCGCGGCGTAATGCCGCACCAGCCCGGCCCGCACGACGGCGCCGTCGGGATCGATGATCCATTCACCCGGCTCCCGCACGGGGATCTCGTCGGAATCGGCGTCGGTGACCGTCCACTGTGTACCGTCCGAACGCAACACCGTCGCGCGCCGGGACACGGTGGAGCCCACTCCGCGCCACAGGCACGCCTCGCGGACCTGACCGTCCAAAGAGACCAGTTCGACCTCGTCCGCCCACGGCGCGATGGAGAAATCGAGGCCCGGCGCGCATTTGACCGACAGCTCACGGCCCGCGTACGCCTCGACTAGGCCGTCCAGCGGCGGCAGGAAGTCCGCGGGTTTCCACGCCCGCCGTCCGGCCGAGTCGCGGCGGGCGGGATCGGCGACGACGACCGAGGAGCGGCTGACCGGCCGCAACGCGTCCGCCCGCACCAGCACCGGCGCGACACCGGCCTCGAGTGAATTGTGCCGCGCCATCGCCAGCCGGACCTCGTCCAGGTCCGAGCCCAGCGAACGGGAGGCGACGCGGGCGATCTCGATCAGGTCCGCGCCGACGGAACACGTCACGTCGTGGACGTCCCGGCCCGTCAGCCGCGAGGCCCGGTGCCGGGCGACCGCGGTGGCGCTGGCCTGCTGGAGGGCGTCACCGGTGAACAGCCACGATCCTGAGGAGTCCAGTTTGGACGACGACTTCCGCCGCAGCACCACCGTTTCCAGCACCGCGGCCGCGTGCTCCGGGGCGATCCGGCGCACGGCGGCGACGTCGGCGATGCGCGTCTTGTCGGTCAGCGGCAGGGACGAGCATTCGGCGAGCGCCGCGCTTCCCGCGCCGGAGCGCAGGAAGGCGACGTCGTCGAGAGTGAACGCGTAAGGCACCTAGGAACGCTTGGTACCGGTGATCATCACGTTGTAGAACAGCTCGCGCGGCAGCACCTTGGCGAGCAGCTTCTTGTCCAAAGCGGACAGCCGCAGCCACAGCCGGTACGCGAACAGACGCCAGCGAAGGGTCAGTTTCTCCTGCGGCACGGCGGCTTCGAAGGTCCGGATCGGCCAGCCCGCGAGCGCGGCGGCGAACTCTTCGGTGACCGCGCGGACGTCCTGCGCCCCGGCACCGCGAGCCATCAGCTCGAGTTCCGACGGGTCGAACGTGTGGATGTCGACCACGGCCTCCAGCGCGGCCGCGCGGGAGGACTCGTCGAGTTCCTCCTGGGGGCGGCGCCAGCCGTTGAGCACCGGGAGCTTGGTCAGGTTGGTGGTGAGGTACCACGTGAACTGGCCGAGCTTGCGCGCGTAGAGGTCGCCGACCTTCGTCGGCTCGCCCGCGAAGACGAACCGGCCGCCCGGCTTGAGCACCCGCAGCACCTCGGCGAACGCCGCGCGGACGTCCGGGATGTGGTGCAGCACCGCGTGCCCGACGACGAGGTCGAAACTGTTGTCCTCGTAGGGAATGCGCTCCGCGTCGGCGACCCGGCCGTCGACGTCGAGGCCGAGGTTCTCGGCGTTGCGCAGCGCGACCTGGACCATGCCCGGCGAGAGGTCGGTGACCGACCCCTTCTTGATCACGCCGCCCTGCATCAGGTTCAGCAGGAAGAAACCGGTGCCGCTGCCCAGTTCCATCGCGGTCGGGTACGGCTGGCCGTCGTCGTCACCGGCGACGGCGTTGAACACGTCGGTCGCGTAGGAGATGCAGCGCTCGTCGTAGGAAATGGACCACTTCTCGTCGTAGGTCCCGGCTTCCCAGTCGTGGTAGAGCACGTTGGCGAGCTTGGGGTCGGCGAAGGCGGCCTTGACCTCTTCGGCGGTGGCGTGCGGGTTCGGCGCCGGGTCGTTCACCTGGGTCACGTGCTTACTTCCCCTCGAAGGTGGCCTTGCCAGGGCCGTTCTCGATGAACGACTTCATGCCGTTGCGCTGGTCCTCGGTCGCCCACAGCGCGGCGAAGAGGTGGGATTCGAGCTTGAGGCCGCTCGCGAGGTCGGTGTCGAGACCGCCGTCGATCGCGGCCTTCGCGGCGCGCAGCGCCACGGCCGGGCCGTTCGCGAACTGGGCGGCCCACTTGTGCGCGGCGGCGTAGACGTCGTCCGGCGCGACGACCTCGTCGAGGATGCCCAGCGCCAGCGCCTCTTCGGCCTTCACGAACCGGCCGGTGAACACGAGGTCCTTGGTCTTGCTCGGGCCGATGAGCCGCGCGAGGCGCTGCGTGCCACCGGCACCGGGGATGACGCCGAGCTGGATCTCCGGCTGGCCGACCTTGACGTTGTCGCCGGCGATCCGGCGGTCCGCGGTCAGCGCGAGTTCGAGGCCGCCGCCCAGCGCGTAGCCGGTGATGGCCGCGACGACCGGCTTCGGGATGTTCGCGATGGTGGCCAGCGACGCCGTCAGCGCCGCGCCGAACTTCGCGATCTCGGGGTAGGTGCGCTCGGCCATCTCCTTGATGTCCGCGCCACCCGCGAAGGTCTTCTCGCCGCCGTACAGGATCACGGCGCGCACGTCGTCGCGCTCGGATGCCTCGCGGGCCGCCTCGGCGAGCTCGGCCTGCACCTGGTTGTTCAGCGCGTTGACCGGCGGGCGGTCCAGCCGGATCGTGCCGACCCCGCCTTCGACCTCCAGGCTTACGAACTCTCCCACGCCGTCCTCCTTAACCGTCCAAGACAGATTGCAGGCTACCGGTCAGTACGACTCGTCAGCGCCTACGGGCGAAGAAGCGATCACCGGAGCGTTCGAGCAGGAGGTCCTGGTCGAACGTCTTGGACAGGTTGTCGCTGGTCACGACGTCGTCGACGAGGCCCGAAGCGACCGCGCGGCCGTCACGCAGCAGCAGCGCGTGGGTGAAGCCCGGCGGGATTTCTTCCACGTGATGGGTGACGAGCACCATCGCCGGGGCCTCCGGGTCGAGGGCCAGCTCGGACAGGCGCGCGACCAGGTCCTCGCGGCCGCCGAGGTCGAGTCCGGCGGCGGGCTCGTCGAGCAGCAGCATCTCCGGGTCGGTCATCAGCGACCGCGCGATCAGGGTCCGCTTGCGCTCGCCTTCGGAAAGCGTGCCGAAGGTGCGCTCGGCCAGGTGCGGGATGCCCAGCGCGGCCAGCAGTTCGCGGGCGCGGTCGGTGTCGAGACTGTCGTATTCCTCACGCCAGCGGCCGACGACGGCATACCCGGCGCTCACCACGACGTCGACGACGCGCTCCTCGCCCGGCACCCGCTGGGCGATCGCGGCGGAGGTGAACCCGATCCGCGGGCGCAGTTCGAAGATGTTGACCTTGCCGATCCGGTCGCCGAGCAGGTCGACCGTTCCCGAGGTCGGGTGGAGTTCGGCCGCGGCCAGCCGGAGCAGGGTGGTCTTGCCCGCGCCGTTCGGGCCGAGCACCACCCAGCGCTCGTCCAGTTCCACGCTCCAGTCGAGGTCGGCGAGGAGGTCGTTGCCTGTTCGGCGGACCCCGACACCGGTCATCCTCACCACGAGGTCGTCAAGTTCGCTGGGCTGGATCGGCTCGCTCACGAGCCCATTGTGTCCGCACACGCGCGCGCGTGTGCACCGGGCCGCCGGTCGGGAGAAAGCGGCTGGTCCAGGGAGTGGGACGGAGCTCTCCGGAGTAACCGCCGGAGCGCGGGCTGTGGCAGCATCGAAGACGTGATCAGGTCCGTGGCCGCCGCCTTCCCCGTCATCGGGGGCTCTTTCTGGCGCCGTCGCACCATCGACCTGCTCCTCGTCGCCTCGTCCGGGTGTACCACCGCGCGACACGGCTGAGTCCCGCTCTCTTTACCGGCACCCGTGTCGCGCCGCGTTCGGCCCTGTTTCCGAGCCCGCGATCCCTCACGAGGAGCCCCAAGTTGACCACGTCCGTCTCGCCCCGCCAGGACTTCGAGATCCATCCGCAGCTGATCGACCCGCTGCTCCCGGAGCTGCTGCACCCCGAGCGCCTGCTCTGGACGCCGCGGGAGCTGGCAGACCTGACCTCCACCGTCACCACCGAACTGACCGCGGGCCTGCGCGGCCTGCTGCGCTTCGACGAGGACCACCGCTGGTGGGCTCGGCTCGCGCTGACCGACGGCGTCGAGCTGTGGCTGCTGTCCTGGCTGCCCGGCCAGCAGACCAAACCGCACGACCACGGTGGCGCGTCCGGCTCGTTCACCGTGCTGCAGGGCGAACTCGGCGAGGAGTATCGCTACCCCGGCGGCCCGGTCCGGCGCCGCACGCACGTCGCGGGCGAGGGCATCGGCTTCGGCGCGGGGCGCGCGCACCAGGTGACCGGCATCGGCACCGAGCCCGCCGCCAGCGTCCACGCCTACTCGCCGCCGCTGGTCGCGACCCGCGAATACGGCACGCTCGCCGACGTCCCCGCCGAGATCCCCTCGCTGGCCCCGATACTGGGCCGATGAGCGCGATCGACGACCTGCTGGCCGCCGCCCGGTCCGGACTGGACCGGGCGGAGCCCGGGCAGGCACAACGGCTGCAGCGTGACGGTGCCCTGATCGTGGACATCCGCCCGCACGTCAACCGGCTCGAAGAGGGCGAGATCCCCGGTTCGGTGGTCGTCGAGCGGATCCACCTCGAGTGGCGGCTCGCGCCGGACAGCGAATGGCGGCTGCCGGAGGTGCGACCGGACTCGACGGTGATCGTCGTGTGCAACGAGGGGTATTCGTCGAGCCTGGCCGCCGCCGACCTGCGACGGCTCGGCCTGCCGGGCGCGACCGACCTCGAAGGCGGGTTCCGCGCCTGGCGTTCGGCCGGCCTTCCGGTCCGGGAGGGCGGCACCCCCGCCGTCCCGTGACGCCTACCGCCGGACGGCCAGCCGGGCGATCGAGTCCGGTGAAAGCGGAAGGGCCGCGTGGATCCCGGCGCCGCGCACCGGCCGGGGGTTGACCAGGACACCCGTCGCCACGTCACGCCCGGCGGCCGCGAGCACGACCTCGCGGCCGGTCCGGTGACGGACCCGCACCCAGCCCGCGCCGGTGACCGCGCGGTACTCGGCCAGCAGGCGCTCGTCGGTGAAGACGCAGAGCCAGTCGCCGTGCGTGCCGAGCCGGGCGGGGAGCGGCGCGCCCGCCTCGTCCGCCGGGCCCCACACCGTGCCGTCGAGGAACATCCGCATGACCGAGGGGACGGGTTCGCGCAGCCCGCCGGCGGGGTCCTCCCGCTCCGGACGGACGTTGCCGGTGATCCACCGCGAGGCGAGCCTGAAGTCTTCGCCGGTGAGGTCTTCCTGGAAGCCGTCCAGGCTGTTCTTGACGCTCCCCAGGAAGTCGTAGAACCGCCGGGTGCAGGTCCGTTCGGAAACCGCCACCCGGCCGCGGCCGACCATGGTCCTGATCCGGCCGACCATGCCCGCCCCGCCGTTCACCGGATCGACGCCGAGGTTGTAGGCGGTCCAGACGATCTCGGGCATGAGCGGATCGGCGAATCGCTCGAGAACGCGATTCAGCCGTAAAAGGACGATCTCGCGCACCCGGCCGGGTTCGGCGTCCTCCGCGATCCCCCAGATGGCACGCAATTCCGGCCCCAGGGCACGGCGCAGCCCGTCCTGTTGGATCCCGGCTCGGGCGTGGATATGGTGCAGCCGGTCCTTGGCCCTGCGCGACGCTTTCGTTTCCTTCGCCGAAGCCACCGGCAGAGTGTATTTCACCTGCATGTTCGTCTTTGTTCGGCGGAAATCGAAGATTAGGGATTTCCCTTGTTCGGCGCCGACTTGACAAAGGGCGTTATCGCGTTACGACGCTTTCTTGCGGCCTTCGGGGAGGGCTCGACCAGAAGCGCCAGATGGCGTCGCTGAGCTCCTGCATCTGCCGGTCGCCCTCGATTCGGTTGGCCAAGCCGAAGGCCGGAGCCGAATTTGATTGCCGGGGAGCCTCGGCCGTCCGAGGCGATGGCTTCGCTGAGGCCGACCGCAGTGGAGGCAAAGACCGCTGGGGAGCTTGCTCGCCGAAGTCTCCGAGCATCGTCCTCAGCTTGGCCAGTTCCTTGCCCGCCGCGGTCAGCGCGCTCGCCGCCCGCGCAGACGCCTCGGCCCGTTGAGCGACAAGCCTGTCCAGGAGCGACGGATCGGCGGTGTATCGCGCGTGCCTGGTCAGCTGTTCCAGAACGGCGACGAAGTCGTCCAAGGCCCGCGCCGCGCGCGCGTGCTCCTCGGCGACCATCCGGAACTGGGCGGCCACCTCGGTCCGCCGGGCCGAGTAGGCGTCGTGTCCCCGACCCGACCAGCCACGGGGATCGATCTGACGTAGATCGACCGCGTGGTCCTCCAGGGACCGGGAAACCACGCGAAAGCGTTCGGCCTCACTCCTGAGGACGTTGACCATTCCCGCCGTCCACGGCACGTTCACGCCGTCCGGGTCTTCCGGTTCCATCGTTCGTCCTCTTCGGTTCAGCCGAGAACGGACTGAATGGTCTTGGTGTCAGAGGTGGCGACAGCAGGCCGAACCTGGCTTTCGACAGCCTCGATCGTCTTCACCTTCTCTACCGCCATCTCTTCCCCTGCCCGGTACTCACGCGCGGCCTTGCCCAGCCGATCGCCAAGCCGCCGGACATCCTCGGCGAGCACGGCCACGCTGTGCGCGGAAGCTTGTTGAAAGCTCTCCAGCGCTTCCGCGAGTACGGGATCCCCCGCTTCGCTCGCGGTGGCCTTGAATCCCAGGGCCGGTTGCGTGGTGAAGATCTCCGCGATATCGCGGAGACGGTCTCCCGCCCGGTTCAGCTCGTCGGGAACGGCCTCGAAATTGAACATGTCCGGCATCCTCGTCGTTCGATCAGCACTCGCGGGCGAGCCGGGCGATCTGGTCCGGTTCGAGCGGCAGCGTGGCTTCGATCCCGGCACCCAGCGCCGGACTCGGGTTGATCAACACCCCGGTCGGGAAGATCCGGCCCGCCGCGGTCCGCACCACGTCACGACCGGTCCACCGGCCGATCTGGGGCCAGGCCGCCCCGGTGGCCTCGCGATACCTGGCCAGCAACCCTTCGTCGGTGAAGACACAGAACCATTCACCTCCGGGGCCGAGCTTCGCTGCGAGCGGGACGTCGTCACCGCTCGCGGGTCCGAGGACAGTGTCGTCGAGGAACATCTTCAGCACCGGCCCCACCGGCTCCCGCAGTCGTCGAATGGCCGTGGACAGCCGATCGGAGGCCGCGGCGGACTTCCGGGCGCCGGGCCGGATGTTCCCGGTCAACCAGCGCGAAGCCCAGTCGAGGTCCTCGTCGGTGATCGCCGCCTGGGTGGCGCTCAAGCTCTTTTCGACGGCAGGCAGGAACTTCTCGTAAAACCGGCGGGTACAGGTCCGGAAACTGCACCCGACACGACCCTCCCCGACCAACTGCTCGAGCCGCTGGACGACGCCGCTTTCCTCGTCGGCCGGTGCGACGCCGAGGTTGTACGCGGCCCAGACGATCGCAGGCATCTCGGGTTTCGAGAACTGGGCCAGGACGCCGTGCAGCCGCAGAAGCACGATCTCTCGCACGCGAGACGCCTCGGCGTCTTCGGGGATACCCCAGCGGCCAAGCAGTTCCGATCCCATCGCCTGGGCGAGCCCATCCTGCCAGAGGCCGTTACGGGCATGGATGCGATGTACGCGGTCTTCCGGCTTTTCTCTCTTCCTCGCCAAAGCTTCTATTCCTCCCCTACCGACCCCAAGGACGAAGAGCTTAGGCGACCGCCATTCGATAGGCGAGTCACCCCCAGGGTTGAGAAACGTCGTTCAAAGACTTCGGCGATCGCCTCGGAAAAAGCGCTCCAACCTGTATCTTTGCCATTTTATGGACAAGCCCCAAGATCGATTTGGTCAATTGTTTGCCACCTGACGGATAGGCGAACGGCGTTGACCAATCAGAGGCAAAAACGAAAACCGTACGTACGTCCTTGTCAAATTTCTGACCAGGAGATCGACATAGGTGCGCGAAGACGATCACGCTGCTTAGGCTCGCAACACCGGCCGCGTCGAGTGGCCCGAGAACAAGGAGTACGGGATGGAGATCGCCGTGATCGTCGGGTTGGCGATGCTGGTGGGCGCCGGGTCGGCCTGGCTGGCTTCGTCACGATGGCATCAGCGACGCCGGGCAGAACTAGTCCAGTTCGCACAGGCGAACATCCAGTTCGCGCAGGCGGCGTGGGAATACGCGCGGTACGTCGAGTACGTCTCGACCTACCGGCACCCACCTCGCCCTAGCCCGCCCTTCTTGGGATGAGCTACGCGTGGACCACCCTGGCGAGTTCCGCCGGGGTGGCCAGCAGGCGGTGTTTCGGCAGCACTCGGACGGTGTAGCCGATCGAGCCCGGATGCGGCAGCTTCAGCCGCGCCGCGAACGCGCCGATCCCGTCACCGGACATCGGGACGGTGACGGGATCGCTCAGCTCGTCCCCGTCGCCCACCTTCCCGACGACGGCCTGGACGTCCACTTCGGACGGTTCGAGGCCGGCGAGGTCGATCCGCGCCCGGATGGTCACCTCGGTGCCGGTGACCATCGGCGCGGCGTCTTCGACGAGCAGTTCGGTGTCGAAGATCCGCACCCGTGGCCAGGAAACGTCCAGTTTGGTCCGGTAGTCGGCCAGCGAAAGCGCGCCGCGGTACCCGTCTCCCGTCGCCTCCGCGACCATCCGCGAGGCGGGCAGGTAGCCCGATTCGACGTATTCCCGCACCATGCGCGCGGCCTGCACGCGCGGCCCGAGGGTCTCCAGCGTGTGCCACACCATCGACAGCCAGCCGCCGGGCACGCCCTCGGCGTCGCGGTCGTAGAACAGCGGCGCGATCTGGTGGCCCAGCAGGTCGTAGAGCGCCGCGGCCTCCAGTTCGTCACGGCGCAGCGGGTCGGTGACGCCGTCCGCGGTCGGGATCGCCCAGCCGTTGCTGCCGTCGTAGCACTCGTCCCACCAGCCGTCGCGGATGGAGAGGTTGAGGCCGCCGTTGAGCGCGGACTTCATCCCCGAGGTCCCGCACGCCTCCAGCTGCCGCACCGGAGTGTTCAGCCAGACGTCGCAGCCGCGGTAGAGGTAGCGCGCCATGGACATGTCGTAATCCGGCAGGAAGACGATCCTGCGCCGGACCTCGGGATCGTCGACGAACCGGACGATCTGCTGGATCAGCTGCTTGCCGCCCTCGTCCGCCGGATGCGACTTGCCCGCGACGACGAGCTGGATCGGGCGCCGCTCGTCCAGCAGCAGCGCGCGCAGGCGGTCCGGGTCGCGCAACATCAGGGTCAGCCGCTTGTACGTCGGCACGCGGCGCGCGAAGCCGACGGTCAGCACGTCCGGGTCGAAGACCGTGTCGGTCCAGCCGAGTTCGAGCGCGGACGCGCCGCGCTGCATCCACGCGGCCCGCACCCGCCGCCGCACCTCGGCGACCAGCTTCTCCCGCAGTTCCCGCCGCAGCCCCCACAGCTGCTCGTCGCTGACGCCGTCCCGCAGCGGCCTGCCCTGGGTGCCGTCGAGGCCCAGTTCCTCGTGGTTGCGCCCGAGCAGCGCACTCAGTTCGCGCGCCACCCAGGTGGGCCCGTGGACGCCGTTGGTGACCGAGGAGACGGGCACCTCGTCGAAGTCGAACCCGGGCCACAGCCGGGAGAACATCCGCCGCGACACCCGGCCGTGTAGCGCCGAGACGCCGTTCGCGCGCTGCGCGAGCCGCAGTCCCATGTGCGCCATGTTGAACAGGCCGGGGTTGTCCTCCGCGCCGAGCGCGAGCACCCGGCGCGGGTCGACGTCCGGAACCAGCCTGCCGTCGGTGAAGTACCGCTGGACGAGGTCGACGGGGAACCGGTCGATCCCGGCGCTGACCGGCGTGTGCGTGGTGAACACGGTCCCGGCGCGGACGGCGGGCAACGCCTCGTCGAACGCCAGCCCGTCGGCCTGGATGATCTCGCGGGCGCGTTCCAGCCCGAGGAAACCGGCGTGGCCTTCGTTCGTGTGGAACACCTTCGGCTGCGGATGCCCGGTCAGCTCGCAGTAGCGCCGCACCGCGCGGAAGCCGCCGATCCCGGACAGGATCTCCTGGCGGATGCGGTGGTCGGCGTCGCCGCCGTAGAGCCTGTCGGTGACGGCGCGCAGGTCCTCGTCGTTGGCCTCGGTGTCGGTGTCCAGCAGCAGCAACGGGATCCGGCCGACGCGGGCCTTCCAGATCTGCGCGTGCAGCGTCCGCCCGGCGGGCATCGCGACCTTCACCAGCACCGGCTCGCCGCCGTCGGTCAGCAGTTCCAGCGGGAAGGCGTTGGGGTCGATGACCGGGTAGTGCTCGACCTGCCAGCCGTCGAGCGACAGCGCCTGCCGGAAGTACCCGGCGCGGTAGAGCAGCCCGACGCCGACCATCGGCACGCCGAGGTCCGACGCCGCTTTGAGGTGGTCCCCGGCGAGCACGCCCAGACCGCCTGAGTAGTTCGGCAGCGCCTCGGTGACGCCGAACTCCATCGAGAAGTACGCGACGGCGGGCGGGAGATCGGGGTCGTCCTGCTTCTGGTACCAGCGCGGCTCGGCGAGGTAGCGCTCCAGATCGGCGACGGCTTCGCGCGCGCGGGCGAGGAAGTCGTCGTCGACGGCCAGCTCGTCGAGCCGGGCCGGGGGCAGCGCGGTGAGCATCCGAAGGGGGTCGCGGACGCGGTTGAACAGCTCCGCGTCCATCGACGCGAACAGGTCGCGGGTCGGCGGATGCCAGGTCCAGCGCAGATTCGTGGCGAGGTCACCGAGGCCGGAGAGCGACTCCGGCAGGCTCGCGCGGACGGTGAACCGGCGGACTGCTCTCATGAGGAGCGACCATATCGGGACCGCCCCCACCCCGCTCAAGACCCACTTCGGGGATTACCTGCACGCGGGCCATAAGCGCTGGGTAGGGTCCCTGCTTGCCGGTTTACGCGGCCCGGTCGGGGCCCTGACGACAAGCGAGTGAACATGATCCAAGGGGGAGTGCGGGGCTTTCGCCGCCCGGCTCTGATCGCGGTCGTGGTGGCGCTGGCCCTCGGGCTGAGCGCGTGCAACGACAAGGGAAGCTCGACGGCGGGCAAGGAAGGCAGCCAGCCGGGCGCCGGTGACGTCGCCGGGCTGCCGATCACGCATTTCGAAAGCGGGCTGAAGCCGGACGCCCCCAAGCCGGACCTGCAGGTCCGCAACGAGGACGGCTCCGAAGACGACCAGCTCGCCATCGCCGCGATCGCCGACGCGCAGACCTACTGGACCGAGGTCATGCCGCGCGACTTCGGCCAGCAGTACGAGCCGCTGAAGTCGCTGCTGTCCTACAGCGCGCGGACCGACGACGAAGACACCAAATGCGGCAGCGTCAAGGGCCTCATCAACGCCTTCTACTGCCCGCCGGACGACTCGGTGGCGTGGGACCGTGGCGTGCTGCTGCCGATGCTGCGCGAGCGGTTCGGGAAGATGGCGAGCGCCGTCGTGCTCGCGCACGAACTCGGGCACGCCGTGCAGTACCGGCTCGGCGAGAAGGCCAGCATCAAGAAGAACACCCCGTCGATCGTCAAGGAGCAGCAGGCCGACTGCTTCGCGGGCGGCTACTTCCGCTGGGTCGCCGAGGACAAGAGCAAGTTCTACCGCGTCTCCACCTCCGAGGGCCTCAACCAGGTCATGGCGTCGCTGTTCCTGATCCGCGACCAGGCGGGCACCAGCGCGACCAAACAGGGCGCGCACGGCACGGCGTTCGACCGCACGTACGCGTTCCAGGTCGGGTTCGAGAAGGGCCCGAAGGAATGCGCCGCGATGAACGAGGAGAACATCAAGGCGCGGATCACCGAGCGCCCGTTCGACAAGGGTGACAAGGGCAAGGGCGACGCGAAGCTCGACGCCGAGATCATCGGGATCCTGAAGAAGAGCCTCGACGACGCCTTCAAGGGCGCCGGCGTCCCGGGCCCGGAGATCACCGAAGACGGCAATGGCAGCTGCTCCGGCGGCCCCAGCACCCCGCCCGCGTCGTACTGCCCGTCGAACAACACCGTCAGCATCGACATGGCCAAGCTGCGCGAACTCGCCCAGCCGGTCGACCAGCAGGCGGAATGGGAAAGCGGGCACAGCGAGGGCAAGGGCGACTTCGCCGCGTTCTCGGAAATCGCGTCCCGCTACGCGATGGGCATCCAGAAGGGTGTCGGCGCGTCGATCGACAACGCGAACGCGGGACTGCGCACCGCGTGCCTGGTCGGCGCGTGGGCGAAGGCCAGCTCCGTGCCCGGCGCGACGCTGCGCCTTTCCGCCGGTGACCTCGACGAGGCCATCTCGGACCTGCTGAGCCCGGAGAGCCTGGTCTCGGCCGACGTCAACGGCAAGCGCGTGGAGAACGGTTTCGAGCGGATCGAGGCGCTGCGGAAGGGCTACCTGGAGAGCTCCTCGGTGTGCTCGACGCAGTACGGCTGATCGTGACCGGTCCGGTCATGGCTCCCTGAAGTGACATGAAAGGCCCGTTACTTGCAAAATTTGCAAGTAACGGGCCTTTCATAGCGTCCGGGGGTCTCGAAACCCGAGCGGCGAAACGTCAGTACAGCGCGCTCGCCAGGTCCCGCCGCGCCTTCATGACCCGCTCGTCCGCCGAGTCGAACAGCTCGAACAGCGCCACCAGGTGCTCCCGCACCTTGTTGCGGTCGTCGCCCGCGGTACGCCGCACGGCCGCGATCAGCCGCGCGAAGCCCGCTTCGGGCTCCTGCCCGGCGACTTCGAGGTCGGCCGCGGCGAGCTGGGCGTCGAGGTCGGCCGGGGCGGCGTCGGCCTTCGCGATCGCGTCCGGGCCGGCGGCCTCGGCGCGGGCGGTGAACTTGACCTGCGCGAGCGCGGTCTTGGCGTCTTCGTTCGCGGGCTCGACGTCGAGGATGCGCTCGTAGGCGGCCTGCGCCGCGGCGAAGTCACCGCGTTCGAAGGCCTCTTCGGCCTCGGTGAACCGCACGTCCTCCGGGACCTCGACACCGCCGCCGTTCTCCTCGGCGGCCTTGATGCCGGGCAGCCGGTCGCGCAGCGCGTCGAGCAGCGAACCGAGCCACTTGCGGATCTCGGGTTCGGGCAGCGCGCCCGAGAACGCGTCGACCGGCTGGCCGCCGCCGATGGCGATGATCGTCGGGATCGACTGCGCGCCGAAGAGCTGCGCGATGCGCGGGTTGGCGTCGACGTCCACCTTGGCGAGCACCCAGGCGCCGCCGGACTCGGCGGCGAGGCGCTCCAGCACCGGGCTGAGCTGTTTGCAGGGCCCGCACCATTCGGCCCACAGGTCGACGACCACCAGCTGCTGCATGGATCGCTCGACGACATCGGTCTGGAAAGTGGCTTCGGTGACCTCGATCACGGCACCGGCCGATGGCGCCGCACCGGCCGGTGCGGCGCCATCGGCCGCGGGAGCCCTCGGTGGGGCGGGAGGCTGTTTCTGGGGCGCCTCGGCACGCGCCTTGAGCGCGGAAAGGTCGACCGCGCCGGAAAGCGCGGCGGAAAGGGCCGCCGTCTTCGCTGCTGATCCGCGTGGGTGTGTCACGGTTCCATCCTGGCACGCATACCCGAGCGTTTCACCGCATGCCCCCGGGTGCCCGCTTGGCAGGACGGTCCCGGTCCGGCAGGCTCGCTGCGAGGAGGTGATCGACATTCCGACACGCCGGACGGCCACCGTGGCCGTCGCGATAGCCATCGCCGTCACCTGGGTGAGCGTCATCACCGTGCTGATCGCCCATCAGCCCGACCCCGGCGTCGAAAGCCCGGGAAAGCTTCGAGAGGACCTCACCGCCGCGCTCAACGAGCACGACGCCGAGGCCTTCTCCGAGCTCGTCGACTATCCGCCCGCGTCGGCGGGCGACTTCGCGAAGTCCTATGTCGACGCGCTGGCCGGCCGCGGTTTCCACGACGTCACGGTGAAGTTCGCACCGGACGACCTCGCGCCGACTTCGGCGACCGTCAGCGGGAAACTGGCCGACGGCAGCGCGTTCGGCTATCCGGTGGCGGTCGCGGTCAAGGACAAGCTGTGGTTGCTCTCCCTCACCCCGCCGCTGCCATGACGAAGCGCTGACCTAGTCGCCCAGGTGCTTCTCGACGCGCTCCACCTTGGCGGTCAGCTGGCCTTCGTAGCCCGGCCGGATGTCGGCCTTGAGCACCAGACCGACCCGTGACGAACCTTCACCCGCGGCCTCGACGGCCCGCTTGACGACGTCCATGACCTGATCCCAGCTGTCACCCTCGATGTTGGTGAACATCGCGTTGGTCGAATTCGCCAGGCCGGACTCGCGCACCACTTTCACCGCACGGGCGACGGCTTCGCTGACACCGCCGTCTTCCTCGGTCGCGGACGGGCTGACACTGAAGGCCACGATCATCTTCTGCTCCTCGTTCAGACACTTTTCCCACGCATAACACCCGGTCGTGCGGCATGGCACGGGTACCCGCTGGTAACTTCGATCGCCATGAGCCGTCCGTTGCCGTTCGACCCGATCGCCCGCGCGGCGCAGCTGTGGGAGGCCCGCATCGGGCCGTCCGAAACCATGGCCGCGGTGACCGGGATCATGCGCGTGCAGCAGATCATCCAGTCCGCGGTGGACGGGGCGCTCAAGCCGCACGGGCTGACCTTCGCCCGGTACGAGGCGCTGGTCCTGCTGACCTTCGCCCGCGCCTCCCACCTGCCGATGCGCGTGATGGGCGAGCGGCTGCAGCTGCATCCGACGAGCGTCACCAACATCGTCGACAGGCTGGAGAAGGACGGGCTGGTCAAGCGCGTACCGCATCCGACCGACCGCCGGACCACCTTGGTCGAGATCACCGGCGAAGGCCGCGCACGCCGCGAAGAGGCCACGAAGGCGGTCACCGAGATCGACTTCGGGCTGACCGGGCTCACCGGCAAGCAGACCGAGCAGCTGACCGATCTGCTCACCAAGGTCCGCAAGGCCACCGGCGACTTCACCGAATAACCCCGCGAGCGCGTGAAGGCCCCCTTCCCTCGGTTGAGCCGAGGAAAGGGGGCCTTGACGCGATCAAGGAAAGATCAGACGGCGGCGGGTTCCGGGGTCCGGTCGAACAGGCCGACACCGCCGTGCGACAGCCGCTGCGGGCCGTCGAGCTTGCCGTTGCGCAGCGCCCAGGACTCGAACAGCCAGGTGAACAGCGGCGGGATGCTGGAGAGCAGCGCGAGGATCAGGGTCTTCGGGCGCCAGCCGAGCGGCTTCGCCACGGAGAGGGAGACCAGCACGTAGAGGACGAAGACGACGCCGTGCACCATGCCGAGGACGGGAACGCCGCCCTCGCCGAGCTCGACGGCGTACTTGAGGAACATCCCGACCAGCAGCCCGGCCCAGGAGAGGGCTTCGGCTACCGCGGCCACGCGGAATACTAGAGCGGCCTTGCTGGACACTTTCTCCTCCTGTGGGGTCTCACCACTACGTGTGTTCACATGACTACGTCCGACGAGCACTGTCCAAGGCGGACTCGCCAGGGACGTCAACAGCGCTGTCGGACGTGGTAATACCAGTGTGAGGCGTGACGGCCCTCACCGGAACACCGGGGGCCGTGATGCTCCTCACGACCCCCGGCACGAACCGGTCTAAACCACTCGGATCACCCGGCGCAGGGCGACTTCGGCGCCCCTTCGGGACCGGTCGCCCACGTCGCCTTCGCAGCGTCTTCGGTGAGCTTGAAGTCCAAAGTGGTCCCTCGCGTCAGCTGTTCCAGCCCGACATAAGCCCGCTGCGAACCGGATCCCAGTCCTTGGACGTACTGGAGCTTCGACGGATCCGCGCCCGCGGCCTTGATCGTGATGTCGCGGCCGTTCTCCAGCCGCACCACGGACTTCTCGAACCGCGGCGCGTTGAGCACGAACTGCCCGGTGCCCGGCACCGCCGGGTACAGGCCGAGCGCGCTGAAGACGTACCACGCGGACATGGTCCCGAGGTCGTCGTTGCCGGTGACACCGTTGGGCGCGTTGGTGAACAACGTGTGCGCCGCGCGGACTACGGCCGAGGTCTTCCACGGCTGCCCGGTCAGCGTGTACATCCAGGGTGAATGCAGATCCGGCTCGTTGTTCGGGTTGTAGCGGAACTGGTTGTAGTAGTTGTACGGGCCGACGACCCATTCCTCGCGCACGGTCTTCGCCGGATCCTTGACCAGATCCCCATATGCGAAGAAGTCGTCGAGCCGCTTGCCGACGTTCTCCTTGCCGCCCATGCGGTCGACGAGACCGGGGACGTCCTGCTGGGTCAGCCATTGGTACTGCCACGACGTGCCCTCGTGGAACCCGTCCTGGCTCTGCGGGTTGAACGGCTTGCCCACCGGGCTGAACCACTCGCCGCCTTCGAGCTTGGGCCGGTAGAAACCGGTGAAGCCGCGGTCGGTCACCGACGAGTCCCACAGCGTGCGATAGCTGCGTCCCTTCTCCGCCAAGGCCTTCGCGTCGTCCTTCTTGCCGAGACCGGCGGCCATGATCGACAGCGAGCAATCAGCGAGCGCGTATTCCAAGGTCGCCGAAGCGCCGTGATCCGGATCGGTGTCCTGCCCCTTCTTCGGGAAGTCCTTGTCGTACTGGACGAACCCGTCCTTCTGATAGCTGGCGTTCCCCGCACGGCCCTGGAACGGCGAAGACGCGGGCGGGATCTCCCGCGAGTTCTGCAGAAGTGCCTGGTACGCCTTGAGCTCCTGCCCGGACAGCGCGCCGAAGCGCCACAGGTCGACCAGGAACGGGGTGACCGGATCGCCGGTCATCGTGTTCGTTTCCTGGTTGGCGTAGGCCCAGCGCGGCAGCCAGCCGCCCTGATCGTGAATGGCGAGCACGGACTTCGCGACGTCCTTCGCCCGCGACGGCCGCAAGAGCGCGAGTAACTGGTTCTGCGTGCGATAGGTGTCCCACAACGAGAAGAACTCGTAGTACGTCCAGCCCAGCGCGCGATGGATCTTGTCGTCGAACCCCCGATACCGGCCGTCGGCGTCGTTGCCGGTCAGCGGCTGCAGCAGCGCGTGGTAGAGCGAGGTGTAGAACACCGTGCGGTCGTCCTTCGCCCCGCCCTTGATGTCCACTGAGGACAGTTCCTTGCGCCAGGCCCGCTGGGCGCCGTCGCGGACCGCGTCGAACGAACGGCCCTTCTCCGAGGCCAGGTTGAGCTTGGCGCCGAAAGCGTCCACATGGGAGATCGCCGTCGTCGCGGTGACCTGTCCGCCGCCGAAGGTCAGCCAAGCACCGCGCAGGCCCTCGCCGCCGGCGGACTCCTTCGAGCCGGGAGTGCCGCCGGCGGGCGACCACGTGCCGAAGGATTTGAACGGCTTGTCGAACGTCGTGGTGAACCAGGTCTTGTACGGTTTCCCGCCACAGAACGCCTGCGACTCCACCATGCCTTCGACCGTCCGGTCCCCGACGACGCGGATCTGGCTCGCCGTCACGGGTTCCTTGTCGTTGGCCTGTCCGACGTTGACGAAAACGTTCGCGTCGCCCGATTTCGCGAAGGTGTACCGCTCGACCCCGGTCCGCGTGGTCGCGGTGGTCTCCGCGTCGACGCCGCCGTAGCCGGTGAGCCGCACCTTGTAGTAGCCGGGCTTACCGACCTCGCCCTCGTGTGTGTACGGCGAGGCGTACTTCTTGTGGTCGAAGGTGTCGGCCTTGGTCGTGTCGAACGCCGCGCCGGGCCCGACCGGACCGGTCGTGGGCAGGGACGACACGAGACCGCCCTGCTCCCAGCAGCCCGCGCCGGACAGGAAGAAATGCCCGAAGCCGCGGATCGCGGTGTCGTCGTAGCGGTAGCCGGCGTAATGCGACGAGATCGGGCTGACCTGCGTCATCCCGAACGGGGCCGAGGCACCGGGGAAGGTGTTGCCGTCGTCCTTGGTGCCGATGAAGGTGTTGACCGCGTCCACGGGGTCGCCACCGGGCGCCGCCGCCGCGACGGGCGCGAGCAGCCCGGCGGGGACGGTGAGCGCGATGAGCAACCCGGCGACGCGGGTCGAAGTGCTTGCGGGCATGGGAAAGGCCGCCTCCTGACAACGTTGTCGCTGCTTGTTCACCTTCGGCAAGAACAGACCACTTGGTCAAGAGGTCCGCCAAACCCTGTCCGATTCAGGACAAGGACCACGCGAACGGCCGCATCGGATACACCCGGCAGTAACGGTTCGAACTCGGAAAGCGTCTCCAGGACGAACCGGGCATTGACATCATCGCGTCGCTCGCGTTCAATTCCCGCCACTATGACAACGTTGTCTTCCAGCGGACCGGACAACGGCCACCGCACCACCAGCCGACGGGCCACGATGAGTGACGTGGCCCGCCTCGCGGGCGTGAGCATCAAGACCGTCTCGCGGGTAGTGAACGACGAGCCCGCCGTCCATCCGGACACCGCGGAGCGCGTCATGGCGGCGATCGAGCAGCTCGGGTTCCGGCGGAACCTCGGCGCGCGCAACCTGCGGCGCGGCTCGACGACCGGGACGATCGGCCTGATCGTCGAAGATGTCGGGAACCCCTTCTATTCGGAACTCAACCGCGCCGTCGAACGCATCGCGACCTCGTTCGGCCGCCAGGTGCTGACCGGTTCGTCCGAGGAGAACTCCGACCGCGAACGCGAACTGGTCCTCGAGTTCTGTTCCCGCCGCGTCGACGGCATCCTCGTCGTCCCCGCCGGGATGCAGCACGGCTACCTGGTCCCCGAGATGCGCGCGGGCACGCCCGTGGTGTTCCTCGACCGGCCCGCCGGCGACATCGTGGCCGACACGGTGCTGGTCGACAACATCGGCGGCACCGTCGAAGCGGTCGCCCACCTGGCGAAGCACGGTCACCGCCGGATCGCGTTCCTCGCCGACAGCCCGGACATCTTCACCGCGGGCGAGCGCCTGCGCGGGTTCCGGGAAGGCTGCGTCCGCAACGGGATCCCCTACGACGAGAGCCTCGTCGTGATGCGGACGCCGACGGCCGAAGGAGTCGGTGACGCCGTGCGGCGGCTGCTCACCGGGCCGAACCCCGCCACCGCCGTGATCGCGGGCAACAACCGTGTCGCCGTCCATCTGCTGCGCGCGCTGGCGCACGCGGAACGGCGTCCCGCGATGATCAGCTTCGACGACTTCGAACTGGCGGATCTGCTGGATCCGCCGGTCTCCGTGATCGCGCACGACGTGAGCGCGCTGGGCCGGGCGGCCGCGGAACTGCTGTTCGCCCGGGTCCAGGGAGATCAATCCGCACCGAGAAAGGTAGTTCTGCCCGTGCATCTCGTAGCCCGCGGTTCCGGGGAGGTCGCGCCCTCATGAGTGGTCACCTCGAACCGATCCGCCTGCCGGCGAACCAGCCGCCGCAGTTCTACCGCGGCGGCGACGCCATCGCCGCGTTGCGGGGCGCCACTTCCGAGTCCAAGTTCGGGCCCGAAGACTGGGTCGGCTCGGCCACCACGATGTTCGGCCAGGAGACCAACGGCCTGACCAAGCTCCCCGACGGAGCCTGGCTGCGCGACGCCGTCCGCGAGAACCCTTCCGCCTGGCTGGGCGCCAAGCACGTCGAGGCACTCGGCGACTCGACCGGCCTGCTGGTGAAGCTGCTCGACGCGGGCCAGCGCCTGCCGGTGCACTTCCACCCGTCGGATTCGTTCGCCCGGCGGCACTTCGACTCGCATTTCGGCAAGACCGAGGCGTGGATCGTGGTCGGCACCTACGGCGACGACCCGCGCGTCTACCCCGGTTTCAAGGAGACCGTCGACAAAGCGACGGTCAACGAATGGGCCCGGTCCCAGGACGCGCCCGCCATGCTCGAGGCGCTGAACAGCGTCGCGGTCACCCCCGGCGACACGGTCTACATCCCGGCCGGGCTGCCGCACGCGATCGGCGAGGGCGTGTTCGTCGTCGAACTCCAGCAGCCGACCGACTTCTCGCTGACCCTGGAATGGCGCGACTTCCTGGCGGACCCGGAGAAGGCACACCTCGGGATCGGCTTCGAGACGGCCATCGAAACCCTCGACACCTCGGGCTGGGACGAAGAACGGCTCGGCTCGATCGTCAAGCGCACCGCGGGCGACGAAGCGTCCACTGTGGATCTTCTCGCCGACGGCAGTGACGCGTTCTTCCGTGCCGACCAGCTCCGTCCCGCTGTTTCCGGCTCTGTTGTTTCAAGTGCTGCGACAACGTTGTCACTCGACCCGTCCTTCGCGGTGCTGGTCGTCATGGACGGTTCGGGAACGCTCCGCACCGAACACGGCGGCGAGTACGCCTTGCGCAAGGGCGAGACCTACGTGATCCCGCACGACGCCGGTCAATCCACTGTGGAGGGTGACGTCACGGTCATCCGCTGCCGTCCGCCGGCCCCCGAGAAGAGGGAGCGGTCGTGAGCGAACTCCTGCTCGACGCACAGGACCTGGTCAAACGCTACGGTTCGGTGGAAGCGCTGCGCGGCGCGTCGTTCCAGGCGCGCGCGGGCGAGGTCACCGCGCTGATCGGCGACAACGGCGCCGGGAAGTCCACTTTGGTCAAATGCCTGTCCGGCGCGGAGCAGCCGACGTCGGGCAAGATCCTGCTCGACGGTGAGGAAACGCACCTGGACTCCCCCACCACCGCCCGGCGGATGGGGATCGAGACGGTGTACCAGGACCTCGCGGTCGCACCGGAGCTCGACCCGGCCGCGAACCTGTTCCTCGGCCGGGAGATCCACCGCAAGGGGATCCTCGGCAAGCTCGGGATGCTCGACAAGGCCGAGATGCGCCGCCAGGCCGTGGAGGAGTTCCAGCGGCTCGGCGTGACCCTGCAGAGCACCGACGTCCCGATCGGCTCGCTTTCGGGCGGGCAGCGGCAGAGCGTCGCGGTCGCGCGGTCGGTCGTCTGGGCGTCGAAGGTCGTGTTCATGGACGAACCGACGGCCGCGCTCGGTGTCGTGCAGCGCGAACGCGTGCTCGACGTGATCAAGAAGGTGCGGGACAAGGGCATCGCCGTCGTGCTGATCAGCCACAACATGCCCGAGGTGCTGTCGGTGTCCGACCGCATCGAGGTGCTGCGGCTCGGCAAGCGCGTCGCCCGATTCACCGGCGCCGACACGAAATTGGAAGACCTGGTCGCCGCGATGACGGGCGCCCTCGTACAAGAGGAGGCGGCGTGACCGTGTCCACTCCGGCGAAGAAGGACCCCGGGATCCAGTCCTCCGTGGACGGTGGTTTCGGCAAGCGGTCGATCGGCCAGCGGCTGATCGGGGCCAACACGTTCTGGATCGCGCTGGTGCTGCTGGCGCTCATCATCGTGTTCACCGCGATCGCGCCCGCCGAATTCGCGACGCTGTTCACCTTCCAGACGCTGCTCATCGAGACCTCGGTGCTGCTGGTGCTCTCGGTCGGCATGACGTTCGTGATCATCACCTCGGGCATCGACCTGTCGGTCGGTTCCGTGCTGATCTTCGCGGGCATGGTGGCGGGCAAGACGATGGAGGCGATGAGCCCCGGCGGTGACGCGACGAAGGCGGGCTGGGACGTCATCCTCGTCGGCCTCCTGGCCGCTGTGGTCGCGGGCACGATCTGGGGGCTCGTCAACGGTTTCCTGATCGCGGTGGCCAACATCCCGCCGCTGATCGTCACGCTCGGCACGATGGGTGCCGCGCTCGGCGCCGCGTACCTGCTGAACAACGGGTCCGACGTGCGCAGCGTGCCGACCGAGCTCAACAAGACGCTCGGCTACGGGACGTCGTTCGGCGGCGTGCCGAACCTGGTGCTGGTGGCCGTGGTGATCACGCTGATCGGCGCCTGGTTGTTGCACACCACCAAATTCGGCCGCTACACCTTCGCCGTCGGTTCCAACGCCGAGGGCGCGCGGCGGGCGGGCATCGGGGTGACCGCGCATCTGCTGAAGGTGTACACGCTCACCGGTTTCCTCGCCGGTGTCGCCGGTTTCCTTTCGCTGGCGTACTACGCGTCGACGACGATTTCGGCGCACACCACGGACAACCTCAACGCCATCGCCGCCACGGTGATGGGCGGCACGAGCCTCTTCGGCGGCGTCGGTTCGGTGCTGGGCACGGTGATCGGCGTGTTCATCCCGGCCGTGCTGAAGAAGGGCTTCAACATCACGCAGGTCCAGGACTTCTGGCAGATGATCGCGGTCGGCGCGGTGCTGATCGCCGCGGTCTGGTTCGACCAGCGGCGCCGTCGTCGCCGCAACTCTCGCTGAATTTCCCTACGCACAAAGAGGTGCAATCCCCATGAAGAAGACCCTGCTCGTCACCGGTGCCGTCCTGTCCGCAGCTGCCTTGCTGACCGCCTGCGGTGGTGGCACAGTCGGCGGATCATCCTCCGGTGACTCCGCCGCGAAGACCAACAACAAGAAGCTGTCGCTGATCCCGGGCGTGCAGGCCGAGCCGTTCTACATCTCGATGCAGTGCGGTGCCGAGGCCGAGGCCAAGAAGGCAGGCTACGAGATCACCACGCAGGCGCCGCAGAAGTTCGACGCCGCCATGCAGACCCAGCTGGTCAACGCGCTGGGCTCCAACCCGCCCGCCGCGCTGCTCATCGCGCCGACCGACGCGCAGGCGATGCTCGCGCCGATCCAGCAGGTCAAGAGCCGCGGCGCGAAGGTCATCGAGGTCGACACCGCGCTGAAGGACACCAGCGTGGCGGAGTCGTCGATCTCCTCGGACAACGCCGAGGGCGGCAAGCTGGCCGCCAAGACGATGTCGGAACTGGCCGCGGGCAAGACCGGTTCGGTGCTGGTGCTCGACACCATCGCGGGCACCTCGACCACGAACACCCGCGCGAAGGGTTTCGAGGACGAGCTGAAGAACTACCCGAACCTGAAGTCGGCGGGCGTGCAGTTCACCCAGAACGAGCCGGACCAGGCCGCGTCCAAGGTGACCGCCGCGCTGGCGTCCACCCCGGACCTGATCGGCATCTTCGCGACGAACCTCAACACCGGTGAGGGCGCGGCGACCGGCCTGCGGAACGCGGGCAAGATCGGCGCGGTCAACCTGATCGGCTTCGACGCTTCGCCGTCGGAGATCGAGGGCCTGAAGAAGGGCGAGTACCAGGGCCTCATCGCGCAGGACCCGGCCGCCATCGGACAGCAGGGCGTGCAGCAGGCCATCGCGGCGCTGGAGGGGAAGCCGGTCACGCGCAACCTGACCGCTTCGCTGCACTCCATCACCAAGGCCAACATGGACGCCAACGCGCAGTACTTCTACAAGCAGAGCTGCTGACGCCGGGCTCGCAAGCCGCGGTCGGTGGGTCCCTCGCGTGACATGAAAGGCCCGTTACTTGCAAAATTTGCAAGTAACGGGCCTTTCATAGCGTCCCTGGACCCACTCACTCGCCCAGCTCGACCACCCCAGCGGGAGCGAAGCGGGCGAGAGCCGCGTAGAGCGCCGCGCCCCCACCCAGGTGCCCCAGCGCGTACGCGTACTCGCCGTCTTCAAGCAGCACCTCAGGCCCGGAACCGGTCCATTCGAGCCGGTAGTGCCACCAGTGCATCCATCGCCCCACCCGCCGCTTCTCCCGCCACACCCGCAGCCGCGTGACCTCGGTCCACCGGACCTCGAACACGCCCGGCACCGAGAACCCCGTCGCCGAAACCACCAGAGAAGCGGCCGAGCGCCGCAGCGCGAGCAGGATCACCCCCGCGAAAGCCACGCAGAAAAGCCCGAACACCACCTGCGAGAACAGCCACACGACACCGCCCGCGCCGAAGGCCACGAAGCCCGCCCAAGCGAGCCGTCGCATGACGACGTCCAACCGCAGCACCACGGCATCACCGGTGACCATGCCCGGAGCGTAACCGCCGAAACCACGCACCGACGTTAGGATCTAGCCCTCGACGTCGCGGAGGAGGCCGGATGACCACCCGTCTGCCCTGGCGTCCCGCCGCGAGCGTGGATCCGGTGCCGGTGCTCGCCGCCGCCCAGCGCGTCTCCGACGATCTGATGGACGGCCTCGCCGGGCCCCGCGCCCGCCACGCGACGCACGGCCTCCGGCGGCTGTTCGGGGTCCCCGGCCTCGGGCTCACCGATCTTTCCGGTTCGCTCATCTGGTCCGGCCGCCCGGCGGCCGACGACGTCGTGGTGTCGGCGCTCGACGAGGTCCTCCACTCCGAGACGCCGGTGTCCGAACCCGGGCTGCTGGCACTTCCGCTCCACGTCCACGAAGAACTGTCCGGCGTCCTCCTGATCGCGGGCGGGACGAACACCGTCGCCCGCCAGGCCGCCGAGCTCGTCGTCCACGCGCTCGAACGCGGGCGGCTGGAGGCGTCCGCCGAGCAGGCCGCGGAGGCGGAACTGCGCGCGCTGCGGGCCGAGATCTCCCCGCATTTCGTCTACAACGCGCTCACCGTGATCTCCTCGCTGGTCCGCTCCGATCCGGACCGCGCCCGCGACCTGATGCTCGACTTCGCCGAGTACACCCGCTACAGCCTCGCCCGGCACGGCGAGTACACGATGGTCGCCGAGGAGTTCCGCGCCATCGAGACCTACCTGGCGCTGCAGCGCGCGGTGCTCGGCGAACGGCTGCGGGTCCAGGTGCGCGTGGCGCCGGAGGTGCTGGCCGTCGCGGTGCCGTACCTCGTGCTGGAACCGTTGGTGGAGAACGCGATCCGGCACGGGATCGAACCCCGCTCCGAGGCGGGCTTCATCCAGGTGCAGGGAATGGCGGAAGGGAACGACTGCGTGATCAGCGTCGAGGACGACGGTCCCGGCATGGACCCCGCCCGCGCGGCGGCGATACTGGCCGGGCGCGGCGACGGCGTCGGACTGGCCAATGTGGACAGAAGACTGCGCAGCGTCTACGGGCCCTGGTACGGCCTGACGGTCGAGACCGAGTCCGGCGCGGGCACCAGGGTCGTGGTGCGCGTCCCCCGGTTCCAGCCGGGGGTGCTGCCGTGACGAACGGTCTCCGGGTGCTGGCCGTCGACGACGTCCCGCCCGCCCTCGACGAGTTGTGCAGCCTGCTGCGCGAGGCACCGGAAGTCGCCGAGGTGGTCGCGGCCGGTGACGCGCTCAACGCGCTCAAGATTTTGCAGGGCAGCCATTTCGACGCCGTCTTCCTCGACATCTCCATGCCCGGCCTCGACGGGCTCGAGCTCGCCTCGTTGCTGGCGCGGCTGAACGAACCGCCGGTGATCGTGTTCGTCACCGCGCACGACGGCCACGCCGTCGCCGCGTACGGCATCGGCGCTGTCGATTACCTGCTCAAACCGGTCCGTGCGGAACGGTTGTCCGCCGCACTGTCCAAAGTGGTCCGGATGGCGGGCAACCAGGGCGACGAGCCGCGGCCCGCGCCGGACGCGATGTCCGCGCTGCCGGTGGAATCCGGCGGGCGCACGCGGTACGTCCGGCGGGACGACGTCCAGTTCGTCGAGGCACACGGCGACTACGTCCGGCTGCACACGAAGTCCGGTGTCCATGTCACGCGGATGCCCATCTCCCGGCTCGAAGAGTATTGGGAGGGAACGGGATTCACCCGCGTGCACCGGGGGTTCCTGCTCGCCGTGGACGCGGTGCTCGAACTGCGCAGCGACACCACCGGAGGGCTGCTGGCGCATACCGAAGCGGGCGACGTCCCGGTGAGCCGCCGCCACGCGCGCGACCTGCGTGACCGGTTGCTCGCCGCCGCGCAACGCGGCGAACTCGGCCGAGGGGGCCGTCCGTGAGCCGCGTCAAACGGGTCGCCGTCACCAGCCCGCAGACCCGGCTCGCGCATTCGCGACGCCGGGCACGGGGACGCTGGCGTGTCCCCCGGCTGGCGGCGAGCGACGCCGAACGCGCGAACCTGCTCTACCGGGCCCAGCGCCGTCGCGGGCTCCCCGCGCTGGCCGGGATGTTCGGCCTGGTCTTCGGGCTCCCGCTGGTGTTCGGGCTGTTCCCCGGGCTGGATTCGGTGCGGCTGCTGGGTATCCCGCTGTCCTGGCTGATGATCGCGGTCCTCCCGTACCCGGCCATGGCGCTGCTGTCGTGGTGGCAGTTGCGCCGGGCGGAAAAGATCGAGGACGACTAGTGGTCGCGGCGCTCTCGGTGGCCCCCGTCGTGCTGATCACCCTGTTGATCGGGTTGCGCGGCGTCGCCGCCATGCGCACGACGTCGGACTTCCTCGTCGCGTCGCGCCGGATCTCGCCGCTGGTCAACTCGGCCGCCGTCTCCGGCGAGTACCTGTCCGCGGCGTCGTTCCTCGGTGTCGCCGGGCTGGTGGTGAAGGACGGCATCGGCGCGCTCTGGTACCCGGTCGGGTTCACCGCCGGGTACATCGCGATGCTGGTGCTGGTCGCGGCGCCGATGCGGCGCTCCGGCGCGCTCACCGTCCCGGACTTCGCCGAAGCCCGGCTGGCCTCCCCCGCGCTGCGCCGTATCGCCGCGTTCGTCGTCCTCGTGATCGGAACCCTTTACCTGGTACCGCAGTTCCGCACCGCCGGGCTCGTGCTGACCGCCGTCGGCGGGACGCCGTACTGGGTGGGCGTCGTCATCGCGGGCACCGCCGTCAGCGCGACACTGGCGCTCGGCGGGATGCGCGCGGCGACCTACGTCCAGGCGTTCCAGTTCGTGCTGAAACTGCTGCTGTTCATCGTCCCCGCGATCTGGCTGGTCTCCCAGGTCTCCCCGGAGGAACGGGTGGCTTCGGTGCACCCGGTGGAATTCACCCACTTCGCCCGTGACACCCAGCTGTCCTTCGAGATCGACGTGACGCTGACCCTGCGCGAACCGACCACCCTGCTCGGCCCGGAAAGGCACGTCGTGCCGCCGGGAGAACTGATCGCCAGGAGTGGCGAAACGCTGGAATTCGCGGCGGGCGCACCGGTTCCCGCCGTCCGGGGCGGCGCCCCGCTGGGCGGGCCGGACTGGCAGCGGCCGTTGCTCGACCTCGGCGATCACGGTTATCCGCTGCTCGGCACGTGGGCGATCCTGATCGCGACCATGCTCGGCACGATGGGCCTCCCGCACGTCCTGATGCGCTTCCACACCAGCCCGGACGGCCGCGCCGCCCGCCGGACCGCGGCGATCACCGTCGCCCTGCTCGGCGTTTTCTACCTGTTCCCAGGGGTTTACGGCGTCCTCGGCCGGGTGCTGGTGCCCGAGCTGTACGTCTCCGGCGCGACGGACACCGTCGTCGTCGCGCTGCCGGCGCAGGTCGACGACGGCTGGGCGGGGTCGCTGTTCACCGGGCTGCTGACGGCGGGCGCCTTCGCCGCGTTCCTGGCGACGTCACTCGGCCTGCTGCTGGTGATTTCCGGCGCGATCGCGCACGACCTGGCGCCCGGTGGCCTGCGGAGACTGCGGTGGTCGGTGCTCGGCGCCGCGGCGGTGATGGTGCTGCTCGCGCTGCCGTCGGCCAGATTGGACGCGGGCGTCCTCGTCACCTGGGGTTTCACCGTGGCCGCGTCGACCTTCTGTCCCTTGCTGGTCCTCGGCATCTGGTGGAACCGGCTCACCGCGGCGGGCGCGATCAGCGGCGTCCTCACCGGACTCGTCGCTTCTTCGGGCTCGATCCTCGTGGCCCTGTTCGCCCCGACGCTGAGCGGTCTGCCCGCCATCCTCGTGTCCCAGCCCGCGCCGTGGTCGGTTCCGCTGGCATTCGGCGTAATGATCGTGGTTTCCTTGCGGGGCAGGCCTCCCGCCTGGTCGACGGCCGCCATGTTGCGGCTGCATCTGGACGATCGCACAGCCGAGACCCCTTCGTCGTGGTCCGAGTACCGTTCGTCGACCGTTCGTCGTCTCGGCAGGCGTTTGAACCGCTGAAGGTTCCGGTCCCCATGCCCCCTCCCTAACGTGTCGCGGAACACATTCGCGGCGCAAGGAGAGCACGATGAGCACCGAAACGGACGCTCCCAGTCCGCCTGAAACGGACTGGGACAAAGCCCACGACAGCCCCGAGTTCCAAGAGCTGCGTTCGCGGCTGCGCCGGTTCGTGTTCCCCGTTTCGGCGCTGTTCCTCGTCTGGTACCTGCTTTACGTGCTGCTCGCCGACTACGCGCACGGCTTCATGAGCACGAAGCTGTTCGGCAACATCACCGTCGGGCTCGTCTTCGGCCTGCTGCAGTTCGTTTCGACCTTCGTGATCACCGGGCTCTACGTCCGCTACGCGAACAAGAAACTCGACCCCCTCGCGGAGAAGATCCGCACGGACATCGAGAGTGAGACCAAATGACCCTCGCCGCCGGAGTCGAGGGCAGCAGCCCCACACTCAACATCACCATCTTCGGTCTCTTCGTGCTGGTCACGCTGTTCGTCGTGTTCCGGGCCAGCCGCAACACGAAGACGGCTTCCGACTACTACGCCGCGGGCCGCGCGTTCACCGGTCCGCAGAACGGCGTCGCCATCGCGGGCGACTACCTCTCCGCCGCGTCGTTCCTCGGGATCGCGGGCGCGATCGCCGTCTACGGCTATGACGGGTTCCTTTACTCCATCGGCTTCCTGGTGGCGTGGCTGATCGCGCTCCTGCTGGTCGCGGAACTGCTGCGCAACACCGGCAAGTTCACCATGGGCGACGTGCTGGCCTTCCGGATGAAGCAGCGTCCGGTGCGGGCCGCGGCGGCGACGTCCACCCTGGCCGTGTCGTTCTTCTACCTGCTGGCGCAGATGGCGGGTGCCGGTGGCCTCGTGGCGCTGCTGCTCGGGATCGAGAGCAAGGCCGGGCAGGCCGCGATCATCGTGATCGTCGGCATCATCATGATCGCCTACGTGCTCATCGGCGGGATGAAGGGCACCACCTGGGTCCAGATCATCAAGGCGGCACTGCTGATCGCCGGCGCGCTCGCGATGACGCTGTGGGTGCTCGGCATGTACGGCTTCAACCTCTCCGCGCTGCTGCAGGGCGCCGTGGACAAGGCGGGCAAAGCCGGTGAAGCGCTGCTCGGGCCGGGCAACCAGTACGGCAAGACCGGTACCACCAAGCTGGACTTCCTGTCGCTCGGCATCGCGCTGGTCCTCGGTACCGCGGGCCTGCCGCACGTCCTGATGCGCTTCTACACCGTGCCGACAGCCAAGGAAGCACGCCGTTCGGTGGTCTGGGCGATCGCGCTGATCGGCATCTTCTACCTGTTCACCCTGGTGCTCGGCTACGGCGCGGGCGCGCTCGTCGGCCCCGACGCGATCAAGGCCGCGCCGGGTGGCGTGAACTCGGCCGCGCCGCTGCTGGCGCTCGAACTCGGCGGGCCGGTCCTGCTGGGCCTGATCGCGGCGATCGCCTTCGCGACGATCCTGGCGGTGGTCGCGGGCCTGACGATCACGGCGTCGGCGTCGTTCGCGCACGACGTCTACGCCAACGTGATCAAGAAGGGCAAGGCGTCACCGGCTTCCGAGGTGAAGGTCGCCCGGATCACCGCGCTGGTGATCGGCGCGGTCGCGATCCTCGGCGGCATCCTCGCCAACGGCCAGAACATCGCTTTCCTGGTGGCACTGGCGTTCGCGGTGGCGGCGTCGGCGAACCTGCCGACCATCCTGTACTCGCTGTTCTGGAAGCGGTTCAACACCCAGGGCGCGCTGTGGAGCATCTACGGCGGTCTCGCGGTCTGTGTACTGCTGATCGTGTTCTCGCCGGCGGTCTCGGGTAAGCCCGTCGACGCGAAGACCGGGAAGAGCGCCTCGATGATCCAAGGCGTCGACTTCCACTGGTTCCCGCTCGACAACCCCGGCATCGTCTCGATCCCCGTGGCGTTCTTCCTCGGCTGGCTCGGCACGGTGCTGTCCAAGGAACACAACCAGAAGAAGTACGCCGAGATGGAGGTCCGCTCCCTCACCGGCGCGGGCGCCGAAAAGGCGGTTTCCCACTAGTCGCCGGGACGGTGCGGCCGGGCATCCAACGCCCCCCGGCCGCACCGTCCCGGTTCCACTTCAGTACGGCAGCTTCCCCGCCGCCACCCCGGCCAGTTTCGCCTCGATGTCCGCGCGAACGGACTTCCACAGGCCGGTACCCAGCGAGATCCGCGCCACCCCCAGTTCGGCGAGCGCGGAGAGATCGGGGCCTCCCGGCAACGGGGCGGCGTTGACCGCACCCGGCGCGACGGCCTTCACGAACTCGCCGAGCACCTCCGGCGACTTCACCAGGATCGGGTAGACGCAGTCCGCCCCGGCCTCGAGATAGGCCTTGGCCCGCGCGACAGCGTCGTCGAGAACCGCCCGCTCGTCGGACGCGCCCAGGAAGACGTCGACGCGGGCGTTGATCACCAGCGCGTCCCCGGCGGCCTTGTGCAGCCGGGCGATCCGTTCCGCCTGCTCGTCCAGCGGCCGGATCCCTCCGTTCGCGTGGTCGGTGTCCTCGTAGTTGCAGCCGACAGCGCCCGTCTCGGCCAGCCTCTCGGCGAGCACTCCCGCTTCGAGGCCATAGCCGGATTCCGCGTCGACGGTCACCGGCACCGAGACCGCCCGCGCGATCCTCGCGGCCGCCTCGAACATCTCGGCGGCGGGCGCGTCCTCCCCGTCGTCGTACCCGAGAACCTTGGCGATGGCGAAGGAACTCGTCGCCACGACGGGGAACCCGGCGGCCTCCACGAGGCGGGCACTGTCCGCGTCCCACGCGTTCGGCAGGAGCAGCGGCGTCCCCGCGACGTGGAGTTCCCGCAGCCGGGCCGCGGTCATTCGGCGCGCTCGGGCAGCGGCGCGTGGCTGGTCACGCACATCCGGTTCCAGCTGTTGATCGCGATGATCTCCCACGCGACCGCGCGGTACTGCGCCTCGTCGAAGACCCTGGTCGCCTCTTCGTAGACGTCGTCCGGGACTTCGTGGAGGGTGGCGACGTTGGTCATCGCCTCGGTGAGCGCCAGCGCGGCACGCTCCTGCTCGGTGAAGAGCTCGGTCTCGCGCCAGCCCTGGAGCACGTACAGCCGCCTCGGCGACTCGCCCTGCTGCACCGCGTCGTGGGAGTGCATGTCGAGGCAGAAGGCGCAGTGGTTGATCTGCGACGCGCGCATCTTCACCAGTTCGAGGAGCTTCTGGTCGACGCCGGCGTTGGCGGCGGCCTTCTCGACTTCGGCCTGCAGCTTCGCCATGGCCTGGTAGATCTCCGGGACTCGTTTGCCCAGGTGGATTCGCTCTGTCATGACTACGAATCTAGCGGCAACTGGCCCACGAGTATGGTCCAGTCACATGGCAGAATCATGGTCCAGTTCGGGAATGGACGTCCACCTGGACTGGCGCCCCGAAAGCGGCCGGACCGGGCTCGCCGCCGCGATCCGCGCGGCCATCCGGGAAGGACGCTGGCAGGCGGGCGCAGCGGTGCCCTCGACCAGGGCTTTGGCGCAGGACCTCGGGGTGGCCAGGGGAACGGTCACCCGCGTGTACGCCGATCTCGCCGCCGAGGGGTACCTGCGGACCGCGCAGGGCGCCCCGACCCGCGTCGCAACGGCGGGCGCGCTGCCCGCGTCGCCGCCGAGGCCCGTCCCCCGTGACCCGGCGCCGCGCTGGGACCTGCGTCCCGGCAGGCCGAACCTGTCCGCGTTCCCCCGGTCGGCCTGGCTCGCGGCGACCCGGCGGGCCCTGCAGCAGGCTCCGGCGTCGGCGTTCGACTACCCGGGCGAGTCCGGCGCGGCGGAACTGCGGGAGACGCTCGCCGCGTATCTGGCCAGGAGCCGCGGCGTGGTCGCCGACCCCGAACGCATCCTGGTGTGTTCCGGGTTCTCGCACGCGATGGCGATCCTGGCCAGGGTGCTGCACGCGCGCGGCGCGGACGAGATCGCGTTCGAGAACCCGTCGCTGAACCTCTACCGGGACATCGCCGCGGCCAACGGCCCGCGGGTGGTCGGCGTCCCCGTCGACGACCACGGGATCGCAGTGTCCGCTTTGGACAGTCCGGCGGTGGTGGTCACCCCGGCGCACCAATATCCGCTCGGGGTCACGCTCGCCCCTCGGCGGCGGGCGGAACTCACCCGATGGGCGGAGGAGACCGGCGCCGTCGTCATCGAGGACGACTACGACGGCGAGTTCCGGTTCGACCATCAGCAGGTCGGCGCGCTGCAGGCGCTGGCACCCGAACGGGTCGTGTACGTGGGGACGACGAGCAAGACGCTCGCGCCGGCCCTGCGCCTGGGCTGGATGGTGCTGCCGCGGTTCCTGGTCGAACCGGTGCGCGCGGAGCTGGTGGCGAGCGGGGCCCGGCCCGCGCTGCTGGACCAGCTGGCGATGGCCGAACTGATCGAGTCGGGCGCCTACGACCAGCACATCCGCCGTTGTCGCGCCGAGTACCGCTCGCGGCGGGACCGGCTGCTCGCGGCCCTGCCGGATTCCGTGCTGCCGCAGGGCATCTCGGCGGGGCTGCACCTGGTGCTCCAGTTCCCCGGCGAGCTCCCCCGGGAGATGGAGGTGATGGCCGCCTGCCGCCGCCGGGCGATCGGGCTCGAAGGGCTCAGCGGCTACTGGATCGGCGAGCCGCGGCGCGAAGGGCTCATCATCGGGTACGGCGCCGCCGCGAAGCACGCTTTCGGCGGCGCCACCCAGGCCCTGTGCGAGGCCATCTTCGAAGTCACCTAGCAGAACCAGGGGCGAGCCCGCAGGATGTCGGTCTTCAGGACGGGGGCGCCGTCGACCGGGGCGGGGTCCTCCGGGGTCGGCTTGATGCCACCGGCGGCGACGTCGTCGAGGGTTTCCAGGCCTTCGTGGCCGACGGTGCCGAAGATCGTGTAGTTCGGGCGCAGCGCGGAGTCGCCGTACACGACGAAGAACTGGCTTCCGTTCGTCGCCGGGCCCGCGTTGGCCATCGCGAGGACACCGCGCGAGTACACCTTGCGCTCGCCGGTCGGGTCGGTCGGCGCGGGCGGCAGGCCGACGGGCAGTTCGTCCTTGTACTTGTAGCCGGGGCCCTTCTCGCCGGTACCGCTCGGGTCACCGCACTGCAGCACCTTCAACGTCGGGTACGCGGTCAGCCGGTGGCAGGTCGTGCGGTCGTAGAACCGGTGCGTCGCCAGATGCAGGAAGCTCTGCACCGTGCACGGCGCCTTCGCCCGATCGAGGGTCAGATCGATCTTGCCCTGGTTGGTCTTCAGCTGCACCGGCACCTTGCCCCGGTTCGGCGTGTGACGGGGGTCCGGCGGCAGCGGGACCGGCCGCGCGGCCGGGTCCTCCGGCGTCTGCGTGTACTGGCAAGGCCCCTTCGTGACCTTTGGGGGAACGGCCTCGGCGGACGCCGTTCCGGTACCGGCCGCGAGCATCAGCCCGGCGCCCAGCACAGCCACAAAGACTTTCGCGATCCTCTGCACGGTTCCTGCCTCCCAGCCGTGGACGAAGAAGAGAGCATAGGGTGAATCCCCGCCGCTTACACAGGTCCGGAAGTAGGTCCGCGGTTAGGGTCGAGCCGTGGAGATCGCCGAACGACACCAGTGGCAGCTGAACGCGCTGACCTTCCTCTACGCGTACACGCAGTACGTCCTGGTGCACGAGAGGGTCATGGCCGGGCAGCCGCCGGACAAGCCCGCCGAACTCGACAAACCGCGCGTCCTCAGGCTCGCCAAGATCGTCGACGACATGATCCTCGACTTCCGCAAGGAGGACGGGCTGACCGACCTCGAACGGCGCCGGGTCATCCGCCTCGCCAGGGAGATCAAGTCGCACGTCCGCGAGAAGTGGCCGCCCGGCGAACCGTCGCTGACCGAGTGGATCGCCTCCGCCGCGGCGCACTTCTACTGCGAGGAGCACGTCAACAACGGCTACGTCCGGATGGGCCGCGTCTTCGATCCGGACATGGCGGACAGGTTCCTGGAACGCGTCGAGTTCTGCCGGGGGCAGACGGTCACCATCACGAACTACGCCAACAAGGTCGCCGACGGCGAACAGCTCACGTACGGCGAGACGAACCAGCTCGAAGTCTGGAAAGAGGACGCGATCGCCCATTTGGACAATCTCGACAGCGACTTCGGCGACATCAAAATGTACGTGGAATTCTGACCCGCTGCACGGACGGCCAGACTTGGTTGCCTCAACGCACCCGGGAAATTGACACCGGCCCCCGTTGATCGAGATGCTCGATCTCGCACGAAGCACACTCCTTTTCCCTTAACTAAAGGAGAATTCTGTGATCTCGAGCAGGAAGAAGGCCCGGCGCATCCTGGCCGTGGCGGCCGCCGCTGCCGCCACGTTCAGCATGCTCGTGCCGACCGGGACCTCGTTCGCCATCGACCACATCCCCTGCAAGGACGGGGAGAACTTCCTGAAGATCTGGTCGCACCTCGGCGGGAGCAGCAGTGTCGACTGCTACGCCAACCGAGGGAGGATCAGTTTCGGGGGTTGGTGGATCGACCGGGTCTACACCGGGAACAACGACCTGATCTATTACGACAGCAATGGCGCTGACGTGAGAATCAACCGGTGGACCGATATCAGTTTCCCGAATCGTCCGCCGAAGGTCCGCGTCATCGAAATCCTCTGAACAAGGCCTCGTGAGTGGTAAAGACGGTTAGAACCGTCCTTACCACTCACGAGTCCCGAAGGTCCGCGATCAGTTCCGCGGCCGCCGCGAACGGGTCGAGCTTCCGCGCGACCACGCGTTCGGCCAGTTCGGCGAGCCGGTCGCCGGAGCGCAGGTCGACGATCTCCGCGCGCAGCCGCTGGACGGCGATCGCCTCGACCTCGTCCCGCGCCCGCGCCGCGCGGCGCCGGGGCAGTTCGTCCCGCTGGACCAGCCAGTCGTGGTGCTCGCCCAGCGCGCGGACGACGTCGTCGACACCCTCGCCACGCGAGGCCACCGTTCGCACGATCGGCTGACGCCAACTCGGTCCGCGGATCTCCCGGCGCACCAAGGAGATCATCTGCTTGAGGTCGTGGACGGTCGCGTCGGCGCCCTCGCGGTCGGCCTTGTTGACCACGAACACGTCCGCGATCTCCAGCACCCCCGCCTTGGCCGCCTGGATCCCGTCGCCCATCCCGGGCGCGAGCAGGACCACCGTGGTGTCGGCCAGTTTCACGACGTCCACTTCGGACTGCCCGACCCCGACGGTCTCGATCAGCACGACGTCGAACCCGGCCGCGTCGAGCACGCGGACCGCCTGCGGAGTCGCCCACGACAGGCCGCCGAGATGTCCGCGCGTGGCCATCGAACGGATGAAGACGCCGGGATCGGTGGCGTGCTCGGTCATCCGGATCCGGTCACCGAGCAGGGCACCGCCGGAAAACGGCGACGACGGGTCGATCGCCAGCACCCCGACCCGCAGACCTTGCGCCCGCAGAGCCGTGAGCAGCGCGGACGTCGATGTCGACTTGCCGACACCGGGTGGGCCGGTCAACCCGACGACACGCGCGTTGCCGGTGTGCGGCGTCAGCTTCGCCGCGACCTCGGGCAACTGCGGATGCGCGTCCTCGACCAGCGACAGCAACCGGGCGATCGCGCGGGGGACGCCGTCCCGCGCGCGACCGACCAGTTCGTCGATGTCCAGCTGTACCGGCAAGGGCTTTACGGAACGCGGAGGAGCAGCGCGTCGCCCTGGCCGCCACCACCGCAGAGGGCGGCCGCGCCGAGGCCGCCACCGCGACGACGGAGTTCGTGGATCAGGTGCACGGCGAGGCGCGCGCCCGAAGCGCCGATCGGGTGGCCGAGCGCGATGGCGCCGCCGTCGACGTTCACCTTGTCGGCGTCGACACCGAGCTTCTCGGCCGAGACCAGGCCGACGGCCGCGAAGGCCTCGTTGATCTCGATCAGGTCGAGCGCGTCCGCGGTCAGCTTCTCCTTGGCCAGCGCGGCCAGGATCGCGTTCGACGGCTGCTCGTGCAGGCTGGCGTCCGGACCGGAGACCACGCCGTGCGCGCCGATCTCGGCGAGCGGCGTGAGGCCCAGTTCCTCGGCCTTGGCCCGGCTGGCCACGATGACCGCGGCCGCGCCGTCGGAGATCTGCGAGGCCGAACCGGCGGTGATCGTGCCGTCGGAGGCGAACGCCGGGCGCAGCTTCGCGAGGCTTTCCGCGGTGGTGTCGGCGCGGACGCCCTCGTCCTTCGAGAAGACGACCGGATCGCCCTTGCGCTGCGGGATCGACACCGGCGCGATCTCGGCGTCGAAGCGGCCCTCCGCGATGGCGGCGGCGGCACGCTGGTGCGAGCGCGCGGAGAACTCGTCCTGCTGCTCGCGGGTGAGGCCGTAGCGGGTGTTGTACTTCTCCGTCGACGCGCCCATCGCGACCTGGTCGAAGGCGCAGAACAGGCCGTCGTAAGCCATGTGGTCGACGAGCGTCGTGTCGCCGTACTTGAAGCCGGCACGGGATTTCGGCAGCAGATGCGGCGCCTGGGTCATCGACTCCTGGCCGCCCGCCACGATCAGGTCGAACTCGCCGGCGCGGATGAGCTGGTCGGCGAGCGCGATGGCGTCGAGACCGGAAAGGCAGACCTTGTTGATGGTCAGCGCCGGGACGGTCATCGGGATGCCACCGGCGACCGCGGCCTGGCGTGCCGGGATCTGACCGGCGCCGGCGGTGAGGACCTGGCCCATGATCGTGTACTGGACGGCGTCCGGGGAGACCCCGGCCTGCTCCAGCGCCGCCTTGATCGCGAATCCGCCCAGTTGCGCACCCGAGAAGTCCTTCAGGGAACCGAGCAATCGCCCGATCGGTGTACGGGCGGCACCCAGGATCACGGAACCGGACACGGCGTCCTCCAAGCATCGGCGCAAGGGCAATAGGCGGTCTTCGCGACCATACCCGGGGCGAGGGCCTCTTGATGGAGCCAGTGTGAGGCGGCGCACGCCGGTTCGCCCGCCCGCGGACCTATCCTGCTTTGCATGAACCAGGCGCTGAAACCCTTCGTGACCGCCATCGACCACGTCGGCATCGCGGTACCCGACCTCGACGCCGCGATCGCCTTCCACACCGAGCATTTCGGCCTGGAAGTGGCGCACCAGGAAGTCAACGAAGAGCAGGGTGTCCGCGAAGCGATGCTCCGCGCGCCGGGCACCGCGGGGACCGAGACGGCGATCCAGCTCCTCGCGCCGCTTCGTGAGGACTCGGCGATCGGCAAATTCCTCGCGAAGAGCGGCCCCGGCTTGCAGCAGCTGGCGTACCGAGTGTCCGATGTGGACGCCGCCGCCGCGGCGCTGCGCGCGCAGGGGCTCCGGTTGCTCTACGACGAGGCGAAGCGCGGCACTTCGAACAGCCGGGTGAACTTCGTGCATCCCAAGGACGCCGGTGGCGTGCTCGTGGAACTGGTCGAGCCCGCGAAAGACGGTCACTGACCGCGCGTCAACGCTTCTGCGATGAAGGCGACCTCGCGATCGATCTCGGCGGGGTCCCCGTCCTCGCTGTGCCGCGCGGTCGCGTGGCGATGGCTGACCGCCCGCGCGAGCAGGCCGGACGCCGAATCGACGTCCGCGACCGCGAGTTCGCCGCCGGTCGCGGCGACGATCACCGCCTTCACCTGACGGACGAGTTGCTGGAACCGTTCGCCCAGCGCGTCGCGGACCGCGCGGTGCGTGTCGGCCTCGCGCCACAACAGGTGTGACAGCGCCAGGGACCGGTTGAACCGCCTGTCGAGCTCCATGACGAGGCCGCGCAGGCTGCCCGCGAGATCGCCGGGGACCACCACGACGGCCGGTTCGATCCGGGCGTCCGGCAGCTCGGCGACCAGCGCGGCCAGCAGATCCGACTTGCGCCGGAAGTAGTAGTGCACCAGCCCTTTGGGCACCCCGGCCCGCTCGGCGATCCGGGAGGTCGGGGTGGCGTCGAAACCGGATTCGGCGAAAAGCGCCTCCGCGGCCCGCAGAATGCGCTGTTTCGCCGAATCCTCTTTCACGTGGTCTCCTTGAGCGTCAGTGCTGTCCCGCCGTCTTGTGCGTCGCCTGGGCGATCGGCATCGCGGCCGCCCCGGCCACCACGGTCAGGACGCCACCGATCCAGGCGGTCCAGGACGCGCCCATGAAGTCGGCGTATCCCATCACCCAGGGCGAAATGAACAGCAGCGCGCCCAGGATGATCTGGATGCCCTCGCCGTAGACCATGCCAGGCATCGCGAGCGACGCGAGGCCGTCGAGGGCGATCAGCGCGCCGAGGACGACGAGCGTCCACATCGCGGTGTTGTCCGTGGTCATCCAGAGGGGTGAAAGCGCGACCACGACACCGACGGCCACCTCCGCCCAGTCATGGGGACGTGTCCAGGGGCGCGTCGTGGGTTCGTTCATGCGTGCTCACCTCCGAAAATCGGCTGAACCTGCAGGTCGGAGAGATCTCCACTACCGATGGTCCGCTTGGTTGGCCGGCCGGTCAAGACCGGTCGATAACACTTCGGGATGTGTACGTGCTCCACGTCTCGTACGGTTGTGGACCTGGTTACCCGTGAGTAATTTGGGCGAACCACTCTTTGCCGGTGAGCCCACATCGGCGCAGTGGCGCCAACACGCCGTCCCACCCCATTCGCGGAGGTTCCGATGACGCAGCTCGGCGAGATCCAGCAGGCCATTCTGAACGATGACCTCGGCGCTGTGGCGTCGCTCGACGTGCCGGAGTCCTATCGCGGGGTGACCGTGCACAAGGACGAGGCCGACATGTTCCAGGGCCTCGAAAGCCGGGACAAGGACCCGCGCAAGTCGCTGCACGTCGACGACGTCCCGACCCCGGAACTCGGCCCCGGCGAGGCCTTGGTCGCGGTCATGGCGAGCGCGATCAACTACAACACCGTCTGGACCTCGATCTTCGAGCCGGTCTCGACCTTCAAGTTCCTGGAGCGCTACGGACGGCTCTCGCCGCTGTCGAAGCGCCATGACCTGCCGTATCACGTCGTCGGCTCGGACCTGTCCGGCGTCGTGCTGCGTACCGGCGCCGGCGTGCACAACTGGAAGCCGGGTGACGAGGTCGTCGCGCACTGCCTCAACGTGGAGCTCGAAGGCCCGGACGGGCACAACGACACGATGCTCGACACCGAACAGCGGATCTGGGGCTTCGAAACGAACTTCGGCGGGCTCGCCGAGATCGCGCTGGTCAAGGCGAACCAGCTGATGCCGAAGCCGGATCACCTCACCTGGGAAGAGGCCGCGTCCCCCGGTCTGGTGAATTCCACGGCCTACCGGCAGCTCGTTTCGCGCAACGGCGCGGACATGAAGCAGGGCGACGTCGTGCTGATCTGGGGCGCTTCGGGCGGCCTCGGCTCCTACGCCACGCAGTACGCGCTCAACGGCGGCGCGATCCCGGTGTGCGTGGTCTCCAGCCCCGAGAAGGCGGAGATCTGCCGCAAGCTCGGCGCGGAGCTGATCATCGACCGCAACGCCGAGGACTACAAGTTCTGGAAGGACGAGAACAACCAGGACCCGAAGGAGTGGCAGCGGTTCGGCAAGAAGATCCGCGAGCTGACCGGCGGCGAGGACCCGGACATCGTCTTCGAGCACCCGGGCCGCGAGACCTTCGGCGCTTCGGTCTACGCCGCGCGCAAGGGCGGCACGATCGTCACGTGCGCGTCGACGTCCGGGTTCATGCACCAGTACGACAACCGCTATCTGTGGATGAACCTGAAGCGGATCATCGGCAGCCACTTCGCGAACTACCGCGAATCGTGGGAGGCGAACCGGCTGATCGCGAAAGGTCTGATCCACCCGACGCTGTCGAAGACCTACTCGCTGGAAGACACCGGTCAGGCCGCGCTGGACGTGCACCGCAACGCCCACCAGGGCAAGGTCGGCGTGCTCGCCCTTGCGCCGGAAGAAGGTCTGGGCGTCCGGAACCACGAGCTGCGCGAAAAGCACATCGACGGGATCAACGCCTTCCGGAACGTTTAGCGCGCCAGAACGCACTTTCGCCGCGCGTTGCGTGGGTGCTCACCCTTCCGTGACTCCAGCTCGACTACGGTAGAAGGATGAGCCTTGGCGAGGAACGGGAGCTAGTGCCGCTGGGAGCCGGCTTCGACGTGGCGAAGCGCGGTTACAGCCGTGCGCAGGTCGATGAACATCTCGAGCGGCTTGACGCCGATCTGAAGATGCTCACCGCCGATCGCGATGCCGCCATCGGGCAGGCGGGCGACCTGGCACGGCAGCTGGAGACCGCGCGCGGCGAGATCGCGGACCTGCGCGGGCAGGTCGACAGGCTCGCCCAGCCGCCGACGAGCGTCGAAGGCCTTTCCGAGCGCCTGCAGCGCATGCTGCGGCTCGCGCAGGACGAGTCCGCCGACACGAAGGCGCGCGCGGAAGCCGAAGCCGGGCACATCCGCGCCAAGGCGGAGACCGACGCGAGCGCCATGCGGGCCCGCTACGAGCAGCTGCTCAACGAGCTCGACCTCCGTCGCAAGGAGATGGAGGCCGAGCACCGCGGCGTCCTGGAGACCGCGCGCGCCGAGGCGAAGGACATCACCGACAAGGCGAAGGCCGAGCGCGACAAGCTCGACGCCGAGTCGCAGCAGCGCCGCACGCAGGTCGAAGAGGACTTCGAGATCGCGATGGCGTCGCGGCGTACCGAAGCCATGCACGCGCTGGCCGAGCAGGAGGCCTCCAGCAAGGCCGAGGCCGCCCGTCGCGTCCGCGAGGCCACCGAGGACGCCGCCACCATCCGCACGAAGGTGCTCGAAGAGGAGACAGCGGCCAAGGCCGACATCGAGCGCCGTCAGCGCGAGTCCGTCGCCGACGCCAACAAGCGCAAGCAGGACTCGATCACCGAGGCCAACGCCCGGCTCGCCGAAGCGGCCGACGAGGCACGCCGCCGCGTCCGGCAGGCCACCGAAGAGTCCAACCGGCGGATCACCCAGGCCACCGAACGGGTCGAATCCCTCCGCAAGGTGCGCTCCAGCCTGGCCGAGCAGGTCCGCACCGCGCGGACCGCGCTCGCCGAGGCGACGCACGTCCTCGGCGACGAACCGCACGTCCCGGCGGATCTGAAGGCGAAGCCGTCCTCCGACCCGGAGGCCACCGTGCAGCTGCGGACGGCCGATGTGCCGAAGGCCACATCCGGCGCGAAGCCTTCACCTCGACCTGCGGCAGCGCAGAAACCGACTGGCGAGTAACCTTCTCACCCGACCGCCTTCGCGACGGCCTGCGGGCCGATCGTCCAGCGGTTATCGTCGCTGCTCGCGCGCATGCGCGAGCCAGAGGAGATCGGTGGAGGTTGCGGATGGCTGCATATCGGACCGTGGTCGTGGGCACGGACGGATCGGATTCCTCGTTCGCCGCGGTCGACCGGGCGGCGGGGGTCGCGGGCGACTCCGGAGCCACCCTGGTCATCGTGTGCGCCTACTACCCCGCCAACAAGGGCGACGTGGAGAAGGCGCAGGACGCCCTCGGTGACGAGGCGTACCAGGTCGTCGGCTCGGCCCCGGCCGAGGACACCCTGCTGTCGGCCCGGGACAGGGCAGGCAAGGCGGGCGCGAAGGCCATCGAGACCACGGCTGTCGTCGGCGACCCCGTCGACGCGCTGCGCAAGGTCGTCTCCGAACGCTCCGCGGACCTGCTGGTGGTCGGCAACCGCGGGCTGAACACGCTCGCCGGCCGCATCCTGGGTTCCGTGCCGTCCGAAGTGGCCCGGAAGTCGGGTGTGGACGTGCTTATCGTTCACACCACGTAATGGCCGATTCCGGCGAGCCCGCGCCCGACGCGCTTCAGCAGCGTCTCGAACGGATCCTGCTCGGCGGCAGACGCAAGTACACCCGGCTCGAAGTCGCCGAGAAGGCGGGCGTTCCCGAAGAGCGTTCTCGGCGGCTTTGGCGTGCGCTGGGCTTCGCGACCGTCGAGGACGACGAGGTCGTCTTCACCGACGCCGACATCGACGCGATCCGCACCGCCGACCAGCTGATGAACTCGGGCCTGATCGACCCGGGCATCGAGCTGGCGGTGACGCGCGCGCTGGGCCAGCACCTTTCGCGGCTCGCGGAATGGCAGGTCCACATGCTGTGGACGATGATCACCGAGAACAAGGACATCGGCACCAGCGAACGCCAGATCGCGCGGCTCGTCGACAGGCTGCTGCCCGAACTGGAGCAGGTGCAGAACTTCGTCTGGCGGCGGCACCTGGCCGCCTACTCCGGACGCGCGTTCGCGTTCCCGGACGAAGACCTCCAGGCCAGGACCGAGGTCGTCGGCTTCGTCGACATGGTCGGCTACACCCGCCTGACCAGGCAGATCGGCGAAGACGAGCTGAGCGCCGTCCTCGACCGGTTCGAATCCGTCGCCACCGAAGTGGTCGCCGAGCACCACGGCCGGATCGTGAAAATGATCGGTGACGAGGTGCTGTTCGTCGCCGATTCCGCCGTCGACGGCGCCGAGATCGCCCTCACGCTGTCCGAGCGCGCCGACGCCGACGAAACCCTGCCCGCCGTCCGCGCCGGCCTGGCGTCGGGCCGGATCCTCCTGCGGTTCGGCGACGTCTACGGCTCGGTCGTGAACCTCGCCGCCCGCCTCACCTCGACCGCGCGGCCGGGCACCATCCTGGTGGACAAGGAACTCGCGACCGAACTCGCGGAATTCCCGGAGTACGAGGTCCGCACGCGGCGGCCGGTTTCGGTGCGGGGATACAACCGGCTGCGGCCTTCGTCCTTGCGGCGGGCGCAGGAACAGCCTTCGGGCATGTTCGCGTCTTCGCAGCAACTCGCCGCGGAGATGCTGGGGCTGGCGCCTGGGACCGCCGCTTCGGAGTCTCCTGACGTCGAGAAGCTCGCCGAGGAGATCGAGGACGCCACAGCGGACTCGTTGCCGCCTCGGCCTCGCTCGAAACGACGTCGGCGACGCTGATCGCTTCGCTCGTCGCGGGAGCAAGGGACCTTTGCTGTCGCCGCGCCCCGGTCAGGCGGGCAGCACGGCGTACTGCCGCACGTAGAGGTCGGTGTAGGTGACCGGGCCGCGCGGGCCCGGGACCTTGTCCAGGTTGATGCCGGTCTCGGGAACGGCCAGGAGCTTGAAGCCGTCGAGCAGCCGGGTGGGAGCGTTCCAGAAGACGCCGGTGCCGGTGTACGCATCGAAGAACGCGTCGGCGGCTTCGCTGCTTTCGGTGGCGATGCCGGCCGCGAGGCCCGAGGTCTGCTCGTTGGCGATCTCCGCCGCTTCGGGCAGGCTCGCGACCTTCGCGACGGTGACGGTCGCTTCGCGGTCGGAGTCGAGCGCCCATTCGTAGCCGATTGCGTGCTCGTGCGGGGCGAGCGACGGCGTGACACCGCGTTCGGCCAGCGCGCCGGAGATACCGGGCCAGACGCGGTCGTGGGCGGCCTCGTGGATCAGCAGCAGGTTCAGCCGGTTGCAGACGCCGAGCCTGTCGAGGCTGTTGAAGACCAGCTCGCGCACCTTGTCGGTGTCAGACGCTTCGTCGATGTACAGCACGCCGCCACCGTCGGCGTGGGCCAGCGTGCGGACGCCGTGGACGGCCGCCTCGGTGGCCAGCGCCCGGGTGCTGTCGCCGCTGCCGCGCAGGATGACCAGCGGCACGAGCGCGGGGAACCGCACTAGCGCGGAAGCCGCTTCGCGCTCGGCGCGCGGCACCAGCTGGATGACGTCCGGGTCGATGCCCGCCTCGGCGAGCGCCGGGGCGATGACGGTCTCGCGCAGGCGCTGGGCCGAGCCGAGCGCGGCGGAGCCCGTGCGGAGCACGCCACCGTTGCGCGACTTCACCAGCTGCGAGGCGACGTCGACCGTGACGTTCGGGCGAGCCTCGTAGTTCGCGCCGATCACGCCGACCGGGCGGCGGCGTTCCACCAGCCGCAGCCCTCCGTCCAAAGTGGACACCTCGACGGACCGCTCCTGGTGCGGCGCTCCGGCCAGGAGGCGGAGCTGCTCGGCCATGCCGGTCAGCCGCTCAGGGGTGATGGTGAGCCTGTCGAGCAGGCCCGCGCTCATACCGTCCTCGCGCGCCTTGGCGATGTCGGCCTGGTTCGCCTCGAGCACCGCGTCGGCGTGCTCGACCAGCTTGCCCGCCATGGCGTTCAGCGCGGCGTCGATCGCCTCCGCGGAGGCGGCGGCCAGCGACGGTGCGGCCCGTTTCGCCGATCGAGCGCATTCCTCGACGGCCTTGGCGACCTCGTCCATCTGGTGACTCCCTCCGCGCGGAACGAGCCATCAGTCTGCCGCACCGCCCCGGTCAGGCGACGGTCGGCTCCAGCAGCCACAACCCGCCCGCGAAGAGACAGCTCACCGTCAGCACGGCCATCACCAGCACCCACAGCACCGCGGGCACCCCGGTGAGCCTGCCGAGCTGATCGGCGTCGGAATCCCGCGCCGATCCGCGGCGCCGCTTGATCTGCAGCTCGATCACCGGCCGGACGCCGCCGAACAGCAGGAACCAGGTCAGCAGGTAGACGAAGATCGCCTGGAACCACGACGGCGCCACCAGCGCGACCAAGCCGAGCACCACCGAACTGGTGACCACGGCGAACACGCCGTAGGTGTTGCGCACCATCACCAGGACGCCCAGCAGCATCAGGGCCATCACGATCAGCACGACGGTGATCAGGTCCGACGAGAGCAGCCCGGCGAACACCAGTCCGAGCACCGCGGCCGCCGGGTACCCGGCCAGCGCGGTGAACGCCATCCCGGGACCCTCCGGTTTGCCACGGGAGACCGTGACCCCGGAGGTGTCCGAGTGCAGTTTGATGCCCTGCAGCCGACGGCCGACCAGGATCGCCGCCAGCGCGTGACCTGCCTCGTGGACGAGCGTGACCAGGTTGCGGGCGATCCGCCAAGGCCTGCCCGAAAGCACCACGAGCAGTGCGAGACCACCGGTGACCAGGGTGATCGTGCCGGGCGGGGTGGACTGGGCGATGTCGGAAACCGTTTCGGCGGGAGACGAGCTCACCTCACCAGCTCACCACAAGGGGGATACGTCCCGTGTCAGGCGGTCATGGAACCCCCGATCTCGCGCGTGCGAAACTCCCGGTCGTTGCGCAGGGCGAACGCCACCCAGCTGCGGAACGGCCGCCACACCGTGGACAGCTCTTCCAGTTCCTCGGGCGGCGCCAGCGGCAGGTCGTACGCGGCCCGCATGGCCTCCTGCAGGCGCGGCTCGCCCCCGGGGAAGACGTCCGGATGCCCGGCACCCCGGATCAGGATCAGCTGCGCCGAGAACGGGCCGATCCCCGGCAACCGCTGCAGCCAGCGCAACGCGTCCGGGACCGGCATCGCGCGCAGGTACGCGGCGTCGAGCAGACCGTCCTTGGCGGCGTTGGCCACCGCGCGCAGCCTCTCGGCCTTCATCTCCGGCAGCTCGCGCCCGGCCTCCTGCCCGGCCATGACGTCCGGCGCCGGGAACGACCTGAGGATCTTCCCGCCGACGTCCACCGGCCTGCCGAACTCCTCGGCGAGCCGTCGTTTCGCCACGGCGGCCAGCGACATCCGTGTCCGGTGGCTCAGGATCGCCCAGCAGGCCGCCTCGTAGGGCGAGTGGAACAGAACGGGCCGCAGCCCGGGGAACGTCTGCTGAAGGCGGCGCACCACCGGATCCGCGGTGCCGATCTTGGCGAAGCCGGTGCCGTCGACGTCCACCGAAAGGATCCGCCGCACCTGGGCGCCGACCTCGACGGCGAGCCCTTCTTCGGCGAAGACCTCCACCTCGATCGAGCCGGGCGATCTCTGTCTGACGGCCGCACCGACGTGCTCCCACCCCGCTTCGGCGGGGAAGGCGAAGCGCAGGGTGCCCGGCTCGGCGGCGGCGTCCGTGCGGCACGCGGGCGGGAAATCGGTCAGGAACCGGATGGACTTGTCGAGGTCGAACGGGCCGCGCACCGGGATGCGCAGCGTGGTCGTGGCGGTGTGCTGGAGGATCGAGCCGGTCATTTCGGGCTCCTTCGGCTGGGGAACGGCGACTCCCTCCGACGTTAGAGACGGCCACCGACAGTTTCGGGTCACGGCGGCGGGAATGTCGCGAACGGGCCGGTCATGGCAGATTCTCGGGTGACCACCGTGAAGGGAGCAGCCATGCCGGACCATCGCGAACGTCTCGAGAGCCTGCTGCGGCCGGGAACCACACCCGCCGGGGCCAGGGAAGGTTTTCTCGATCTGCTGGGCGAAATCCCGCAGGCGGGGCCACCGACCGGACTCGCGCAGCGACTGATGCGCACCTCCGCCGTGCCGATGATCTACGAGCGGTACTGGCGCCCGACACTGGGCAGGGTCGCGAAAGGACTGAACGGCCCGAGCATGGCGGACGAGGTCCGCATCGCGGTCGAAGCGCTCGGCCTGCGCCCCGGCCAGGTCGCGCTGGACGTCGCGTGCGGCACCGGCAGGTTCACCCGCGCGTTCGGCGAAGCCGTCGGCCCGGAGGGGCTTTCGATCGGGCTCGACGGTTCGGTCACCATGCTGGACAAGGCACTCGCCGCGCCCAACCCGGCTTCGGTGACCTATCTGCGCGCCGACGCCGTCGACCTGCCGCTCGGCGATTCCACTGTGGACGCCGTCTGCTGCTTCGCCGCGCTGCACATGTTCGCCGATCCGGACGCGGCGCTGGATTCGTTCGCCCGGGTGCTGAAACCCGGCGGCTCGCTGGTGATGCTGACCAGCGCGCGGCACAGCGATCAGCCGATGCGGCTGGCGGATACCTTCCTCGGCAGGCTGAGCGGGCAGCGGATGTTCGACCGCGGCGAGATCACGCTGAAACTGTTCAGGCGCGGTTTCGACCGGGTGGAGGAGCGGTATTCGGGCGTCACGCAGATCGTCACGGGAGAGCTACCGGTTAACATCCGGAAATGATCCGCTCTGAGCACGCTTCGCCGATTCCTCCCGACGACAGCTACCTCCGTTCGCTGGTCGAGGCGACCGCGGACGCCGTCGCCGCGGCCGAACCCCTCGGCTCGCCGCACGAGGGTGCGGATCCCGCCACACGGGACGCCGTCGAGGCCGGGGTCCGCGCGCTGGCCGCGGAACTGGTGGAACTGAGCCAAGACCTGCACGCTCACCCCGAAGAGGGTTTCGCCGAGCACCGCTCGGTCCTCGCGCTCGGAGATCTGCTCAAGCGGCACGGCCACGAGGTGACCATCGGCGCGGGCGGGCTGGACACCGCCTTGGTCGCGAGCACTCCCGGAAGCGGCCCGCACATCGCCGTCCTCTCCGAGTACGACGCCCTCCCCGGGCTGGGCCACGGCTGCGGGCACAACGTCATCTGCACCGCGGGCGCGGGCGGATTCCTCGGCGCGGCGGCGGTCGCCGAACGACTGGGCGGCCGGGTCTCGCTGATCGGCACGCCGGCGGAGGAAGGCGGTGGCGGCAAGGAAACCCTGGCCCGCGCGGGGGTTTTCGACGACGTCGACGCCGTGGTCATGCTGCACCCGTTCAGTCACGACATCGCCATGCACCCGTTCCTCGGCAGGCGCCAGCTCGAAATGGTGTTCACCGGCGTCGGCGCGCACGCGTCGGCGCAGCCGTTCATGGGACGCAACGCGCTCGACGCCGCCGTCGCCGCGTACCAGGGCGTCGCGGCGCTTCGGCAGCATCTGCCCTCCAGCGACCGCGTCCACGGCGTCTTCACCGACGGTGGCGCGCGGCCGAACGTCGTTCCCGAACGTGCGGCGCTGCTGTTCTACCTCCGCTCCGCGCAGCCGGACACGCTGCGCGATCTCGCCGAGCGCGTTTCGGCGATCGCACGCGGCGCGGCGGAGATGACCGGCTGCGGAGTCGAGCTGCAGTGGGACTCCCAGCCCGCGTACCTGCCGATCCGGTTCAACACCACGCTCGCCGGACGCTGGTCCGTGCATCAGGTCGACACCGGCCGCAAACCGCTGCCGCCGGGGATCGTGCCCGAATTCCTCACCGGTTCGACCGATCTCGGCAATCTCTCCTACCGGATGCCCGCGATCCACCCGATGATCGCCATCGCCGGGCCGACGACCGCCTTGCACACCAAGGAGTTCGCGGCCGCCGCCGGTTCACCGGACGGCGATCGCGCGGTCGTCGACGGCGCGCTGGGGCTGGCGCTGACCGCCGTCGATTATCTGGCCGACGCGGAACTCCGGGCCGCGGTGCACGAGGAGTTCGAAGCTTCGGGCGGCGCACTGGACGTGCCGGCGTTCTTCGACTGAGAAAACGCTGAGGTTTCTCAGCTGATTCTTCTCAGCAAAGCCAAGGGGTTTTCCACAGGCGGCTCACAAGTACGGGCGCGAATCTTGTTCCATGACCGAGAACGAGAGTCGGCCCGGCCCCGCCTCCACCGGTGGGCACCAGCCGCCGCATCAGCAGCAGTACCCCGGTTACACCCCTTGGCAGGCCGCGCCGAATCCGCTCTTCACGCCGCAGCAGGCCCAGACGCCGACGCCGGTCCCGCCGCCGCGCAAGAAGGGCGGCCGGGTCGCCGTCCTCGTCAGCGCGACGGCGCTCGCCGCCGCCCTGATCGGCGGAGTCGGCGGCGCGGCGCTCGTCGGCATCGACTCGGCGTCGTCGGCGTCCGGCACGGGGTCGTCCGCGGTCGCTAACGGGCAACTGGTCGGGAACAACACCTCGGGTGACGTCAGCGGGGTCGCCGCGAAGGTGACGCCGAGCGTCGTCCAGGTGAACGTGACCACCGCGCAGGGTGAGGCCGTCGGCTCCGGCGTCATCCTGACGGCGGACGGGCGCATCCTCACCAACGCCCACGTGGTGGCCGACGCCCAAGGCGACGTCACCGTCACGCTTTCGAACGGCAAGCAGTACAAGGCGAGCGTGGTCGGCGCCGACACGAAGGCCGACATCGCCGTCCTCCAGGCGAAGGACGCGAGCGGGCTGACACCGGCTTCGCTAGGCGACTCGAGCAAGCTCGTCGCCGGCCAGCAGGTCGTGGCGATCGGCTCGCCCGGCGGACTGCAGAACACCGTGACCACCGGGATCGTGAGCGCGCTGAACCGCAAGCTCGACGACCTGGGCGGCGGCCAGGACCGGCGATCGCCCTACAGCAGGACCACGAACGAAAGCGGGCCCAGCTACACAGCGATCCAGACCGACGCCCCGATCAACCAGGGCAACTCGGGCGGGGCGCTGGTGGACGCGCAGGGGAACGTCATCGGCATCAACTCGGCGCTGTACAACCCGTCTTCGACCGGCAGCATCGGCATCGGCTTCGCGATCCCCATCAACGACGCGAAGAAGATCGTCGAGCAGATCGTCGGCTGATCCGGCCGTCTGGACCGCTGTCAGGGGGCGGCCCAGCAGGCACTGTCCGTGAGGGCCTCCTTCGGCGAAGGAGGCCCTCACGGCTTTCAGAGTTCGTAGGTGAGGGTGAAGGTGTGGTTGCCTTCGTCGTCCTGGACGATCTCCGCCGTTCCGGTGATGCCCGCCAGGTCACCGTGACCGGAGCCCGGCAGGACGATCAGGTGATGCCCGTTCTCCCCCGCCGAGTGATGCAGGACGAAGCCACCCTTACGCCCGTCGACGGCCACGGCCAGGCGCTCGAAGGCGACGTACGCCGACGACGTCTCGTTCACCGCCGTGAGCATTTCCACGGTGCTGGTGCCTTCGACGGCGCCGGCGAAGGTCTTGCCGAGCACCACTCGGGAGAACTCGGTGTCTTCGGCCTTCTCGGTGGCTTGGGGATCCCAGCCGTCCACGGTGAACGACGCTGTCGCGGTGTTGGTCATGACGCCCAGCCTGCCGCACATACCTGACAGAACGCGTCAGGTATTCCTCACCGCCTCCGGTTTCCGAACAGTCCGCGCGTGATCTCCCGTCCGAGCGCGCTCGCCGCCGAGCGGAGGAACGACTTCACCGCCGGGTTCTTCATCGCCTGCTCGACCATCCCCGGCGCTTCCTTCTCCGGTTTCGGAGCCGGAGGAGCTTCCGGCGGCGCTTCGCCTGCGGGCGGCGCGGCCACCTTCGCGGCGAGCTTCTCGTAAGCCGACTCACGATCGATCGTCTCGGCGTACTTCGCGTGCAGATCCGAGGACGCCGTCGCCGCCGAGATGGCTTCGGCGCCGATGGACCCCATCTTCGACCGCGGCGCGCGCAGGCGGGTCCAGGCGACCGGCGTCGGCGCGCCCCGCTCGGAAAGCACGGTGACGATCGCTTCGCCGATACCGAGCGACGTCAGCGCCGAGTCCAGTTCGTAGTGCTTCGTCTTCGGGTACGTCTTCACCGTCTTCGTCAGCGCCGCCTGGTCTTCGGGGGTGAACGCGCGCAACGCGTGCTGGACCCGCGCGCCCAGTTGCGACAGGACGCTGTTCGGGATGTCCGTCGGGAGCTGGGTGCAGAAGAACACGCCGACGCCCTTCGACCGGATCAGCTTCACGGTCTGCTCGATGCGCTCCAGGAACGCCTTCGACGCGTCGTTGAACAGCAGGTGCGCCTCGTCGAAGAAGAACACCAGCTTCGGCTTGTCGAGATCGCCCTCCTCGGGCAGCTCCTCGAACAGCTCGGCGAGCAGCCACATGAGGAACGTCGAGAACAGCGCGGGTTTCGACTGGAGGTTGTCCAGCTCCAGCAAGGTCACCATCGCCTTGCCGTCGACCTGGCGCATCAGGTCGTGGACGTCCAGCTCGGGCTCGCCGAAGAAGTCCTCGCCGCCCTGAGCCTCCAGATTGGACAGCGCCCGGAGGATCACCCCGGCCGTCGCGGCCGAGACGCCACCGATGCCCTTGAGGTCCTCCTTGCCCTCGTCACTGGTCAAGTGCGTGATGACCGAGCGGAGGTCCTTCGTGTCCAGCAGCGCCAAGCCGCGCTGGTCGGCCCAGTGGAAGATCAGGCCGAGCGTCGACTCCTGGGTTTCGTTGAGCCCCAGCACCTTCGACAGCAGGATCGGGCCGAAACTCGTGATCGTCGCCCGGATCGGCGACCCCTTGCCGCCGGTGCCCAGCGACAGGAACTGCACCGGGAACGCCGCGGGCGCCCACTGATCAGCCAGCTCTTCCGCGCGTTTGGCGATCTTGTCGTTGCTCTCGCCCTGCGCGGCGAGCCCCGACAGGTCGCCCTTCACGTCCGCCAGCACCACCGGCACCCCCGCGGCCGAGAGCTGCTCGGCGATCAGCTGCAAGGTCTTCGTCTTGCCGGTACCGGTCGCGCCCGCGACCAGCCCGTGCCGGTTCAGCGTCGCCAGGGGCAGGCGGACCGCCGCACCGGCGTCGGCCTTGCCGTCGATCACGACGGCGCCGAGCTCGACCGCCGCTCCCTCGCTCACGTAACCCTGCGCGATCTCCTGGGCTGGACCTTGTTCGGCCACTGTCACTCCCTGGTCTGTGATATGGCTCACCTGAGGATGCACACGCTGCCAGCAACGCGCCGAACCCGCACGTCGCACGTCGTGAATCCCCGGGTCGGGTTAGGGTTTCGGGGTGAACGACCGCCTAGTCTGGATCGACTGCGAGATGACGGGGCTCGACCTCGGCAAGGACGCGTTGATCGAAATAGCCGCGCTGGTGACCGATGCCGAGCTCAACGTCCTCGGCGAAGGCGTCGACATCGTCATCCACACCGACGACGAGACCCTCGACGGCATGCCCGAGGTGGTCCGTGACATGCACGCCCGCTCCGGCCTCACCGAAGAGGTCCGGCGCTCCACGGTGAGCTTGGAGGAGGCCGAGCAGCGCGTCCTCGAGTACATCCGCGCGCACGTGCCCGAGGTCAACGTCGCCCCGCTCGCCGGCAACTCCATCGCCACCGACCGCGGCTTCATCACCCGGGACATGCCCGCCCTCGACGGGCACCTGCACTACCGCATGGTCGACGTGTCGTCGGTGAAGGAACTCGTCCGGCGCTGGTACCCGCGGATCTACTACGCCAAGCCCGAGAAGGGCCTCGCCCACCGCGCGCTCGCCGACATCAAGGAATCCATCGGGGAGCTCGACTACTACCGCCGCGCCGCCTTCGTCCCGCAGCCCGGCCCGACCACCGAACAGGCCAAGGCCGCGGCCGCTGAAGTGCAGGAACGCCACGAACCGTAACCCGTTGCGAGCCCCGGAAACGGGCACGCTAATATAGTGCGGCCGAGGTGATGGGGAAGCTTCCCGAGCCCGGCGATGGTGGGCGTAGCTCAGCTGGTAGAGCACCTGGTTGTGGTCCAGGAGGTCGCGGGTTCGAAACCCGTCGCTCACCCCATTACCCCAGTCTGTTCGGGGGCCTTGCGGCCCCTTCCCGACAGGCTGGGGTTTCGCCTTTTTTGGGGGCCGAGCCCCCAAGCCCCCGCCGGAGGGCTGCGCCCCCGGACCCCCATCGCGTCGGTGCCGTGAGTGTTTCGGTGCGGTGTTGTGGGTGTCGTGTGCGGGTCCTGGAATGCAGAAGGGGTCCCGATAGGACGGATTCGTCCTATCGGGACCCCTCCGGGTCTGGCGTCAGTTCCGGTCGCCGCCGGTCTTCCAGTCGTCCCACGACATCTGCCACACCGACCAGCCGTCGGTCGGCTCCAGCACCTGCGGGCCCGAGTTGGCGACCGTGATGATGTCGCCCTTCTTCGAAGTCTCCATGAGCCACTTCGCGTTCTCGGTCGACAGGTTGATGCAGCCATGGCTCACGTTCCGCTTGCCCTGCGAACCGACCGACCACGGCGCCGAGTGGTAGAAGATGCCGCTGTTCGACATCCGCACCGCGTACTTCACGAACGTCCGGTAGCCGGCCTTGCTGTCCGACGGGACGCCGTAGGTGCTCGAGTCCATCGTGTACCCGGTGTGCTCGCTCATCACCGTGTAGGTCCCGGCCGGGGTGCTGCTCGACGGCTTGCCCATCGAGATCGGCATCTGCTTGACCTCTTGGTCGTTCACCACGACCTTCATCTGGTGCGTGCCGCCGTCCGCGGTCGCGACCAGCTTGTCCCCGACGACCACCTTGGCGGGCTTGTCCTCGCGACCGAAGGTGTTGTTGCCGAGGTTCTTGCCGTAGATCGCCGCGTTGACCGAAATCTTGGTGCCCGGCTTGAAATACTCCTTGGGCCGCCACATCACGGTCTTCTCACCGAACCAGTGGAACGCGCCCTCGGCCTGCGGCTCGGTGACGATCTTCAGCGCCTTCTCGGTCGCCGCCTTGTCAGGCACGTTGCCGGTGAAGCTGAAGATCAGCGGCAGCCCGACGCCGACCGTCTCGCCTTCGACCAGGTTGATCGAGACACCGATCTGCTTGCCCGGCTTGGACGTGGAGAACGTCGAGGTCGCGGTGACCGGCTTGCCGTCGGTCCCGGTCGCGGCCGCGGTGACGGTGTAGGTCTTGCCGTAGCCGAGCGGCTCCGCCGACTCCCAGCCCGAACCGTCTTCCTTCGGCTTGCCCGCGACGACCTTGCCGTCGGCTCCGGCCAGCTTGACCTCGCCCACCTTGCCGTCGGCGACGGCGACCGTCACCGGCTCGCCGGGCGCCACGTCCGCTGCGCCCTGCGCCGGGGTCAGCGTCATCGCGGCGGGCTTCGGGGCAGGAGCCGCGCTGCTCTGCTGCGAACCACCGGGAGTGCCGCCCGGAGACGGCGATTCACTCGACGGTGTACTGCTGCACGAGGCGAGTGTGAACCCGGCCACCACAGCCACCAACGCCACCCGCGACCGCCCTGTCGCTCCCCAGACCCTCATGCACACCGCCCGTTTCGCGTGGTACCAACCCCAACGTCTGGCTATAGTCTGCCTGACCGGCCGCAACGCCTGCGGCCGGATGGCCGAATACGTCCCCGCGACGCCCACGGCGGCCTAAGGGGACCCCCCTGAAACGGGCCCCAGCAACCCTGTGTTAATGTTTTCCACGTCGCCGAGGGGAACACCAAAGCGGCGGAACAAGCAGGCGCCATTAGCTCAATTGGCAGAGCAGCTGGCTCTTAACCAGCGGGTTCGGGGTTCGAGTCCCTGATGGCGCACAGCAAGAAAGCAAAGCCCACCAACGGTTTTATCCCGGATTTCCGGGTGCCGTCGGTGGGCTTGATCTTGTGTGCAGCCCGGGTGCAGCCGACGTGCTACCCCGATTCAGTCAGTGACCGCCACCAGCCGCGCCCGCGGTGACCCGCTGCACTGCCGGGGCACCACTACCTTGTTGATCTTGGCGCCACGCTGATACCCCGCGCGCCGGACGAGGGCCGCCGTCGCATCCGCCGCCTGCTGCGCCAGGCAGGGCAAGACGCTGGTGTAGGTGTCGGCGGTGAGCACGATGCTGGAATGCCCGAGAAGGGCCTGCACCACCCGCAGCTCGTTACCCGCCGCGAGCGACAGCGTGGCCGCGCCGTGCCGCAGGTCATGGAACCTGATCGGCGGCAGATCGGCCTCTCCAACCAGCGCCCGGAAAGCGTGCGAGACGTAGCTCGGACTCCACGGCCGCCCCTGATCATGAGAGAAGACCCAATCTCCGTTCGGGTCGCGTCGGGCAAGTCGGCGCAGCAGCGACGTCGTACCGCGGTCCAATGCGACGGTTCGGCAGCTGGCGTCGGTCTTGGGCAGACAAACGCCTCTGCCGTCTCGTTCGACGAGTTGCCGCACCACCGACACCGTCCGACTCGCTAGATCGACATCGCACCATCGCAAGCCGGCCGCCTCCCCGCGCCGCAGCCCCAGCAGCGCCGCAACGTGATACAGCGGGTAGAGCGGATGGTCACGAACATGCTCGAGGAACCTCGCGGTCTGCTCCGCAGTCCACACCGCGACCGGAGGATGCTCCCCTGTCCTGCGCCACAGCTCGACCCTGCCATCTGTCCACACCACGGCACGAGGGCGACGCGCTGACGGCAACTCCACCCAGCGTGCCGGGTTACTCGTGATCAATCCACGCCGGATCGCGCCGTTGAGCGCAGCTCGCAACACCTCACGAACCCGTTGCAACGTGGTCGGCGACAACGGCCGCGACCGCAACGCATTGGCCCGCAACAACGCGGTGAACGCACCTTGCACCTTCCCAACGCTCAATTCCGACAACGTAAGCCGACCCAGCCGCGGCTGCAGATAATCCCGGATCAACTGCCCATAGAGCCGCCGTGTCGACGGCCGTAACGTGCTTCTGGTTGCGAGCCACACATCCAGCCACTGACCCACCGTCACCAACGCCCTACCAGGATCCACGTCATCACCCAGCCAGAACCCTCGTGCCCGTTCCGCCGCGGCCCGCGAAGCAAAGCCGCCGCGCTGCAACCGACAACGACGGCCGTCCCGGCCTGCCGCCAACTCGACCGTGAAATACCACCGTCCATGACCCCGCTCGCTCAGCCTCGGACAACGCAAGCCCCACCGCCGACCGTCAGCCTCGTTAACGCAACCGCACCGCTTGAACACCCGTCCACCGGATCGCCTCGACATGACTCCTCCATCCATAGAGAACCTTGACTCACTTACGATGTGCCCTCCAGGATGAGTAATCCATGATCAAAGGTCGGCAGACCTATGCGGCGATGCGCTCGCCTTACTGCAGGCCACTTCCAGGGCCTCCGGTTAGTCCGGCAAATGCCTAGACGCAACGAGCAACGTCATGACCGTCAGGGCCATCGCTGACACAACATGAGTCACCATCATGTGACATCGAGCCCCAGCGTGCGTTCAGTATCTCTCCGATAAGCAACATGGATGATGTTTGTCCGGCAATACATTTATGCGGACTATTGCTGTTGGTTAATATTCGACAAGAATTTCGGTTACTTCCTGCAACATCGATGTCAACGTCAACACCACGCGTGTCGTGACGTATCGCTGTCAGCTATCAGGCGTACCGTCTTTTCGCAGCAGCGTTTCCGCCACATGCCCCCTTGAGAAGCGGGGCAGCGGGGCGCGCTAGAGGCGATCGGAGCAACGGCTTAGTGCACCTCATCCACTTCTCGGTGAGCGGTTTCCGTTCGCTGACCGACATCCGGGACATCCCCGTGAGCACCCCGACGATCATCGCCGGACACAACGACGGCGGGAAGACCGCACTTCTCGACTCACTCGCTTTCCTGCTGGGAGAAGGCACGGTCGAAGATCAGGATCGGTCCTACCTCCCGGAAGATCGCTCCGCGCGGTGTCCGGAGACCGTCATCGAGGGAACGTTCTCGCTCGATGAATGGGAGCAAGAGACGCTTCACCTTCCCGCCGAAGCTCGGATCCGCCGGGTCGCCGACAGCGAGGGAAGCCGGCTCGAGTGCCTACTCCCGTTGCCCGCGGATGAGCGCCTGCGAGACCTGGATTCGATGCGCGCGCCCGAACTGCTGACGCTCGTCAAAGAGCTCGGACTCAAGGCCACGTCGACTCGCAAGGCCGACAGCCTGACGGTTCTTCGTGAACATGCACTGCGAAACACCGTGGGTGAGGACTGGCTCCCAGCCGGCAAGCAAGTGGCCGGGCGTCTGCCCCGGCTCGTCCTGTTCGACGGGAACGTCGACTCCCCTAATGAGACGGTGAAGTCGGTGCTCAACGCCCGGTTTCAGACACACTCGGAAGACCCGGGGCTGCAGGGAAAGCTGACCGAGGTGGTGGACGAGATCTCCGACCGTCTGCGCGCCGACGCGAAGACCCTCTGCGACCACATCGCACAGCGCTGCCCCGACCTCACCGACATCAAAGTGGAACCCGAAATTCAGCTTCACCACGGCCTGCGGCGCACCGAACTGCGCTTCTCACGCGGGACCGGTGGCCAGGTCGATCTGAATCGCTCCGGCCTCGGCAGCGGACGGCGCGTGTCACTGGCGGTATGGGAGTGGACGACCCTGCAACTCGAGGAGCAGAACGCCACCGAGGCCCTGCCTGAGGAGCATGGTGAAAGCGCGCCGTCCCCGGTGCAGACGATCATCGTCTACGACGAGCCCGACACCCATCTGGACTACGCGAACCAGCGGCGAGTGATGGACCTCATCCGCGATCAGTGCGCTATCGACAACGTCCATGTAATCGTCGCGACTCACTCGATGAACCTCATCGACGGGGTAGACATCGCCGATGTCGTCCACCTCAAACTGGTCGACGACGCCAGTGTGGTCGAGCAGCTCGGCACGGACACCCACGCAGAGGTGGACGGATTCCTCGGCAAAATTTCCGCCAGTGTCGGTCTCCGCAACTCCGTTCTTCTTCACGAGCGCTGCTTCGTCGCTGTCGAGGGCGACACAGAGATGGCCGCGTTCCCCCTGCTGTTCAAGCTCTCCGAGGGTATCACCCTCCAGACCGCCGGTATCGCGTTGTGGGGATGCGGCAGCCACATCGGCGCACTCCGCCTGGCGGAATACCTGGTGCGACACGACCGGCAGGTAAGGCTCGTGATCGACGCCGACAGCCAGCGACTGCCGATGTTCAAGGAAAGCAACCTTCAGCAGTTCTTCGGTCCGATCGTCACCGACTACGTCAGCTACCTGGGCGAACACGAAGGGGTGAACGAGTTCGAAGAGCTCTTCTCCGACGAACAGTGGGCCAAGACCGCGAACCGCACGTGGTCCAGGGAAGATTCGCCCTGGACCGCCGCCGAGTTCGAAACGCACCGGGGAACGAAGTTCAGTGAAGGAGTAAAGGAAATGGTGAAAGCCGGCAGCTTTACCGGACCAGGTGGCAAAACCGCCATGATGGTGGATCTGGCCCTGTCCCTCGACAGCCCAGACGACATCCCCGCTAGCCTGCGCATGCTCTTCAGCGAACTACGCGATGCGGCGGGCCGCTGACGACAGACCACCGCGGCCGGGATCTGTCGGACTCCGCCGGGCGAGCATGCGTGTCTTCCGCTGCTCATCGGTCGGCGGGGCCCACTGATGCCAGCCGACCGAGGGCTTCCACCGGCGATAATGTCCCCGCTCAGGAGCACCGCACCACCTACACCCGTTCGGAGTAGTCCCTGCCGGGCTACCCGCACCATCTTGCCTGGTCATCTGCCCTCCCGAGCGGTCACTACAGTTCTACCCCCCACCACCGACAATTTCGCCCCTTCGGAGAGTTCCCTGGTGAACAGACAGCCCGTTACCTCGACGAACATCGCCTCCATCGGTTACGACCCCCAAACACGCACTCTCGAAATCGAGTTTCGCAACTGCAGGGTGTACCAGTACAGCGACGTACCAGAAGCGACCGCGACCGCTCTGCTGAACGCGGCAAGCCACGGCCAGTACTTCAACCTGTACGTGAAGGACAGATACTCGGCGCGACGCATCGTGTGATCCGAAAACGGATAACATCACCAGTTCGCTACAACCCAGAACCACCGAAGCGCCCATCGCAACCAAGTGGGAATCGGCGCGTCACTCAACCAAGGATGGTCGACAAATTCCCTTCCAGCCAGGCAAGCGTTCGCTCACGAAAGCCTTGAATTTATTGCGACGTAGAGCCTTTTTTCCGGTGGGCGACAACCTCCAGGCGCCAATTCTTCGTTTTTCTCGGAAGTATTTATGAAGACATGCCCCTACTGCGAGGTCACCATGTCCAATGCTTGTCGGCGACAGTGCGGCAACGCCGAATGTAAACGTCGATTCAACATCGATCGGAACAAGAAGTTCCGCGACAACTATAAGATTGAAACCGGCGTCGGTTACTACAGTCAGGCCAGGGCACGCCGAGAATCGATCGTTTACACCAAGGTCTGCGCCTGGTGCGGCGGTACTTGGTCAACCAGAAGCCGCATCTCCCGGACCTGTTCAAGCCCGTGTCGCAGCGGCCTGAGCAAGCCCGGCGCCTTTTCGAAGATCCCAGCCAAGCATCCCATTAGGTCTTCCCCTGTACCTACGTGGCATCCCTCACGGTCACCTCTGTCAGTAACGATACCGAAGGACCATCCAGCGCGTCGAAAGTCCGACCTTCTGCGTTTGTGACTGGACGATGCCGCTGGTGCGGCACTTGGTTTACTGTTGATCAGCTCAGCCGCGGCGGCGACGCGGATCGCTACTGCTCACCCCCGTGCGCTCGGCGGGCAGGTAGGCAAAGGCGGAACGCCCGCCAGCGCGGCACTTACGCGGGACATGTCTTCCCGTGGATCGTGCACCGAAAATGCAACTGGGTGTGTCAATTGTGCGGCAAGAAAGTTCGCACGGATGTCGTGGTTCCGCACCCACTGGCTGCCACCATCGATCATGTCATCCCGCTCGCTCGCGGCGGCCGGCATGAGATGTCTAATGTTCAGACGGCCCACTTTCTCTGCAACTCGCTCAAGGGAGATCGGCCATCATCTCCTCGTCCTAGTGCCTGACTGGGCACATCACGCCTCATTGATCAGGCGCACTGCATCCGTGCCCCGTTAGAGCAGTCGCCCCGGAACGCAAGACCTGCAAGTCGACCCACACAGGGGAATCCAACCGATACCACTACATAGTCCGCGCCATCTCGGCAACCTTGTTTATTTGAATTCACCCGAATGGCCTAGGCGGTATGGACATCAACAAAAATGGACTACTTGAACCCAGGTCACGGGATAGCTTATAGAATGCTTCTGTGATGGGAGCGCGAATCATACTGGAGTACATCCAGATCCTGATCTGGCCAACGCTGACAGTCGTCGTTTTGATGATTGGCATGCAGCTCATCAGGGAAAACATGCGAAAGCGAGATGAGCGGCCAGCCCTTCGGGCCGGCATCGCCTGGGCAGAGCACGCCGGCACCACACCTCTCGCGGCAGCGCTAGAGGATTCGGAGTGGCTGGCCAGGCTCGGCGGGAACCTACCTCCTAACCCCGCAGTCCAGCTGCAGCAGGCGGTTCGCCTTAGCCCGTCCGCTTATCGTGAGTCGACGCGAGAAGTCGTAGAGAACCTGCGGGCCGGACGCGTCGTCATTCTCGATCTGGCCACGTCCGAACACGAGACAGCAGCGCGTCTCATCGACTTCTGTAGCGCGTTCACACTTGCCACACGTGGCCTTATGCAGCAGCTGACAAGCACTGTTCTCGTCCTGACACCGCCTTCCAGCTCAGCGAGCTGACCCGTAGCGAAGGGACCGCACATCGATGGCAGGCACACGTGCACCCGGCGGGCGACGGCCGCCAGCAGGCCGCGAACCCGCTTCAATGACCGCAGCCACCCAGACACAGGCGGAAAAAGCCGCAGCGCTTGCTGCAAACGCAAAATTACTAGGCCTCAACGCCGAAATCCGCGAGTACGAGCACTGGGCGGTTGTCGCCAAGCGTCGACGAAGGCTTTCGATCGCGTCCTACGCACTCGGACCAGCGCTCTTTCTTGTACTTTATGCCCTACTCTGGCTACCCTGGCTTGACCGCTACGCACTGATTGCAGTGGGCGTCCCAGGTTTTATCATTGCGATCACGTTCGGCATAGCCGCCTATCACTTGACACGCCATCCCGGGGGCGGACCCAAAAATGTCCCGTCCGAAAGAACCGATCGACTAGGTAAGACAGTCGTACGGCGAAGGTCCGAGGGGGAGATCGAACTCTTAATTGCAACCAAGCGCGACGCCCGAAAGCTCCAGGTTGCAGATGGAACGTTCGACCAGAACACGCGACGGCTCATCTACAAGGACGAGGCCTATACCGAGATCGAGCGACTCCGTGGCGATAGCAAGAGGTATCGTCATGTGAACAACATCCTCCAAGGCATTCTCATCATCGGTTCGATCTCCGCCACGGCTGCTTCTGGCGTCTCATCTTCAGGCGGACCGGTACGCTGGATTGTTCTTGGCGTGACGCTAGCTGTCGGTATCTCAAGCGGCTTCATGGGCTACTACAAGTACAAGGAGCGGAGCTTCTACTTGCAGCAAACAGCTGACGCGATCGAACATGAATGGGAGGCTTTTGAAGTCGGCGTTGGACGCTACAAGTACTGCGACACAGAGGAAATCGCACTCAAAGAGTTCGTAGAAGAAGTACACCGACTCAAATCAGAGCAGCGGAAGCGGCAGCAAAACCTCGAACAGCCTCCGGAAACCCGAAACACCGGCGAGCTGTAGCCAGCATCACCCACAACTGCCACGCCAAATAGTGCACCTGCTACCAGCTACGGCTCGTACAACAGACCTGCGTCTTCTCAACTGCCAAGTTACGGATGGTCGGCGGGCGTGCCTAGCGACTACCCACCCTGCTCGTCACCGCATCCTATCCAGCGACGCTTCGTACAGTTTGAAAGTCACCCGCAAGCCGCTAGCTTGACCAAAACTCACACGAATCCCGACTGCCCGAGCCGAAATTTGTCGACTTACCACTCGCCATTTTAGGTGCCCGAACACAACGAACTCACCTTCGCCACCAGGAAAGATACTTGCCGAGAACGAGTGTCTATGCGAAGATTCGTTCGCTCGTAGGTTGAGGCTAGGGGTTGGAGTGTTCGGTTCGATTCCGACATGGCTCTGCTTCCTCCTCGCCTTCGTCGTTCTCGTGGTTGTTAGATCCGCAAGCCTGGCCCTAGGCAGCACCCAGCCAGATGGTCTTACGAAGCGAAGCGAAGGAGGCTCTATGATTAATAGAATCCGCAAGTTTGTGTCCGTTATGTTTGAGACGGCGTGGGCGGTCGGGGGAAGCATCCTGGCTGGATTGCCACTCCTAACCTGAACCGACGAGCCATCGACTGGACCGGCAAGACATTCATTGTTCGGCCAACGATTCATAACGCGCTAGCTCCGATCACGACAGATCCCGACCGCCGATCCGAACTGGTCAGCGAACCAAGCGGCCAGCTTACGGCTCTCTAAACACAGCTCGCACGTTGCCGCATCCACGTCACGCCCGGCAGACAGCCGTGAAATCACCACGATCATGACACGATCAAGTAACGGCTCACGCACCCAGTAACAAGAACGAACTTCGAGGCGACAAGACGTCCATGATCAAGCACGCCGACTCAGACGCAGAACGCGCGGACGTTCTAGCCCTGTTCCACCGCGTGTTCGACGACATCGCACCCGCAGCAGTCCCGATGACTGACGCCGATGCTATGTACGCCCCGCTCGTGGTGCAATACCGTTCATCGGATTCCGGTCGCCTCCTGGGCGCGGCCTTGAGTTGCAGGACTCAACTGGCGGCCGGCACAAGCATGCTCCGCCCCATGCCGTCTTCGAAGGTTCTATTACCCGATGACCGCGACTACCGCACCGTGCTGGATAAGCATAGCGAGCTCGACCTAATGGCCGACGAACCCGAGATGCGCGGTCAAGGCATCGGAGGTGCCATGCTGAACCACATGGAGACAGTTCTTCGCGAACGTGGGGCCCGCGTATGGTTTGGCAATGTGACAACCGACCTCGACACTGTAGCGCTTCGACAATTCTACACATCGCATGGATTCAACGTGCTCGAAGACGGCCACCCTTTGCCCAACCTACCGGGGAAGAACTGGCTTCCGTTCGGCATGGACCCTGGCGTTGCCTTCTACTTTTACAAGGCAATCAAGAGAACTCAGATTTCTGTGTCAAGCTGAAATGACTCAACTTGAAGTAAACCGACTTTTACTGAGACCGAAGTGATGATTGGCGAACACTACCCTGCAGCAGTCGACCACCTCGAGAGCGCGAAGGCTGCACGCAGATCCATGATTGACACATGGGCACGGCTCCTCGCCGATCACCTCTTCGATCTGTCCGTGACGACCGATGAAGACGGCAGCGGCAAGGTCAGCGTCACGGCAAAGTGGCCGGATGACGCACAAGCCGGCCTGACCAAGAAGTTCCAATCCTGTGTCGACGAACTTTGGGCCGCACTCGACTCGCTCGTATCTCAAGCGTTATCGATGTACTCAGCTGTCCGGCGTGTCCGCAGGCCAGAGAACCCCCGCTTCTTCCCCATGGCAGACTCTGCAGAGGGCCTCAGTTCCTTACTGCAGGAGAACTGCCTGGACGGTATACCGAATGAGTTGGCGAACTTTGTGATCCGATGCCAGCCGTTCTGGGATGACGAAGACTCCTCGGTCGTTCTCGCGCTGCGCACCGGGCTCAAGGGCCTCATGCTTTGGACAGAGCTCCTGCACGACGGCAGACAGATCGGAGCCTGGGCGACCCCGAGTGAGCCGGAGTTATTCCTGGAAAAACCTCTGACTGTCGCACGAATCGAGACGGGCACACCCGGCGAGGTGGCCCCTGACAAGGTACTCGCGCGTTTCACGCTGTCCGGCTATACCAAGGGTGCACCGTTCTCGGTCAACCCCAACAGTGTCATCGACATCTCGTTCCCTAGCACTCCGCCGGGCACCGACGGTAGTCCGAATTCGTTGGATGCGACCCTCAACGAGGTCATCAGGACAGTGACGGCGGTCATCACCGTATTCGAGCAGGTAACGGACGATATCCCCGTCGCTCAAGCCATCTTCCCAGCTGCAGACAATCTTTCTGCCTGGATCGAGGCCGGCCGATCAGCCCGTGCGTGGACCGAGCAGGAACTCAGTGACCTCGCCCAGTCGGACTCCGGGATCGGCATCGTCACCGACGACCGAATGTCAACATTCCTCGTGAGAACAGATCAAGGCATATTCGAGCGGACAATCCCTGACGCCACCGAACTCAGCCCATACGCAGCTCGCGGCTACGCTGCCGAACGCGCCGCTCGAAATGCGGCCGCCACCTGGGGCTTGCCCGACTTCATCCTGTCTCCCACGACCAAGCGCAAGGGCCGAGGCGTGCGTGAGATCAGCGACGGCCTGATCGTGGTCGGCGATCGTGGGCTCGTAACGCAGGTCAAGAGCCGCGACGCCGAACCTGGCACATCCGCCAAGGAACGGACCTGGCTCGACAAGAAGATCGCCGCGGCTGCACGGCAGGTCGGCGGCACTGTCCGTGAACTAGCCACGGCTACCGTAACAATGACCAACGGCCGCGGGCGCCCCATCGACCTCGACGGCTCACTTGTCACCTGGACCGGCGTCGTCATCATCGACCACCCCACGCCACCAGCCGATTATCAGATCAGCTTTCCCTCTCAGCGGATTCCCATAGTCGTCCTGATCCGGCGCGACTGGGAGTTCCTGTTCCAACACCTGCGCTCCACCCGCGCCGTCCTCGAGTACCTCGCGCGAGTCGAGACTTCCACGACACATCTCGGCGGCGAACCCGCCCGGTACTATGAACTCGCCGCAGACGACGCCGCCGCAACGCCAGGCCCACCCGCGCCACACCTGGGCCCAATCGGCTCCCATGTGTCCGCATCACTCCTGCCCACCGCCCCCGCGGGCAGTGATGACGACGAGGCTCACGGCCTCGTCCGCATCATCTGCGAAGACATCGCCCACAGTCCCCTACACGACAAACCGGAGCACAACCGGATCACCATCCTCGCGTCCATCGACAGCCTTCCCGTCGGCCACCGAACAGACCTCGGCCGCTACCTCCTCGACAGCCTTGCGGCGATAGCTAACGTCAACGAAGGCACCATCGCATGGCGCTCACGAATCTTCCGCTCAACCGACGGCCCGCAACTTGGCTTCGCCGTGTGCTCAAAGTACGACGAAGCCACATCAAGCAACTTCAAGTATTGGATGCTGCTCCGCCATCACGAACTCTGGGAACGGTTAGGCACACCTACACACTTCTTGTCGGTCGGAGTGCTGCTCACCCCTCGCCACGACGGCCTACGCGACTGGGACACATCACTCCTGTCCGTGATTGGCGATCCATGCCTTACAGGCAATGAACTCGAACACGCGCGCCGGATGTTCAACAACTCCACGCAGTGACCGCTGGCCCACAATCTGGATACTGGCCGTGACCGGAACTGCCACCTCCGCCGGGTTGGCGTCGCGGTCATCCGCGGCCCTGCGACTCACCGGATGCGCGCGCCTTCTGCGCTGTTCCGCCGACCTGTGTACGCACAAGCGACACCGACTGATCCTGATAGCGGTTCGAACCGCAGCCCTTAGCACTAGTGACACGTCGCCCGTGTTTCATTCCTCGGTAGCGAGCCCGTCGAGGGCCACCTTCAAAGAGCCTCACAACGCGTCATGGACGCTCGAACCATGGCGCCAAGCCGCTACCCACCCCTGCCTGCCCAGCGACGTTGCGTACAGTTGCAAAATAGCCTGCAAGTCGCCTGACTTGACCGGGAGCGAGCGCAAATACCTTGCCGAACCCGAGGAAAACGTCAGCCCTACCTCGGTCCCGACCTTTGGCTCACAGCGGACACACCCAGATCGCGCCGGCCCCCACAGTCATCACCCCGCCACCCGGCAACGCGGCTCTCCAAATGGCTGGAGCAAGCGGCAGAACTCGACATCCGCGAGCCCGAGACGCGCCCGAGAGGGCCGAAACAGTCCGACACCAGGCGACACACTTCGACACAGTGGCTGCCCCGCGACCAGACGAAAAGGTCTCGTTCGGCATCACTCGACACCCCATGACTAGTCGTCGGCCAACGTCGGGAGGTCGAAGAACGATGTCGACGCGCTCAATCTTCCCGAAACGTCGAGAACATCGAGTCAGTCCGTCCAGGTTGATCCACAAGAGCCGAAGTCAAAGTCAATTGCCCGGGCGGGACGCGGAAGGGTTCCGGGTCCCGGTCAACGTACTTCCGGGCGCGGTCGTACTCCTCCACCAGACCATGGTTCTCCGTCTCCAGATAGTCCAAGATCTCGTACAGTGACTCCTCTGCGACGTCAGCATAGTGGTCCGGATCAGACCACTTCTCCAGTTCTTCGATCGCCAGTTCGCGCTTCCGATCTTCGACCTCGCCCTCCGCCATCTCCATCAGCTCGGGACTCAACGGCAGCAGGTCGTCCAAAATCGCCAACAGCCACTGGAGATCCTCCCACTCATAGATTTCGGCCATCGCCGTCGAGTAGGTCCATTCCGCGAGCCTCCTCGCATGGCTACGCCATTCCGGCACGGATGACACCGCGACGTCGATCGTCAGCTCGTAGAGCGTGCTGGCGCTGGTATGCGAGTCGTGCCCAAGCGCCGCGAGGAACACATCACCGATCGACGCAAGCTCGACCGACGCACCGGTTTTACCGAGCGCGATTATGAACGCCACTTCGGCCGCCGCGTGGTCGTTGCGGTCCTCGCCGAGGAGTTCTCCTGGTTCCGGGATCTGGGCGATCGCATCCTGAAACCGACGGACCCGGTCGACGACCGCGGTGCGTAGAGCAGGCCGGTTCACTTGGGTGGCCGCCGTCCAAACGGTGAGGAGTTGGTCGAGGTACACCGCCGAATCGCACAGTGTCCCGATGAGCTCCGGGTGCCTGGTCAAATGACCGTGGAGGAAGTCGACGATCGAAGGGTTGCTGAACTCGACCCGGCCGCCCCGGTCTCCGCCGAACTTCGCGATGACAGGTTCAAGACGGCGCAGTGACCGACGGAACCGGCGGTCGGTGTCGGAAGTCGCACCCAGTCCGACGTGCGCTCGCCAGGCGTCGCGTAGTCGGTCATGGTCTGCGGAGCGGTTGGCCGTGTAGAGCGTGAGCACTAGGGCCAGCGCATCCGCGTCGAGTACCTCTTCAACCAGTCTTTCCCACAGGTGGGCCGGGTTTTCGAAGTTCAAGAGAATGGCAGCCGCGACGTTCCCCGATTCGCCTGGCGAGAGCTCGACGACCTCAGCGATCGCGTGTTCCAAGAGCCGCGGGCTGTAGTTACGGTGGCGAACGATCGGCCAGTAGGCGGCCGGCGCCGCCAACTGAGCACGCTCCCCCGGCTTCAGGCCGGAGAAATAGACGTGGTTGTAGAAGATCTCCGCCCGGATGTCGGCCGTCAAGGCCGCCGCGTCAATAGTGCATTCATAAGGGTCGAGGCCGCGGGCGTCCAAGCGCTCGTGGTGTTCTCGCACTTGCTGGACAAGATAGTTTCGGCAGGTGAGGACCAGGCGCTTGGTCGTCGAGCTCTTCACCATGCGCAGCAACCGCGGCAGCTCTTGGTTCGCCAGCCGGGCTGCGCCTTCGTCCAGCGTCGTCTGGCCGACGAAGTCGTCGACGAAGAAGATCTGCCTTTCCTCGTCATCCCACATGCGATGGACGTCGTCCAGCCGGTTCGTGGCTTCAATGATCGTGAAACCTTCAGCCTGGTAGTCCGCGAGGAGGACGTGAGCCAAAGTGGTCTTGCCAGCGCCGGGAGGGCCCACGATCAGACAGCTGTGCTGTCCATCGAGCAACCGGCGGGCATGGTCCCGGCCAGGATGGGGAGCAAAGCGCCGCAGGCTCTCATCGATGTCAAGCGCGAGCGCCCGGGACCGGAGGAGAATGTCCCGGTTCAGCAGCGAACCGAGAACGGCGGTGCTGGCGAGCCAGAGCCGAGTGTGGCGGCGCACGATCTCCGGATGCTTCCGAAGCAGACCGACGATCTCGTGCGCACCGTAGATGTCTCCAGGGGACTGCACGAAACCGGAGAAGATCTCGGCGATCTCGTCCTTCGCGCCGACGGTAAGTTCCACCGTCGTGGCGACGAGGTAACGACTCGGCGCGAGGCGTTCGACTTTGGGGCGCTCGACCTTCCGGAGGTGCCTGACTAGGGCATCTCGTCCCGACTTCATCCAGTGCTTGCACTGGATGACCGTCTTGCCCTCAGAGGCTGGGCCGATGTAGCGGAGGTCAATCCCGCCATCACGGCCAGGGGCGAAGACTTCGAGCGGGCGACCGAGGACGACCTCGAAAAGGTCCTTGCAGAGCTCCTCGAAATCGAAGTCCGTCAAGCGGCCGAGGTCGTAACCATCCACCCCTGGACCTTACATCTCCAGGAGCGATGGCAACCGTGCACTTAGGATCGCCCCTTGACTTCGTTTGCACCGATCTCGCTAAAGCGCGTCCACGCCGCGCTCCAGCGGTTCGCGCATCCACCAGTGTCGACGTTGTTGCGGATCGGCGCGCCGAAGTAGTCGGTTGCGGTAGATGAGGTGCGGTACGTCGACACTTGGCGGCACCACGACCGCGAGCGCGCGTTCCGGTTCCTCGCCGAGCAGGTAGAAGCCAAGCCCGAACACCGACAGGTGAATACTCCGGACAGCGACGTCGCGATAGCTGCGCTCGTAGGTCTCGTCCGCTTCGCCGACGTCTACCTTGGGAGTTTTTTGCCCTCTTCTGCTCCTCATCGACACCGTAAACGATCAGTCCACCGCCGAGGACCAAGAGACCGCCACGTCGACAACATCACCCTCGACGCGCTCACCGACGTCGCCACCTATCTCCTCTGAAGTAAGGCTTTTGAAGTCTGCCGCGATCATGCGCGCACATCAGGTGCGATCGCAGTCACAGCGACTGCCAACTCACGCTCGGGACTCACGTTTCTGCCGTACAGCGGTCCGCACGGAGTCCTGCTCAACCGGACGGCGAGCGCGACCAGGTCCACTGCGGGATCGGCGGCGCGGTCAATCTCGGCGAGACGCGCGAACTCGGTCATCACACCTACAACGCTCCGATTCGCGGTTACACCCCATTCGACGGTCCGCATGTGCTGCTGCTCCTGGTTGACGACCGCCTCAGGCACATCATGTGCGGCCAGCACAGTACTAACTTGATCAGCGATCCTGTCGGCCAACGTCGACGCGGGCGCAAGCGGCATCAGCACCGGCAGCAACGTCGCCTCGTTGACCAGCAGCACAACCCGTGGCCGCCAGAACAGAACAGTCGCATACCACCGACCCAATAACGTCGTGCCACGTTCTCGATCCGGCACAGTAGACGGGCCGACCAGACTCAGCAGCTTCTTCGTGGCGCATATAACCAGCACCGGCCCAATTCTGCCCCACCGGACGCTACAACTGCGTACAGGCGCTCGCAGATGTCGCGCAGACACCGCAGGATCGCGGCTCGACTGGTGCGCCCGAGCAGAGCATGAGACCCGTTACCGCGTCGGACAACTACCGCACACGGCTCTCACGAGGATGTACCTCGACGTGGTCGAACTACTACGCGACAGAATCCGACACGTGCGAGCCCGAGACGAGCCCGAGAAGTCCGAAACAGACCGACACCAGGCGGCACACCACGACACCGCAGGCACGCCACGACCAGACGAAATGGTCTTGTCCGGCATCACTCGGCGCCATCCGACACGCCCAGGTGCCGACTCTTAACCAGCGGGTTCGGGGTTCGAGTCCCTGATGGCGCACAGTAAGAAATCAAAGCCCGCCTGCAGGATTTCTCCACAAGAGAATCTTGTCGGTGGGCTTTGATCTTGAGTGGGGCCGAATGAGGCCGTACCCGCCACCCTCTTTGATTCTTGGACTTCTTGCCTCGGCTCCGGCCTCCTTTCCGTCGCCTGGTCTCTTTCTTGTCTGCCTGGCTTCGCAGTGAGGTCGCAGCTTTACGGGCCGCTTCCAAATACCAGCTCCGCCGTTGCTTCCGCAGCGCCGCCGAGTCCGGCTACACGGGTACGCCGCTCTCCACCTCATGTGCCCGACCGGCTGGCGCCGTCAGTTATCCGCACGACGACACGCAGCATCACATGACCACGTTGTCGACGACGATCGGCGCCGCACCTACGTCAGTCTGGGGTTCGAAACAGTTAGGGAGCACATGGCCTGAACTGCTCGTCCAAGACCTGACCATGATCCGCCGTGTTGACGTGCCGGCTTCGTTCGGCAGGCCACACGTGCGTCACCCGGCGGCCCAGTCGGCGCGGGTGTGCCGCAAGTGGGTGTGCATCAGGTTCTCCAAGGCGTCCCAGTCCCGCGCCGCGATCGCGGCAAGGATCTCCCGATGTTCACCGGCCGCTCCGGTGAGCCGGCCGCTTTCCGCCAGCTTCTCCAGGCCGTACAGCCGGGTCTGGTCGCGCAGGTTGGCGATACTCTCCAGCAGTCGGCGGTTGCCCGCGAGCGAGAGAAGCGCCAGGTGGAACCGCCTGTCCGCTTCAAGGAAGCCGGCGACATCGTTCTCGCGAGCGGCGCGCTCGATTTCTCCGGCCAGGTCGCCGAGGCGCTCAAGGTCCGCCGGACCCGTCTTCGCCGCCGCGGACAACGTGCCCGGCACCTCCAGGAGCTGACGCATCTCGTAGATCTCGTCGAGGTCTTGCTCCTCCATCGCGACGACCCGGTAGCCCCGGTTCCGCACAGGTTCCATCAGCCCCTGGTTCACCAGCGTCAACAACGCTTCCCGCACCGGACTGCTGGACACGCCCAGTCGCGTCGCCAGCGCGGCCGCGGAGTAGATGTCACCGGGCCGGATTTCACCGGACACCATCGCCTGCCGAACCACCTCCAGAACCTGGTCCCGCAGGCTCGTGTGCTGCAGGCGAACCGTTCCGTTCTCCGTCAAGACCCACCCCCTTCCTTCCACGGATCTTGACTTCCGCATCCTCTTGGCGCATCTTACTCGTTACCGGTGAACGGTAACCGGTAGCCGGTTACTAAGGAGTAACTTATGGCAAAGGCGTCTGACCTGCGGGGCTACTGCACGTTGTGCCGCTCGCGGTGCGGTGCGGTCTACACGGTCGACAACGGCTTGCTCGTCAGTGCCCGGCCGGATCCCGCCCACCCCACCGGGGCCGCCCTTTGCCCCAAAGGCAGGGCGGCTCCCGAACTCGTGCACTCCACCGAACGCTTGCGCAGTCCTCTGCGGCGGACCACCCCCAAATCCGATCCCGACCCGCGCTGGCGAGAGATCGGTTGGGAGGAAGCCATGACCGAGGTAGCCGAAAGGCTGGGCACGATCCGGGCACGCGATGGGGCCGAGGCGGTCGCCTTCTCGGTGACCTCCCCCAGCGGAACACCGATGTCGGATTCGATCGACTGGGTGGAACGGTTCATCCGGCGCTTCGGCAGCCCGAACACGCTGTACTCGACTGAGATCTGCAACTGGCACAAGGACTTCGCGCACGCCTTCACGTTCGGCAGCGGACTGCCGGTCCCGGACTACGCGAGTACCGATCTCGCTGTCCTGTGGGGCCACAACCCGGCGAAGTCCTGGTTGGCTCAATCCGCGGCGCTGGCTGAAGCACGCGCCCGAGGGGCGAAACTCGTCGTGATCGACCCTCGACGGTCCACGAGCGCGCTCCAGGCCGACCATTGGCTGCGGGTTCGGCCCGGGACCGACGGCGCCCTCGCTCTCGGAGTCGCCGGGCAGTTGCTCTCCACGCGAGGTCACGACGAGACGTTCGTGCGAACGTGGACCAACGGACCGCTGCTGGTCCGGGTCGACACCGGCGGATTCCTCCAGGCGAAGGACGTCGATTTCGAGCTGTCCGGCCATGTGGTTTGGGACGAACTGTCGGGACGACCCGAACCGTTCGACACCACGCGGGTGGCCACCGCACCGGAGCGTTTCGCTCTGACGGGACGTCGGCGAGTGGCCACCCGGACCGGGCCGGTGGACTGCGTGCCGGCGTTCGACCACTACGCCCGGGCGTGCGGTGCCTGGCCGTTGGACCGGACCGCTGCCGTGACCACGGTCGACCCGGCCGCTATCGAAGCCTTCGCCGCGGAACTCGCCACTGCCCGGTCGGTTTCTTACGCCGCGTGGTCCGGCATCGGCCAACACGCCAACGCCACGCAGACCGAGCGCGCGATCGCCACGCTCTACGCGCTCACCGGCAGCTTCGATGCCCCGGGCGGTAACGTGATCCTGCCCAAGCTTCCCGTCAACCCGGTGACCTCCCCCGATCAGCTCGGCGAGCCGCAACGAGCCAAGGCTCTGGGACTGGACCGTTTCCCGCTCGGCCCGCCGGCACAAGGCTGGATCAACGCACGCGACTTCTGTCGCGCGGCCCTCGAAGGTGAGCCCTACCCGGTACGCGCGCTGGTTTCGTTCGGCGGAAATCTTTTGCTGTCGCAACCTGATCCACGGCGGACCGCGGAAGCGTTGCGCAGCCTGGACTTCGGCGTTCACCTCGACCTTTTCGAGAACCCCACCTCGCGGTTCGCGGACCTTCTTCTCCCGGTGCAGACGCCTTGGGAACACGAGGCGATCAAGGTGGGCTTCGAGATCACTCGCGCGGCCCAGGAACGAGTCCAGCTGCGACCACGAATGACCGCCCCTGTCGGCGAATCGCGTTCGGATACAGAGGTCGTCTTCGACCTGGCGGTACGGCTCGGATTCGAGGACGACTTCTTCGGCGGCCACGTCGAGGACGGCTGGAACCACCAGCTCGGCCCGCTCGGCGTCACCGTCGAAGAACTCCGTCGCAGGCCCGGCGGAATCGACCTGTCACTGAGAACCCGCCACCGCAAATACGCCGAGAAATCAGAGGATGGGTCCGTGGCAGGGTTCGCCACGCCCACGCGTCGGGTCGAACTGTACTCCGAGCGGCTCGCCGAGTACGGGCAGTCACCCGTTCCGGACGCGCACCCGCCGGCACCCGATCCCCGGTATCCGCTCGTGCTCACCTGCGCCAAGAACGGCTACTTCTGCCACAGCCAGCACCACGGGATTTCTTCGCTACGGAAGCGTTTTCCCGAACCGACCGTCGAGCTGAGCACCGAGCTCGCCCACGACCGCGGGATCGTGGACGGGCAATGGATCAGCATCACGACCTCGCGAGCCACCATCCGGATGCGGGCGCGGGTCGACCCAGGGCTTCACCGCGACGTCGTCGTCGCCGAATACGGCTGGTGGCAACCCGCGCCCGACCTGGCATTGCCGGGCTCGAACCCACTCGACGACGGCGGCACCAACTACAACCTGCTGATCGGCGACGGGGCACGTGACCCGATCAGTGGCTCCGTGGGCTTGCGCTCGACTTTCTGCGACATCCAAGCGGACGAGGTCGCGCCCTGGACGGCCCAGCGTGAATTCGTGGTCGAGAACACCGCCTTCGAAACGGACGAGATCATGTCCGTCGAACTGCGGCCCGCCGACGACCACCCGCTGCCGGCGTTCCGCGCGGGGCAGCACGTAACGGTGGCCTGGCGCGATGATCCCGGCCTGACCCGTAGTTATTCCCTCATCGGGGCCGCGACGGAAGCACACACCACGTACGCGCTCGCGGTACGACGGGTCGACGGCGGCCGCTTCTCCCCTACTGTCCACGAGCGATTACGTCCCGGTGAAAGGGTGCTGGTAACACCACCATCCGGTGGTTTCGCCATCCCGCTCAGCCATCCGCGACCGATCGTGCTCCTGGCCGCCGGAATCGGCATCACCCCGTTCCTGAGCTACCTCGAAACCCTCGCCGAGCTGCCCACGACCGCGCCCGAGATCGTCCTGCACTACGGCAACCGGGACGGTGCGAGCCACGCGTTTCGTGAACGGCTAGCCGAGCTCACCGCGGTACTGCCCACAGTCCGCGTCATCGACCACTACAGCCGGCCGTCCCCCGGAGACCGATACGGCGCACGTGGCCGGATCTCGGCCGAAAGTGTCGATGCCGCACTGATCCGCGAGCGTGCGCGCTTCTACCTGTGCGGGCCCGAGACCATGCTCGAAGACGCGACCGCCGGCCTCGTAGCACGGGGAGTCCCGCGGTTCGACATCTTCAGCGAGAAGTTCCACGCGCGACCCGCGCCGATACGGATTCCCGATGACGCCACCGCGATCGTGACGTTCGCCCGTACCGGACGTGAGATCACCTGGGCCAAGTCCAGCGGCACGCTGCTGCAGTTGGCCGAGAAGAGCGGGATCCCGATGCCGAGCGGCTGTCGCGTCGGCCAGTGCGAGAGCTGTTCGGTCCCCGTGCTCGACGGGACGGTCTCGCATCTCGTCACGCCATCCGAGGATCTTCCCGACGACCACTGCCTCACCTGTCAATCCGTGCCGACATCGGACCTTGTGCTCGACGCGTGAACGAGAAAGGACCGCCGTGTACACCGTCTCCGCCGAGGAAACCGCCGCCGCATTGCCCTTCGGCGCGCTGATTCCCGCCCTTCGCGAAGGTCTTGCTCGCGGGGCCACCACGCCCCCGCGCCATCACCACCAGATCGACAAGACGGCGGGCTCCACGTTGCTGCTGATGCCTTCCTGGCGCTCAGGTGGCCTGCTCGGAGTCAAGCTGGTGAACGTCTTCCCCGAAAACAGCGCGAGGGGCCGCCCCGCGTTGTCCTCGGCCTACGTTCTCGCCAGTGCGAACACCGGGGAACACCTCGGGGTCATCGACGGGAACGAACTGACCCGTCGGCGCACGGTCGCCACCGCGGCACTCGCCTCCTCTTACCTCGCCCGCCCGGATAGCCGCGTCCACCTCGTGGTCGGCGCCGGCCATATCGGATCGCTCGCCGCCGAAGCCCACGCGACCGTACTCGGCATCCGCACCGTCCTCGTGCACGACCAGCGTCGCGAAGCCGCCGCCGCCCTGGTCACCAGGCTCCGGGAGTCCGATGTGGACGCTCATGTCGCCGACGACCTCGACACGGCGATCCCCAGGGCCGACGTGATCTCGTGCGCCACACTCGCCACCAGCCCGATCATCCGAGGCGAGCTGCTGACCCCCGGCACGCATCTCGACCTCGTCGGCAGCTTCCGCCAGGACATGCGCGAAGCCGACGACACCTGCCTGACCCGCGGAACGCTGTACATCGACAGCGAGATCGCACTCGACGAGTCCGGCGACCTCACCCAGCCCCTCCTCGACGGCATCATCACCCGCGACGCCGTCGCGGCCACCCTCCCGCAGCTCTGCCGACGGGAAGCACTCGGCCGCAGGGACGACCACCAGATCACCGTGTTCAAGGCAGTGGGAACGGCATTGGCCGACTTGGCGGCCGCGGCCCTCGTCCATCGCAGCCGTGTCCAGCCGGCCGGTCAACCCCCTGGGAGCTCCGCATGACCTCGTCCGATTCAGCATTCATCACCGAACCGCCCCGCGGCCGTCTGGCACGCATCGCCACCCGCAGTGCGGCCTGGTCCGAAAAATGGTTCCCCAACACACTCGTCTTCGCGCTGCTCACCGTCGCGGTCGTCGCAGTCGCCGCGATGGGGATCGGTTCGTCACCCGCCAAGGTCGCGACCGTGTTCGGGGACGGGTTCTGGGATCTGATCCCCTTCACCATGCAGATGGCCATGGTCGCCATCGGCGGTTATGTCGTCGCCACCTCCGGGCCGGTCCGCAAAGCCATCACCCGGCTGGCCCGCGTCCCCGGCAACCCGCGCGCGGCCATCGCCATGGTCGCCGCGGTCAGCCTGCTGTCGGCGCTCCTGAACTGGGGGTTCAGCCTCATCTTCAGCGCGCTTCTGGTGCGGCGGCTCGCGGAACGGCACGAGCTGCGCATGGACTATCGGGCCGCGTCCGCCGCCGCATATCTCGGCCTCGGCGGGAGCTGGGCGCTCGGTCTCAGTTCCTCCGCCGCGCAACTCCAGGCCAACCCCGCCAGTATCCCCAAATCGCTGCTCCCGGTCACCGGCGTCATCCCCTTCCGAGAGACCATCTTCACCTGGCAGTCCCTCCTGCTCGCCGCGGTCGTCGTGGTCGTGTGCGTGATCGTCGCGTTCCTGACGGCTCCTCGCGCGTCGGCCGCTCGCACCGCGGCGGATCTGGGCATCGACCCGCGTGATCCCGTCGAGGACGACACTCCGCGGTCACGCCCCGGCGAATGGCTCGAGTACAGCCCGCTGCTGACGATCGTCGTCGTCGCCCTGGTCGGCGGCTGGGCCGTTCAGGAGTTCGCCGACAACGACCCCATCGTCGCGATCTCCGGCCTCAACACCTACAACCTGCTGTTCCTCACGCTCGGCCTGCTGCTGCACTGGCGCCCGCGCCGATTCCTTTCGGCGGTCACCAAAGCGGTCCCTGCGACCGGCGGTGTCCTCATCCAGTTCCCGTTCTACGCCGGTATCGCCGCGATCATGACCAAGGCGACCGACAGTGCCGGTACGTCGATCTCCCATCACCTCGCCGCGCTCTTCACCTCCGCGGGCAACGACACCACGTTTCCGCTGTTGATCGGCGTCTATTCGGTGGTGCTCGGCTTCGTGATCCCCTCAGGCGGCGGTAAATGGATCATCGAGGCGCCGTATGTGATGCAGGCCGCGAACGACGCGCACGTGAACCTCGGCTGGACGGTCCAGGTCTACAACGCCAGCGAGGCTCTGCCCAATCTGATCAATCCCTTCTGGATGTTGCCCTTGCTCGGGGTTCTTTCCCTCAAGGCACGCGACATCGTCGGCTACACGTTCGTCTATCTCGTCGTGTTGTTCCCGATCGTGCTCGGGTTGCTGACGTTGCTGTCGGCAACCTTGCCCTACCACCCGCCCATCCTGCCCTGACACGGAGGCACAGTCATGACCCTGGACAGCGTTTCGAGCACGTTGTACGAGGCGTTCGTCCGGAAGAACCCGGCCGAAACCGAATTCCACCAGGTCGTTTACGAAGTCCTCCACGCCATCCAGCCCGTGCTGCCGCAGCCCCGAACTGCGCGACGCGGCGATTCTTGAACGGCTGCGCGAGCCGGAGCGGCAACTGATGTTCCGCGTCGTCTGGACCGACGACTCCAGGCGTGTCCAAGTCAACCGCGGCTTCCGGGTCGGCTTCAACTCAGCCCTGGGGCCTTACAAAGGCGGACTGCGGTTCCACCGCGACGTCACCCTCGGCACAATCAAGTTCCTGGCCTTCGAAAAAATCTTCAAAAACGCCCTCACCGGCCTCGGCATCGGTGCGGGTAAAGGCGGATCCGATTTCGATCCGACCGGCCGCAGCGATACCGGGATCATGAGCTTCTGCCAGGCGTTCGTGACCGAACTCCACCGGCACATCGGTCCCGCCACCGACGTACCTGCCGGCGACAACGCCACGATGGAATCGTTCTTTTCCCTGCCGAAAAAGAACATTCTTGATACGCGGCGCTGGCGCATCCGCGAGGAGCTGAGAGGTTGGCGATCGCGTCCTGGATCGAGACGAAATACCACCGCAAACGCCGACAACGACGGCTGGGCAAGCTCACCCCAGTCGGGTTTGAGACCATCTACACCACCGCAACAGCGGCCTGAGAAATAGTCAGCTCCGATGTCAACCGAAGTCTGGGCAGCCTCTCACTCGACACCATCCGACACGTCAAGGTTCCGACTCTTAACCAGCGGGTTCGGGGTTCGAGTCCCTGATGGCGCACATTCAAGCCCCACGTTTTCGGTTTCGATGACGTGAGGTTTGTGTTATATGGAAGCATTTCTTCCACTTCCTTGCTGTCCATTGTGGTCTGATCCGAGCCCGCGCTGTCGGGTGGGGTTCCTGGGGATGAGTTGGCCGTCACCTCTGCCGCTGCGAGCGTGGCGGCGCCGTGCCGGAGGTCGTGCAGCCGGATAGGCGGCAGCCCGGCTTGGCGGACGATCTCGTATATCCCGGCCAGGGTCGACGCGGCATCGCCGGTCGGCGACTGCGCACTGAGCCGGCACTGTCGGTGGGAGCTGATTGACTAGCCGCATGTTCGAGACTCCCGACGAGCTTCACAGCCTCCAAGTCCTGCTCGACACGTCTTTGGCCGATTCGAACAGCCACCTCAAATCGATCATCCGGCCAGGTAAAACCACCTTGGACGCCGAGCAGGTCGTCCGGGTCTGCCACGGCATGTGCACCCTGGCCATCGCCACGGTCACCCGGCGCGGTGAGCCACGCATCAGCGGCGCCGACGGGCACCTCCTGCACGGCCGCTGGATCGTCGGCACCGACCGCCAGGCCGCCAAAGCCCGCCATCTCGCGGCGCGACCCGGCATCAGCGCGACCTTCATGCGCGGCGAGCAGCTCGGCATCTTCACGCACGGACACGCCGTTCCGTTGAACCCCGAGGGGACGAGCAGCGACCCGACTTGGCCGGCGGTGCGCGACTACCTCGTCAACCACTACGACGGCGACAGCGACGACCCGTTCTGGGACGAGAACGTCTGGTATCGCATCGCCCCCAGCTGGATGGTTGCCTACAGCAACGACCCCGTCGGGCTACTCGACCAACAACCGTCAATCTGAAGAGAGCTCGCGCGGGTCCACCTCGGGCTGTCACTCCGGGGCCAGTCGAGGTCGACAGAACCCAGCCGAACCGCGAGCCGAACTGGAAGGCCCTTGGTGTCACGGGGATCAAGTCCGGGCTGTGTCGCGGACCGGGGGGTTACTCGCTGCCGATGACGGTCAGGTCGTCCCAGTGCGAGATGACGGTTTTCCGTGCGCTTCGGAGCAGGCCGTCCAGCAGTGTCAGGCTGCGCGAGTCGCGGGTCGGCTTGCCCGCTTCAACGGCTTTTCGTGCCGCATCGTGCACAGAGCGCAGCAGATGTGGTTGCACGATCACCACCTGGGTCTTGTTCAGGGTGGTCCGCGCCCTCAGCGCGGTCACGAACCCCGAGAGTTCCGTGCGCCGGGTGCCGTCGAGCCAGGCCGCCGGGCGTGCGATCCGCGGGGTGGTGAAGCGTTCGACGAGCGCCCGGTTGTCCAGCAAGCGCAGGTTCTTCACGGCTTGTGCCACGACCTCCTGGTACGCCGTCACCGCAACGTGTCGGGTCGACGAGGTGCTCAGTGCGCCCTTGACGTGGATGGCGGTCAGCGTGCCGTCGACGAGGTGCAGGAAGTCGGCGACTTCGCCCGCGCCATCGTCACAGACGAGCCACCCGGTGGTGTAGGTTCCTTTGACCCAAGCGAACAACGAGTAGTCATTGGTCAGTCCGATAGCGTCGTGGATGGCTTGATCGCCGCGCACCAGTGGCTTTTCCTGGTTCACCTGGTGAGCACCGAAATCGCTGAACTCCAGGTTGGCGAACGGCGGTGCGGTCTGGTTCTGCAGGTTGATCTGGTGCTCGCCGAACGTATGCCCAGACTCGTAGTAGATCCTCAGCAATTCACCACTGCCGATGGCGTCCCGGATCTGCCGTGCCATCGCCTCGTTCGACGGCGTACCGGCGAAACGAACGTCCAGATCGAAGCCGTCTCCCCGCGCGACCGGCTTGATCCACAAAGAGCCGGCCTCGGCCCTCTCGCAACCGACAACCGCAGTGAACGCCGGGGCCCCGGGGTTCCCGCGCACTTCGAGGAACGAGTCGCGCAACAGCGCCGCCCGTTCCGCCAGTTCTCCGTCCGGGTCCGCCGTGTCGGGGAGTTCATCCGGTTCGGCGATCGTGACGTCGTACGCGCCGTACACGTTGGCCAGTTCGGTCTCCGGCACCGCCAGCTGCCAGAACTGCTCCTCCGGCGGTTCGACCGCGAGAGACTTCTCGAACAGGGAGACCGTTTCGGTGGCGGCGGCGAGAAATGTCGGCAGATCGACCCGGAACTTCCAGTAGAGGTGCGACTTCGCCGGGCTGACGGTCAGCCTGCCGCGCACTACGGCGGATTCGTCCAGGGGCACGTAGTCGATCGCGGCCGCGCACAACGCGAAGCTGGCGTCCTCGTCGTCGAGCACTTCCTGGATCCGCAGCCCACCCAAGGTTTTGCTGTCGGCTTTGGTAGCGCGGCGGCGATGGACCCCACGCAGCCACACGGTCTTCCCGTCACCCTGGAGCGTCCTCCGCAGGATCGCGCTCGGCAAATACCGATAGAGCTTGTTGAACCTCTGCAACCACTTGCGTAACGCCTCGTCGCTCACCGGCGTGTGTATCACCACGAAGGGTCCCCGGCGCACCACGACCGTCAACTGGTTGGCGAGGTCGAATACCTGTTGGATTTCTCCAGACCAACTCGGCATCGTGCGACGCTCACGAGCAGACGCGTACAGGCCATCGACGCCCAGCTCCAACAGCGATCCGATTCCTTCGATCTGGTCGGACTCAGCGAGCACGACCTCGCCGAGGCAGCGAACCGATTGTGCCCGGCCCCGCGCCTCCAGGTTGGCCCGGAGGAAATTGACGAGCGAGTTGAACGCGACCTTCGGGTCCGCGTCCGGGTGGCAGTGAAGCACCGTCACCGAGAAGGTCGGTGACAACTCAGCCAGACCGTCCAGTCGGGGCACTTCTGAGTCCACATGGGATTTGTCGATGTCCATCGCGCTGCCTTCCTTCCAGCACCCGTGACGGCGCCTTCGAGGAGCATGGAGTCGCTATGCGTACCGAATGTGGACCAGATGTGGACCGCCCCTGGGAACACCTGCACGTGGGTCACGCGTGCGGTGAAGCCATCGCACCGGCTCCTGCCTGTGGACACCCTCCACCGCATCGCGGCCCCTAGGGGTGGGCGGACGGGTGCTGCCCGGTCAGCTCACGTTCCAGACCGGATCTTCGGTGAACCCGGTGTTCCGCGGCGCGCCACGATCCGCACATGAACACCGGCGCCCGTGGAATTCGTTCCCCGCTTCATCACCCTCCCAGCGCGCGCCGTAGGAGCGGCCCGGTAAAAGTCGTTTGAATCGCTGGTGTATTTCTCCCGCGCGGTCCACTGGTTGTTCTTGACCACCGTGCGGACCGGTGACATCGCGCAATGTCCACACCTGGTGCGGAATGCGGTCCCTGGCGAAACGCACGCGCAGATCGAGCAGGTCGCAGGACTGTTCGAGTTCACGCACCACGTACGACCGCAGCACCTGCGGCTGAGGAAAGCGGTACCTCACGGCGAAGGCGTGCGCCTCGCCTTTCGCGAGCGGCTCGGGAGGGGTGAGGGACACGCGGCTCCGCGCCGTGCCACTGGTGCGCCGAGTGCCCCCATAGAGCACGTCCACCTCGAGCGGGCCCCGCAGTTCGAACGCCGGCGAGGTGAAGTCGAGTTCGTGCAGTCCATCGTGGTCGGCGACGATGCGGTACTGCTCCAGCACCTCGGGCTGCGGTCGGTCCAGCGTCACCACCACGTGCAGTTCCGCGGTGTGCCATGCCCCGTCCGGCTGGGGCGGGATGGTCACCACCAGTTCCGCGAGCTGGTCGATGGCCTCGTCGACCCGGCGGCGCACCGTACGCGCGTCACGATCGAGCCGGGGTGCGGCCCAGCCGACGCGCTCCCGGTACAGCGGCATGCGCACGTCGGCGGTAAGCCCGAAGGCGGCCACGGTGGCCAGGCGCATGTCCTCCGGCAGCTGTTCGGCCAATCCGGTCAACCGTGCCACGAGCTTCTCCCGGATGGTGACCGGACCGTCTTCCTCCTTCACACCGCACAGCACGCGCAGCGTCGGGCCGATCCGCTCCCCGATCCTCCCGGCGTACACCCCGCGGCCCTTGCGCAACGACTTGAGTTCCCGCACCAGTTCTTCGTGGGTGTTCATCAGCAAGCCTCCCCGTCGATCTCCGATGACCGGCAGCTTGCGACGGGCGAGTGGACCAGAAGTGGACATTTCGTGGATCAGCCCGCACGGCGGTACCCACCACTCGTTCCGCCCGCTCACGCTGCCCCGGAAAACGAGGGTGTCCGCGCCCGATGGCATACAGGCCGAAAAATGGCCATTTTCGGTGACACACGAACGGGCGCTTGCACGACATAGTGATGGACATCAAGCTCGCAAACAGGGAGGCGGAGTGGATTTTCGGATGCTGGGCCCGCTGGAGGCGTGGCACGACGGCGCTCCGGTTGACCTGGGCAAGCCGCAGCAGCGCTTCGTGCTCATCGTGCTTTTGCTGCACGCCAACAAACCGATTTCCGCAGACCGGCTGACCGAGATCGTCTGGGGGGCCAACCCCGAGCGCCGAAACCTGGTCCGCGGCTATATCAGCAAGTTACGCAAGGCATTCGAACTGGCCGGCGACGTCGCAATCGACACCACCGTGACCGGCTACCTGCTGCGGGTTTCCCCGGAACAGATCGACCTCCACCGCTTCGACCAGTGGCGCGAACAGGCCCTTCAGGAGCAGGAGCCACGCCGTCAGATCGAGCTGCTCCGCGCCGCGGTCGACCTGTGGCGCGGGCGCTTCCTCGAGGACATCGACATCGACCGGGTGGGTGGCACGGACGTGCTCTCACCTGCCGACAGCTATTTCGACACCGTCGGCGATCTCGCCGAACTGGAACTGGTCGCTGGTGACCATCGATCGGCGCGTGACCGGTTGCGCCGTATCGTAGGCAAGGAACCGGACCGGCAGCGCCACGCCGAGTTGCTGATGCGCGCACTGCTCGCCAACGGCGATCGTGTGGAGGCGATCCGGGTGTTCCACAGCACCCGCGACGCGCTCGCCGAACTCGGCCTCGAGCCGGAGCAGAGGCTGCGCAACATCGCCGCCCGGGCCGAACGCGGTGAACCCGCCAGTTCGCTGCCGTCCCGGCCCGGTGGTTTCACCGGCCGCGAAAACGAACTCGATCTGATCGCCACGGTGGCGGGTACCGGCGAGAAAGCCGTGTGGGTCAGCGGCGCACCGGGGGTGGGCAAGACCGGTCTGGCCGTGGAAGCCGCGCACCGGCTGCGGGAGCGATTCCCCGACGGGCAGTTGCTGTTACGGCTGAACGGGTTCACCCCGAACGTCGCCGCGATGACCATGGGCGACGCGCTCACGCAGCTCCTGATCGAGCTCGGGGTACCCGCCGAGCAGGTCCCCGGCTCACCGGGGCGCAAGATCACGATGTACCACAACGAGTTGTACGGCACCCGGACATTGATCCTGCTGGACAACGCAAAATCCGCCGAGCAGGTCCGCGCCCTGCTCCCGGATGCTCCGGACTGCTTCGCGATCGTGACGAGCAGGCGGGTGGGCGAGCCGGACACCGGGCAGCAGGTGCGGCTGGCCCCTATGCCACCGGACGACGCCGCCGCCTTGTTCTGCACGCTGACCGGGCCGCTACGGGTCACCGGCCGTGCCCCCGAGGTGGCCGAAGTGGTCAAGCGATGTGGTCACCTGCCGATGCCGATCCGCGTCTCCGCCGCGTTGTTCCGTCGTCACGACCGGTGGCCCCTGGAGCATTTGCTCCGGTTGCTGGCCGAAAGCGGGCCCTGGCACGCCGACACCGGCACCGACGCAGGCGCCGCTGCCGTCCGGGTTTCCTACCAGCAGCTGAGCGAGTACCAGCAGGAGATGTTCCGCCTGCTCGGGCACACACCGGGGCCGCACGTCACTGTGGCGGGAGCCGCGGCACTGGTGGCCAACGCTTTCACCCACGCCCGGCTGGTGCTCGACGAACTGCACGAGGTCTGCCTGGTCGAGGAGCTCACGCCGGAGCGGTACCAGATGCTGGACCCGCTCAAGGAGTTCGCCGCGGCCGAGCCCGGCGAGCACACCGGTGCCGTGCTCCGGCTGCTCGACTTCTACCTGGTCACCCTGGCGGCCGCGGCGGGGACTGCCTATCCGTTCGAGCGCGCCCGCCTGCCCTCGGTGACCCGCACGTCGCCGGTGGCCCGGGCCTTCGAGACCGCCGACGCCGCGACGGCGTGGATCAGCGCCGAGCGGGACAACCTGGTGGCTGCCATCCACTACGCCGCCACGCACGACTTGCCCGAGCACGCCTGGCGGCTGGCGGTGCTCATCTGGCGCTACTTCCACACGACGAGCCAGTTCGACGACTGGGCCGAGACGATGGAATTGGCCCGGCGGCTGGTGACCGCGGACGAAGACAACACGGTCGGTCAGGCACACGTGCTGCTCAGGCTGGCCACCGTGCACAATCGCCGCGGCGAGCTGGCCGAGGCCCTGGAGCTGGCGCGACGGGCGCTGTCCTGCTGGGTGCGGCTGGGCGACGCCAGGGGCGAGGCCACCACGTTGTGCGCCATCGCCATCCCGACCATGGAGCTCGGCAGGCACGCCGAAGCGATCACCCACTTCGAGGCGGCGCTGGAGAAGTACGAGGAAGTCGGCGATCTGCGCGGCCAGGCACACGCGCTCAGCAATCTGGGCTACCTCAACGAGCTGCACGGCAAGCTGGACGTCGCGCTGCGCCAGCACCGCGCCGCGGTGTCGATCCTGCGCCAAACCCAGCACATGCTGGGGGTGGCGCACGTGTTGAACAACCTCGGCTCGGTCCGGCAGCGCCTCGGCTTCCCGAGCGAGGCGCTGGCCGACCACCGGGAGGCGCACCACCTCGCCGCCGAAGCGGGTGACGCGTGCGTCATGGCCTACGCGCTGTCCAACATCGGCAATGTGCACCGGTCGGCGGGCCGGATCCCCGAAGCCGAGCGCTACCAGCAAAAAGCCGCCGGCATCGCGGCCGGGATCTTCGACGCGGACCTCCGCACCCGGCTCCTCCGCGACCGCGCGGCGACCGCGCAGGCCAAGGGCGACCACGTCGAGGCGTTGCGCCTCTACAAGGCCGCACTGGAGCTGGCGGCCACGTCAGGGAACCGGGACCATCGGGCTCACGCCGATCGGGGTGTCGCGCAGACCTTGCACCGGCTGGGCCGGCATGGGGACGCCGTCTCGAACTGGGAGGCGGCCGAAAAGGAGTTCACCGCGCTGGAACTGCCCGAGGCCGACCAGGTGCGGGCCGAACGGGCGGAACTGACCTGCGGCTGCCGCGACGGGGTGGGCTGAGCTTCAGACTCGCTGGTACAGCACGCGCCGCAGTTCCGGGTAGACCTCGCGGACCGAGGCGTGGTTATGCCACCGGCCGATGTTCCTGGCCAGTTCCCGCAGGTCGAGCCGGATCGTCGCCGAATCGACGTGGGCCGCGTCCTCCAGTGTTTCGGTCAGGGTTTGGCAGCTCTGATCGACCTCGCCCGCCAGGGCGTAGGCCAGCGACCTGCGTACGCCGAAACGCGCCCGCGTGCGCCGCGAGTCCGCGGGAAGCCGGGTCAGCTCCCGGTCCAGGAGTTCGGCCGCTTCGCCGGGACGGCCGAGGTCGCACAACGACCAGCCCTGGGCCAGCCCGATCGGGTCGGGGGCCGTGGAGCCGAGCACCGGGTACGCCGACGGGTCCGCGCCCGCGGCGTCGAAGTGAAACAGGGCCTCGTCCAGCGCGCGTTCGTACTCGCTGTGATCGCCGGCCAGGGCGTGGCCCTGTGCCTCCCGCCGTGCGGCCAGGGCGAGGGTGCGCGAACCGGCCGGTCCCGCCTGCTGGGCCCGGCGCGCCAGTTCGATCGTGGCGATCGGATCGTGCCGGTAGAGCGCGAGCCCGGCTTCCCGCACGAAGGCGTAGCTGACGATCTCGTGGTCCCCGCCTGCGACGGCCAGTTCCGCGGCTTTCCTCGTCCAGGACAGCGCGCGCCGGTCGTCCCCGGCTTCCTGCTGCATCCACCCGGTGTACTCGGCGATCCGTGCGGCCAGCAGCAACAGGCGCGACCTGGTCGGCTCCGGGTTCTCCCCGGCCAACGCGCCGAGCATCTGCACCTGCGCTGTCAGCGATTCCAATACCACCACCGGGCTGGTCTGCATGCCGAGGCGCCTCAGGTGCTCGAAGGTGGTCCGGATCCCGATGACCACCCGTTCGTCCGGCACCGGCCGCGGCCCGCCCGCGAGCGTCACGCCGAGCACGGTGCCGGCCACCAGCACCTGGCGGCGGTCAAGAGTCACCGCGCTCTCCCTCGCCGCCCGCGCCGCCACCAGCAGCGCGCCGCCCGCGCCGAGCTCCCCGTCACAGAGCCGGGCCATCGAATCGTGGGGCTGTTTCACCCCGTTTTCGATCTTGCTGAGATATCCCTTGCTGTAGTGGATGCGCTTGGCCAGCTGACCAAGCGACAGGCCGGCGGCGATGCGGCATTCACGCAGCAATTCCCCAAATGTTCCGGTCACCAAATCCTCCTGATCCGACTGACTTCGAGTACAGCACCTGCCCCGAACCCTCGCAATCACCCGGTCGCCCGCGAGGTGATCGCAGGCGACCGGAGATGCGCTTTCGCCGACAACTCAGTCGTGCCAGGGGTTTCCGTCCGGCTTCGGCGCGGAGGTGGTGGTCGGCGGCGCCGCGGGCGGCTCCTCCGAGGACAGGGCGAAACCGCTGGTGGAACCGACCACGGCCAGGCACAGCACGGCCGTGACCGAGGCGAAGATGGCAGCGAAAGTGGACATGAATTTGGACATGGCGAATCCTCCCGGGAAATCGGTGAATTTGATTTCGGGCCATTCCGGATCTGTTCCGGTGCCCATATCGAGGATTCATCAGATCCCGGGCGGCCAACAAGGAGGTGACCGTTTCCCCCGCGGCGGTCAACGGGAAACGGGCGGGGATCCACACCGCGTCCACTTCTGGTCGACAGCGGCGGTGGAGTCTGCCCCGGTACTCGCCGGTGTGGTGCCGGTGATGACCGAGAAGGGTGAGTTATGAAGGAAAATGCGGCCTATGACATCGCCGTTTCATTCACCGAGCAGTCGCGGTCCGCGGTCGGCGAGGTGGTCGAGACGAGCCGGCAGCGCGGGCTGACGGTCCTGCACGGGCCCGACCAGACCCATGAGTGGTGGGGGCACAAGGACCAGGGAGACCTGCCGGCCGCACCTGTGCGTTTCTTCCTGCCCTTCGTCTCCACTGTGGACGATTTCGGTGCCGCGATGCTGCGCGCGGTCAAGAACGGGGACGAGCACGTGCTGCCGGTGCTTGTCGGTGAGCTCACCGTGCCCGCCGAGCTGCGCCACCCGCACGTGAGCTACCTGCGGTTCGACCCTGCGCGGCCCGACCTGCTCACCGATGCGCTGGCTGCCCGGGTCGAGGCCGCCGAGTCGGCGGGGGCCGAGCAGACTTCGGTCGCCGAGGTGGTGACCGGCGCCCGGCGGCTCACCAGCTCACCGGCTGTACCAGCCACGTTCAGCAGGTACGCCGAGCAGGAAGCCGCCCTCCGTTACCTGGGAGACCAGCTCACCGCGGCGATGCCGGGCCTGGAGCGCAGCGGGTTCGTCGGCACGGTGCACCGCGGTGACTCGAGCATCAGCGTCCGGGTCGAGCAGGCCGGTGACACGGTGTACGCACTGGACATCCGACGCGGGGGCATCGGCGGGGACGAGACGGTGAACTTCGTGGTCGGCAGGCACCAGACCGACACCGGTAGCGTGTGCAGCAACGGCTGGGCCCGCCCGGTGTACAGCACCGAAACCGATACCGCCGTGCTCGAACTGCACGACTTCTCGGTGCTCGGCCACAGCACCGGCGAGCCCCGCGTCTACCGCCGGGAAGACCTGTTCGCCGCACTGTGGCAGCGCATCAACACCGTGGTCGCGGCCGTGGTGCGCTGACCCCACGCGAAAAGCGCCCCTCACCCGAAACGGGTGAGGGGCGCTTTTCGCATCGGGTCACCGGCGCCCGCGGGCCCGGTCCAGCACTTCTTCAAGCCGCAGCGGACTCGGCGGGTGGTGGCTCAGGCACAGCGGCACCCGCATCCGGCGGAAGGCGAAGTTCTCGCCGGTGGCGTAGAACTGCCCGCGTTCCAGCCTCGAGATGTCGCCCACTGAACTGCTCTTCGCCTTGGCCATCTCGGTCGCGGCGGCCACCTGCGCCGGGCTGTTCAGCCTGCCGAAGAACTGCGTCGTGGCATTGCCGACCACCTGGTTGTGCACGCCCTTCGGTGCCTGGGTGGCCAGCACCAGGCCGAGCCCGTACTTGCGTGCCTGGGAAGCGAGCAGAATGGTGCTCTGCGTGCTGGCCGTCAACGCCGTCGACGGCGCGATGGTCTGCGCTTCGTCCATCACGAACAGCCCGCCGAGCGGCCGGTCCACGGCCGGGTGGCGTTTGATCCAGGCGAACACCTCCCACTGGAGCTGGCTGACGAAGCCCTGCCTTTGTTCCTCCGACGGCAACCCGATGAAGCTGATCACCGAGATCCGGGCCCGCCTGCCTGCCGATGGCGTCAGCAGGATCCCCGGGTCGGTCGCTTCCCCCGGCCCGCCGAGGAGCGGGTCGTTGACCACGGCCGCCCGCAGGGTTTCCGCCAGATCCGCGGCCATCGCGATGCCGCTACTGAGATTGCTCACCCCTTCCGGCAGTTCGGCGAGCAGTTCGATGAACCGGTTGAGGTCCCGCTTCCCGGAACGGGCGTAGTGCGTCAGCGCCTCGCGCAGCACCGCCCGGCCGCGAACCGCACCCTTGGTGCCGTTCGCGACCCTGGCGTGCGGCACCAGCCGGGCCACGGCGGCTTCGACCGAAGCCGCGAACTCGTCGACGTCCTCGCGGACGTCGGCGAAGTCGGGCAGCGGGTGGAAGCTGAGCGGACGTCCGCCCGCCCGGCCCGGTGTCCACACCACGACCTCGGTGTTGGTCAGGTATTCCGCCGATTTGGCCGCGTCCCCGGGCAGCCAGTCGCCTGGTGGTTCGGGCCAGGCATCGCCCAGGCGCGCCAAGTCGTTGTTGGGGTCCAGCACGATCGCCGACACCCCGCGCAGAGCACACTCCTCGACGATCCGGCGCAGCAGCACGGTTTTCCCGCTGCCGGACCCCGCGAACACGATGACGTGCTTGCGCAGCGACTCCAGCTCGATGCGGATTTCCCCGTCGAGCCCGAGTACGAGTTCCTCGCCTGCCGGCGCGGCCGGTTCCACGGGTCCGGCAACCGAAGCCTTCGGAGGGGTGGGCTTCGGCTCGGCGGGGGGTGGGATGGCGGGTCTCGCCGGGGAGAGACCCGGCGGCGGCCGCGTTTCCTGGTGGCCGCTCCTGGTCTGGGTGGACGGGGGCAGGACATGTCGCAGCAGCGTCCGGCCGCTGGCGGGCTTGCGCGCCACCAGCCAGGTGAGCAGCCGGTGGGTCGGCGTGGCCAGCATTGTCCGGAGCGCGCTGAAGGTCCGCAGGTCCTCGTCCGACATGTCGAGGCGCCGCACCCCCAACTGCTCCAGCGCGGTGAACTCCTTGCGGGTGGTCGGCCCGGTCCAGCCGCGGTTGCCCCAGCGGATGAGCACGAGGTGCCGGTCCTTGGCCCCGGCCCGGATGCCCGCGGCGTCGCGGGCGTTGCGCAACCGGTGCAGCACCGTCGTGCCGTGGCCCCCGGAGATGACACGAAAGGTCCACCGCTCCTTGGTGTCGAGCGCGTCGTTGAGGAGCCGGCGCAGGCCGGCGTGCAGCCTCTTCTCGTCCGACAGCGACTCCGCCTCCCACTTCAGGTCGTCGTTGCCGATCTCGGTGATCCACGCCTTCAATCCGGCCAACAGCAATTCCGGGGCGACCTTGTTTTCGTTGTCTTTGCTGATGTCCAGCTCGCTGAGGTCGACCTCGCTTCGCAGCCGGGCGAACTCCTCGTCGAGTTCGTCGAGGGAATGATCCGGCAGTACGGCCACGGGTACGGCCTTCTCGACCGCCTTCTCGTCGAAGGAACCCAGTTCCCGGATCTCGCCGTGCAGGCATGCCTCGGCGTGGGCGTGGATCCGCTTGAGCAACTGCCGCGGTGTGTAGCTCGTCCAGCTCTCACCGAACGCGCCGGCGGCTACGGGCCAGGTCGAGTGCGGCGCTGCGACCCCGTTCTTTTCATAGATCACCCGAAGCCACATTTCGACCAGCTTCTTGCCCAAAGCCGGATCCTGGATCGCTCCCAGGAAGGAGGTCTGGGTGAACCGGTCGCCCACCGTGTCGCTGGCCACGTCCTTCAACCGCATCCAGGTGTTGGGCAAACACGCCACGATGGTCAGCGTCCGCTGGGTGGATTCGCGCAGCGCCATCAGGCCGTCGGAGATCAGCGCGATTTCCCGGGTCACTTCGGCGTCGGTCTCGTGGGTGTCGAGGGCGTCCTGCCCTTTGTTGACCAGGGTGTCCAGCTGGTCGACCCCCACGACGCACGGTCCCGTCAAGGCGAGGACGCGAGAGATGTCGCGCACGAGCACGCGGGGCGACTTGGCGCGGTGCTGCATGCCCCAAAGCCGGCGGTCGTCTTCGCTGCCTTCGTGGCCCTGGAGGTATTCCAGGCCGATGTCCGCGGCGTCGGACCCGTAGAGCACCAGAGCCCGGATGGTGTCACCGCATTCCACGGCGATGCGGCCGTCGGCCTTCCTCAGGCCGTTGAGCAGTGCGCGCAAGTGGTCGGGCTGCAGGACCGATTCGCCCACGATGGCCCGGCTGACCTCTTCGGACACCGCGGCACCGGCGCACAACTGTCGCAGCAGCACGGTGAGCTGACGCTCGCCCTCGTCGTTGGCCCGGTGCAGCTCGCTGCGCATCGCCTCGGCGATGTCATCCCAGAACGCGTCCCCGGTGGTGAGCTCGACCAAGAAGAAGTAGCCGCCCTTGCGCTGCACCATGCGGCGCACCGTGCCGAGCAGATGGGTCTTGCCCACTCCCTTCTCCCCCTGCACGGCCACGCCCACCGGGCTCGGGCCGGTGCTGGCCCTGGCGTCCTCGATGCCCGCTCCGATGTTGTGCTCGACCCTGGCGTGCAGGCCGTCGATGTGCGAGGGCGAAGTGTGCCAGACGTCGTCCGGGGTCTCGGCGGAGTTGAACCGCAGGACCGCCAGGACCTCACGTAAGTCGTCGGTCATGATTCCTCGATCACTATGAGGTGCTTGTCCTCGCCACCGACCCGGACAGCGGCATCGTGGTCGGCGTCGGTGAGCACCTTGCGGTTGGAGTCGGGGGCCAGGTGGACCGTGCCCGTCCTCGCCATCTTGACCAGTACGGCGTCCACCTCGTCCTTGTCCGCACCGTTGAGCTTCGGCCGCAGCCGGGCCAGGCGGATCCAGTCCTGCACGCCCACCGACAGCTCGGCGTAGACGCCGCGGATGAGCGACTCCAGGTCCCCGGACCGCAGCGCCTCGGCCAGCAGGCCGCGCCGGCGCAGGAACGGCACCAGCCGGCGCAGCAGGTCGAGCTGCTGCCGGGCCTGCGGCCCCGAGCGGGACGGTAGTTCCGAGCGAACCAGGTCGGTCATGCACCAGTCGATCCCCTCGTCGGTGATCCGGTGCACGAACGGCCGGACGTTAGTCGAACTCTCCAGCAGTCCGGCGTCGTTCAGCCGGTCGCGTTCGGCGGGACTGAGCCGGACCTTGTGGTCCTTGACCAGTTCGGTGTTGAGCATGTCCCGGTTGGCCAGCACCAGCGCCAGTAGTGCGGCTCTGGCGTTCGTGGAGTACTGCTCCGGCATTTCGCCGCCTTTCATTCGGTGAACGCGTTGATCCGTCGATCGATCCGGCTCAGCAGTGCCCCCGTCACGTCGAGGAGCGCACGAGGTGCGGGCACCCCGGCACCGTCGCCGTGGGCTCTGCCGAGGAAGGCCAGGTCCGCCGACCGGTCGAGCAGCAGGGCCAGGTCACCGTGGTCCAGCGCGGTGGCCATCCCGCGCACGGTGTCCTCGACCAGCACGAAGCGTTCGGCGTAGGGCAGGGTGTCCGGCAGCGTGCGGAGAGCGGCCGCCGCGGCCCGCAACGCCTCCTGTTCCGGCCCTGCCCCGGTGGCGGTGAGCAGGTGGTGCAGTTGTCTGGCCACCCGGACGGGCCGCACGTCCGGCGTGAATTCCAGGTGCTGCAGATTGCGCACGAAGCCCGGCAGTTCGTCGCGATCGATGCCGCGGGCGAGCAGACAGAACAGTTGCCGATGCCTGCCCTCCGGCCCGAGCGTGTGCCGCAGGAACCGTTCCGACTCGGTGATCTGCCAGCGGCTCAGCGGTCCCTCCACCACCAGGCACAGGTGCTGGGCCGAATCGGTGGCCTCGGCCAGGAATTCCGGGTCGCCGGACAACGACCGGTCGGCGCGCACCCCGAGCAGGTGCAGTTCTTGGATCAGTTCCGCGGCGACCTTGGACTGCCGTGCGCTCGACACCAGCACGTCCAAGTCGAACTCCCGGCACCGGTCCCGCGCGGCGGCCACGTAGGCGTCGCGGTTGTCGGCCAGCACGTCGGTGCGGTCGAAGTCCTGCGCGATGACCGACGCGACCGTTTCCAGCGCGTAGGAGATCTGGTCCGCCTTGGGCACCTCCTCGTCCAGGACCGGCAATTGCTCGCCGAAGCTCCAGTAGGAGACGTAGGGCACCGTGAGGTGGCGCATCATCAGGTCCACCGAGACGGTCTGCGCCAGCCAGTTGCCGAACAGCGGCGCCACGGTCTCGGCGCACTTGCGCTGCCACTGCTCGGCGCGCTCGTACTCGACTCGATTGTCCAATCTGGACAGAATGGGGAGCACCGAGTGCCGGGGCCGGTCGTAGGGCATGCGGTCACGGGCGCTGTCGGCCCGCCGGGCGACGTCCACCACGTCGTCGAGGTTCTGGTCGTTGGCGGTGAACACCACGACCAGCCGGTCCGGCAGATGCGCGGTGCAGATGCCGGCGATGTCGGAGACACCGGTCCGGCTGTCGAGCAGTACGAAGTCGTAGCTCTCGGTCCACGCGGCCCGGTACCGCTCCAGGTAGGCGGCGAACCCGCGCCGGTACAGCTCCTCCCAGTTCAGCGCCTGCATCCGCTTCGAATAGGACTCTTCCAGCTTGCCGGAAACCACGCGTCCGGCGGCCAGCAGATCGAGACGGCCACCTTCGACGCCGACCTGGACGGCGTAGGACTCCAGGTCCCGCAGGGCCTCCGGTGATCCGGCATCGCGCAAGAAGTCGTGCGCGAGGTCGACGACCCCGTGTTCCGGCTGCTCGACCAGCTTCGGCCCGAAGTAATGGTGCAGCCCGGGTGCTTCGAGGTCCCAGTCCACCGTGAGCACCCGGTAACCCCAGCGCGCCAGCAGCACGGCCACGTTCGCCAGCGTGAAACTGCGGCCCACCCCGCCCTTGTACGAGTAGAAGGTGAGCACGGTGCCGGTCGTCATGCGAACCTCGGCAGCGGAGGAGTCGGCAGCAGCACAGGTTCTGGCACTTCGACCAGCGGCCAGTCCGGCTGCCACGGTGGCGCCTGGGCCACCAACTGCGCCAGGTCCCTTGCCAGCTCCTTGACCTTGTGGTGGAACTTGTTGTAGTCGATGCTCTGCTGATAGCTCGGATCCGGATAGGCGACATCCTTGAAATCCCGCCAAGCTCGCACCCTTCCCTCTTCGGGGAAATTTTCCGAGTCCCCGTACAGGATCGGGTAGATCAACCCCTGGGAAGAAGTACCGTGTCCGGCGAGTCCGAGCATCTTCTCCCTGGCCTGCATGCTGCGCATCTCGGCCATGCACCAGGGCGACTCGAAGTAAGGCGGGGTGAGCAATTGAACCATGATCTTGCTGCGCTGCAACGCGTCCCGCAGATTGGAGGGCCAGTGCACCGCACTGGGCATCTGCCGATCCATGTACACGTTCAGGCTGCCGTACTCGTCGGCGAGGCATTCACGCAGTTTGCCGTAGAAGTGGTTGAGCAACCATTTCTGCACACTGCCGTGACGGCTGTAGCTGATGAACAGATCAAACTCGTACTCGGACACGCCAACGATGATATGCGGCGGGCTACGGGCGAAAATCGACAGATATTGGCGATTACCGGGACAACTGGCCAGTCAACTGGCCAAAAAGGGGACAACAGCAAGGAACTCCGATAGCTCGCGAGTGTAGTGGTGTGTAATTCTCGACCGAGCTGCTCGGCACCATCGTCGCATCGGCCGCCGCCGCGCCGTGCGGCGCCGACATCCTCGGCGGTTTCTACGCCACCCGGCCAACACTCCGCCTGACCGACCCCAGCGTCGGGCCGGATGGCGTTGACAAAGCCCTCCAGCCATCACTTGCTCCGCACTGATCGGTGCCACGCTTCAAAACCGGGTGCTCTTCCCCACCGGACTGGCTAGCATCGTCGGTGATCATGGAGTGGATCAGTGGCAGATCGCCTGGCTTCGGACCGGGAGGGCGCGGGTTCGATTCCCGCCTCCATGTCACCTGGAGTAGTTCAGCGGCAGAACGCCCGGCTCGTAACCGGGAAGGCGCGAGTTCGAATCTCGCCTCCAGGTCTCGATGGACAAGGGGGAACCGGTGAACGAGGAGTACGCGTACGGGCAGTTGCGTCGCGCGCTGCGGCACGCGGGTGCCGGGTCGGCGCGGGCGGCGAGCTGGCGCGCGGTGCTCGACGGGATGGCCGACGGCACGTTGACCGTCGGTTCCCGGACGCCTGTCGCCGACACACCAGCCTGGGTGACGCTCGAGGTGCTGCACGGCGGGTTCGCCAGCGGCCGCTACCTCGCGGAAGCGCCTTTGCGACAGGACGAAACGGACGTGGTGCGGTCATTGCCGGACGACGCGCCCGGTACCACCGACCGGGAGCGGCTGAACCTGCACTATCTCACCGATGAGGGCCAGGCCGTCCTGCTCGGCGCCCTGGCTGCGGGGACGTACCGGATCGACCTTCCGGAGGACGCCGCGCTGGCGACGGTCGCGTGGCTGCTCGCGCATGATCGGCACGCGGAGGCGCTCGACCTCGTTGCCGCGCTGCGTCCGCTGATGCACCGGCTGCGGATGACGCCGCGGTTCGAGGCGGCGCCGGTGCCCGCGGGTTCCGTCGTGAAGCTGGCGTCCGTCGGGCAGGTGAAGGCGTCGCTTCGCGCGGTCATCACGCCGCCCGCGATCGACACGATGCGCACCAGGCTGCGGGAGCGGCCGCTGTACGACCGGCTTGTCGCGCTCTGGTGCGAAACGGTCGAAGGCGACCTGCCGGAGCTGCAGGACGACGGCGTCGTCACGGGTGGGTGGCCGTGCCGGGTCTGGCCCGAGGACTGGGCCGCGCGCAGGACGGCGTTGCTCGCCGAAACCGAAGGCGTGGCGGCGCATCCGCGTGCGAACTTCACCCGGCTGCGGGCCGCCTTGGTCGCGTGCGAGACGGACAGTCGTGCGCTCACGGCGCGGGACGTCGGCTGGGTGCGCCGCGCGCTCGCCAACACCATCGGCAAGCACGGCGCTCCCGGTTCCGAGCGGCGGACGGCCCTGCGGGAGGCCGGGCTTGCGGTCGCGGCGCGGCCGACTCGCGCCGGGCTCGCCGATGCCGTCGCCTGCCGCCTCGACGTGTATCCGGACGACGGCGGCGTGCCGTCGGTCGAGCCGGTCGCCGCGGACGTCGATGGCTGGCGTGTGCCGGAAAGCCTTGTCGTGAAGGTGACGCGGGCGTTGGAGGCGCCCGTCGAAGAGCTGGTCGCGCGGAACGTGATCACTTCGGGCGAGGTGCTCGCGATCGTGCTTCCGCAGATCACCGCGTCGCTCCTCGCGGCGAACATCGAGGATCCGGCGCTTTCGGCGCTGTACGCCCACACCTACGCGGCTTTCCGGCGCCGCCGCGGTCTGCTGCTGCTCGACCTGGCGACGCAGGTCGGGTTCACCGAACTGCCGTGGGTGGCCGCGCTGGAGCCGCTGCGCGCGCATCGGCGTGACCACGCCGAAGCCGCACGGAAGACCCTCGCGCAGACCACGATGCTGGCGCTGACGTCCTTCCCGCAGACGATCCTGCCGAACCCGCTGGTGAGCGAGTTCGTCACGCTCGCCAAGCAGGCCGGGGCTTCCCTGCCGTTGGTCGAGGAGATCGCGGCGGACATCTTCATGGGCACGTTCACCACGAAGTTCCGTGATGCCGCGGTCGTCGCGAGCCGGGTCATGGCGGGTTCGCTGTACGCGCGGTACTACGACCTGCCGGAGACGTGGCCGGAGGAGACCACGAACCGGTGGGGCCGGAAGGTCGCGGACGGCTTCGCGAAGGCGTGCAAGGACCGGGCGGCGGAGGCGCACCGCGGCCGCGTGTCCGGGGTGGCCGCGAACGGCACCGTTCTGGAACAGAGCCAGATCCTCACCACGCACAACCTGGCCGTACTGGCCGACGGGCTCGGGCTGTGGGACCGGCTGGCTCCCCTCGCACCGGACCTCGCGGCCCGCGCTCTCGGCTGGGCGTTGCACCGCACGGCCGTGCCCACCACCGACCGGCACGCCGCGCTGATCGCGGTCAAGAACGCGGCCTACGCGTGGCGGCAGGGGATCTTCTTCCTCAGCTTCTGCGACACCGAGAGGCAGTGGACCATCGTGGACGAACTGCGCCCGCGGCTGGCCGGCACCGACCTCGGCCCGGCGGTGGACGGCCTCGCCGCCGTCGTGGCGGGCTACCGGTTCGACGCCGACGGGAAAGTCCAAAATGGACAACGGTGGCTCGGCTGGGGTGGCGGGCTGAGCGGATAGCCGAGTCCGGGGGTGCGGAGCTTCGGCCCGCACCCCCGGCTCGTCATCGGCCCGCGGCGGTGGTGATCAGGTCCGCGATCTCTTCCGGCCGCCCGAACATCGCGGCGTGACCGGCTTCGATCTCGATGGTGGTCGCGCCCATGCGCGCGGCCATCTCACGCTGCCCGGCGGGCGGGATCATCCGGTCGGCGGTGGCGACGGCGTAGTACGACGGCACCGACTTCCACGCCGGCGGGCCGGACGGTTCCAGCAGCGCGGCCAGTGCGACCGGCCGCTGGGCCGCGGCCAAGGCGTCCGCCGTGGTGGCGTCGACGTCGGGGGCGAACATTTCGTGGTACTTCGCCGGATCGACGGTCAACTCCACCGAGGGCGGTTCCGCCGGGCCGGGGAACGGCCGGGGCAGGGTGATCTCGGTGGCCGGACCGCCGTAGCGACCGTCCAGCTGGCCCGCCGACTCACCTTCGTCCGGGGCGAACGCGGCGATGTAGACCAGTGCGGTGACGGCTTCGGTGACGGCGTTGCCGATGACCGCGCCGCCGTAGGAGTGACCGGCCAGGACGACCGGGCCGGTGACCCCGTCGAGCACGGACTCGACGTAGGCCGCGTCATGGCCGAGGCCCCGCAAGGGGTTCGCGGCGGCGATCACCGGGAAACCGCGCTGCCGCAGGATCCGGGTGACCGGGTCCCAGCTGCCCGCGTCGGCGAAGGCGCCGTGCACCAGCACGACGGTTGGCTTGTCCATTGTGGACTTCTTTCTGCGTGAAGGAGGTCAGGAGCGGGTGCGGCGCGCGGCGGTCTCGATGACCTCGGCCACCGAACCCGGCTGCGACACGGTGATCGCGTGGCTCGCCCACCGTTCGACCACGGTGGCGTTCATCCGGCGGGCCATCTCCCGCTGGCCGGCGGCGGGGATCATCCGGTCGTCGCGGGCGAGGACGTACCAGCTGGGCAAGGTCTTCCACGCCGGAACGCCGGACACCTCGCCGAAGGCCGCGACGGCGACCGGTCGCTGTCCCGCGGCCATCGTCAGTGCCTCGTTCCGGGGAACGTCCTGGGCGAAGTAGTGGTGGAACTTGTCCTGGGCGATGGTCAACTCGACAGCCGTCCCGGAGCCGGACGGAAGCGGGTATTCGGTCGGCGTGGTGATCTTCTTGGCGGGACCACCGAAGCGGTCGTCCAGCGCGCCCACGGTTTCGTTCTGGTCCGGGGCGAACGCGGCGACGTAGACCAGGCCCGCGGCCTTGGGTTCACCCGCGGCCGCGTTCGTGATCACCGCGCCGCCGTAGGAGTGGCCTGCCACGATCGTCTTGCGCGGCATCGAGCGCAGGACGCTCCGGATGTAGGCGGAGTCGTAGGTCAGGCCGCGCAGCGGGACGGCGGCCATGGTCACTTCGTAGCCGTCGTGGCGGAGCCTCGTGGCCACGCCGTTCCAGCTGGAGCCGTCGGCGAAAGCGCCGTGCACCAACAGGATCGCGGGCTTGACCCGGTCGTCCGGCCGCGGGGTGGCCGAGGCGGCACCGGTGGTCAGGGTGGCGGCGGCGATGACCACCGCGCCGACGGCGAAGCGCCACTTGCGTCGCGAACCTGAACGGATCTTCTCGTACATTCTCGTGTTTCCTTTGTCGTTCAGGAGGTTTTGAACAGTTCGGCCTGACGGTCCACATAGGGCTGGAACAGCGCCGCGGGCCAGTTGGGGTCGACGTCGGAGACCCGCTCGATCACTTTCCACGAGCCCGCGCGCCGCTCGAAACGGTCCCGGTACGTGCCGGTCGAGACGACTCCTTCGCCGTCTTCCTTCCAGCTGACCCGCCAGCGCCAGAGCACGTCGGCGGAGTCGCCCGCGCCGTCGATCTCGAACCAGCCGACGTCGTGGAACCACTTCTCCAGCGGGAACACGCTGTGCGCGTAGTCGTAGAGGTTCTTGAGCTCGTCGGGCCCGGTGAAGGTCTGCGAACGCAGATCGTTGACGGTGAAGGACGCCTCCGGCCAGTACAGGCCGACGTATTTGTCCGCCGAGGCCCGGCTGGGGTCGTTGTCGATGTACCGCTGGTGACGCACGAGCTGTTCGAAGATCTCGAAGCGGTCCAGTGCGGAAAGGGGCGTGGCGGTGTCTTCCGTCATGTGAGCAAAGCTAGGCAGCTTCGCTCACCTCGGCATCGGTCATCGAATAGGTCGGTGACCGAGCTCACCGACCTACTCGGGGCCCGTCCTCGAAGTCCACTTCGGCCAGTTCGGTCCGGCCCGCGATGCCCAGCTTCGGGAAGACGCTGGACAGGTGGTGGCCGACGGTCCTCGGGCTGATCAGCAGCTGGGCGGCGATCTCCCGGTTGGTGAGGCCGTCGGCGGCGAGCCGCGCCACCCTCAGCTCTTGAGGGGTCAGGAGGGGTTCCGTCCGGCCGGTGTCCGGTTGGGCGCGGTTCGGCCGTCGTCCGGTCAGTTCCTCTTCGTTCAGGCTGCGTTCGAGCAACGGCGCGGCACCGAGCCGCCGGAAGACCTCCGCGGCCTCGGTCAGCTGCACCCGCGCTTCGGTGCGACGCCGTGCCCGTCGCAGCCATTCTCCGTAGAGCAGCCGCGTCCGCGCGTGGGAGAACGGATGCCCGGCCACTCCCTGCACCTCCAGCGCGTGCAGGAACGAGTCCTCCACGCCCTCCCCCGCCAGCTGCGCGGTGCAGCGATGCGCCGCGGCCACCGCCCAGGCGGCCCCGGTGCGCTCGGCCCAAGCTCGCAGCGCCCGCAGCGCGAGCGTGCCCAGCTCGGGACGGCCGACGCGGACCGCCGCTTCCACCGTGTCCTCGGCCGCGAGCAGCGCGAAGGTCGCGTGTGCCGCCTGATTCCCCGGTTCGGTCAGCCGCGTCAAGTGATCCAAGGCCTCCTGGGGCCGCCCGAGGAACAGGGCCGCCTGCCCCAGGTTCCAAGTGGCCGCGGCCGTCAGCGCGCGCACTCCGCGCGGCACGGACAGCTCCAGGGTCCGGGTCGTGAGGTCGGTGACGGCCTGCTCGTCGCCGCGCAGCGCGGCCAGCCAGGACAGAGAATTGCGGCATTGCGAAGCCGCGTGGTCGGCCTTCATCTCCTCGGCCAGCCGCAGGGTTTCCGCCGCGTTGGCCGCCGCCTCCGTCCACCTTCCCGCGACGATGTCGATCGTCACCGTCTGGGACACGGTCAGCATCAGCCCTTGGACGGCCTCCGTCCTGCGCAGCCTGTCCACCTCGCGCCGGTACGCCCGCGCCATCGGCCGCTCCGCGCCCCACGCCACCGCCAGCGGCGCGGGAGGCAGCAGCCGCCAGGACACCGCGCCGAGCAGGGTGACGGCCTCGTCCGGGCGCGCCTTCGGCCCGCTGCCCCACCATTGCTCCAGGACGGGAAGCAGCGCCGCTTCGGGGAAGTCGCCGTCGACGGCCAGTTTCTCCAGGCGGTGCAACGCTTCGGCCTGGCGCTCGGGGGATCCGGCCGACCAGCCCGCCCGGACCGCGACGCAGGCCAGCTCGACGGCCGTGCCCGGGTCGGTCACCGCGTAGGTGTCGCGCAGCAGAAGCCGGTGCGCGTGTTCCTGGTCACCGTTCGCGAACTCGATGAGGCCCCGCAGTCCTCCGCTCGCCGCCGCGACCGCTTCCTCGGACGCCAGTTCGTCGGCCCGGTCGAGCAGGTCCAGCGCCGTGCTCACCTGTCCGGCCTCGCAGGCGGACTGTGCCCCCAGCGCGAACCGGCGGGCCGCCTCCGACGGAGCCGGTGACAGCTCGGCCGCCCGGCGCAGCGCCCGCGCCGCCGACGCGTGACCGCCTCGCGTCCGGCTGTTCCCGGCACTGCGTTCGAGGAGGACGGCCACCTCTTCGTCGGGTTCGGCGGCGGCCGCGGCGAGGTGCCAGGCCCGCAGACCTTCGTCGTCCTTGCCCCGCAACGTCTGCGCCAGCGCGCGATGTACCGCCTGCCGCTGGGTGAAAGGGGCATCTTCGTAGACCGCCGCCGCGAGCAGCGGGGTCCGGAAGCGAAGCCGCCCCTCGGTGACCGTCAGCAGGCCCGAACGCAGGACCTCGTCCCCGGCGACCGTGCTCGCTCCGAGCACGGCCGCCGCCTCGCGCACCGAGTGGTGGACTCCCCGGTCCTCGGCGGCCGCGACCAGGAGCCACGTTCGCGCGGCGTCCGAGAGCCGGGCGGCACGCGCACCGAAGGCGCGGCGGAGCCGGGGACCGATCGAGCCGTACTCCCCCGCTTCCTGCGGGACACCGGGGAGTTCGCGCAGCGCCAAGGGATTCCCGGCGGCCATCCGCACCGTCCGGCGCACGGCCTCCTCGTCCGGCGCGGCCGTCTCACGGCGGACCAGGTCGACCGCGTCGCTTTCGGACAGCGGGCCGATCTCCAGCCCCGGCACCGGTTCCCAGAGACCTTCCGACGCCGGATCCGCGTGGCCGGTGAGCAGGAGGGCGATCGGTTCGGCGCGCAGCCGGCGGGCAACGAAGGCCAGGCATTCGGCGGTCGGTTCGTCGAGCAGGTCCGCGTCGTCCACGGTGATCAGCACGGGCCGCTCGGCGGCGAGTTCGGACAGCAGGGTGAGCGTGGCCACCCCGATGAGGAAGCGGTCCGCGGTCTCCCCGCTGTGCCCGAGCGCGCCGCGCAACGCGGCTGCCTGGGGCGGGGGCAGGGTGCCGACCCGGTCCACCGCCGGCCAGAGCAGTTCGTGCAGCGCGGCGAACGCCAGCCCGGACTCCATCCGGGTGCCGCGGCAGCTCAGGACGGTGAACCCGGTCGCGGCGGCGGTCGCGTAGCCGAGCAGCGCCGTCTTCCCGATCCCGGGATCTCCCCAGAGCACCAGTGCCGTCCCCCGGCTCTGACGCGCCCCTTCCAGGGCCCGGTCGAGCTCGAGTTTCTCCTGGTGCCGTCCGTACAGAATCACTCGACGGAGCCTATACAGGCCAGGTCCACGCCATCCCCTGGATCCCGGGCGTCACCGCCGCGGCGAAGGCGACCGCCGGGGAGGACGCCGAGAGCGGCACGTCGGTGACGTCCCGCTCCGGGCCGGAGACGTGATCCAGCCGATAGGAATGACAACTCTCCGGCGTCGCCTCGGGGGCGAAGTGGACCTCCAGGAGGTACTCGGGCACGGAGTGGCGGAATCGCCGGTCGTGGCGATCATCGGGCACGCCGTCGGTGTACTCGAATTCGTATTCGAGGATCGCGGTCTCCCCGGGGGCGAGCATCCGGTTCGACACCAGTTCGCCGACGATGAGCGCCTGCTCCGGGAACACCTCGGTGCGGCCGGGCACGCAGTAGCGGGTCGCCACCAGTCTCGGCGGGCTTCCCGGCGCGCAACCACGCAGGACCACGAGTCTGGCCTGGGTGGGCTCGTCGGTGGCACGGACGACTTCTCGCACACGCAACCGGGTCAGTGTCCGGTCAGCCCCGATGTGCAGCGACTCGTGCAGGCTCAGCAGGACGAGGGACGGTTCGTCCGCCGCCTCGAACGAATGCAACACGGAAAGCACCGGCTCTCGCGGGTCCCACAGCCGGTCCCAGCCGACCACGCGGCGGATCGCGGGGCGGTCGCCCTCCGGCCGGTGGAGCAGATCGAGCAACGATCTCGTGGGGAGCCCGAGAAGGTCCTCAAGCAAGGCGACGGCGCGCAGCGACTCGGGACGCTCGGGCCTGGTCCGCCCCGTGCGCCAATAGCTCAGCGTCGTCGTACTGACCGACACACCCGCTCTGGCGAGCCGGTCCTTCACCCTGCCCAGCCCCAGGCCCCTATGGTCGATCGCCCGTGACAACGCCTTGCTGAAAGGCCCTGTCGCGAGCGAGCGCGCCAGTTCCTCCTCGGCCGAGGCCCCGGGAGTGACGACGAACAGCGACATCGAATTCTCTCCCCGAAAGGACGATCGCGTCGAAACCGGAGCCGCGGACGGCGGGTCGTCGCCGGTCGTGCCCTTGGTACGGCAAGCCGCGGCAGGGGTCGTGGCCCGCCGGACTTCAGCGGTGATCTTGGACGGCTTTCCGGGGTGAGCGCAATCCGCAGAAAGTAGTGTCCTGTTCCGTTGACGCGGATTCCCTTATACCGCTTCACATAATCCTCGAGTGCGAACCACGTGGCGATGACCGATTCCGCGGCGATTTCGGACAATCGGGAGAAACCATTCCGGAGGTGCGAATCCCGGCCGCCCGCGGCCCCGCACCGGAACCGTGAACGTTCCGGGATTTCGGCCGCGACGATCTCTCCCGGCGGAAAAGCCTGAGGCAGCCGGTGTTCCGCGTACCGGCTCTTCGCGGAACGATCCGCGACTTTCGTCTCCCTACCTAGGACGGTATTCCGTTTCTCCCGTTGTCGGACATCTTGGATCGACCGGCATCGAGCACCTCTGCCGGATTCCGCATCACCCTCGCTCATCCACGACCACCAGGCGGCTCGGCCGCCCGATTGTGAGCAACCATGCGAAAACTGGCTTCAGTCGCTCTCGGGATCCTGGCGGCGGCACTCGCGGTGTCCACGCCCGGAATCGCGAACGCCCAAACGGACTCGGGTGTGCAACCTTCGATCATCGGGGGTGGCACCGCCACGGAGACCTACAGCTTCATGGTCTCGCTCAACAACGGCTGCGGCGGCAGCCTCGTCGCGCCCCAGTGGATCGTGACGGCCACCCACTGCGGCAGCGCGTCGCAGGGCAGGATCGGTTCGACGAACAAGAACTCCGGCGGCGAGGTCGGCAGGATCGACCGCCGGGTCAACAAGGCCGGCACGGACCTCACCCTCATGCACCTGTCCACGGCCGTCCGCGCCACCCCGGTCGCGATGGCTTCGAGCAACCCGGCGCCGAACACCACCGCGCGGCTCCTCGGCTGGGGTTGCACCAGCTGGCCGAGCTGCAGCACGCCGACCACGCTGCGCCAGATCGACCTCCGGGTGCTGCCCAGCAGCTCCTGTTACGCCGGCGGTGGCGGCTCCGGTGACGTCTGCATCTCCGGCGATCGCACGCATTCCGCGTGCCACGGCGATTCCGGCGGACCGGCGGTCGTCGGCACCACCGGACGCTGGACCCTGGTCGGGGAGACGCACGGCCCCGGGGACAACGGCGGCGAATGCGCCACCAGCACCCTCTACACCGGCATCGCCCAGCACCTGAGCTGGATCAGGCAGCAGACCGGCGTCTGAGCCTCGAAACACGGAGAACCGGCACGCCTCGTCCGTCGAGGCGTGCCGGTTCTTTCGTCTATTTTGGACGGTTTCCGCGGCGCAATCCGCCGAAAGAACTGTTCTTTCCCGTTGACCGGTTCGGATCTTCTCGCGGATATCCCGGGGCACCCCACCTGAATACGTTCGAAGTGTCCCCCTCCCCCATTCCCCGAGGAGTCCCCATGCGTGAAACCACCGGCCGGGTCGCCCGCGCCGTCGCCCTTCTCGCCGGTACCTGCGCCGCTTTCGCGACCCTTGCCGCGGCGCCCGCGGCGGCGAGCGCCCCGACCGCCCCGGTCTCGCCGGGTGCCGAGCCCTCGATCATCGGCGGCAGCACGGCCCAGAACCCCGGCTACATCGCCCGCTTCAACGGCCACGCCAACGGTTACACCTTCTTCTGCACCAGCACGCTGATCAGCTCGCGCTGGGTGCTCACCGCCAAGCACTGCCTGTACGACAACAACGGGCAGCGCCTGAAGGACATCGACCTCTACATCGGTTCCAACAGCGCTTCCGGCGGCGTGCACGCCAAGGCTTCGGCGACCTACCTGTACTCGGGCGGCGACCTCGCCCTGATCAAGCTGAACGCCGACGGGGGAAGCACTTTCGCCCGCCTCGCGAGCAGCACTTCCGACGCTCAGGAAGGAGATTCCGCCCGCGTGTACGGCTGGGGCGCGACGCAGGCCGACCACGAAGGCGACCACCAGTCGAAGGTGCTCAAGCAGGCGTCGGTCCGGATCTCCGACACGAACGCCCAGGACACCTACGGCGGCCCGGCGATCGCGGCCGACACCCCGAACGGCGCGGTCGCGGGCGGGGACTCCGGCGGCCCGATGATCGACGACGGTGTCCAGGTCGGCGTGTGCTCGACCAGCGACCGGTCCAGCACCACCAGCTACGGCAGCGTCGCCGCGGGCCGTGACTGGATCCGTCAGACCAGCGGGGTCTGACCGATGAGAGCGGGCCGCCTGCCGATCCACGCCGGCGGGCGGCCCGCTTTCTCGGTTGCTAGCGCCGGGCGAGGACGCGCTTCGCCAGCCACCCGGCGTAGACGGCCAGCCCCGCGACCCCGGCCTTCCGGGTGGGCCGGGCCGCGATGGCCAGCCCGATGGCGAGTTCGGTGGCGCCGTTGCGGTAGGTCCAGTTGCGGACGTCGTCGGCGAAGGCCATCTTCGTCACGGGCTCGAAGGCGGCGGGGGCGGCGAAGTGGGCGAGACCGGTCGCGGCGATGCCGAGGCCGAGGACCTTGCCGGTGCGTGCGGACATGAAGTCACCTTTCGTGTTCTGTGTCAGTCGAGGACGCCGGCCCGGCGCCACAACCGGCGGCTCGGGCCGCCGATGAGGCCGATCTCGGTGAAGTACTCGACGGCCTTGGCCGCCCAGGTCGCCTTGGTCCGGCGCCAGTGCGGGTTCGCGTCGGCGACCTGGCGGGCCTCACGGGGGTCGAGCCCCACGGAGGTGTACGCCTTGGGGTGCAACAACTCCGACGTCGCGACGTAGGCCATCGCGGCGATCGCCCAGCGGATCAGCTCACGGCCGACGCGCCCGTGACGGGCCCAGGCCCGGCCGAGTTCGTCCTTGGCGAAGCTGATGTGGCGTGCTTCTTCGATGACGTGGATACGGGAGATCATCCGGATCATCGGCTGCAGGCTGGAGTCACGCATCATCTCGCGTTGCATGCCGTCGGCGAGTTCTTCGACGTAGATGGCTCCGGCGAACAGCAACGCGGGCCCGCAGACGGCGCCGAACACCTTGCCCGCCCGGTGCGCCGACCGGCTCGGACGCCGGACGACACCGCCGGTCTTCGCGATCGAGCGGGCGAACATGGTGCTGTGACGGCATTCGTCGGCGATCTCGGTGAGCGCGTACTGGGCGTTGTGCGTCGTCGGGTCGCTGTTGTACACGTGGCGCACCAGGCCCTGCATCAGGATCAGCTCGAACCAGATGCCCGACGCCGCCGCGGCCGCGGCCTCCTGGCGGCTCAGTTCGCCGCGCTGGCCTTCGTCGAGGCGTTCCCACAAAGCCGTGCCGTACAAGGAACAGCGTTCCGGCGCCTTGCCGTAGGCGCCTTCGACCAGCGGTGCCAGCCAGTCGACGTCGACGTCCGGGTCGTAGGAAAGCCGCGCGGAGGACCGCTGCAGGCGCTCGGCGACACGTTCGCTTTCGGTGTTCGCGGTCATGACGACCTCCTCGAATCCTTGCTCTCCGGCAGCGGTCCGCCGCCGTCCGGGATGACCTGTCCGGAATCGCGATAGGCCACCGCCTCGTGGAAACCGTCGCGTTCGGCGAACTCGCGGAACCATCGGCCTTCCGGGCTGTGCCGGGTGATGCCGTCGAAAAGGGTCGCGAGGGTCTGGGTGCCGGAAAGGCCCATGTTGTCGTAAGCCTGGTTGATCATCAGTTTCTGCATCACCAGCTGGTTCGTCGGCACCCCGGCCATGCGGTCGGCCAGTTCCTCGACGGCGGCTTCGAGCCGCTCGGGTTCCACCGCTTCGAGCGCGAGTCCCCATTCCGCCGCGGTGGTGCCGTCGATGGTGTCGCCGGTGAGCAGCATCCGCTTCGCGCGCTGGGCGCCGGCGCGGTAGACCCACATCGCGGTCGTCGGGCAGCCCCACACCCGCGCGGGCGGATAGCCGAGGCGCGCGTCGGTCGCCATGATCAGCACGTCGCACGAGAGCGCGATGTCGCTGCCGCCCGCGACAGCGTGCCCTTGGACCTGGCAGAGGGTGGGTTTCAGGGATCGCCACAGGCTGAAGAAGTCGTCGGTGTTGCGCTTCATCACGCGGTAGTCCTTGACCGGATCCCAGACCGGTCCCTGGTTCCAGCGGCCCTCGGTGTCTTCCTCCGCGAACTGCTTGAGGTCGTATCCGGCGCAGAACGACCGGCCCTCGCCGCGCACCACGATCACGCGGACCGCGTCGTCCTCGTTCGCCCGCTCGACGGCCTGCCGGATCTCGCCGGGCATGACGTCGTTGATCGCGTTGAGCCGCTCGGGGCGGTTCAACGTCAGATAGGCCTTCCGGTCTTCGACCCGGTAAGTGAGCGTCTCAAACGCCATCGGAACCTCCCAGCGCGCGGAGGGTGAAGGTGACCAGATGCGGGATCGTGTCCGGGCCGCCGTCCCCGGCCAGGGGTCCGACCAGCATTTCCGCACCTGCGCCGACCAGCGCCGCGGCGGTCGCTTCCGCGTCCTGAGACGGGAGCAGTCCCCTCGTCACCCCGTCGGCGATGTTCCTGGCGATGACCTCGCGGAACGCGCGGCGGAACACCAGCCGCTCGGCCTCCACCACGGCGTCGACCGGCTCGGCCAGCAACGCGTACGCGAGCCGCGGCGCCTTCAGCGCCCGGCCCGCGAAGGTCTCGATCACCGCGACCACCCGTTCCCGGACGTCACCGTGGGACGCGGCGGCCTCGACGGCGGCGACCTCGCGGGAGACCACCTCACGGAAGACCTCCACGACCAGGTCGGCCTTCGACGGGAACTGGCGGTACACGCTTCCGGTGCCCACGCCCGCTTGCGCCGCGACCGCGGCCATGGAGCAGCCCGCGTAGCCGGTCTCGGCCAGCAGCGCGATGGCCGCGGCCAGGATCTCGCCTCGCTGGGAGTCCAGCCTGGCCTGCGTCTTCTCGGTACGTCGGTACGGCACGAAAGGAGTGAAGCACGGATTCCGCACTTCAGCAATGGGCCCATGGGGCGCCGCAAGTCGACGTCCGGCCCTAAATCGCGTGACCGGCCGGAAACACGCTGCTAACGTCCGGCCCGACCAGGTGTTCCCCGGAAAAAGGAGAACGGCGTGCGGTGCGCTGTCGAGTCCCCGAGTCGTACGGACCTTTCGACAGCCCTGGAGCCGTTCATCCATGGAGTACCTGAACATCGGCATTCTCGCCCACGTCGACGCCGGTAAAACGAGCCTGACGGAGCGCCTGCTCCATCACACCGGTGCCATCGGCACCCTCGGCCGCGTCGACGCCGGGGACACACGCACCGACACGATGGAGCTGGAACGCCGTCGCGGCATCACCATCCGCTCGGCCGTCGTCTCGTTCCGCATCGGCGACCTGCGCGTCAACCTGATCGACACCCCGGGCCACCCGGACTTCATCGCCGAGGTCGAGCGCGCGCTGCGGGTGCTCGACGGCGTCGTCCTCGTCGTTTCCGCCGTCGAAGGAGTGCAGGCGCAGACCAGGGTGCTGATGCGCGCGCTCGCCCGGCTGCGGATCCCCGTGGTGATCTTCGCCAACAAGGTCGACAGGGCGGGCGCCCGCTACGAGGACCTCCTCGACGACCTCACCGAACGCCTCGGTGTCGCGTGTGTGGCGATGTCGGAGGTCGACAACCTCGGCACAACGGCCGCGAGCGTCCGGCCACGGCCGGTCTCACCGGCGCCCGGGCTGGCCGAACAGCTGGCCGAGCACAGCGACGCCTTCCTGACCGCGTATCTCGAAGACACCTTGACGGCCGGGGACTACCGGGCCGAGGTCGTCCGCCAGACGCGGCTCGGCGTCGTCTCCCCGGTCTTCTTCGGATCCGCGCGCAGCGGCGAAGGGATCGCCGAGCTGACCTCCGGCATCCGCGAATTCCTCGCGGGAGCGGGAAAACCCGTACCGGACGACCGGTTGCGCGCCGCGGTGTTCAAGATCGAACGCGGCCGTGCCAACGAGAAGATCGCCTACCTCCGCGTGTTCTCCGGCGAGATCGGCGCGCGGGACCACGTCCGGTTCCATCGGCGGGGTCCCGTCGGGACGGTCACGACCGAGGCGAAGGTGAGCGCGGTGCATGTTTTCGAACTCGGCGACGACACCGTCGAGGCCCGCGCGGGGGCCGGGCAGATCGCCAAGGTCACCGGGCTCAAGGAGATCCGGATCGGCGACCGCGTCGGCGTCCCCCGCACCGAGGGCGCCGCCGCGCAGTTTCCGCCGCCCGCCTTGGAAACCGTGGTCGGTCCCGCGCGGCCCGAGGAGACGCCGTCGGTGTTCGCCGCCCTGCTGGAGCTGGCGGAACAGGACCCGCTGATCACCGTCCGTCAAGACGACGAGACGCGTCAGATCTCGGTGCGGCTCTACGGCGAGGTGCAGAAGGAGATCATCGCGGAGACACTCGCCACCCAGCACGGCCTCGACGTCGAGTTCAGTCTCACCAAGCCGATCTGCGTCGAACGGCCGATCGGCGTCGGGTCCGCCGTGTGGTTCATCACCGAGAAGCGGAATCCGTACTTCGCGACACTCGGGCTGCGGGCCGGCCCCGGCGCACCGGGCTCCGGGCTGACCTTCGGCCTCGACGTCGAACTCGGCTCTCTCCCGCTCGCCTTCCACAAGGCCATCGAGGAGACCGTCGAGGCGACGTTGCGGCGGGGGCCGTCCGGCCGGGAGGTGCTCGACTGCGTGGTGACCGTCACCCATACCGGCTACTTCAGCCCGGTCAGCGCGGCGGGTGATTTCCGCAAGGTCACCCCGTTCGTGCTGGCGGAGGCGCTCCGGGAGGCGGGGACCGAGGTGCTCGAACCGGTCAGCCGCGTCGAGGTGGGACTGCCCGCCGACACGGTCAACGGCACGCTCTCCCTGCTGGTCGAGCTCGGCGGGACCGTGACCGGGTCGGTCACGCGCGGTGACCGGGCGGAACTGACGGGCACTCTGCCCGCCGGCCAGGTCGCCCGGTTCGAGCGTTACCTGCCGGGTCTCACCCGCGGAGAGGGCCTGACGACCGCCGAACCCGCGGGCCATCGCCCGAGGGTTACCCCGAATCGGCCAATGCCCTGCTAGCCGGGACGAGTACGTTTTGGGGAGGCCGGTGCGACCGGACCGGCCTCGGGAAAGGGACACGATGGATCAGTTTCGCGACACCGCGGCGGCGTTGCGGGAGCTCACGGAGTCGATGCGGCTCGACGAGCCCCAAGACGCGTTGCTGGAACGGGTGGCGAAGAAGGTGGTCGGCATGCTGCCCGGCGCGGACGCGGCGACGGTCACGCTGTACTCCGACGACGAGCCGAGCACCGTCGCCACCACCGACGAGTCCCTGCTTCCCCTGGACAAGGCGCAGTACAGCGCGGACGAGGGGCCCTGCCTGACGGCCGCCCAGAGCGGGACGATCGTCCGGACGCGGCTGGAGACCGCGGCCGAACGCTGGCCGGACTTCGCGGCCGCCGCCGAGCAGCTGGGCGTGCGGACCGCGCTGGCCTGCCCGCTGTTCGTCCCCGACGAATCCCATTTCAGGCGGCGTGACACCGAACCGCTGTCGGGCGCCCTCAACGTCTGGAGCTTCGAGGAGAACGCTTTCGATCCCGTCGAAGCGGCGCTGGTCGCGATGTTCACCTCGGCGATCTCGGCGATCGTCCTGACCGCGTCCCGCTGGGCCGCCGCCGAAAGACAGGCGGAGACCCTGGTCGCCGCGTTGGAGACCAGGGACGCCATCGCCACCGCGAAGGGCATCGTGATGGCACGTCTGGAACTGAACGCCGAAGAAGCCTTCCGATGGCTCACCGAGGCGTCGCAGCACACGAACCGCAAGATCCGGGAGATCTCGGTGCTGATCGCCGAGGACCCGGGAACGGTCTTCGGCAGCTAGCCGAGCAAGATCCGGCGGTTCTCCCGTGACGACTCGAGGCCGGCTTCCGCGAGCCGGATGCCGCGCACCCCTGCCATGAAGTCGTAGGGGTGCGGCGCGTCCTCCACGACGTGGCGGACGAACTGCTCCCACTGGGCCCGGAAACCGTTGCCGAAGTCCTCGTTGTCCGGCACTTCCTGCCACTGCGCGCGATACGACCGCGTCTCGGCGAGATCCGGGTTCCACACCGGCTTCGGCGTGGCTTCCCGCGGCTGGACGACGCATTTGTGCAGACCGGCGACCGCGCTGCCGCGGGTGCCGTCGACCTGGAACTCCACCAGTTCGTCGCGGTGCACCCGCACGCACCAGGACGAGTTGAGCTGGGCGATGACACCGCCTTCGAGCTCGAAGATCGCGTACGCGGCGTCGTCGGCCGTGGCGGCGTACCGCTCGCCCTTCTCGTCGACGCGCTCCGGGATGTGGGTGACGGCCTTCGCGGTCACCGCGGTGACGGCGCCGAAGAGGTTCTCCAGCACGTAGTTCCAGTGGCAGAACATGTCGACGACGATGCCGCCGCCGTCTTCGGCGCGGTAGTTCCAGCTCGGGCGCTGCGCGGCCTGCCAGTCGCCTTCGAAGACCCAGTAGCCGAACTCGCCGCGCACGGAGAGCACCTGGCCGAAGAAGCCGCTGTCGATCAGCCGCTTCAGCTTCAACAGGCCGGGGAGGTACAGCTTGTCGTGGACGACGCCGTTCTTGACCCCGGCCGCCTCCGCGTGCCGTGCCAGGGCGAGCGCGCCTTCGACCGACTCCGCCACCGGCTTTTCGGTGTAGATGTGCTTGCCCGCGTCGATGGCCTGGATGATCGACTTCTCGCGGACGGCGGTCAGCTGCGCGTCGAAGTACAGCGGGAGGTCGTCGTCGCCGAGCGCGGCGTCGAGGTCGGTGGTCCAGCGGGTCAGGCCGTGCCGCTTGGCGATCTCCTCGAGCTTGTCCGCGTTGCGCCCCACCAGTACCGGCTCCAGCTGGACCCGCGACCCGTCGGCCAGCTCGACCCCGCCCGCCTCCCTGATCGCCAGGACCGAGCGCACCAGGTGCTGCCGATAGCCCATCCGCCCGGTGACGCCGTTCATCACGACGCCGAGTTTCCGCGTGGTCATCCGTTCTCCTTCTGAAAGCGCTTTCTCACACCCATCCTGAAAGCGCTTTCACGCGGTGTCAAGACCGGAGGGAGCTGAAGGGGACTTTCCCCACATGAGACGCGGCGAAGGGAGCTTTCCCCACATAGGACGCGGGGAAAGTCCCCTTCAGCTCAACGCCGAGCGCGGACGGCGTCGAGGTACTCCGTGATCGCGTCCCGGTTGCGGAGCAGGCATTCGGCGCGCCGGGTCATCCGGTCGCGTTCGGCCTCCAGTGTCTCGAGCATCTCCCTGGTCGCGTCCGGGAAGTAGATCTGCCGGGGTTTGTCGAGGCACGGCAGGATCTGCTTGATGATCCGGGTCGGCAGCCCGGCGTCGAGCAGGCCGCGGACCTGGATGACCCTGTCGACCGAAGGCTCGCCGTAGTCGCGGTAGCCGTTGGCCTGCCGTTCCGAGATGATGAGACCCTGTTCCTCGTAGTACCGCAGCAGACGGCGCGACGTCCCCGTCCGCTCCGACAGCTCTCCGATCCGCATGTGCGCCACCTCACCCCGGCCGACTTGACCTTCACATCTATGTGATGGTTCGAGCATACGGACCATGACTCCGAAACTCCCACTCGGCGCGTTGCTCGCGCTGACGACGGCGGCGTTCGTCACCGTCCTCACCGAAGCCCTTCCCGCGGGGGTACTGCCCGCGATGAGCGCCGGTCTCGGCGTCGGCGAGGCGGCGACCGGCCAGCTGGTGACGGTGTACGCGATCGGCACCGCCCTCACCGCGATCCCCCTGTCCGCCGCGACGGCGGGCTGGCGGCGCAAACGCCTGCTCCTGACCGGCGTGGCCGGTTTCGCCGTCGCCAACACGGTCACGGCCCTGTCCACGAGCTACCCGCTGACCCTCGGCGCGCGGTTCGTCGCCGGGATCGCGGCGGGCGTGGTCTGGGCGCTGCTGACCGGCTACGCGCGACGGCTGGCCCCGGAACCGGTGCGGGGCAAGGCGATCGCCATCGTGATGACCGGCATCCCGCTCGCGCTTTCGCTCGGCATCCCCGCCGGCACGTTCCTGGGCACCCTCTTCGGCTGGCAGGTGACGTTCTCGCTCATGTCGGCGATCGCGCTCGGCCTCCTCGGCTGGATCGCGCTCGCCGTCCCCGATTTCCCGGGACAGGACAAGGGCGGCAGGCTCCCGGTGCGCAGGACCCTCGCCGTGCCCGGCGTGGCCGCGGTCCTGTTCGTGACGCTGACCTTCGTGCTGGCGCACAACATCCTCTACACCTACATCGCCACCTTCCTCGACCACGTTTCGATGGGCGGCGCTGTCGACCGGATCCTGCTGGTGTTCGGGCTGGCGTCGATGGTCAGCATCTGGCTCGTCGGCCTCCGCATCGACCGGCGGCTGCGCGCGCTGACCGTCGCCGGCACCGTCCTCGTCGCCCTCGGCGCGACGATTCTGGCTCTGCTGGGCGAAAACCCGGCGCTGGTCCACGTCGCGGCGGCACTGTGGGGGCTCGGCTGGGGCGGCATCCCGACGCTGTTGCAGACCGCCGCCGCGCAGGCGGGCGACAAGGGCGGCGCGGCGGACATCGCGCAGGCCATGCTGGTCACCCTGTGGAACGCCGCGATGGCGGGCGGCGGGATCGCGGGCGGCGTCCTCCTCGCCGGGTTCGGCGCCGGATCGTTCCCGTGGAGTGTCCTGGCGCTGCTCGTGCCGACGCTGGCCGTGGTGCTGGTGGCGCGGCGGCACGGGTTCACAGCGGCAGTTCCGGATGCCTCCGGATCGCCTCGAGAACCAGGTCGACAGCCGCGCGAGGAGCGGAGCCACGCCTGATCGCCGCGGTGATGGCGCGGGTGACCGGTGTCGCGAGCTCGCGGGTGGCGACCTTGTAGCGCTTGTCGACGGCGAGGCCGGGCAGGAGCGCGATCGCGAGTCCGGCCTCGACGTGCTGCAAGGTCATCATGTAGTTGCTGAACCGGCCGATCACACGCGGCTCGAACCCGGCTTCACGGCAGAGCCGGGTGGCGAGGTTCGCCATGTACGACTTCGGGATGTCGAACGCCCAGGGCTCGCTCGCGTAGGCGGAGAGGTCGGCGGGACCGCGGCCCGCGGCCGGATGGCCGGGCGGGACGACGAGCACCACCGGGTCGGCCGCGAGCGGCACGAGCTCGACGTCCGGCCCCAGCGGCTGCTCGACGAAGTCCGTGGTGGTGATGATGATGTCGGCGTCACCGACGCGGAGCGCGGACATGCTCACGTGCGGTTCGAGTTCGAGCAGTTCGATGTCCAGCTGCGGATGCGAGCGGGCCAGCCGGAGCACCGCGGGCACGGCGATGGTGTGGATCGCGCTCTGGAAGGCGCCGAGCCGCACGAGCCCCGTCTGCGCCTCCCCGAGGCTGCGCAACTCCGCCTCGACGGTGTCCATGTGGTCGAGGATCGCCCTGGCGCGGCGGGCCAGCATCAGCCCGGCCGGGGTCAGCCGGACGCGGCGGCCGGTGCGTTCCAGCAGTTGTGTGCGTGTTTCGGCTTCGAGGACCGCGAGCTGCTGGGACACGCTCGACGCGCTCAGGTTGGCCGCCTTCGCGACCGCGCGGACGGTGCCGAGGGTGTCCAGCCTGCTCAGCAGGCTGAGTCTCCATGGGTTGAGCATGGGGCCATTGTTGTACGGATCAAGCGAACAGCACAGCCGGAATTGTGAGATGGACGTGTCGCTCGGATCCGTCTTACCGTCGAGGCATGGCTGCTCCGATCACCGACCTGACCACCGCCGACGGCTTCTGGGCCGACGCCGACAAGCACCTCGTGCGCTATGCCGGGGCCGGCGACTTCACCCGCGAGATCATCGACCACGCCGCCGGGAGCTACCTGTTCACCGAGTCCGGGCGGCGGATCCTCGACTTCACATCCGGGCAGATGAGCGCGATCCTCGGGCATTCGCATCCCGAGATCGTCGGCACCGTGCGGCGGCAGATCGGCTCGCTCGACCACCTGTTCAGCGGGATGCTGAGCCGTCCCGTCGTCGACCTCGCGCGACGGCTGGCCGAGACTCTGCCGTCACCGCTGGAAAAGGCGTTGCTGCTGACCACCGGGGCGGAGTCGAACGAGGCCGCGATCCGGATGGCGAAACTGGTCACCGGGAAGCACGAGATCGTGTCCTTCGCCAGGTCGTGGCACGGGATGACCCAGGCCGCGGCGAACGCGACCTACAGCGCGGGCCGCAAGGGCTACGGCCCGTCCGCGCCGGGCAATTTCGCCATTCCCGCGCCGAACCCCTACCGGCCGGACTTCCTCACCGCCGAAGGAGGACTGGACTGGCGGCGCCAGCTGGACTTCGGGTTCGAGATGATCGACGCCCAGTCCGTCGGCAGCCTCGCGGCGTGCGTCGTCGAACCGATCCTCAGCTCGGGCGGGATCATCGAACCGCCGCCCGGCTACTTCGCCGCACTGCTCGAGAAATGCCGCGAACGCGGGATGCTGATGATCCTCGACGAGGCGCAGACCGGCTTGTGCCGCACGGGAAACTGGTACGCCTTCGAACGCGACGGCGTCGTCCCCGACATCCTGACCCTGTCCAAGACACTGGGCGCCGGGCTTCCGCTGGCGGCGGTGATCACCAGCGCGGAAATCGAGCAGGAGGCGCACGACCGCGGCTATCTGTTCTTCACCACGCATGTCGCGGACCCGCTGGTGGCCGCCGTCGGGAACACCGTGCTCGACGTCCTCACCCGGGACAGGCTCGACGAACGCGCCACCGAACTGGGCGCTTTTCTCCGCCGCGGCCTCGAAGACCTCGCCGATCGTCACGACGTCATCGGTGACATCCGCGGCCGGGGCCTGCTCGTCGGTGTCGAGCTCGTCGTGGACCGTTCCACGAAGCGGAGCTCCGACGAACTCGGCGCACGGGTCACCCGGCGTTGTCTCGAACTGGGACTGCACATGAACATCGTGCAGTTGCCGGGGATGGGCGGCGTATTCCGGATCGCGCCCCCGCTGACCGCGACGGAAGACGAACTGGCGGAGGGACTGGGAATTCTGGACCAGGCGATCGGGAATGCCCTCGACCGGTTCGACGGATGATTCTTCGTCACTTTCGTAACGTCTTCGTCTCCGTGCGAGAATTACCGTTTCACATTCCCGTCCGGCTTCAACCGTGACCTGATCTTAGGCCATATCGGTCAACCCGGACCACCGGTGCCTTTGTCACCGCATGGAATTCCCTCGGCTGTCTATAGTCGACGCTCAAAGTGGGCGCGGTCGAATCGGGGAGCCGCGCGGGGAGGGGGGCCGATGCCTGCCGGCATACCCCGAATATCCGGTCTCGGTGCGATCACCGGCGGCCTGGTCGAGGAACTGCTCACCCGCCCGAAAGGGCAAAGCCGGGCCTTGCCCGTCGTGGTCGCGCTCGGCGCGCGGGGAACCGGGAAGTCCGCGTTGCTCGACGCGATAGCCGAGCGCTGCGAAGAAATACCGCACGCCTATCTCGATTTCGAACGACACGAACGGGAGAACATCCAGCCGCGGGAACTGCTCGCCCACCTCGCGTTCGACCTCGGCAGACACCGGAAACAGTTCGGCAGGCTGGCCTTTCCCCGGCTGTGGCTGTGCATGCTCGTACTGAGCGCGCCGGTGGAATTGCGCGACCGCCGGGCCGCGCTGCGCAAGATCCGTGAACTGCTGGCGGAGAACCAGCCGCTCGAACAGAACCGGGAAACGATCGTCGACGTGGTACGCCTCGTCGGCGGGGTCGCTCCGGCGGGCGGCTTGAAGGGCTGGCCCGAAGCCACCGATCTGCTGCTGCGCGGACTCGGCTGGTACGGCAGGCGACGGCTGGCGGGCAAGATGAAAGCGCTGCCCGCCAGCACCGGCAACCACGAGGATTTCCTCATCGAGATCGCCAAGCACGCGCGAGGCGACGACGAGGACCGCGCGGCCGTCGACGGCATTTTCTGCGACGCCTTCCTCACCGATCTGCGCTTGGGCTACCAAGGCGTCAACCGGTCACGCCGCACGCTCAACAGCGTCGTCCTGCTGGACAACGCGCACACCCCGGGCGGCCAGGTCTTCCTGCGGACCCTGACGGAGGCGCGGCATCGCTCCGGCGGCGAGCCCGACCCGCTGGTGGTGATCGCCACCAGCCGGAGATGGAATCCGGACTGGAACGAAAGCTGGTCGCTGCTGACCCCGCAACGGGGTGCGCCGTCACGAAGACGGCCGACGACCCACCGGACCGACGGGCTGCGGGCGCCGTCGCCGCGGCAACCGTCCGATGTGGACTCGGATTGGACGGCAGGCGGGGACCCGCGGTGGTATCCGTGGTACCTCCTCGAACTGGGCGCGCTTTCCGAAGACGACGTGGTGGACATCGTCGCCCGCGGCGACATCCACCCGACCTCGCGGTTGCCACGATTCCTGTACCGGCTCACCGACGGGCACCCCGGTGCGGTCACCACGGTGTTCGGCGCTTCGGCTCAGCTCTACGATTCCCGCGCCCCCAACGCTCTCCGCGCTTCCTTGCGGACCGGCGTCGAGGCCGAGGACGGTACCGAGACGACCTTGCTCGCCGCGGCGCAGGCCTATCTGCTGCAGGACCTGCCGGTGCCGGGCAGGCAGGATCTCGTCACGGCGAGCGCCGCGCGCGACGTGGAAACGCTGTTCCACAAGAACATCGTCGATCTGCGCAACGCGACGGAAGAGGGCGCGCTGTTCAAGGAACTCGGCGATCTCCTGTGGTTGCGGGCGGAGCCCGGCGAGGAGCTCCACTACGTCCTGCACCCGTGGCTGCGGCGGATTCTGCTGCAGGAGCTCGCGGCCCGCCCCGAGGATCACCCGCTGAACTGGGAGCGGGTGCACACCCGGTGCCGTGACTTCTACGGGAAACACGGCCAGCGGGTGGCCGCGCGCTATCACGACCTGGCGCTGGAGAACGTCTCCGCGGTCGTCGCGCACCTGAGCGAGCCGTTCGCCGACGACCACCAGCCGGAGTTCGACGTGGCGGCCGCCGAAGCCTGGCTCGCCGAACTCGACGTCATCACCGCGGCGCCCAACCGGCTGGACGCGGGCGCGGAAGCGTACGAACAGCTGGAGGCGCACGCCGGGCACGCCGACGGCGAACTGGAGACCACCCTCTCCTGGCTGGTGGTCGCGTTGTGGATCGCGGCGGATCCGCTCGGCGATCCGGGCGGGACGCTGAACTCGACCATCGAAGGCGGTTTCCACCAGCTGGCGCACGGCCGGGGACGGGGATCCATCCTGTTGCACGAAAGGGCGGAGAGATACCGATGACCGCACGGAGCGAGCGGATCAGACCACCACGGCCGACGTGGTCGAAGTGGCTGACGGCGGGCGGCGGCGTGCTCCTGCTCGTCGCCGCACTCGTGGTCGTGTTCGTCGTCGTCCCGGCGATCGACGAAGCCGGGCGCAGTTGCGGCGATGGTGTGGAGAAACGCGGCGAGTACGCCGAATGCGTCGGGGTCACGGACGGCGGTTACGTGTTCTCCCCGGATCTGTCCGATGTGGAGACACACATCCGCGAGGAGAACGCTTCCGTCACCGGCTCCGGCAAGCCCTACGTGACTATCGCGCTCATGCTGCCGATGACCCTGGTGGAGAACGACATCCTGTCCGCCGAGTGGGTCCGGCACCAGATCCAGGGCGCCTACATCGCGCAACGCCGGGCGAACACCACCGGGTCCTGGGGCAGTCTGCCGCTGATCCGGTTGTTGCTGGCCAATCCCGGCAGCAGGCTGACCCACTGGCAACCCGTGGTGGACGACCTCATCGGACGCGTGGAGCGCGAACGCCTCGTCGCCGTCACCGGGATCGGCCTGAGCCTCGGCTCGGCACGCAGCGCCATCGAACGGTTGTCAGAGCACAAGATCCCGGTCGTCGCCTCACCCGTGGCCGCCGACGAGTTCTCCGAAATCCCCGGTTTCATGCGGGTGTCCCCGACGAGCACCACCTACGGCATGGCCGCCGCGGGTTACGTCCGCCCCACCGCGCGCACCGCGACAGTGGTGCGGGACGTCAATCCGGGAGACCTCTACCCGAAGACGCTCGCGGTGGCCTTCACCGACAAGTTCGCGGACGACACCCACCGGATCGTCGGCCGCACGGAGGTGTACGACTCCAGCCTGCCGGGGATCGAGAACACGTTCCTGCAGATGATGCCGAACATCTGTGGCAACGAAGCGGAAGTGGTGTACTTCGCGGGCCGCGAGAACCATCTCGCCTCGTTCGTGGCGGAACTGGCGCAACGCCCGTGCCTCGACCGGCCCATCACGGTGCTGACCGGCGACCTGGCGCTGGTCGGCCCGCCGAGCCAGGAAATGCGCAGGGGGCTGGAATCCAAGGTGACCGTGCTGGGTCCCGGGCTCGCCCACCCCCGCGCGTGGACGACCGAGCCGTCGGTGTTCAACCCCGCCGCCGTCGCGAGTTTCCAGGAAGAGGGATGCACCGGATGTTTTCGCGCGGTGTTCCCGAAGGAACGGCTGGACGACGGGATCGCCATCCTCTCCCACGACGCGGTCCTCACCGTGGTGTGGGCGATCCGCGGCATCCCGAGGACCGCGCCCGCCCAGGTGACGGCGCAGGACGTACTCCAGTCCAAGAACCGCCTGCACGGCAAGCTGGCGGTCCCCGGCGCGAGCGGCATGATCTCCTTCGACGACCGGGGTGACCCGGTGAACAAGACGGTGCCGATCCTGCGGGTGCGGGTGGACGACACACCCGAGTACGTCCAGCTCTCCGCACCGGCGGGGTGAGACCCCGGCCCGGTGCCGGGGTCCTTTACACCCCTAGTCCCAGCGGCGTCATCAGTCGCAACGGCGGCGCGTGAAGGCCTCTCCTTGCGTTAGGCGCCGGGGTCTCGGCAAGGTCGGCTATCCACACGTGTCAGGTTTCGAAGGTTTCCAGCGGGCTGGTTGTCGCCTAGCGGGGTTCGACTATCCACAAGGGACTACAGAATAGGTTTCGATGCCCGATTCGAGCACTTTGCGCGGTTTCGCTCGCCGCGTCCGATGCCGAGCGGCCGTGTCGCGAAAGCCACTTTCGGGACGCCTGATGCCCCGAAAGTGGCTTTCGCGACGTGATCCGTCTCTGAGCACGTATGATCGCCGCCCGAACACACCGGGCGCC
>NZ_JAJPWO010000021.1:0-132480 GCF_046549075.1 Amycolatopsis sp. lyj-84
AACAGCCGGTGAGCGTCCCGGAACTCGACCCCGCTTTGCCACTCACGACCCCCTCCGCAAAGCGTGCATATGGGTATCAATCAGACATTTACCCGGCCAAGCGTGTCCCGTGTGGACAGTCAGGGTGCGGCCGGTCCAGATCCGCGCTGCTGAAGGCTCCCTTCACCGCATCGGACGCGGCGAAGGGAGCCTTCAGCCCGGCACGACCCACCCGCGAACACGACACGTTTACCCTTCCCCTCAATAACCGCCCTTACCACTCACGAGGTCAGAGCAGCGCGACCGCGGCCGCGTACTGCGGCACCAGCCTGGCCCCCAACGATGCCTTCGTCTCCGCCATCTTCTTGCCGAACATCACCTGTGGCCGCCCGGTCTCCAACGCCCACCGCACCACCTCACCGTAGAAGTGGAAGTACAGGTTGGTGCGTCCGCCCAGTTCCGGCGGGAGCGCCGCCCAGTTGCGGACGATCGGCAGGGTCGGATGATCGAGAAGGGTCGTCATGGCGACCACCCGGCCCGTGGCGGTGTCGCGGTAGGTGATGAGGTGCACGTCGGGCTGCCGCAGCAGGGCGCTCCAGTAGCCCACGAACGCCGGGAGCGGCACGATCGGCACATCATGGTGTTTGGATTCGTTGTGTCGCAGCAATTCCGCGATCTCGACCGGATCTGCGTCGATGCCGCGCACGACTCGCGCCTCGATCGAAGGATCGGCCTCGAAGGTGCGGAAGATCTTGCGCAGGTTGTACTTGCGTTTCTTCGCCAGCGAGTTCACCCAGTCGTCCCGGTTCGAGAACGGCGTGACGTCGAGGACGGCGACGTCCTCGGTCCGGCGCACCATCTTCAGCCCGCCCCGGAAACCGTCCACTCCGGACTCACCGATCTGGCGCACCAGCAGGCCGCGCAGGCCGAAGCCGAGTTCCGCGCGCATGGCCGGGACGAAGCGGTCCAGCAACCTGCCGACACCGCCGTCACCGTCCTCGTCGTCGAACCACCAGCCCGGCATCGCGGACGCGCCGGGCGAGCGGACGTCGAGTCCGCCGAACCATCCTTTGCCCGAAGGCCGGGCGAACCGATGCCGTCTGGTGAGCCCGGTGACCCACGCCGAGCTGACCACGCCACGCGGCTCGCTGCCTTCGAGCAGCACGGTGACCGGCTGCGCGGTGCGCGCCGCCCACGCCTGGGTGGTGAGGACCTCCCAGCTCCAGTCCGCGCGCAGACCGGCCTTGGCCCGCAACGGTTTCCAGTACGCGGGCTCCGGATCGCGCCGGGGGTCCAGCACCTCGATCACCATCGGGTCACCGGCCTCGGCACGATGACCCCGAGCAGCGGGACCGGCCGGAAACCGAGCGTCGCCTTCAAGTCGGTCAGCCCCCGCCCCATCGACAGGGACTTCCGGTTGCCCTCGATCATGGAGCGCACGTTACGAACGACAGCGTCGAAGTAGAGGTGCTTCGGCCGTCCCTCCTCCGGCGCCACCGCGGCCCAATGCTGGTGCAGTGGCGCCACGGGGTGATCGAGCACGATGCCGAACGCGAGCAGCTTGCCGTCGGCGCCGTGGTAGGTCGAGGTGATCACGTCCGGCCTGCGCACGAGTTCGGCGAAGTACTCGGCCGTGACCGGACCACGCCAGTCGAACTTCACCGGCCCCATCCGCCCGCGGTGCCCCCGCAGCAGCGTCGCCAGCTCCAGTGCGTCGAGGTCAGTGCGAGCGGCTTCGGCGCGAACGACCAGTCCCGGGTCCGCGGCGACCTTCTTCACCTGCCCGCGCAAGCTCAGCCGCCTGCTGCGCCGCAGGGACGCCAGCCAGCCTTCGACGTCGACGAAACCGTTCTCCAGCACCGACGTCGGCATCGTGTCGCGAACGGGCCTGCCCCGTCCGGACAGCATGTCGAGCGCTTCCGGCTCGACGGTGCGGTAGACGACGCCGAGGCAGCCGGGTCCGGTGAAGCGGCAGACGGCCCGCTCGAACCGGCGCATGATCTCCCGACGGTCGGCGGCGTCGACCTCGTCCGCGAACAACCACGGCGGATAGCCGGAAAGCCACGCGTGCTGCACTTCGAGCCAGCGCGTCCCCAGTCGCGCCACGCCGCGCACCGCGCCGGGCCGGTCCGGGGAGACCGGGGCGCACAGCATCGCCAGCACCGCGGCGACGATGTCTCCCCCGTCGCTGATCACGGTGAGCAGGTTGGGGCTGCGGGAGAAGTGCGATTCCACGCGAAGCAGGTGGTAGTCCCAGGGAACCGGCGCCTGCTGAGCGGTGAGGAACGCGGCCCAGCCCTCGGGTTCGGCATCGGTTCGCGGATCGAGCACCCGCACTTCCCAGGTCATCGGCCCAGCACCGGTCTCGGCACGGCGACCGAGACCAGGGGGCTGGTGCCGAAGCCGAGCGCGGTCTTGTTCTCCAGCATCGCCCGGCCGGCGGTCAGTTCGCGGCGCCCGTGCGCGATCATGTGCTCCGCTCCCCTGGCGTAGAAGTCGACATAGAGCCCTTTCCGGCCACCGTCCGCACTCGGCAGCGCGGCCCACTGGTGCAGCACACAGGCGCCGAAGGAGTCGAACAGCGTGCCGAATCCCAGCAGCCGCCCGGATCCGTCGCGGTAGGTCCGGGTGATCACGTCCGGGCGGCGCACGAGTACGTCCAGGTAGGACGGTGCGATCGGGCTCCGGGTGTCCATGTGCAGCCCGCCGAACCGCGACCGCTGTCCCTGCGCCCAGGCCCGTTCGTCCTGCCTGGCGCGGTGGGCGTTGAGCAGGACGGCGAGTTCGTGGCAGTCCAGGTCCCGGCGGGCGGGAGCCGCTTCGGTGCGCAGGTCCCCGTCCTCGCGCAGGTCACGCAGCGTCCTCCGGGTCTCGTCGCCGAGTACCCGCTCCCAGTCGTCCACAGTGGAATAGTCGTTGGGCAGCACGGCGATCGGGTCGATCTCCCGGGTCATCCGGCCCCGGCCCGCCAGCGCCGGGAGGAGTTCCGGATTCATCGCCCGGTAGATCACGCCCAGCAGCCCGGGGCCGAGGTGGGCGCACAGTGCGCGTTCGAGCCGGCGGACCACTTCCCGCCGCTCGGCCTCGTCCAGCCGCTCGTCGAGCACCCCTGCCGGATAACCGCTGAGCTGCCAGAGATAGGCCTCGGCCCAGCGCGGGCGGAACCGTCCACCGAGGACGGACAGCGGCGCGAAGTCGTCCGCCCGCCAGCTCCGGCACACCATCACGGTGAACGCGCCGACGACCTGCTCTCCCCTGCGAAGCACCGCGAGCACCGCCGGGTTCTTCGCCAGCCAGGCTTCCCGGCGCAGGACCTCGTACTCCCAGACGGGCAACAACCTCGCCCGATGCAGGAATTCCCGCCAGCCCGCGGGTTCGGCCGCGCTCCTCGGATCGAGCACTTCGACCTCGAACGCGGTGCTCCGCTCCGCCACCTTCATCGTCACCATCCCAGTACCGGTCTCGGCACGGCGGCGGAATACACCGGGCGCGCCCGGAATCCCAGCGTGGCCTTGAGTTCGGGCAGTCCGCGCCCGGCGGTGAGTTCCCTGACGCCACGCCGCGTGGCGTAGCGCATCGCGTGGATGTAGGAGTCGAACAGCAGTCCCTGCCGTCCGCCCTCGTCCACCGGCAAGGTGCCCCAGTGCTGTTTCGCCAGGCTGTCCGGATGGTCGAGCAGGGTGTTCACCGCGAGCAGCCTGCCGTCGGCGCCGGTGTAGGTCAGCGTGTGCACGTCCGGCCGCCGGAGGAACCGGTGCAGGAACGCGGCGGACGGCATGGTCCTGGCGTCGAGCGCGAACCGGCCGTGCCGTTCACGATGCGCCTGGATGAGCGCCGCGACCTCGGCGCTGTCCAGATCCCCCCGGCCTGGACCGCCCTTGACCACCAGGCCGGGATCGGCCGCGAACCTGCGCCGCTGCCGTCTGAGCCCGCCACGCCGCGACTTCGCCAGCGACGCGATCCACTCGTCTTCCGAACCGAAGCGGTTGTCCAGCACCGCGACCGAATCGACGTGTTTCACCAGCCTGCCCCGCCCTTGGACGTCCTTCGCGGATTCCTCCCCGAGCGCCCGGTACAGCACGCCGAGCAGTCCCGGTCCGAGCCGCGTGCGCAAGGCCCGTTCGAACGCCCGGATCAGCGGACGTCGTTCGGCGGCCGGGACCGGCGGCGCGAACGCCAGTCCCGGGTAACCGCTCAGCCAGGGCTGGCAGACCTCGGCCCAGAACGGGCGCAGCAGCCGGTGTCCCGGCATCGGCGCGAAGCGATACCGCAGCCGGGGACGACAGACCAGGACGGAGAACGCCGCGACGATCCCGGTGCCACCGGAGACGGTGGCCAGCACCGGCGGGTTCCGCGCGGTCCAGGCGTCGAGTCCCATCACCCCGTAGTCCCACACCGGATGCAGGCGTGCCGCGGTGAAGAACGCCGGCCAGCCCGCCGGGGCGGGATCGGTGCGCGGATCGTGGAAAGCGATCTTCACGTGAGCACGACCGGGGTGCCGTGTCGCGGGCACGGCGCGATCTCGCCATGCACCCCGCCCGCCGGGAGCACGTCCACGAACCGCGGGGAATCCTGGCGCAGCAGGGTGAACGCGAGCCCGCCCGAGGTGGGGCGCGCGTGGACGCGGGGCCAGTCGAGATGCCAGCGGCCGCAGGCTTCGATCGCGCCCAGGTAGCCCAGTGCCGGGTCGTGGAGCACTCCGTACGGGCCGGTGTCCATGGTGTCCAGTTCCCGTCGCGGTACGGATTCGACCCGGTACGCCCGGTCTTCGGGCAGCGCGGTGGCGAAAACGGCCAGCTGCTTGTCGTCGCCGACCGCGATCACGCGACGACCGCGGCGGAGCGCCGCGGTCAACTCCGCGAGGACACCCGGCGCCGGGGTGTCGGGATCCACCACGCAGCACCGGACCCCGCCCGGCAGGTCCGCCGGCGGGCGCGTCCCCTCGTCGCCGAGCACGACGACCAGTGCGTCCCCGGTCACCGAACGTGCCCTGCGCAGCACGGGACCCAGCCCGCGATTCGGCTCGATCCGTTGCGTGCCACCGGCGAGCGGTACGAGATCGACGATCTTGTGCACCGCCTCGGACAGCGGTGCCGCGCCGGAGTCCGTTCCGGTCCGGCCGGGCACGAGCACGGGATCCGTTCTGCCGTCGAGTGCCCAGCGTTCGCGGTAGAACGGCACCGTCGCGAAGGCCGACCTCACGGATCGCCGATAAGCGGCACGCCAGGCGGCACTCACCCCCACTTTCCACATGGCGCGCAAGCCTGCGTCATCGGAACCGGTTTGGGAACACCCCACGTCTGGTTCATCCGGTTTTCGGCGAACTTCCCACCTTTTCGACTGAGCTGAAAGGACCAATTTTCCGGATGTGCTGGCGGGACCAAAGCGAACCTGCCTATAACACCGGGACCTTTCGAGCCGGCACGATCCGCCGGCCGGTCCGCGCCGAGGGGAAATATGAATCATGCACTCAGCACAGGTGACGCTACGAACACACTAGCGCACTCACCGCAGGGGTCAGGCAGATGAACTCGTCGATCCCCGGGCCTGTGCACAGTGGACTCACCGTGGTCGTCCCGTGCTTCAACGAGGTCGACAACGTGGAGCCCTCCTACCTGGAGATCATCGCCGAGTTGGGGAATCTCCCACTCGAACTGATCTATGTGGACGATGGGAGTACGGACGGGACACTGGACGTCATCCGCGCGCTGGCGCACACCGACCCTCGGGTGCGCTATCTGTCCTTCACACGCAACTTCGGGTTCGAGGCCGCTTTTTCCGCGGGTTATCGCTACGCGGGGAAACCGTGGATCTTGCATATCGACGCCGACCTGCAGTTCCCCGCTGCCGAAGCGAAGAAATTGATCATCGCGGCCGAGGCGGGATACGACGCCGTTTTCGGCGTCCGGACCAATAGGAAAGATCCTTTACTGCGGCGCTGGGGTACCGCGGCCTTCCATTTCCTCGGCCGCCGCGTGCTGCGCATCGAGATCCCGACCGGCGCGACGGCCTTCCGGCTGGTGCGCACGGAACTCGCGCGCGAAATCGTCGGCCTCCGGCTGGGCACCCCGTACTTCCTGGCCACCGTGCCGAGGCTGACCAGCCGCTACACCACGGTCCCGGTGGCACACCGGGCCAGGGAACGCGGTGAGTCCAAAGTGGGCTTCGGTTTCCTGTCCTCGCACGCCATCGAACTGTTCGTCGGCTTCACCCGGCGGCTGACGACGGTGGCTTCGGTCACGGCGATGCTCACCGCCGGGATCTCGGTGCTCGCCGGAATCGCGGCCGCCACCGGACTTCTCGGCCTGAACGCCGCTGCGGCGCTGGAGTTCGTCATGTTCGCCGTGCTGCTGACCGTGCTCGCGCTGACCGTCCGCTACCTGGTCGTGGTCGGCGCGGGGCAACCACGGCCACGGCAGTTCTACATCAGGGAAGCCAACTTCGCGGTCGACGAGGACGACCGCCTCTACGCCTCGGCCTTCGCCGAGGTCCATCCTGGGGAAAGGCAAGCGGGAGTGAAGAACACCGAAGACACGGCGGCGCCTCGGAGCCTGGTGATCCTGGGCGGCGCCGACGGTTCGGTCAGCACGTACCACCGGGCGCGGGAACTCGGGTTCCGCACCATCTGCGTCGACGTCCGCGCGAGCGCGCCGGCGGTGGCGCTGGCCGACGAGTTCGTGCAGGTCAGTGTCCGCGCGCCGGAACAGATCGCGGCCGCGCTGGACGGGCGGGACGACATCGCCGGGGTGCTCTGCCCGGCCAGCGACGTCGGGCTGCCCACGCTCGCCTGGCTCACCCGGCACTGGAACCTGCCGGATCCGCTGCCCGAAGCCGCCGTCGCCGCTTCCGTCGACAAGTCCGTCTTCCGCGCGCTCTGCGACCGCCTGCGCCTGCCGACCTACCGCAGTGTCGGCGGGAAACCGGGGCCGGATCTCGCCCTCGCCGCGCAACAGCTGCGGTTCCCCACGTTGGTGAAACCGGTCGACTCCTCCGGGAGCCGCGGTGTCGTCTCGTGCCCGAGCCCCGGCGGTCTGGACACCGCGTTCACCGAGTCGCTCGCGTTCTCGCCGTCCGGACGGCTCGTCGTCGAAGAGCACCTCGACGGCTCGCACTACACGATCGAAGCGCTCGTGGTCGACGGCCGGATCGTGTTCCACGCGGTCACCCGGCGCACACTCACCCCGCCGCCGTTCTTCGTGACGGCGTCCCACCTCCTGCCCGCCGGGTTGCCGCCGGTGGTCGATCGGGCGCTGCCGCTCATGCTGACCGCGTTGTGCGCGGAACTCGGCTACCGCACCGGGCCGCTCACGCTCGACGCCGTCCTCGGCCGCGACGGGAAGTTCTACCTGATCGAAATGGGCGCCAGGATGGGCGGGAACGGCCTGGCGGAGGCGATCGCGCTCAGCACCGGCGTCGATCTGATCGCCGCGGGGATCGCCGCCGCGACCGGCGGCGAGGTCGTGCTCTCGCCGCGCGACCCGAGGCCGACGCTGGTGCACATCCTCGCGTCCGACCGAGGCGGCCGGATCGTCCGGATCGAAGGCACCGACGAGGTCCGCGCGATGCCCTCGGTGAGCAGCCTGGAGCTGTTCGCGGAAGAGGATTCCTTCGTCAAGCCGTACGAGCAGGCGGGCTACAAGATGGGCTACGCCGTGCTTTCGGCGCCGACCGTCCCCGACGTGCTGGCGGCGGAGGACGAGATGCGCGGCACCCTGAAGTTCCTGCTCGACGAGCAGGGTCTGGCGGTACCGCTCCCTTGACCGGAACCTCGCTTTCCGAGGGCACCGCGTCGATCGCGGCGCCGAAACGTTCGACGGTGCTGCGGCTGCTCGCGGGCCGGGGCGTTTTCCGGCTGGCGATCCAGGCCATGGGGCTGGTCCTGATCACCGCATGGGGAGCACACGACTACGGCCGGTTCGCCACCGCGCTCGGGCTGATGTCGTGGCTGAACTTCGTCCCGTCGGCGGCCGAGAAGTCCGCGCTGAAATGCCTGCCCCGGCTGAACGTGACCCGGAACGCGGTCGCGGCACTGGCGATCCGGATGGCCGCGGTGCCCGTGCTGGTGGTCCTGGCGGCGATGGCCGTCGCGCTCGTGCTCGCCCCGCGTTCGGACGCGGCGCTGTACCTGACGGCCGCGAGCTGGTCGATCTCCAGTGGGCTGCTGATGACCGTCTCGGGACTGCACCGGTTCCGTGGCAAGTCCACTTTGGACGCGCTGGCCTTCACCGCGGGCGCGCTGGTGGTCGGCGTCGTGACCATGGGCACCTGGTTCGCGCGCTGGTCGCCGCTGACGCACCTCGCGTTGCTGCTCGGCGGGATCCTTCTCATCCTGGCGGGCTCCGCCGCGTTGCTGCCGAAGGAGTGGCTGCGCGCGGAAAGGATCGACGGTCACCGGCTCTGGCCCGCGTTCGGCCGCACCACCGTGTTGCTCGGGCTGACCGAGGTACTGGACGTCCTGGCGACGTCGACGGTGTTCGGGGTCCTCGCCCTGGCGGGCCGGACCGTCGACAGTGGACCGTTCTACCTCGCTTTGCTGGCCAGCAGCGCGTTCTGTTCACTGCTGTTCTATCAGCTGAGGGTGCACCAGCCCGCGATCTCGGCACGGATGCGCGGCAGCGGGGCGGCGGCGGGCCGGGCCCGGGCCGCCGAGCTGCTCAAGCTGGTCGAACGGGGCTCGCTGGTCTTCCTCGTCCTGGCGGGGATCGCACTCGCGATCCCGGCGGCCCGCGTGGTGCTGACCGCCGAGGACACCGTCGGCGCGTACGTGGTGCTCGGTGTCTTCGTCCTGGCCGAAACGGTGCTGTTCGCCGTCCGGCTCTACGCGGGCTTCCTGATCGAGAACACCAACAGCAAGGTCCTCACCCTGACCGCGGCGGCCTCGATCGCCGGACTCGTCGCCACTCCGCTGGCCGCCGCCGCGCTCGTCCCGGCGATGGGCCCGGTCGGCGGGTTCGCCGCCCTCGTCTTCGCCATCGGTGTGCGGGCGGCCGTGCTCCGGCGGCTACTGCGCCGCCATCATCCCGAACTCTGAATGTCGCACTGGAGAAGGAACATGTACGTACTGGGTATCAGCAGGGTCCACGATTCGGCGGCCGCGCTCGTGCGCGACGGCGAGATCATCGCGTTCGCCGAAGAGGAACGCTTCACCCGGGTGAAGCACGACGGGGGCTTTCCCGCGGAGGCGATCAAGTTCTGCCTGGAGCGCGGCGGGATCACGCTCGCCGACGTCGACCACGTCGCCTACTACTGGCAGCGCTGGCGCGAGGGCATCCACGCGGCGAAGGTGTTCGCGCGGTATTTCCCGGCGACGCTCGAGGTGTTCCGCAACCGGAACGGCGACGACGGCGGCTCCTCGGCGAGCTTGGTGGAGACGTTCAAGACCGGTGGTGGCAAAGGGGTCGACGACTACCACGTCGGCGGCGCGGTGCTCGCGCACCTCAAGCGCTCCTACACCCTCGAACGCGACGTGAAGGAAGCCGTGGGCTGGACCGGGCCGACGAAGTTCAAGACGCATCTGGTCGACCACCACAAGGCGCACGCCGCCAGCGGGTACTTCATCTCACCGTGGGAAGAGTCGGCGGTGCTCACCTTCGACGGCATCGGCAGCGACGGCACCGCGACCTATCTGGGGCACGGCAAGGGGAACCGGATCATCGACATCCGGCGAATCAAGTTCCCGCACTCGCTCGGCGCGATGTACGCCGGCGTCACCGGCTACCTCGGCTTCTACCCGACCCGTGACGAAGGCAAGATCATGGGACTGGCGCCGCTCGGCACCGACACCTATGTCGACGCGTTCAAGCAGCTGATCCATCTCGACGACGACGGCGGTTACGAGCTCGATCTCGGCTTCTTCGGTCACCACCGCACCGGCAAGCACGTGATGTCGAAGAAGTTCACCGACCTGTTCGGCCCGGCGCGGCCCAAGACCCGGGTCACCGCCGAGAACCCGGTGCCGCAGCACTACTGCGACATCGCGTACGCCTTGCAGGTCACCTTGGAGGAGGCCGGGCTGCACCTGGCGCGCTGGCTGCAGCGGGAGACAGGGTCACGGAGGCTGTCCGTCGCGGGCGGTGTCGCGCTGAACAGCGTGATGAACGGGCGGATCCTGCTGGAAACCCCGTTCGAAGACTTCTTCGCCCAGCCCGCCGCCGCCGATGACGGCTGCGCGATCGGCGCGGCGCTGGAGGTGTCGGTCGGCAAGTACGGCAAGCCGCGCCCCCGCGACGGCTACACCTACACCGGACCGGACTACACCGAGGCCGAGATGGAACTGGCCCTGCAGGACGCCGGGGTCCACTACACCAAGGTCGACGACATCGCCGCGCACACGGCGAAGAAGATCTCCGAAGGCAAGATCATCGGCTGGGTGCAGGGCCGGATGGAATGCGGGCCGCGCGCGCTCGGCAACCGCTCGCTGGTGGCCGACCCGCGCGACCCCGATTCGAAGACGCGGATGAACGAGAAGGTCAAGCACCGCGAGGCGTTCCGGCCGTTCGCCCCGTCATGCCTGGCGGAACGCGCGGGCGACTGGTTCGTCAGCGACTACCCGTCGCCGGTCATGCTGCTGGTGTTCGACGTCCTGCCGGACAAACGCGACGAGGTCCCGGCCATCACCCACGTCGACGGGACCGCCCGCGTGCAGACGGTGAGCGAGCCGGGCAATCCGCTGTACTACCGGATGATCAGCGAGTTCGAGAAGCTCACCGGGGTGCCGATGGTGGTCAACACCTCGTTCAACGACAACAACGAACCGATCGTCGCCAGCCCGGCCGACGCCGTCGCCTGCTACCTGAAGACCGACGTCGACGCGCTCGCCCTCGGGCCTTTCTGGGCCGAGAAGGACACCCTGTGACCGCCACGCTGCCCAGCACGGACGGCTGGGTTCCCGCGCTCTACCGGCGCCGAAAGTGGCTGTGGCTGGTGGCCGCCGTCCCGGCCGTGGTGACCGCGCTGCTGATCATGGTGATCCTGCCGCCGGACCAGACCCTGGACAACGTCGTGGACTGGGCGTTCAAGCTGTGCCCGTTCGTGTTCGCGGTCGCGACGGTGGCGCTCTTCCCGCGCACCAAAGGGGGTCCCGCGCTGATCGTGCTCGCGGTGTTCGTCTACATGTCCTATTTGGACACCGAACTGGTCATGCGGATCCAGGCGTTCGCCAGGAACGCGGCCACCGACGAGGACGCCTTCCAGCCGGTGTACCAGTTCGAACTGTTCGTCGTGACGTTCATCGTCCTGTTCGGGCTGATGGCGTACCGGCTGGGCGGCGGCCGGACGGCGAACGTGCTCAAGACCGGCGTCGCCGCGATCCTGGTGGTGATCTCGGGCGCGAACGACCTGACGTTCTGGGCGCTCAACGACGTCTGGTCCGCCGGGACGAAACCGACGGAGCTCAAGTGGGCGTCGCACATGATCGTGTTCCTCGGCGGGCCGCCGAGCGTTCCCGCTGCGGTGGCGTTCATGGTGGTGCACCTGGCGCTGGCGGCCGTCGTGGTGGCGCTGCCGGTCGGCCGGTGGGTCGACCGGGCGCTGGGCCTCAGGTGAGCCGCCGCACCAGTCCGTCCGCGAGCAACCGCCCGCGATCGGTCAGCACCGCCCGGTCCTGACCGTCCAAAGCGGACTGATCGAGCAACCCCTCGGCGGCGGCGACGCGGGCTTCGGCCCGGCCGTCGTCGTCGAGGGCGTCGAGCGGAAGTCCTTCGGACAGCCGGAGTTCCAGCATCACGCGTTCCAGATGCCGGTCTTCGTCGGTCAGCAGTTCGCGGCCCGCGGCCGGTGAGTCCCCGGCGGCGAGCGAGGCGGCGTACCGGGCCGGATGTTTGACGTTCCACCAGCGGACGCCGCCGACGTGGCTGTGCGCGCCCGGCCCGGCGCCCCACCAGTCGCCGCCGCGCCAGTAGCCGATGTTGTGCCGGCAGCGGGCTTCCTCCGAGGTCGCCCAGTTGGACACCTCGTACCAGCGCAGACCCGCCGGAGCGAGGACGCGGTCGATCAGTTCGTAGTCGGAGGCCAGCACGTCGTCGTCCGGCGCGGGCAGTTCGCCGCGGCGGATGCGGCGGGCGAGCGCGGTGCCCTCCTCGACGATCAGCGCGTACGCCGAGACGTGGTCGACACCGGCGGCCAGCACCGCGTCCAGCGAAGCCTGGAGGTCTTCGACCCGCTCCCCCGGCGTGCCGTAGATGACGTCGAGGTTGACGTGCTCGAATCCGGCGGCCCGCGCTTCCTCCGCCGCCGCGACCGGACGGCCTGGGGTGTGCACGCGGTCGAGGATCTTCAAGACGTGCTGTGCGGCCGACTGCATCCCGAGCGAGATCCGGTTGTATCCGGCGTCACGGATACCGTCGAAGAACTCGCGCGAGGTGGACTCCGGATTGGACTCCGTCGTCACCTCGGCGTCGGGCGCGAGGCCGAACGTGTCCCGTACGGCGTCGAGGACGCTTCGGAGCCCTTCGGCGCCGAGCAGCGACGGAGTGCCTCCGCCGACGAAGACGGTGTCGACCGCGGGCGGCTTCCCGAGGACGCGCGCGGCCAGGTCGAACTCGCGCTTGAGGCCTTCCAGCCAGGACTGCGGCGACGAATCGCTGTCCAGCTCACCGGCGGTGTAGGTGTTGAAATCGCAGTAGCCGCACCGGGTCGCGCAGAACGGGACATGCACGTAGACACCGAACGGCCGGGTGCCGAGCCCTTCCAGCGCGCTCTCGGGGAGCGCCGACTCGACGGGCGTGGTGGTTTCGGGCAGCAGTGCGGGCACACCCCAGTGTCCCCCACGCCGTGAAGGCCTCCTTCCCCGGGGAAAGAGGCCTTCACGGATCGCGCTATCTGTCGGCGATGTGCACCTTGACCGACGTCGAGCGGGTGCCGTCCTCGAACCGCACCCAGACGAGGGTCTCCATGCTCAACGAGTAGTCGTTGACCACGTGGTCGAGCGACCAGTCACCGTATTCGTCCGAAGCGGCGTCGCGGCTGATCGCCACCTCGACCAGCACCGTATGGGACAGGTGCCCCCGGGCGTTCGGCGAGCAGCCGACCGCCTCGAACCGGTACGAGCCGCCCTTGTGCAGCACCGCCCCCTCGTCGGGCGAAACCAGCCTGCACCCCTGCTCGGCCCCGGAAGCCGTACCCGGGACCAGCAGGGACGCCAGCACCATCGCGGCGACCACCCATCGGCGCATGCGCAACTCCTCCGTCCAGTGTGGATCGGAAACCGAAGCTAGCGGCGACGCGGTCCTCGCGCGGCCTCACTCACCCAAAGCGGGTACTAGGCCAACCCGTTAGCGGCCAACCACTCCTGGCTCGGCGGGATCACCTCGATGATGTCGATGAGGAAGCCGTTGAGGTCCTCGATATAGAAGTGCCGCTGGCCGAATTCCTCGTCCACGAGCTCCGTGACGATCTTGACCCCCTCCTCGTGCAGCCGCTCGTACTCGGCCGCCGCGTCGGCGACCATCAGGCCGACCATCGACCCGGCGGGCTCCTGCGCCCGCCAAGGCTCCGGCGTGGCCTTGTGACCGCGCTTCGCGAAGCTCATCTCATAGCCCGGCACTCCGACGTTGAGGCTCGAGAACCAGTCGAGCTCGATCGTCACCGTCAACTGCAGGTGCCGCTTCCACCAGGCGGTGGTCTCGGCGATGTCGTCGACGAGCACACAGGCACCGAAACCGCTGAGTTGCATTTGGTGTTTTCCTCCCAGAAGAACCACTTGATGTGTAGTACTATAGACATAGTGGTTTGATCGAAGCAAGGAGAATGTTCCGATGCGACAGAACCCGGAGCGCCGGACCGCCCTCACCGACGCCGCCATCACCGTCCTCGCCCGCGAGGGCGCCCGCGGGCTCACCTACCGCGCCGTGGACGTCGAAGCCGACGTCCCGCCCGGCACGACGTCCAATTACTTCCGGAACCGGGACCAGCTGCTCGGCGAGGTCGGCGTCCGCGTGCAGGAAAGGCTGTCGGCACCGGCCGACGTCATGGCGAATCCGCAGGCCGAGACGCCGTCCCACGACCGGGTCGGCGTCCTGCTCGGCGAACTCATGGGACGGCTGACCGGCCACCGCGAGCCGTATCTCGCCCTGCTCGAACTCCGGCTCGAAGCCACCCGGCGCCCGGAACTGGCGGCCGAGCTGACCAAGACCATCCGCGAGGGCATCGACATGAGCGTCGACTGGCACGTCTCGGCGGGAATGCCGGGCGGGCGGGCGGAGGTCCTGCTGATGTATCTCGCCCTGACCGGGCTCACCGTCGAACGGCTCACCCTCCCGGAGGTCCTCGCGGACGTCACCGACGAAGACGTCATCCGGCTCATCGTGGACCGCGTCCTCCCCTCTTGAGGCTTGCGCGTTCTGCGTCACAGTGGCGGCGGCGAACCCGGACTTGACCTTCGAAACAGGCGCCTGAACAGCGGAAACAGTCGTATCCGAACCCTGTTCCCAGCATTCGGACCGGCCTAGACCACATAGTGGGCGCGTGGCACGCTGAACGAATGACCCGCGCCGGAATCACCCTCGTGGCACGCCGCCACGTGGATCTCCGTCGTGTGGCCAGCGCGCTCTGTGCGACGAACCGCTGACTCCCCGCCACCACCACGATCTGCCGGAGGACTCCCATGTCGTCGCCCACGCGCGAGACCCCTGCCCGCACGCCCCGGGTCAAACAAAAACGGGGCGAGGGACAGTGGGCGTTGGGGTACCGCGAACCGCTGAACCCCAACGAACGGTCCAAGAAGGACGACGACCCGCTCAACGTCCGGGCGCGGATCGAGAACATCTACGCCCACCGCGGGTTCGACTCGATCGACCCCGGTGACCTCCGCGGCCGGTTCCGCTGGTTCGGCCTCTACACCCAGCGCAAGCCGGGCATCGACGGCGGCCGCACCGCGACGCTGGAGCCCGAAGAGCTCGACGACCGCTACTTCATGCTGCGGGTCCGGCTCGACGGCGGCGCGCTGACCACGGATCAGCTCGCCGTGCTCGCCGAGATCTCGCAGACCCACGCACGCGACACCGCCGACATCACCGACCGGCAGAACATCCAATACCACTGGATCCAGGTCGAGGACGTCCCGACGATCTGGGCCAAGCTGGAGAAGGCCGGGATGACCACGATGGAGGCCTGCGGCGACAGCCCGCGCGTCATCCTCGGCTCCCCGGTCGCCGGCATCGCCGCGGACGAGGTCATCGACGGCACGCCCGCGATCGACGAGATCAAACGCCGCTACATCGGCGACCCGCGGTACTCGAACCTGCCGCGCAAGTTCAAGACCGCGATCTCGGGCCAGCAGGACGTCGCCCACGAGATCCACGACATCGCCTTCGTCGGGGTGAACCACCCCGAGCACGGGCCCGGCTTCGACCTCTGGGTCGGCGGCGGCCTGTCCACCAACCCGATGATCGGGCAGCGGCTGGGCTCCTGGGTCCCCCTGGAAGAGGTCCCCGACGTCTGGGAAGGCGTGATCAGCGTCTTCCGCGACTACGGCTACCGGCGCCTGCGCGCCCGCGCCCGCATCAAGTTCCTGGTGAAGGACTGGGGTGCCGCGAAGTTCCGCCAGGTGCTGGAGGACGAGTACCTCAAGCGCAAGCTGACCGACGGCCCGGCGCCCGAGGTGCCCGCCACCCAGATCGACCACGTCGGCGTGCACCCGCAGACCGACGGCAAGTTCTACGTCGGCGCCGCGCCGATCGCGGGCCGCGTCTCCGGCGCCACCCTGCTGGCGGTCGCGAAGGCCGTCGAACGCGCCGGATCGAACCGCGTCAGGCTTACGCCGCAACAGAAACTCGTCGTCCTCGACGTCCCCGAAGCCGAGGTCGCCGGGCTGAAGGCCGAACTGGCCGACCTGGGCCTGCAGACCGAGCCGTCGCCGTGGCGGCGCGGGATCATGGCCTGCACCGGGCTGGAGTACTGCAAGCTCGCCATCGTCGAGACCAAGGCCCGCGCCATCCAGCTGGTCGACGAACTGGAGAAGCGGCTCGCCGACATCCAGGCCGAGATCGAGAACCCGGTGACCGTGCACCTCAACGGCTGCCCCAACTCCTGCGCGCGGATCCAGACCGCCGACATCGGGCTCAAGGGCCAGATCGTCACCGACGAGGACGGCAAGCAGGTCGAAGGCTTCCAGGTGCACCTCGGCGGCGGGCTCGGCCTGGACGCCGGGTTCGGCCGGAAACTGCGCGGGCACAAGGTGACCGCGTCGGAGCTGACCGCGTACGTCGAACGGATCGTGCGGGCGTACCTCGCCGGCCGCGAACCCGGCGAACGGTTCGCCCAGTGGGTCACGCGGGCCGAAGAAAGCGCCCTGCAGTGACCGAACGAGCGACGCCGTATCACTGCCCTTTCTGTGGCGATGAAGACCTGCGGCCGGAAGAGGGCGGCTCTTGGCTGTGCTCGGCCTGCCGCCGGGTCTTCACCGTGAAATTCCTCGGACTGTCCTTCCCGGAGGTGTCACCAGGATGACCGCCACTGCCGACTACAAGACGCTCGCCGAGCGGGCCTCGAAGGAGCTCGCCGAAGCGACCGCCACCGAGGCCCTGCGCTGGACCGCGGAGACGTTCGGCGACGACTTCATCGTCGCGTCGAACATGCAGGACGCCGTCCTCATCGATCTGGCCACCCAGGTCAAACCCGACGTCGACGTGCTGTTCCTGCAGACCGGCTACCACTTCCCGGAGACCATCGGCACCCGCGACGCGGTGCAGGCGGTCTATCCCGGCGTGCGGATCGTGAACGCCCAGGCCGCGCAGAGCGTCGCCGAACAGGACGCGGAGTACGGCCCGAAACTGCACGAACGCGACCCGACCCAGTGCTGCCAGCTGCGCAAGGTCGTGCCGCTGCGGAACACGCTCGCGAAGTACTCGGCGTGGGTGACCGGCGTCCGCCGGGTCGACGCGCCGACCCGCGCGAACACCCCCATCGTCACCTGGGACGACCGCAACGGGCTGGTGAAGATCAACCCGATCGCGCCGTGGTCCGACGACGAGTTCAGGGACTACATCGACGAACACGGAATCCTCGAGAACCCGTTGGTGTCCATCGGTTATCTGTCGATCGGCTGCGCGCCGTGCACCGCGAAGGTCGCTCCGGGTCAGGACCCGCGCAGTGGCCGGTGGGCCGGGCAGGGCAAGACCGAGTGCGGCTTGCACGGCTGAGAAGGGACGACATGACCACGCTCGAACCGGCCGCTGACGCCGCCACGGACAACCTGGCGGCGCTGGAATCCGAGGCCATCCACATCTTCCGCGAGGTGGCGGGCGAGTTCGACCGGCCGGTGATCCTGTTCTCCGGCGGCAAGGACTCGACGCTCCTGCTGCACCTGGCGATCAAGGCGTTCTGGCCCGCGCCGGTGCCGTTCCCGTTGTTGCACGTGGACACCGGGCACAACCTCGACGAGGTCATCGACTTCCGCGACCGCGTGGTCGAGCAGCACGGGCTGCGGCTGCTCGTGGCGAAGGTGCAGGACTGGATCGACGACGGCAGGCTCGAAGAGCGCGCCGACGGGATGCGCAACCCGCTGCAGACCACGCCACTGCTCGACACGATCGCCGAGAACAAGTTCGACGCGGTCTTCGGCGGCGGGCGCCGCGACGAGGAACGCGCTCGCGCCAAGGAGCGGATCTTCAGTCTCCGCAACGCTTTCGGTCAGTGGGAGCCGCGCAGGCAGCGCCCCGAACTGTGGAATCTCTACAACGGCCGTCACCGCCCCGGCGAGCAGGTCCGCGTCTTCCCGCTGTCCAACTGGACCGAGGCGGACGTCTGGAACTACATCGCGCGGGAGAAGGTCGAACTGCCGTCGATCTACTACGCGCACCGGCGCGAGGTCTACCAGCGCGACGGCATGTGGCTGACCGAAGGGCCCTGGGGCGGGCCACGGCCGGGCGAGGAAGTCAAGGAACTGACCGTGCGCTACCGGACCGTCGGCGACGGTTCGTGCACCGGCGCCATCGAATCGACCGCCGCCACGGTGGACGAGGTCATCGCCGAGGTCTCGGCCTCCCGGCTCACCGAACGCGGCGCCACCCGCGCCGACGACCGGATGTCGGAGGCGGCGATGGAAGACCGCAAGCGTGAGGGGTATTTCTGATGTCCAGCCTTCTCCGGCTCGCGACCGCGGGCAGCGTGGACGACGGGAAGTCGACCCTGGTCGGGCGGCTCCTGTACGACACCAAATCCGTTCTCGCCGACCAGCTGGACGCGGTCACCCGCGCCAGTGTCGACAAGGGACTGTCCACTCCGGACCTCTCGCTGCTCGTGGACGGCCTGCGCTCGGAACGTGAGCAGGGCATCACGATCGACGTGGCGTACCGGTATTTCGCGACGCCGAGGCGCAGCTTCGTGCTCGCGGACACCCCTGGCCACGTGCAGTACACGCGGAACACGGTGACCGGGGCGTCCACCGCGCAACTGGCCGTGCTGCTGGTCGACGCGCGCAAGGGCGTCATCGAGCAGACCCGCCGTCACGCGGCGGTGCTCGCCCTGCTGGGTGTCCCGCATCTGGTGCTGGCGGTGAACAAGATCGACCTCGTCGGCTACGACGAAGCGACCTTCACCGTGATCGCCGAGGAGTTCGCCGAGCACGCCGCGTCCTTGGGCTACGAGCGGGGTTCCGTGCTCGCGGTGCCGGTTTCGGCGCTGGAGGGCGACAACGTCGCGGAGAAGTCGGACAAGACCCCGTGGTACTCCGGCCCGACCCTGCTGGAGCACCTGGAAACCGTGCCCGTGGCGCCGGATCCGCACGATTCGGCGTTCCGCTTCCCGGTGCAGTACGTGATCCGGCCGCGCACGGCCGACCACCCCGACTACCGGGGTTACGCGGGACAGATCGCGGCGGGCACGGTCCGGCCGGGTGACGAGATCGTCGTGCTCCCGCAAGGCCTCCGGAGCCGGGTGGAGGGTATCGACACCGCCGACGGGCCGCTTTCCGAAGCCGGGTCGGGCACCTCGGTGACCCTGTTGCTGGCGGACGATCTCGACATCTCGCGGGGTGATCTGATCGCCGCCGCCGACCGGCAGCCGACGGTGACCGACGAGATCACCGCGACCCTGTGCTGGCTCTCGGCCAAGCCGCTCAAACCGGGCGCGCGGGTGCTGGTGAAGCACGGCACGCGGACGGTACAGGCCCTCGTCGGCGAACTCCACGCCCGCTTCGACGAGCAGACGTTGTCCAGTGTGGACGGTCCGGCCACCTTGGAGCTCAACGACATCGGCCGGGTCACGCTGAGGCTGGCCGAGGAGATCGGCGTGGACGACTACGGCGTCAGCCCGCGGACGGGCGCGTTCCTGGTCATCGACCCGAAGGACGGCGACACCCTGGCCGCCGGGCTCGTCGGCGAAAGGTTCGCATGACCCCGAGCCGCACTCCGCCACTGGTCGCCGTCGCCCACGGCAGCCGCGCTCCGCGGTCCGCCGCGACCATCCGCGCCCTGCTCGACGTCTCCCGCGGGCTGGCGCCGGGCCTCGACATCCGTGAGTCCTTTTTGGACCTCTCGGAGCCGTTGCTCACCGACGCCCTGCGCGGTCTCTACGCCGAGGGGCATCGCGAGGTCGTCGTGGTGCCGCTGCTGCTCGGCGTGGCCTACCACGCCCGGGTCGACCTGCCCGCGCTCGTCGCCGAGGCGACCGCGGACTGTCCCGGCCTCGACGTGCGGGTTTCCGGGGTGCTGGGCATCGACCCGATCATCGAGACGGTCGCGCTGGACCGGCTCACCGAAGCGGGAGCCGATCTGGACGATCCCGGACTGGGGGTCCTGCTGGCGGGCGTCGGCTCGTCGAACGTCGCGGCGAACGACGCGGTCGCCGGGATCACCACCCGCTGGCATCTGCGTCGCGGGCTGCTCGCGACACCCGCCTTCGCCAGCGCCGCGCAGCCGGACGTCCCCGCCGCCATCGCGCGGTTGCGGCTCAACGGCGCGCGGCGGCTCGCTGTCGCGGGCTGGTTCCTCGCGCCGGGACTGCTGCCGGACCGGATCGCGCGCCTGGCCCGCGAAGCCGACCCGTCGGTGATCGTCGCCGGGCCGCTGGGACCGGATCCGCGGATCGCCGGGCTCGTCCTGGACCGCTACGACGTCGCCGCCGCCCGGCTCGCCGCCTGATCATTCATCGGCACAGTAGCGCGACTCGTCCCGTTCGGGCGCTTGATACCGATCTTCGGAGGGTCTTGTTCCCAGTTCCGTGACGCCTCGCGTATGGGAACGGAGAATTCTTGACGGGTTACTTAACTTGCCGGTAACTCTCTAAACGCTGCGCAGCGCCCTTTCTCCCCATCGAACCCCCAGGTAGGTGGAACATGAAGGCTGCCATCCGTGCCCTCGTCTGCGCTTCGGCCGTCCTCGTCCCGTTAGTCGGTCTCTCCGCCCCGGCTTCGGCGGCGACCACCGTCGTCTTCGACTGCGAGGCGAAACCGCCGCTCGTCGGGAACAAGTACCTCAAGCTGAACCAGGACGCCGACGTCACCGCGCCCGCCACGGTCGCGCCCGGTGCCGCCCTCGACGTCGTCATCGACCCGGCGGCCAACACCGTCCCGGCCGAGGTCAGCGGGTACAAGGTCAAGCACATCAAGGACTTCGCGCTGAAGATCCCGATCCCGGCGAACTCGACCTGGGTGGGCGCCGAGCTCAGCGGCGGCTCCGGCATCGGCTCGACCCCGCCGAAGATCACCGTCTCGGGCAGCGTCGCGACGCTGAGCTTCCCCGGCCCGATCGCGGGCGGCTCGACGTTCGAACTGCCGACCGTCACCGCGCACCTCACCGCGGGCTCGTCCGGCACCATCGAGACGAAACTGGCGGGCAGCGGCTACGGCGACCCGGGCCTGACCTTCACCGCGGTGGTCAGCGCCGGCTTCGACGTCTCGGCGCCGACGTCGTGTTTCCCGAACCCCAGCCCCACCTTCACCACGACGACGATCGGCTGAGCGGCGCCTGCGCCACCATCGGAGCATGGTGGCGCAGGCCACTGCCCGGCCCGACTTCGCCCGTGCGAAGGTGTGGCCATGGCTGACGAACTGGTGCACTACGACGTGGTGGGCGGCACCGCCACGATCACCTTGGACTCCCCGCACAACCGCAACGCGCTCTCCGCCCAGCTGCGGCGTGAACTGAGCGAGTCGCTGGACAAGGCCCAGGCGGACGACGCGGTACGGGTCATCGTGCTCACCCACACCGGCCCGGTGTTCTGCGCCGGGATGGACCTCAAGGAGGCCCGCGGCGCCGGTGCGGGCGCCCAGGGCGTCAACGAGTTCCCGAAGATCCTCGAGCAGCTCTGGACCAGCCCCACGCCTGTCGTGGCGAGGCTGGCGGGCCCGGCACGGGCGGGCGGCATCGGCATGGTGGCCGCGACCGACATCGCCGTCGCCGTGCACGAAGCGACGTTCGCCTTCTCCGAGGTGCGGATCGGCGTCGTCCCCGCGGTCATCTCGCTCACCGTGCTGCCGCGGCTCAACGCCCGTGCCGCGCACGAGCTGTTCCTGACCGGCGACACCTTCGACGCGAAGCGCGCCGTCGAGATCGGCCTGCTGAACTCGGCCGTCTCGGCCGACGAACTCGACGGCGAGGTCTCCCGCTACGTCAAGGCTCTCGCCCTCGGCGGCCCGAAGGCGCTCGCGGCGACGAAGGAGCTCCTCAGCAAGCCCCGCCCGGCGACACCCGGTGAAGGCTTCGAGGCCATGAACAAGCTGTCCGCCGGGTTCTTCGCGAGCGAAGAGGGCCAGGAAGGCATCACGGCCTTCGCGCAGAAGCGCAAGCCGAACTGGGTCCCGGAGGCCTAGTCCGGCAGGACCACGGTGAGGCGCCGGGAATCCGATCGGTCCCCGGTCGGTCCCAGCGCCCGCTGTGCGTCCGAGAGCACGCTCCGGACGGCCAGGTAGGCCTTCGGATCGCGATCCTTGAGCACCGAGGAACCGGACCAGATCAGCACGTGCTCACCCGTCGGGAGCCACGACAGGTCGGTGAGGCAGTCGTAGAGCGCGTCGAGGTTCTTCCCGAAGTAATCGGGGAACGACAGCGCCTCCGCGATCGCGTCGAGCGTGGTTGCCTTGTCGACCGTCCGGCCGCCGTCGATCAGATGCGGATGCGCGCCGCGGGTGAACGCCTTGTCCGCCGCGTCCTTCGCCGCGCTCATCGATCGGTGTCCACTACGACGAAGGACTTGTAGTGGTCCTCGGTGTAGTACAGCTCTTTGCCGGTACCTCTCACCAGCCGCCTCGCCCCGCGATCCGGGCTGCCCGGCGTCTTGACCGTGTATTCCCGGTAGTAGCCGGACGCCTTGGCGGGCAGGACCTTTTCCCGGTTCTGGAAGAGGACGTCGTCGTTGCGCGGATACGGATACGGTCCGCCCGCCTTGATGAGCCCCCAGGTCTCGGATGCCTGCGGGGGCAGTCCCGTGAGCGGTTTGACCGGGAGACCGGACTCCTCGCCCGCGACCTTGCCCTTGGCCCGGTTCGCTCCGGTCTCGCCCGACGGCTTCGCCGAAGCGGACGAGCTCGCCGGGGCCGAGTTGCTCTTCGAATCGTCACCGCTGATGCCGTCCTTGACGAACCAGCCGGCGAGCACCAGCACGATCAGGCCGATCAGGGCGGCGGTGATCCGCCTACGGTTGAACATGGTGCGCCAGCTTAGGAGGGCCGGTCGGGGTCGTTCGCATCGCGGGCCGTGCCGAAGAGCCGGGCGACCTTCCCGAAGAGCGTGTCGAGCAGCCAGGCAGCGACCAGGCACAGCGGCACCACGACCGCCATGACCAGCACGAACTGCACGGGGAACGGGGCCTGCGCGAGCCACAACTCGACGCCGTCCCACCAGTCTGCAAGCCCGTTGAACACGCTGTGAGCCTACGCTCGTACCCCCTGCCACCGCCGGTCAGGCCATGTAGGTTGCTGGAATGTTCGCCGTTTACGCTTCCGAACCCAACGCCGAAAAGCCGCTGGACTCGCTCGTGATCGGCGAGCGACCCGAGCCCGAGGTGCCCGAAGGCTGGGTGCGGGTCAACGTCAAGGCCGCCAGCCTCAACATGCACGACCTGTGGACGCTGCGCGGCGTCGGCATCAAACCCGAGCAGTTCCCGATGATCCTGGGCTGCGACGGGGCGGGCACCCTCGACGACGGCACCGAGGTCGTCCTCCACTCGGTGATCAACGCCCCGGGCTGGCAGGGCGACGACACTCTCGACCCGAAGCGCACCCTGCTCACCGAGAAGCACCAAGGCTCGTTCGCCGAACAGGTCGTGGTCCCGGCGCGCAATGTCGTTCCGAAGCCGTCGAGCCTGAGCTTCGCGGAAGCCGCGACCATGGGCACGGCGTGGCTGACCGCGTACCGGATGCTGTTCGTGAAGTCCGGGCTGCGGCCGGGACAGACGATGCTGGTCCAGGGCGCTTCCGGCGGCGTCTCGACCGCCCTCGTGCAGCTCGGACGTGCGGCCGGATTCCGGGTTTGGGTGACAGGGCGTAGCGAAGAGAAGCGTGCGCTGGCCGAGAATCTGGGTGCACATCAGACCTTTGAGTCCGGCGCGCGGCTGCCGGAGCGGGTCGACGCGGTCTTCGAGACCGTCGGGAAGGCGACCTGGTCCCACTCGGTGAAGTCGCTCAAACCGGGCGGGATCATCGTGGTTTCGGGCTCGACCAGCGGTCCGGACGCTCACGCGGAGTTGCAGCGCGTGTTCTTTCTGCAACTGCGTATCGCGGGTTCGACGATGGGGACCAGGGACGAACTGACCGATCTCCTCGCTTATCTGGAGCTCACCGGGGTCCGACCGCAGATCGGCGCGGAATTGCCTTTCTCGGAAGCGAAAACCGGGTTTAAGAACATGCTCGACGGGGAAACCTCAGGAAAGGTCGTCTTCGCGCATTGATCGGAGGGGTGCGACCAGCCCCTCGCTGCGCACGCAGACGCACATCCCCGCGTTCCTCGCAGGTCAAACCGCGATTTTCCGATCTTGTCAAGTGTCAAGAACGTTATGACTCAGCAAGATTCTTACGACCAAAGTTCGACCAAAATCCGACCTCTCGCGGTTAACCTGGAATCATGACCGCATCGCAGCGGCCCGAACCGGCGGACCCCGGGGGCCGGAACAACGCCGACGCCGACCCGATCCGCGTCTCTTTCCGGCGCTATGCCGGTGTCCGCACCAGAGTGCTCGAAGTCGGGCCGCAGCCGGTGGAATCCACCGACCGCGCGCCCCGGCGGGTACTCGGCAAGCGGGCCACCGCGCGCGGGCACGCCAAGCCGACGGCCCCGAGGCTGGTGCTGCTGCACGGCTATTGCGACAGCGCCGACACCTGGCGCCCGGTTCTGGAGCTGCTCGCGGCCGCCGGTGTTCCGGCGGTCGCGGTCGATCTGCCCGGCTTCGGTGACGCTCAGCCACTCCGGCCCGGCCCGATGCTCCCGCAACTGGACGCCTTCACCGCGGCCGTGATCAAAGAGCAGGCCGTACTCGGCACGGTGGTGCTCGCCGGCAACTCGCTCGGCGGCACGATGAGCCTGCGTGCCGCCGAAAACCACCGGCTGCCGGTCTCGGGCGTGGTGTCGATCGCCGCGCCCGGTTTCGTGGACAGCTGGCTGATCCGTACCGTGGCCCGCTACCCGCTGCCGCTGCGGATGTACTCGGCCCTGCCGTTGCCGATCCCCGGCTTCCTCGTGCGCGCCGTCGCCGAGCAGGTCGTCCCCCGGCTGCTGTACGCCAACGCCACCGCCGCGGACGCCGAGCAGGTGCGCCGGTTCACGTCGCTGTTCCCGGACTACCGCTCCACCACCAGCCGGCTCGAACAGGCGAGGCAACTCGTCGAGGAGCTGACGAACGCGTACCGGCTCGAAGAGGTCCGCATCCCGCTCCTGGTGGTCGTCTGTGGCAAGGACAAGCTGGTCAGCGCCGCCTCCGGACGGCAGCTGCACGCACTGGTCCCGCACAGCAGGTTGATGGTCCGCGAGGACTGGGGCCACTGCCCGCAGCTGGACGACCCCGTCGAGATCTCGGAGCTGCTGACCTACTTCTCCGCCAGCGCGTCGAGGCCGTCGAAGATCGCCGCCGCTCGCGTGGCCGCCGAAGTGAGCGAGGACACCGTCGCCGGATAGGTGCGGTGTCCCGACTCCCGCTACGTCCATCCATGCCCCCGCCGCCACCCTCAACGGAGCCGCTTCGCGGCACTTGCCTAGTCTCCACTCGGACTGTGACCCAGTCCGAAAGTCACAACCTGTTGGGAGACGACGATGTCCGCACCGCGCAGCCTGGGCACGGGATCCGGGATGTTCCGCCGCAAACCGATCGACCAGATCCAAGAACTCAGTGACGGCGGTGGCGGGCTCCAGCGCACGCTGGGCCTGCGCCAGCTGACCGCGATCGGCGTCGGCGGCATCATCGGCGCGGGGATCTTCTCCCTGGCCGGCGCGGTCGCGAACCAGACGGCCGGCCCCGCCGTGCTCATCTCGTTCCTCATCGCCGGTATCGCCAGCGCGGCCGCCGCGTTCTCCTACGCCGAGTTCGCCGGGCTGATCCCCCGCGCCGGATCCGCGTACACCTACGGCTACACGGTGCTGGGCGAGATCGTCGGCTGGTTCATCGGCTGGGACCTGCTGCTCGAGTACACCGCGATCGTGGCGGTGGTCGCGATCGGCATCTCCGGCTACTTCAACGAGCTGCTGGGCTACCTCGACATCGATCTCCCGACGTGGATGCTGGGCGCTCCGGGCACCGAAAAAGCCGGCGTGGAGCCGGGGTCCTACAAGATCAACCTGTTCGCCGTGCTGCTGTGCCTGCTGATCGCCTTCATCCTCAACCAGGGTATGAAGAACGCTGCCCGGTTCGAGACGCTGCTGGTCTATCTGAAGGTCGGCCTGGTCCTGCTGGTGATCGTCGTCGGCGTCTTCCACATCAACACCGACAACTACTCGAACTTCTTCCCGTTCGGCCTCAGCGGCGCGTTCACCGGCGCGGCGACGGTGTTCTTCGCGGTCTTCGGTTATGACGCCATGTCCACCGCGGCCGAGGAATCGACCGACTCCCAGAAGCACATGCCGAAGGCGATCATCTACTCGCTCGCCATTTCGATGGTGCTCTACGTGCTGGCCTGCCTGGTCCTGACCGGGATGGTCAACTACAAGGACATCGACAGCGAAGCCGCGTTCTCCAGCGCCTTCGCCGGTGTCGGGATGAAATGGCTCGGCCTGATCATCGCGGTCGGCGCGATCATCGGTATCACCACGGTGCTGTTCACCTTCCTGATGGGCGCGAGCCGCGTCGGCTACTCGATGAGCCGCGACGGCCTGCTGCCGAAGTGGTTCAGCAAGACCCACCCGGTGCGCAAGGTGCCGAGCCGGATGACGTGGGTGCTCGGCGTCGCGTCGGCGATCATCGCCGGGCTGCTGCCCATCGGCGAGGCAGCGGAACTGACGAACATCGGCATCCTGCTCGCGTTCGTCGTCGTCTGCGTCGCGGTGATCGTGCTGCGCTACAAGCAGCCGGACCTGCCGCGGACGTTCAAGACCCCGGGCATGCCGGTCGTGCCGATCATCGGCATCGTCTTCTCGATCTGGCTGATCACGTTCCTGAACTACCACACCTGGCTGCGGTTCGCGGCCTGGTTCGGCCTCGGCCTGATCGTCTACTTCGCCTACAGCCGCCGTCACTCCGCGATGAACCCGGGCAACGGCAACACGAAGCAGGTCAGCGGAGACGACTCAAACGCGTAGCGGCTTCGCGGGCTTCGGCTTGGAGGCGTTCGACGATCGACGCCGCCGGGCCGGAGCCCGCGAGTTCGTAGGTCTGCCCCGCGTAGAGGGACATCACTTCCGGGTCCCCGGCCTTGCCCGCCGCCGCGCGGATCGGTTTGGTCAGGTTGTTGATTTCCGGATACGCCGACGGCGCCGCGGCCGAGAAGTCCGCGACCGCGCGGTTGACCAGTGACCGGGCGGGACGCCCGCTGAACGCCCTGGTGAATGCCGTCGCCCTTCCCCCGTCCGCGAGCGCCTGCCGGTGCGCGGGCTGCGTCCCGGCTTCGTCCGCACGCAGGAACGCGGTACCCAGCTGCGCCGCGTCGGCGCCCGCCGCCAGCACCGCCGCGATGTCGGCGCCGTGCACGAGCCCACCGGTCGCGACGAGCGGCAAGTCCGTCCGTGCCGAGACCAGGCGAAGCAGGCTGAGCACGCCGTACTGCACTCCCCCGCCTTCGGCTCCGGGCTCGTCAGCGAAGAGCCCTCGATGCGCTCCGGCTTCGAATCCCTGGACCACGAGCGCGTCCGCGCCGGCCGCCACCGCCTGGTCGGCCTCCGCCGGGCTGGTGACCGTGACGGCCACCTTGCTCCCGTTGGCGTGCAGGCGTTCGACGTCCTCGGGTGAGGGCGTGCCGAAGGTGAAGGAAACGACCGGCACCTTCCGCTCCAGCACGACCTCGAGCTTCGCGGTGTAGGCGTCGTCGTCCCAGCGCGGCTCGCCCGGCTCGACGCCGTAGCGCTCGGCCTCCGCGCGCCAGCGCTCGAGGTGGCCGCCGAGATCCGCCGTCGCGGCGCCACCCGGGACGAAGAGGTTCACCCCGAACGGCTCACCGGTGAGTTCGGCCGTCTTCGCGATCCGGTCCGCCAGGGCGTCGGCGCTCAGATAGCCCCCGGAGAGGAAGCCGAATCCGCCCGCCGCGGTCACCGCGGCCACGAGCTCCGGAGTGGTCGGCCCGCCCGCCATCGGGGCCGCGATCACGGGGAAACGCAGGTCTTCGAACACGTTTCCGACGATAGTCCTCCCGTGGCGACACGGTATGTGACGTTCGAGTCACGCCAAGGTTCCTTGCTGGTGGTCTAGACCTTTAACGCCGAAAATGCGACGATCGGACGAGTCGTGACGCGGGTCACGTCTCCCAAGTCCCCAGGAGGCCCTGGTGAAGACCTTGAGAGTGCGGCTCGGCCGCGCCTTCGTCGGGGTGGCGCTGCTCGCCGGCGTCACCACCGCAGCCGCCCCCGTCGCCGACGCGGCCACCCCGCCGTTGCAGGCGATCGTCCCGGTACCGGTCTCGGCCCAGGCGGTCACCGGCGCCGACCACGCCCTGACCGCGACCACCAAGATCTACACACAGGCCGGTTCGGCGCCCGCCAAGGCCGTCGGCGAGTACCTCGCCGGGGTCCTCCGCACGTCCACCGGCTTCGCCCTGCCCGTCTCCGACGCGCCCTCGGGCACGCCGACCGACGGCATCTCGCTACTGCTGTCCGGCGCCGATGCCCGAGTCGGCGACCAGGGTTACCAGCTGAACTCGACGTCCGCCTCGGTCATCCTGCGCGCGACGACGGCCCAGGGCCTCTTCGGCGGCGTTCAGACGCTGCGCCAGTTGCTGCCCGGCAAAGTCGAGAGCCCCACGGTGCAGCAGGGCCCCTGGACCATTCCGGGCGCCACCATCCTGGACTATCCGCGTTTCGGCTATCGCGGCGCGATGCTCGACGTCGCCCGGCACTTCCACCCCGTCGCGACCGTCAAGCGGTACATCGACCAGCTGGCGCAGTACAAGATCAACAACCTGCACCTGCACCTGGCCGACGACCAGGGCTGGCGCATCCAGATCGACAGCTGGCCACGGCTGACGACCTACGGCGGCAGCACCCAGGTCGGCGGCGGCGCCGGTGGCTACTACACCAAGGCGCAGTACACCGAGATCGTGAACTACGCGGCTTCGCGGTTCATCACGGTCATCCCGGAGATCGACATGCCCGGGCACACCAACGCCGCCCAGGCGTCGTACGCCGAACTGAACTGCAACAACACCGCTCCCCCGCTGCGTACCGACACCGCGGTCGGTTACAGCTCGCTCTGCATTTCGAAGGAGCTCACCTACACCTTCGTCAACGACGTGATCCGGGAGGTCGCCGCGCTGACACCCGGGCCGTACTTCCACCTCGGCGGTGACGAGGCCCAGGCCACCAGCGACGCGGACTACCGCACCTTCATGAACCGTGTGCTGCCGATGGTGGCCGCCGCGGGCAAGCAGGTCGTCGGCTGGCACGAGATCGGCAAGGCCACCCTGCCCGCCACGGCGACCCCGCAGTTCTGGGGCACGACGACCTCCAGCACGGAGGTCTCGAACGCCGTCGCCCGCGGCAGCAAGGTGATCCTGTCGCCGGCGAACAAGGCGTACCTGGACATGAAGTACAACTCCAGCACGCCGATCGGGCTGTCGTGGGCGGGATACATCGAGGTCCAGGACGCCTACAACTGGAACCCGGGCGCCTACCTCTCCGGCGTGCCCGAATCCGCCGTCCGCGGCGTCGAATCCCCGCTGTGGACCGAAACCGTGGTGACCCCGGCGAACATCGACTACCTCGCCTTCCCGAGGCTTCCGGCGCACGCCGAACTCGGCTGGTCGCAGTGGTCGACGCACGACTGGAACGTCTTCCGGGTACGCCTCGGCGCGCAGGCCCCGCGCTGGCAGGCACAAGGCATCAACTACTACGCGTCGAGCCAGGTGCCTTGGGAAACCGGATCCGGCAACCCCGGCACCTGCTCACTCCCGGCGTGGGACCGCGCCTCGGTCTACACCGGCGGAGCGACCGTCTCCCACAACGGGCACAAGTGGGCGGCACAGTGGTGGACGCAGGGCGAAGAGCCCGGGACCACCGGCCAATGGGGAGTCTGGCGCGACAACGGCACCTGCTGAATCCGGCCGGGGCCGGTGGGGATTCCGGAAATCCTCGCCGGTCCCGGCCAAAACTTTCTAAACTGGCGGCATGGGGGCACACCCGGCGAAAACACGCTGGCACCACAGGTTCGCCGTTCACGAGATGATGGGCGCGGTCACCGGCGGCATCGGTCTCCTCGTGGCCATCGGGTACGTGACGATGCTGGCCATGGGCGGGCAGGTCCCTCCGTTGCCGTTCATGGTTCCGTTTCTTCTCGTCTGGCTGGCGGCGGGGTTCTCGACGGCGGTGCCCGTCCTTTCCCAGCGGTCATCCGGGATCCGAGTCCGTGAAGAAGGCCGGTTCTTCCCCCGACGACACATCGCCTGGGAAGACATCTCGGAGTTCATCGTGACCTCGAAGGCCGAAGATCTCACGTCGGAGTTCCTCAAGGCTCCCAAGACCGAGGAGTTCGGAGCCGGCCGCTCGATCCTCGTCGTCAAGCTCCGGGACGGCCGCCGGGTGCCGACGGAATTCCAAAGCCTGGGAAAGGAATCCCCCTTTGCCCCCGGCCCGGACGGGGAAGAGAGTCCCGGCTTCTATTGGCAACCGGCCAGGAAGTTCGACAACACCGTCATCGCCCTCCGGGCCGCTCTCGCGGCTCACCGCTCGTCTCCCGCGGAGGGCTGACCGGGCGCTACGGTGGTTCCATGGCCGCAGACCTCGAACTCGTCCGCACTCTTTCCTTGCGCGAAAACGGACTCGCGACCGTCGCGACGGTCCGCGCGGACGGCACCGTGCACTCGTCGGTGGTGAACGCCGGGGTGATCGAAGACCCCGTCACCAAGGCTCCGGGAGTCGGTTTCGTCGCGGTGGGCGGGGCGAAGAAACTCGACCTGTTCCGCCGGGCGGGCCACGCCACGATCACCTTCCGCCGCGGCTGGGAATGGGCGGCGGTCCAGGGCGCCGTCCACCTCATCGGCCCGGACGACCCGGATCCGGACTTCGACCCGGCCGGGCTCCCCGGGCTGCTGCGCGAGGTCTTCGTCGCGGCGACAGGCACCCATGACGACTGGGACGAGTACGACCGCGTGATGGCGGCCGAACGCCGTGTCGCCGTCTTCGTCACGGCGAACCGTGTCAGCGGAAATCGCTGACACGAAAAAGGCCGCCCGACAACGCTTCGGGCGGCCTTTTCGCGAGTATCGCTACTTCTTCTTGCCGTTGTCCTCAGTGGACAGTGCGGCGACGAAGGCCTCCTGCGGGACCTCGACCCGGCCGACGGTCTTCATCCGCTTCTTGCCTTCCTTCTGCTTTTCCAGCAGCTTGCGCTTACGCGAGATGTCACCGCCGTAGCACTTCGCGAGCACGTCCTTGCGGATCGCGCGGATGGTCTCGCGGGCGATGATCCTGGCCCCGATGGCGGCCTGGATCGGCACCTCGAAGTTCTGCCGCGGGATCAGCTCGCGAAGCCGGTTCACCATGCGGTTGCCGTAGTTGTAGGCGTCGTCCTTGTGCACGATCGCGGAGAACGCGTCCACACCCTCGCCCTGCAGCAGGATGTCCACCTTGACCAGGTCCGCCGCCTGCGAACCGGCCTCTTCGTAGTCCAGCGACGCGTAGCCACGCGTACGCGACTTCAGCGTGTCGAAGAAGTCGAAGATGATCTCACCCAGCGGCATGTTGTACCGCAGCTCGACGCGGTCCTCGGACAGGTAGTCCATGCCGAGCAGCTGGCCGCGCTTGTTCTGGCACAGCTCCATGATCGTGCCGATGAACTCGGACGGCGCCAGGATGCTCACCTTGCTGACCGGCTCGAGCACCTTGTCGATCTTGTTCCCGGTCGGCCAGTCCGACGGGTTGGTGACGTGGATTTGCTTGCCGTCGTCCTGCACGATGTCGTAGACCACGTTCGGCGCGGTGGAGATCAGGTCGAGGCCGAACTCGCGCTCCAGCCGGTCCCGGGTGATCTCCAGGTGCAGCAGGCCGAGGAAGCCGCAGCGGAAGCCGAAGCCGAGCGCCACCGACGTCTCGGGCTCGTAGTCCAGCGCGGCGTCGTTGAGCTGGAGCTTGTCCAGAGCCTCGCGCAGCTCGGGGTAGTCCGAACCGTCCACCGGGTACAGGCCGGAATAGACCATCGGCTTCGGCTCGCGGTAGCCCGCGAGGGCCTCCTTCGCGCCGTTGCGCTCGGAGGTCACGGTGTCACCGACCTTGGACTGCCGGACGTCCTTCACCCCGGTGATCAGGTAGCCGACCTCGCCGACGCCCAGCCCCTTGCTGGCCTTGGGCTCCGGCGAGATGATCCCGACTTCCAGCAGCTCGTGCGTGGCGCCGGTGGACATCATCTTGATCCGCTCGCGCGGGGTGATCTTGCCGTCGACGACCCTGATGTAGGTCACGACGCCCCGGTAGGTGTCGTACACCGAGTCGAAGATCATCGCCCGTGCCGGGGCGTCCGCGTCACCCTGCGGCGCGGGCACCTGCTTCACGACCTCGTCGAGGAGCTCGCCGACCCCGACACCGGTCTTCGCGGACACGCGGAGCACGTCCGACGGTTCGCAGCCGATGATGTGCGCGATCTCGGCGGCGTACTTGTCCGGGTCCGCGGACGGGAGGTCGATCTTGTTGAGCACCGGGATGATCTGGAGGTTGTTCTCCAGCGCGAGGTAGAGGTTCGCGAGCGTCTGCGCCTCGATCCCCTGTGCGGCGTCGACCAGCAGGACAGCCCCTTCACACGCTTCGAGCGCGCGGGAGACCTCGTAGGTGAAGTCGACGTGGCCGGGGGTATCGATCATGTGCAGGACGTGGTCCTGACCGTCGACCTTCCAGGGCAGGCGCACGTTCTGCGCCTTGATGGTGATCCCGCGTTCCCGCTCGATGTCCATGCGGTCGAGGTACTGCGCACGCATGGCCCGTTCCTCGACCACACCGGTGAGCTGCAGCATCCGGTCGGCCAGGGTCGACTTGCCGTGGTCGATGTGCGCGATGATGCAGAAGTTCCGGATGAGCTCCGGGGGCGTGAAGGTCGTGTCGGCGAACGTCGTCAACGGGTTTCCTCGCGAAGGTCGGGGTGTGCCACCTCTATGGTCCCATGCCGCTCCGGGTGCGAGTGGGGGTCATCCCCGATGCGGCCCGTGGCGTGCTGTGGTGCCCTCGAAGTATGAGTAATTCACTGACCCAGATCCTCGACAGGACGTTCGGCCATCCCAGGGGACTGCTCGGCCGGTTCGGTGGCCTGGCGATGGCGCACGGCAACGCTGCCACCGAACTCCGCATCGTCGAACTGGCGTCGATCGAGTCGGGCGAAACCACCCTGGTCGTGGGGCCTGGTCCTGGCATCGGCCTGCAAGCCGCGGCAGAACGCGCCGGCCGCGCGATCGGCGTCGATCCGTCCCCGGAGATGCTCGCCCGCGCCCGCAGACGGTGTGGCGACAAGGTGGAGCTGCGGAGCGGCGCCGCGGACTCCACGGGCGAGCCGGACGAGAGCGTCGACGTGGTCCTGAGCGTCAACAACGTGCAGCTGTGGGAGGACCGGGCGGCCGGGTTCGCCGAGTTGTTCCGCGTGCTCCGGCCGGGCGGCAGGCTGCTGCTGTCGTCGCACGAGAAGTGGCTGCCGGTTTCCCGCCACGAGCTGGCCGACGAAGCGGCCGCCGCCGGCTTCACCGACCTGCAGACCTGGACCTGGGACCCGCCGGGCTTCGGCGCCTCGCTCGCCGCTCAGCTGCGCGCGGTCAAGCCCGCGGCCTAACGCGGGTCGGTCCGCAACGGATGCTCACGCGGCACCTCGACCAGCACGATCCTGGTGCCGTCCGGGTCGGCGATCCACGCTTCGTCCAGGCCCCAGGGTTCACGGCGAGCCCCGCGAACCGGGTCCAAGCCCTTCGCGGCGAGTTCCTCGAGCGCCGCGGGGAGGTCACGGACCTGGAGCCACAAGGCGACGTCAGGGGTCGGGCCCGTCTTCCCGGTACCGACGATCTCGATCGACCCGTTCCCGGCGAAGAACACCGTCCCACCAGGGAATTCCTTGTCGATCGCCAAGCCAAGGGTGTCCCGATAGAACGCCGTCGACACGTCGAGGTCCTTCGGGTGGATCAGCACCCTGCTGCTCAGCACGTCCATGGCTCAATCCCTACCCGATGGGTTCAGGCCATCGCAATCGCGGCGATGCCCGCCAGCACCACCACGGACCCGACAAGCCTGCGCACGGCGTTCGCCTCCTTCAAGATCAGCCAGGCCGCCAGGCCGCCGAGGACGATGCTCAACTCCCGCGCGGGTGCGACGAGGCTCACCGGAGCGATCCGAAGCGCGTAGAGGACCAGCAGGTAGGCGATCGGTGAGAACAAGCCGACGATGACGATTTCGCGCTTGTGCTCGCGCCAGAGCCACGAGACCTCTTCGCGGTCCTTCAGCGCGTACGGCGCCATGAGCAGGCTCTGCACGATCGCGCCGGTTCCGAAGTAGACGATCGGCGGGACACCGAGACCGGTGACCGAATGCGCGTCCCAGAGCGTGTAGGCGGCGATCGTCAGCCCGGTCAGCAGCCCGTACGCCACGCCCTTGCGGCGAGCGACGCGATCCGCGGCGTCGGCGTGGGCGGGTGCCCGCCCGGTACCGATGACCAGCACCCCGGCGACCACGAGGAACGCGCCCACCAGGCCGAGCGGCCCCGGTCGCTCCCCGAGCAGCACGACGGCCGCCAGCACCGAGATCAGCGGCCCCGTCCCGCGGGCGAGGGGATACACGACGGACAGGTCACCGACGGCGTACCCCCGCTGGAGGACGACTCCGTAGGTGACGTGGAACACCGCGGTGACCGCGGCGGCCAGCAGCCATGTCCACTGTGGACGTTGCGGCTCCACGGCCAGCGAAACCGCCATGACGGGGATGAGCAGGATCGCGGACAAGCTGTAGTACGCCCAGACGAACCGGGCTCCGCCACGGCGGATCCGCTTGGCTGCCAGATTCCAGCCCGCGTGAATGATGGCGGCGGCGATGACGAGGGACAGGGCGGTGGCGTTCACTGCGGACCTTTCACGTTTTCCGCGCATGCGGAAAACACCGGTCCTCCAGGCTTTTGTCCCGTCAGATGAACGGCGGTGCTTCCGGCCCCGCCGATGGTGCCGCTCGGACCTGTCCCGCTTGCCCTGATTGTGTGTTTCGCTGAACGGGCAGGCGGCGGAACCCTAGGCACTACGCTCTCGACCGTACCGCAGAGCCCCTCCGGAGGCGGCCGAGATCCGCTCCGGGACGACTGTTAAGCTGGCCCTTCACCGCTGTGTGGCATTCCGTCATGGAGGAAACCCGCGCCGCTTTCACGAGCGCGCAGGGCCGGTCACAGCGCGGCGGTGAAACCACCGAGAGAGTCAAGAGGAGCGCCCCCGTGGCCAACATCAAGTCGCAGATCAAGCGCATCACCACCAACGAGAAGGCGCGTCAGCGCAACCAGGCGATCCGGTCCTCGGTGAAGACCGCGATCCGCAAGTTCCGCGAGGCCGCCGACTCCGGCGACAAGGCCAAGGCCCTGGAGCTGCAGAAGGACGCGGCCAAGAAGCTGGACAAGGCCGTGACCAAGGGCGTTCTCCACGCCAACCAGGCCGCCAACAAGAAGTCCGCGCTGGCGAAGCGCGCTAATTCTCTTTAATCGCGCGCTGACGTAAACGCGCCGAAGGGGCGTCGATCCGCTTGTCACTCACGTGGCGCGGGGAGGCGCCCCTTCATCGCGTTTACGTGGGCCTTCGGCCCAAGGGAGGGCGCGCGACTGGTGAAGTCTCGCCGTCGCGCTGACGCGCTTTCGGCGAGACAGTCCGCCGGTCGGGTTGTCGGGCGCGTTGACCTTCGGGGTTGGTCCGGCGGGTGTGTTAGCGGCTGGGGGTGCCGTGTGCGGCGACGACCTCCAGGACGGCGCGTTCCAACGCGTACTCCGGGTCGGCCGCGGCACCCTTGACCTCGGCGTTGAGCCGGGCGACGATCCGCATGGCGGTGGCGAGACCGTCCTGCCCCCAGCCGCGGGCCTGCCCCTGTGCCTTGCGTACCTTCCACGGCGGCATCCCCAGCTCGCCCGCCATCTGGTTCGGGTTCCCGCGACCCGCGCCCGACACTCGCGCGATCGTCCGGACGGCGTCGGCGAGGGCGTCCGCGACCAGCACGTACGGAACGCCCAACTGCATCGCCCAGCGCAGTGACTCCAGCGCCGCCGCCATGTCGCCGGCGACGGCCTTCTCGGCGACGGCGAACCCGTTCACGTCCGCGCGGCCCCGGTGGTAGCGGCGGACCGCCTGCTCGTCGACCGCTCCCCCGGCGTCCGCGACGAGCTGGGTCGCGGCCGACGACAACTCGCGCAGATCCGAGCCGACGGCATCGATCAGCGCGAGCACGGCCGCACCGTCGATCTTCCCGCCGACCCGGCGAACTTCGTTGCGGACAAAGGATTCCCGCTCAGCCGCCTTGGTTAGTTTCGGGCACTCGACGACCTCCGCCCCGGCCTTCTTCAAGGCTGCGGGAAGCGCCTTCGCGGCCTTGCTCCGGCCGCCTCCGCTGTGCACGACGACGAGCACGATGCCCTCGGCGGGCGCCTTGACGTAGGCCATCACCCCGTCGGCGAGCTCCTGCGAGATATCGTGCGCGGATTCGAGGACGATCACCCTGCCCTCGGCGAACAACGAGGGGCTGACCATCTCCGCGAGCGCGGGGACTGTGAGGTCGGACACCCGGATCCGGGACAGATCCGCTGTCGGATCGGCCGCTTTGGCCGCGTCCGAAGCGCTGCGGACCGCGCGTTCGATCAGCAGCTCTTCCTCACCGAGAACCAGGACCAGCGGCGATGGGGCGGAAGCTTGCGTCGTCACGGTGACGATCCTCCCACTCGTCCTCTCGGGTGCTTTGTCCGGTGACGTGTTCCGGGCACGGTGGCCCCACCCGAGCCTCATGTCGTACGGTGTTGGCGAGGCGACGCGATCGAACGCGTGCCGACAATCGAATACCGCTCATCCAGAGGGGCAGAGGGAACGGCCCGATGAAGCCCCGGCAACCGGCGTCAGCCTGTCATTCCGCGATCGCGGGATAGCTGACGAACACGGTGCCAATTCCGGCCCGCCATGGCGGGGCAGATGAGGAAGGAACCTCGCGATGACCGCAACCCTCGGCACGACCTCCACCACCAAGACCCCGGATCTCGGACCGGCCGTCGAACTGGTGTCGAAGGAAGAGGGACACCGGCAGCCGCTCGCCCCCGAATTCGTTTCCGCCGAGGACTTCTCGCCGCTCGAAGTCGCCTACGACTTCGGCCGCGTGCGCCGCGAGGACATCGAAGCCGGGCCGAAGAACATCTGGCGCTACAAGAAACTCCTTCCTGTTCCCTCGAACGTCGAGGAAATCCCCAACACCGAACCCGGCGCCACCAGGCTCATCCAGGCCGACAGGCTCGCGAAGGCGTTGGGCGTCAAGAAGGTCTGGGTCAAGGACGACACCGGCAACCCGACCCACTCGTTCAAGGACCGCGTGGTCGCCGTCGCGCTGGCCGCCGCGCGCGAGTTCGGGTTCGACGTGCTCGCCTGTCCGTCGACCGGCAACCTGGCCAACGCGGTCGCCGCCGCGGCGGCCCGCGCCGGCTGGCGGTCGGTCGTGCTGATCCCGAAGACCCTCGAGCGCGCCAAGATCCTCACCACCGCCGTGTACGACGGCGACCTGATCGCGGTCGACGGCAACTACGACGACGTGAACCGGCTCGCCACCCAGCTCGCCGCCGAGCAGGAGAGCTGGGCGTTCGTCAACGTGAACGTCCGGCCCTACTACTCCGAAGGCTCCAAGACGCTGGCCTTCGAGGTCGCCGAGCAGCTCGGCTGGCGGCTTCCCTCGCAGATCGTGGTGCCGATCGCCTCCGGTTCCCAGCTCACCAAGGTGGACAAGGGTTTCCGCGAGTTCGGGCAGCTCGGCCTCGTCGACGAGACGCCGTACAAGGTGTTCGGCGCGCAGGCCACCGGCTGCTCGCCCGTCTCGGCGGCGTTCCGCGCCGGCCACGACGTCGTCCAGCCGGTCAAGCCGGACACGATCGCCCGTTCGCTGGCGATCGGCAACCCGGCCGACGGCCCCTACGTCCTCGACGTGGTCAACCGCACCGGCGGTGCGATCGAAGACGTCACCGACGAAGAGGTCGTCGAGGGCATCCGTCTGCTCGCCCGCACCGAAGGCGTCTTCACCGAGACCGCGGGCGGCGTCACCGTGGCGACGGCCAAGAAGCTCATCGAGACCGGCAAGCTCAACCCCGACGAGGAGATCGTGCTCCTGATCACCGGTGACGGCCTCAAGACCCTCGACGCGGTCGAGGACAAGGTCGGCCCGAAGGCCACCGTCAGCGCCTCGGCCGACGCGGTCCGCGAGGCTCTCGGCATCTGAGTTCCCGGCGGCCCGCCTCACGAACGAGGCGGGCCGCGGGGCTCACCCCGGCGCGTCAGGGCGAGGCCTCCCGCGTCGGAGACGACCGCTGTGTCGCCGTCCGTGTCCGTCCTGGCGATCGCGGCACCGACCGCCCCCAGATTGTCCAAAGTGGACTTGTTCGGATGACCGTAGGTGTTTCCGGCGCCGACACTCACCAGTGCGACCCTCGGCGCGACGGCGTTGAGAAAATCCGGTGCCGTGTAACGACTTCCGTGATGCGGGACCTTCAAGACCTCGGCACGCAGATCGGCCCCCTCGGCCATCAGGTCGGCCTGGGCGGCGAGTTCGACGTCGCCGGTCAGCAGCAACCGGCCCGCCGGAGTCCCGGCACGCAGGACGACCGAACCGTTGTTGATCACCGTGCCGTCCTGTTCGAGGACCGAGCGCCGGGTGACGTATCGCGGCCCGAGTACGTCCAGCGACAGTCCGGGCCAGTCCAGCCGTTGCCCGATCCCCAGTTCCAGCAAGGGAATCCCGCGGCGTGCGGTCTCGTCGGCGACCTGCCGCCACGCCCAGGCGGGAGCCCTGCCCGGACCGACGGCGACCGCCCCGACCGACCGGCCCTCGAAGACGGATTCGAGACCTCCGATGTGGTCGGCGTGCAGATGGCTCAGCACGATCAGCGGAACGCGGTCCACCCCTAACCTGCTGAGGCATTCGTCCACCGGGCCTGGTTCCGGCCCGGTGTCGACCAGGATCGCCCTCCCGGGCTCGGCCGTGGCGAGGACGACTGCGTCACCCTGTCCGACGTCGCAAGCAACAGCGCTCCACGACGCCGGTGGCCACGCCGGGGCCAGCACCCGCACCGGCACGAAGACGAGGAGCCCGCCGGCCAGGGCGAGCGCCAGCAGGATCCTGCCGTGACGCAGCCGGATGGCGAGGAGCAGCACGACGAGCAGGCCGCCCGCCAGCAGCCCGCCCCACCAGCCATCCGGCCAGTCCACGACCGCTCCCGGCGCGCGGGCGCCATGGCGGGCCACGGTGATGAGCCAGCTCGCCTCGGGTTCGGTCAGGCGGACGAGCAGCCTGCCCGCCGACGGCCACCATGGTCCGAGAACGGTCGCGAGCACGCCGAACACGGTGGCCGGGGCGACCACGGGCGCGGCGAGCACGTTGGTCACCACCGAGACGAGACTGACCGATCCCGCCATGCCCGCGATGACCGGCGCCGTCATCACGAACGCGGCCAGCGGGATGGCCAGTCCCTCGGCGTAGCCGGCCGGAACTCCGCGTCCGACCAGCCACTCGGCCCACCTCGGGGCCAGCAGTACCAGCCCGGCCGTGGCCAGCACCGAAAGCGCGAACCCGAAGTCGGCGGCCATCGCGGGATCGGCCACGACGAGCCCCGCCACCGCGAACGCCAGCGCGGGCAGCGCCGAACCCCGGCGCCCCAGTGCGAGCGCCAGCAATCCGACCGCCCCCATCACCCCGGCGCGGAGCACGCTGGGCGCGGGCCCGGCGAGGACCACGAACCCGGCGAGCCCCGCGGCGGCCGCGGCGGCGGACGTCCGCGGCCCGACCCGGAGCACTCGCAGGAGGAGAAGGATCGAGCCGCAGACGATCGCCACGTTCCCACCGCTCACGGCCATCAGGTGGGACATGCCGGAGTCCGTGAACTCGCGCTCGACTCTGGGGGACAGTGTGCTCGTGTCCCCCACGACCAGTCCGGGCACCAGACCGGCCTGCTCCTCCGGGAGGACGGCGCACAGGTCCCGGAGCCCGGTGCGCAGCGATTCCGCGGCTCGCTGCCACCAAGGCGCCGGTCCGAGTGCCGACGGCGGACCTCGCACCGAGAGGACCGCGACCGTCAGTTCGGCCCCCTCTGCCGGTGCGAGCCGTCCGGAGGCGGTGACCTGCTGCCCGGGCAACAGGTCCGTCCACCCCTCGGCGGGAGCGAGCAGCAGGATCCGGCCTGCCGAATCCACCACCCGCTCCGCCGCCACCACGGCGTCCACCGTCGCGGCGATGACCACCAGGCGGGTGCCTGCCCGGCGATCGGCGTATCCGGCACCGCGGACCGGACGTGGCCGCTCGGTGACCACCACCCTCATGGTGGCGTCGCTCCCCCGTGCGGCGGCGGCACGGAGGTCGTCCTGCTCGGCGGCCCGGATCCGCAGCGCCACCGGACCGGCGGTGAGCACCCCGAGGACCGCGAGCACGCCCAGGCCCGCCACCCACCGGGACGCCGTCCGGCGGGCACGGACACCGGCGGTGATCGCGAGCACCACGGCGGCCGCACCGCAGAGCATCGTGATCCACCAGCCGCCGAGCAACCCGGAGAGAGTGCCGAGCCAGGCCGTCGCCGCGGCCGGTATCAGCCGCAGATCCTGACCTCGCCACGACGTGGTGTCCACTTCGGACGGATCGGCGGACGGGTTCATCCGACGGACACCAACTCCCGGATCTTCTTGAATTTTGCTTCGCCGATCCCTTCTACGTCACGGAGTTGCTCGACCGTGGTGAACCCGCCGTGCCCGGACCGCCAGTCGACGATGCGTTTGGCCATCACCTCGCCGACCCCGGGCAGGGAGTCGAGTTGCTCGGCCGTGGCCGTGTTCAGGTCGAGCTTCCCGGTGGGTGTTCCTGTTCCGGCCGCGGCCGGAACAGGAACACCCACGGCCACCTGCTCGCCGTCGGTGAGCCGCCGGGCCAGGTTCAGCCCGGTCAGATCCGTTCCGGGCGGTGCCCCACCGGCCGCCGTGAGGGCATCGGCGACCCGTGCGCCCGGAGGGATCGTGACCAGGCCGGGTTTGAGCACCCGGCCGACGACACTGATCACCAGAGGCGCCTTGCCCGCCGCGGCGGGGGCGTCTCCGGCGGCCTTGGCCGACGGCAGGGGCGGCGGGGTCTCCGCCCCTGGCCGGTGTCCGAACAAAGCGATCGCGCCGGTCACGATCACGGCCACCGCGATCAGCACGGCCACCACGGCCACCCACCGCCGGTTCACCGGAACCCCGTCCGCCGTGAACCGGGCGGGCACCCAGCGGCGGACGAGCCTGCCCGAAGGCGGGCCCTGGGCGGCGGGCGGCGACAGCTGCGCGGCCAGCCACGCCAGCCTGGCGTTGGCGGAGGAGCCCGGTGGACGGGCGGTTTGGTCGAACACGTGACCGACGCTACGGAGCGGGGGCGGCGGGCGGCAGTGGAGAATCGCGAGGCTGTGGACAAGTGGGGTGTTGTGGACAACCCGGCCCCGGGCGGGACCGGATCACCGGTTTCCGTCGGGGCCGTGTGGGATGGTGGCGGGTTTCCCTAACCCGCCCGCTGGATCACGACACCGAGCACGCCGGGACCGGTGTGGGCCCCGATGACGGCGCCGATCTCCGACACCACGCACCCCTCCGGGCAGTCGATGGACTCTTCCAGCCGGTTGGCCAGTTCGACGGCGCGTTCCGGCGAGGCCAGGTGGTGGACGGCGATGTCGGCGAGTCCGCCGTCTGCCGCTTTCACGGCGAGTTCGACCAGTCGCGCCACCGCGCGATTCATCGTCCGCACCTTTTCCAGCGGCTGGATCTTGCCCTCGGACATGTGGAGCACCGGTTTCACCGCGAGCGCCGTGCCGAGCAAGGCCGCCGCCGGGCCGATCCGGCCGCCACGGCGCAGGTATTCGAGGGTCTCGACGGCGAACAAGGTCTCCGAACGGCTCACCGCGTCGACCGCGGCGGCCTCCACCTCGGCCGGATCGGCCCCGTCCGCGGCGGCGCTCGCCGCTCGCAGGGCGGCGAAACCGAGTCCCATCGCGGTGCTGCGCGAATCGACGACGCGCACCTTGTCCGGCCCGACCTCCTGGGCCGCGAGCACCGCCGCTTCCCAGGTCCCGGACAACTCACGGGACAGATGGACCGACACGACGGCGTCCGCGCCTTCGGCCAGGGCCGCGCGGAACTCCTTGACGAACTCGGCGGGGGTCGGCCGGGACGTCGTCACCATGCTGCGTTTGCCGAGCGCTTCGGCCAGGGCCGCGGGGCCCATTTCGACGCCGTCGAGGAACACGACTCCGTCCACGAGGACGTGCAACGGGACCACCCGGATCCCGTTCCGTTCGGCGAAGCCTTCCGGCAGGTGGGCGGTGGAATCCGTGACTACGGCGACCGACACGGCAGTCAGCCTACGTTGCCGCGGGGCGCAGCACCGGGGCCATCAGGCGGGCCATTTCCGCGCCGACGGCAGCGTGCCCTTCCCAGCCCCAGTGCATCCCGTCCGGATTGCCCCGGCCGCTCAGCACGTGATCGCCGACGACGGCCGCGAGATCGAGAAGCGGGACGTCCGCGCGGCGCCCCCAAGCGGCCATGGCCGCGGCGGCACCGGAACGGGCGGTGTGGACGCGGCCGTACGAGTCGGACCGGTGCACGGACGGCAGCATGCCGAAGATCGGCAGGTCCGGTCGCAGCACCCGCAGGGCTTCGACGGCCTCGTCGAGATAGCGGACGGTCAGCTTCGCCGGGAGGACGGCCGGACGTCCCCGGAAGGCGACGGCGAGCCGGGGCTGGGCGGCCAGATACGTCTTGCGCACCACCCGCCGCAGCTGGTCGGGTCGCAGGTAGCGCAGCCCGGTCCGCAGGTAGGTGGGCAACGGCGAAGGCAGGGTGTCCATGCTTCCGATGGCCAGCACCACGGCGTCGACGTGGTGGAGGTCGGCCCAGACCCGAGGATCGCCGGTCAGGGACCACCAGGCGTCACGGGCGTTCCAGCCGAACCCGGCGACGAGGTCCGCATCGCCACCGAGCGCTTCGGCGGCGATATTGGGCCACAGGCGCGCGTCGTCGGCGGCGAGCGGGCCGTCCGGGCCGTGGAAGCTGAGGGAATCGCCGAACACCAAGAGGCGCGGGGCCATGGATCAGCCGGTGATTCCCGCGTTGTAGGCGGCCAAGCGCCAGTTGCCGTCACGCCGGGTCAGCTCGACCCAGTGGCAGTTCGCGATCCCGCCCAGCGACGGCCAGGACGGGACCGGCAGGCCGAGCAGCTTCGCGGTCAGCGCGATGATCAGGCCGCCGTGCGTGGCCAGCAGGACGGCGTCGCCGGCGTCGGAATTGGCCTGGTCCAGATCCGCGACGACCTCCAACGCGCGTTCCGCGACGTCCACCCGCGACTCGCCGCCCGGCGGCGCCCAGGTCGCGTCGACCCGCCAGCGTGCGCGTTCCCCGGGGTACGCCTCGTCGACCTGCTGGCCGGTGAAGCCCTGCCATTCACCCAGGTGGGTTTCCCGCAGGCGCTTGTCGATCCGCAGGGGGACACCGATGGCCTCCGTGAGCACGGTGGCCGTGTCGGTCGCGCGGCGAAGATCCGAAGCGATCACCAGGTCGGGTGAAAACCGGGCGAGCGCGGGTACGGCGAACCTGGCCTGGTTCCAGCCGACCGGCGTCAGCGCGGAGTCCAGATGCCCTTGCATCCGGCCCGCCGCGTTGTAGTCGGTCTCGCCGTGGCGCCAGAGCACCAGGCGCCGCGGACTCACGAGGCGCCTTGCGCGTCGGCGGGGTCCTCCTGATCCGGCATGGTGAGACCGGCGACCTCGATACGAGGGCAGTCCTTCCAGAGCCGCTCGAGACCGTAGAAGGAACGCTCCTCCTGGTGCTGGACGTGGATGACGACGTCGACGTAGTCCAGCAGGACCCAGCGGCCTTCGCGGGCGCCTTCGCGGCGGACCGGCTTGTGCCCGCCGAGCCGCAGCTGCTCCTCGACGTTGTCGACGATCGCGCCGACCAGTCGCTCGTTGGGCGCGGACGCGATCACGAAGGCGTCGGTGATGACCAGCTGGTCGGACACGTCCAGCACGACCACGTCGCTCGCCTTCTTGTCCGCCGCCGCATGGGCGGCCGCTACGGCCAGCTCTCGTGCCTCGGACGTGGCTGTCACAGTTCTCCTCAAAAGATGGCTTTACTCGCAGGTGCGCCCGACGAGAGTACCCGGTCAGCCACGGCGGTCCTTGCGATAGAGGTCCTTTTTGGCGATGTAGCGCACCACACCGTCGGGGACGAGGTACCAGACGGGTTCCCCGCCTTCGACCCGTTCGCGGCAGGCGGTGGACGAGATCGCCATCGCGGTCACCTCGACCAGGCTCACCTTGCCGCTCGGCAGATGCTGCGAATTGAGCCGGTAGCCGGGCCTGGTGACCCCGATGAAATGCGCCAGATCGAACAGCTCGTCGGCGTTGCGCCAGGTGAGGATCTGTTCGAGCGCGTCCGCACCGGTGATGAAGAACAGCTGGTCGTCCGGGTATTCCGCGCGCAGATCGCGCAGCGTGTCGACGGTGTAGGTCTGCCCGACGCGGTCGATGTCGACCCGGCTGACCGAGAACACGGGGTTGGACGCCGTCGCTATCACGGTCATCAGGTAGCGGTCTTCGGCCCGGGTGACGACCCTGTCGGACTTCTGCCACGGCTGGCCGGTGGGCACGAAGATGACCTCGTCGAGCGCGAACCGGGACTGGACCTCACTGGCCGCGACGAGGTGTCCGTGGTGCACGGGGTCGAAGGTGCCGCCCATGACCCCGATCCTGCGTGGTGACATGGGTCGTGAGCCTATACACCGCACGAGGCTCCCCGCTCGGGTCGCCGGACCCACCGACAGTGGGTGATCTGGATCACATTACCCTCGGTTCCATGGATGAACGGTCCGTTCACGACATGCCGATCGCGACTTCGTCGGTGGCATGGGGTAGAGGTGGGGACGTGGACACATCGACTCTCCGGGACCGCGCCGAGACCCTCCTCCGGGCATTGGCGGGCGATGGCGCCCGGCTGCGCGAAGACCAGTGGACGGCGATCGAGGCGCTGGTCGCGCACCGCCGTCGCGCGCTCGTCGTCCAGCGCACCGGCTGGGGGAAGTCGGCGGTGTACTTCCTGGCGACGGCGTTGCTGAGGGAACGCGGCGAAGGCCCGACCGTGATCATCTCGCCGCTCCTGGCGCTGATGCGCAACCAGATCTCCGCGGCCGCGAGAGCGGGCATCCGCGCGGTGACGATGAACTCCGCGAACCCGCAGGAGTGGGATCAGGTCCAGGCCGCGATCGCGGCCGGCGAGGTCGACGTCCTCCTGGTCAGCCCGGAACGGCTGAACAACCCCGACTTCCGCGACACCGTCCTGCCGAAGCTGACCGCGAGCGCCGGTCTGCTCGTGGTCGACGAGGCGCACTGCATCTCGGACTGGGGCCACGACTTCCGGCCGGACTACCGGCGGCTGCGGACACTGCTGAAGGACCTGCCCGAGGGGGTCCCGGTGCTCGCCACCACCGCGACCGCGAACGACCGGGTGGCGACCGACGTCGCCGAGCAACTCGGCATCGGCAACGGGGGCGGCACCCTCGTCCTGCGCGGGACCCTGGACCGCGAAAGCCTCCACCTGTCGGTGGCCAAGCTGCCGACTTCGCAAGCGCGGCTCGCCTGGCTGGCCGAACATCTGGAAGAACTGCCGGGCTCCGGGATCATCTACACGCTCACCGTCGCGGCCGCGCACGATGTGGCGGGACTGCTGACGGAACGCGGTTACCCCGTCGCCGCGTACACCGGCAAGACCGATCCGGCGGACCGGCAGGCGGCCGAAGACGATCTGCTGAACAACAATGTCAAGGCACTGGTCGCCACTTCGGCACTGGGCATGGGATTCGACAAGCCGGACCTGGGATTCGTCGTCCACCTCGGCGCCCCGTCCTCGCCGATCGCGTACTACCAGCAGGTCGGCCGTGCCGGACGTGGCGTCGATCGCGCCGAGGTGATCCTGTTGCCCGGCCACGAGGACAAGGACATCTGGGCGTACTTCGGCTCGCTGGCGTTCCCGGACGAACTACGGGTGACGCAGGTGCTCAACGCACTGGCGTACGCGGACCGTCCACTGTCGACACCCGCACTCGAACCGTTCGTCGAGCTTTCCCGTTCGCGGCTGGAGATGGTCCTCAAGGTGCTGGACGTCGACGGCGCCGTCCGCCGGGTGAAGGGCGGCTGGGAAGGCACCGGCGAAGAGTGGCGCTACGACAAGGAACGCTACGCGCGCGTGAGCGCGGCACGGACCAACGAGCAGAACGCCATGCTCGCCTACCTCGAAACCACCGGCTGCCGGATGGAGTACCTGCGAAAGCAGCTGGACGATCCGGAGGCGACGCCTTGCGGGCGGTGCGACAACTGCACCGGAAAGCATTGGGACACCACGATTTCGGATGACGTCGTCGACGCCACCCGGCAACGGCTGCGCCGCCCGGGTGTCGAGGTCGCGCCCCGGAAGATGTGGCCGACCGGGATGGCCGGACTGGACGTCCCGTTGTCCGGACGGCTGCCCGCGGGAGAGCAGGCCGAAACCGGCCAGGTCGTCGGCCGGGTGACCGACGTCGGCTGGGGCACCCGGCTGCGTGAACTCGTCGGCCCGTCCGCGGCGGACGCCGAACTCCCCGATGCGGTCTTCCAGGCCTGTATCGAGGTACTCAAGGGCTGGCAGTGGACGGCGCGCCCGGTCGCGGTGGTGGAAGTGCCGTCCGCCACGCGGCCTCAGCTGGTCCACAGTCTGGCGACGAAGCTGGCCTCGATCGGACGGCTGGAGTATCTGGGCGCCATCACCTCCGCGGGGCCGCCTCCGCGTCAGGCGAACAGCGCGCAACGACTGGCCGACCTGTGGAAGCGGCTCAGCCTTCCCGAGGAACTCGCCGCCAGGGTCGCCGCGGCCGAAGGCCCGATCCTGCTGGTCGACGACCTGATCGACACCGGTTGGACGGTGACCCTGTCCGCACGCCTGCTGCGCCAGGCCGGGGCCCGTGCCGTCTTGCCGTTCGCTCTCGCCAGCACCTCGTGACCCAGGAGCCGTAAGCCGGAAGACACCCCTGCGACCACGAACCGATCCCGGCATTCGACAGGTTCTTTCCCGCACGGGGACTTTCTGGCAAGGTTCCGTCCACGCGCGAGTACGGAGGTACCGATGGCGGACGCAACGACGGAGCGGCTGGGGCATCGGCTCCCGGTGAAGAAACTGTTCGCCGCCAGTGTCGGGAACGCGCTCGAGTGGTTCGACTGGACCATCTACGCGACCTTCAGCATCTACTTCGCCAGCGAGTTCTTCCCGAAGGGCAACGAAGCCCTGGCGTTGATCAACACCTTCGCCACGTACGCGCTGGCGTTCTTCTTCCGGCCACTCGGCGGCATGTTGCTCGGCCGCTTCGCCGACATCAGGGGCCGGAAGCCGGCGATGATCCTGACCATCGTGCTGATGGCGGGCGGTTCGGTGGCCATCGGGCTCCTGCCGACTTTCGATCAGGTCGGCTGGCTGGCCCCGATCCTGTTGCTGCTGGCGAGGGTGGCGCAGGGACTGTCACTCGGCGGCGAGGTCTCCAACGCTTCGGCGTACTTGGGTGAGATCGCGCCGCCTTCCCGTCGCGGGCGGTACTCCGCCTTCTTCTACATCTCGACCGGTTCCGCCGTGCTGATCGCCTCGATCCTCGGTTTCGTGCTCGCGCGGACGATGTCCAAAGCGGACCTGACCGCGTACGGCTGGCGGATCCCGTTCCTGCTCGGCGGAGTTCTCGGCATCATCGGCTTGTGGCTCCGGCGCAGCCTCGTCGAAACCGAGATCTTCGAAGAGACGAAATCCACCGCGCGCCGGGTGGAGCGCCCGCTGCGCACCACTCTGCGCGAGCACCCGCGCGCCGTCGTGCAGCTCGTGGGCTTCTCGATGCTGTCGACCCTCTGCTACTACACGTTCTTCAGTGCCCTGACCTCGTTCGCGGTCAAGACCCGCAAGGCCGACGACGTCGACGTGTTCCTCGCGTTGTCGATCGCCACGGCGTTGTTCGTCGCGCTCCAATACCCGATGGGCGCGCTGTCGGACCGCTTCGGCCGCAAACCGCAGCTGCTCGTCTGGGCGGCGGCGACCGCGATCCTCATCGTCCCACTGTCCACTTTGGTCAGGCCGGGGCTGCCGGGACTGCTGGTCGTGTTCTGCGTCGGACTCTGCCTGTACACGGCGATGACGTCGATCGCACCCGCGATCATGAGCGAGCTGTTCCCCACCGAGCTGCGCGGTCTGGGCATCGGCGCCTGGTACAACCTGACCGTCGCGCTGTTCGGCGGTACCGCTCCCCTGGTGCTCACCGCGCTGTCCGACGCCGGCTTGTCGACGCTGTTCTTCTGGTACGTGGCCGCCGGAGCGGCGATCGCGTTCTTCGTCATCCGGACCCTGCCGGAGACCAAGGGCAGCGACCTGCGCTGAAAACTCCGTCGCCCACGACGCGGCTGGTGGCTACCCTCGCGCTCCTACGACGAGCGTGAAGGAGGGACACCGTGTTGTTCGGCGATGTGAGCGAGGAATTGGCGCGACGCGTGGTGGAGGCCCTTCGCCACGTCACCGACATCGAGCCGCCTGCCGTACTGGTCCGGGTCTCCGCGCGGAGCGGGGTCGACTACCAGTGCGATCTCGCGATGAGCCTCGGCAAAAGGCTCGGCAAGCCGCCGAGGGAGATCGCCGCCGACATCGCGCTGCACCTGGATGTCGCCGATCTCGCCGAGCCGCCGGAGATCGCGGGGCCGGGCTTCCTCAACTTCACGCTGCGCTCGTCCTGGCTGGAAGACCGGACGACCGCGCTCAACGGTGACCCGCGGCTGGGCGCCGTGGCGACGCCGCGACCGCGGCGGATCGCCATCGACTACAGCAGCCCGAACGTGGCGAAGGAGATGCACGCCGGACATCTCCGGCCCACGGTCATCGGTGACGCCATCGCGCGGCTGCTGCGGTTCGCGGGCCACGACGTCATCCCGCACAACCATCTCGGCGACTGGGGCACTCCGTTCGGCATGCTGATCGAGCATCTGCTCGACGAGCGCCCGGAGGGTCCGTACACGATCGGAGACCTCAACGGCTTCTATCGGGCCGCCCGGTCGAAATTCGAGGCGGACGAAGACTTCGCGACCCGGTCGCGGGAGCGTGTGGTCCTCCTGCAAAGCGGTGACGAAGAGACCTTGTCGTTGTGGCGGCATCTGGTCGACGAGTCGACAAGGCATTTCACCCAGGTCTACGAACTCCTCGGGATCGGCCTGTCGAGTGAGGACGTTTACGGCGAGAGCTTCTACAACCCGTTTCTCGCCGCGGTCGTGGACGACCTGACCGCCGCCGGGCTGACCGAGATCAGTGACGGCGCCGTCTGCGTCTTCCCTGACGGCTTCCGCAACCGGGAAGGCGATCCGCTGCCGCTCATCGTGCGCAAGCGCGACGGCGGTTACGGCTACGCGGCCACCGATCTCGCGACCCTGCGGTACTGGACGGAACAGCGGGAGGTCGCCGATCTGCTCTACGTGGTCGGCGCACCGCAGGCACAGCACTTCGCGATGGTGTTCGCCGTCTGCCGGGCCGCCGGATGGCTCCGCGAGGAGCACCGGGCCGAGCACCTCGGGTTCGGCTCGGTGCTGGGAGAAGACGGCCGGGCCATGAAGACCCGGGCCGGCGAGTCGGTCCGGCTTTCCGATCTGCTCGCCGAAGCGGTTTCCCATGCCGCCGAAGTGCTCGAAGGCCGGGGCGACCTCTCCCCCGGGGTCAGGGAAGAGGTCGCCAGGGCGATCGGGATCGGCGCGATCAAGTACGCCGATCTTTCCGGCGATCGCGAGCGTGACTACGTCTTCTCCTGGGAGCGGATGCTCTCCAAGAACGGGAACACCTCGGTCTATCTGCAGTACGCCCACGCGCGGATCCGTTCCGTGCTGGCGAAGGCGGATCAGGATCTCGCCGGTGCGCGGATCCTGCTCGGTCATCCCGCCGAGCGGGCGCTGGCGCTCGCCTTGGCCCGCTTTCCCGAGGCGATCGGCGCCGCGACCACCGGGTATCTCCCCCACAAGCTGTGCACGTACCTCTACGAAACCGCTGTCGTGTTCTCGCGGTTCTACGAACAGTGCCCGGTGCTGGGCGCGGAAGGACCCGGCCTCCGCGATTCGCGCCTGCTGCTGGCCGAACTCACCGCGAAGACGCTGGCGCTGGGTTTGTCCCTGCTGGGCATCTCCACTCCCGCCAGGCTATGAGGTGCCCTGATCACTGAAGGCCTTGCGCTTCAACGGAGGGACGGCTTGGAAGAAGCGGAACATCCCCCGTGCCATCGCGCGGCTCACCCGGTTCTCCGACACGAACTGGCGCGCGCTGCGTTCCGAATCGCGCACCGCCGCGAAGCCGTAGTCCCGCATCTGCCGCTCGTAGTCGGCGACCGCGGTGCGCACGTCGCCGGTCTCGCGCGCGGCGACGAGGTTGCGGCACAACAGGCGCGCGTCCCGGAGCGCGGTGTTCGCGCCGATACCGCGGAACGGCGTCATGCTGTGGATCGCGTCGCCGAGCAAGGTGATGTTGCTCGTCGGCCACGGCGCGACGGGCTTCGACGTGAAGACCGGCAACCGGGACACCGAGCCCGCGGGCGAGCCGGCGACCAGTTCCTTGAACGCGGGATCCCAGCCGTCGATCAGGTCGAGCACGAGAGCTCGCAGGGCTTCACCGTCCCATGAGGACACACCGTCCGGGTATCGCCGGTTGTCCGCGGCGAAAGCCCACATGATGTAGCTCGACGTGTTGTCGAACAGGACGGGGTCGTAACTCGCGGTCTCGTCATTGACCGACGCGGTGCCGTCCAGCTCGTGCGGCGCGCTGAACAGTCCCGCCCCGGTGCGCGGCATCACCAGACTCGGGCCGTCGGTGAGCCTGACGGGCAGGCGTTCCCGGGTCTCGGCGGTCAGCGGATGCTTGCCCGCGATCGCGACGATCCCAGTGTCGATCCGTTCAGCTTCGGGAAGGAACTGTTTGCGCACCCGGGAATTGGCCCCGTCCGCGCCGATGACCAGATCGGCCTCGACGGTGCTCCCGTCGGCGAATTCGCAGACGACCACCTCCCCTTCACGGCGGTAGCCGACGAACTCCTTGCCGTGGTGCAGAACTCCGTCGAGCCCGTCGGACAGCACCTGATGCAGGCTGATCCGGCTGACCGAATGGTGGTTCGACGCGGGATCCGGGCTCCAGGTCAGTTCACTGTCGATCACCATCAGGTCTTTCAACCGTTCGGTCACGAAGCTGAACTCGCCGCCCGTGGTGCCGGTCGTCGCCAGGAACCGTTCCCAGAGTTCGGGTGGCAGGCATTCGTGCAGTGCGGCCGAGCCCTGCGGATTGATGTGCACGCGATAGCCCTGCAGCCGCTCGGTCCTGGTGCGGCTGCGCTCGTGGACGGACACGTCGGCCCCCGCCTTGCGCAGCCCGTGCGCCAGGCAGAGCCCACCCGTACCGCCGCCGATGATCGCGATTCTCGTGGTCATGGGATCTCCTCTCTCCGCCGACCACTATCAACCGGACGGATAATAAAGTCAACCAAACGTTTGAACGAGTCAGCGGCTAAGGTGACCCCATGTCCGAAGCCGCCCCGCGCAGTCCTCGTCGCGCCCCCGTCGAACGCCAGCGCGACCCCGAGCGCACCAAGGCACAGCTCTTGGAGGCGGCGAAAAGCGAGTTCGGCGCGAAGGGCTACGCCGCGGCACGAGTCAGCGAGATCGCCGCGAGGGCGGGCGTGAACAAACAGCTGATCTCGTACTACTTCGGCGGCAAGGAAGGCCTCTACAACGCGCTGACCGCGACGATGTACGACGACTACGTCGCGGCCTCCGAGCACGACATGCCGTTCGCGGAGTCGATCCGGTTCTTCGTCCAGTCGGGGATCCGGGACCACGATCTCGCCAAACTGTTCCTCTGGGAGAACCTGACCGACGGCGCCCCCGACGCGATCGGCGTCGAAGGCCAGCGCGGCTTCCTCGAGCGGCAGGTGGAGTACGTGCGGGCCCGCCAAGCCGCGGGAGACTTCCCCGCCGACCTCGATCCGGCGTTCCTGCTGGTGATCTTCATGGCCGCGGCCAGTGCCACGCTGGCGTTCCCCCGCGTCGTCCGGGCCGTCTCGGGCCAGGATCCCCAGTCGGCCGAGTTCGTGGAGGCCTACGGCGAGCAGCTGGCACGGCTCATCGGTCACCTCGCCGATCCCGGGAAGCGATAGCAAAGGTCCCTTGCTCCCCCGTCGCGGAATCACTTGAACCTTTCGGACGCCTTCCGGACTAGAGAGAGTGAGACGAGGGGGAGGTGACCGGTGTGGGACAAACGAGAGACGCCGACTTCAGTGAGTACTTCGCGGCCCGCGTACAACGATTCCGGCGACTGGCGTTCGGCATGTGCGGCGACTGGCACGGCGCCGAAGACCTGGTGCAGGCCACGTTCATCCAGCTGTACCGGCGTTGGCGGCGGATCAGGCCGGACACGGTCGACGCCTACGCGCGCCGGATCCTGCTCAACCTCTTCCTTTCCCGAAGGCGGAAACACGGCCGGGAGCTGGTGACCTCGGCGCCTCCCGACCAGGCCGCGCCACCGGGCTACGACAGCCACGACCGGATCGACCTCGAACGGGTGCTCAGCGGCCTGACACCGCGCCAGCGCGCGATGGTCGTCCTTCGCTTCCTCGAAGACCTTTCGGTCGCCGAAGTCGCCTCGTTGCTCGGCATCGCCGAAGGCACCGTCAAAAGCCAGACCGCCCGCGGGGTCGAGGCACTGCGCGCCGTCCTGCCCTCCCCGACGAGCAAGGAGTAGTCATGGAAGACCACGATGTCCGCTCCGCGCTGAAGGAGTACGTGACCGGAGCGGAGCCGCCGATCGGGCTCACCGGCGACGGTGTGCTCACCGCGGGCAGGCGGTCCCGGCGACGCCGTCTGACGACCATCGTCGCGGTGGTCGCGCTGGCCGTGGCGGGATTCCCGGTGGGCACCGCGCTCATCGCACTTCCGGACCGGGCCGAACCGGCCTCGATCTCACCCTGTGGTGAAAAGTCACCCGAGGAGACCCCGAAGGCGGTGACCGCTCGCTTGGAGTGCCTGCTCGACCAGGCGATCCGCACGTATGTCACCCCGGCGGACCCGCTCAAGCTGGAAGCCTATCCGGCGACGGACAAGACGCTCTACGTCATGTCGGCCGAGGTGAGCGACCGGACGGGTTCGCTCTACGTGGACCTGGCGACCAACGACGGCACACTGCTTTCGGCGGGAACCGCTTGCGAGGTCCAGGAGCCGACTCCGACCACGTGCTCGGCGAGCCTGATCCGCGGCGGAACCCTCGTGGAGACGACGATCAGGAAGCCCCGCAACCCTGACTTCGTCATCTACCAGGCCGCCTATCGCACCGCGCAGGCACTCGTCGTCGTCAGTTCCAGCAACTCCACCGAAGCGGGAACGGACGCACAGCCGTATCCGCCGGGGCAGCGCGAACTGCCTCCCCTGACCCAAGCTCAGCTCCGCGAGATCGCCCTGACCCCGGGCCTGGTGCCCTAACGACGCAAGGGGACGAGGTCGTCCGCGTGGACGACCTCTCGCCGCTGCTCGGCGGGGAGGTCGTGGCTGGAGCGGCCGATGAGATCGGGCAGTTCGCCCGCGTCGAAGGCCACGACCCCTCTCGCCACGGTCCGCTGCCGGAGGTCGACCAGGTCGACGACGTCGCCCGCCTGGAAGTCCCCTTCGACACCGGTGATCCCGGCGGCGAGCAGGGAACGGCGGCGACGGACGACGGCCGAGACCGCGCCGTCGTCGAGGTGCAGTTTCCCGGACGCGCCCGCGGCGTAGCCCAGCCAGAACCGGCGGGCCGACAGCCGGGAGTCCGCGGCGGCGAACGCCGTGCCGACCTCGGCGGTGGTGAGGGCGCGTGCGGCTTCGGAAGCGGCGGCGAGCAGGACCGGGATCCCGGCGCCGGCGGCGGTGCGGGCCGCGGCGAGCTTCGAGACCATGCCGCCGGTGCCGAGCCCGGAGCTCGACATGCCGACGGTGATTCCGTCCACATCGGACTCTCCGGCGACCTCGGCGATCTTGCGGGTCGCGCCGTCACGGGGGTCTCCGTCGTACAGACCGTCCACATCGGACAGCAGGACGAGCGCGTCGGCGCCGATCAGGTGGGCCACCAAGGCGGCCAGCCGGTCGTTGTCGCCGAAGCGGATCTCTTCGGTGGCCACGGTGTCGTTCTCGTTGACCACCGGAACCGCGCCGAGGGCCAGCAAGCGGGTGAACGTGTTCTGCGCGTTGCGATAGTGGGCCCGGCGCACGACGTCGTCCGACGTCAGCAGAACCTGGCCCACCGTCAGGGAAAACCGGCCGAACGACTCGGCGTAGGCGTGGGCCAGCGCGAGCTGGCCGACACTGGCCGCGGCCTGCTGGGTGGCCAGGTCACGCGGTCGCTTGCCGAGCGCGAGCGGCGCGAGTCCCGCGCCGATCGCCCCCGAGGACACCAAAACGATCTGCGTGCCGCGAGAGACCCTCTCGGCGATCGCGTCCACCAGCGCGTCCAGCCTGGCCACGTCGAGACCGTCGCCGGCGGTGGTCAGCGCGGAGGAACCGACCTTGACGACCACCCGCTTCGCGCCGGCGATCGCATCACGGGCAGAGCTCACTCGTCGTCCGCCTCGTCTTCGACACCGTCCGGGCCGTCACGACGGATCCGGCGGGCTTCCTTGCGATCGGAGGCACCGATCCGGCTGTTGTTCTCCAGCCGCACATCCGTGCCACGGCCCGACATGTGCACCGCGACCCCGGCCGGGGTCGACGGCTCCCATTCGAACTGGACGTCGCCGATGGTGACCGGGCTGCCCGGCACGGCTCCCTTGCGGGCCAGCGCTTCCTCGACACCGAGGCGCTGCAACCGGTCCGCGAGGTAGCCGACGGCCTCGTCGTTGGCGAAGGTCGTCTGGCGGATCCACCGCTCCGGACGGACGCCGCGCACGATGAAGGCGCCTTCCTCCTCCGGGTCGAGCTCGACGGTGAAGCCCGCGTCGTTGACGGCCATCGGCCGCAGCACGACCTTCTCCGGCTCGGGTTCCGGCTGGTCGGCGCGGTACTTCTCGACCACGGCGGCGAGCGCGTAGGTCAGTTCCTTCAGCCCCTGGCGGGACGCCGTGGAGATCTCGAACACACTGAGCCCGCGGGCTTCCAGCTCCGGGCGGACGAACTCGGCGAGTTCGGCGGCGTCCGGGACGTCGATCTTGTTGAGCACCACCACCCGCGGCCGGTCGGCGAGGTCGCCGCCGAGACTCGGGGTGTAGCGGGCCAGTTCCTCTTCGAGGGCGTCCATATCGGACAGTGGGTCGCGCCCGGGCTCGAAGGTGGCGCAGTCGATGACGTGCACCAGCACCGCGCACCGCTCGATGTGGCGCAGGAAGTCCAGACCGAGGCCCTTGCCCTCGCTCGCGCCGGGGATCAGGCCCGGCACGTCGGCCATCGTGAACACGGTCGATCCGGCGGTGATCACGCCCAGGTTCGGCACCAGGGTGGTGAACGGGTAGTCGGCGATCTTCGGCTTGGCCGCGGACAGCACCGAGATCAGCGAAGACTTGCCCGCGGACGGGAAGCCGAGCAGGCCGACGTCGGCGACCGAACGCAGTTCCAGGACGAGGTTCCGGCTCTCCCCCGGCTCGCCCAGCAGCGCGAATCCGGGCGCCTTGCGCGTGCTGGAGGCCAGCGACGCGTTGCCGAGGCCGCCACGGCCGCCCTGGGCGGCGATGAAGGTGGCTCCGGAGCCGACCAGGTCGGCCAGGATCTCGCCGCCCTCGGTCATCACGACGGTGCCCGACGGGACGCGCATCTCCAGCGTGTCGCCCGCCGCTCCGGAGCGGTTGCCGCCCTGGCCCATCTTGCCGTTGCCGGCGCGGGCGTGCGGGCGGAAGTGGAAGTCGAGCAGCGTGTGCACGTTCGGATCGACGATCAGCAGCACGTCGCCGCCGTTGCCGCCGTTGCCGCCGTCCGGGCCGCCGAGGGGCTTGAACTTCTCGCGGTGCACCGAGGCGCAGCCGTTCCCACCGTCACCGGCGGTCAGGTGGATCACCGCACGGTCCACGAAACGGGACGCCATGACTTGCCTCTATTCACTCGCGAAAAGGGATACATAAAACAAACGAGGGGTGGGCCCGGATATTCCGGCCCACCCCTCGTCAGAGGTCTAACTAGAAGCCGAAGTTCAGGCTTCGGACGGCACGATGTTGACCGTCTTGCGGCCACGCTTCTCGCCGAACTGGACCGCACCGGCGGCCAGCGCGAACAGCGTGTCGTCGCCGCCGCGGCCGACGTTCACGCCGGGGTGGAACTTGGTGCCGCGCTGGCGGATCAAGATCTCGCCCGCGTTGACTTCCTGGCCGCCGTAGCGCTTGACGCCCAGTCGCTGCGCGTTCGAATCGCGACCGTTGCGGGAGCTGGACGCACCCTTCTTGTGAGCCATGGCTCAATCCTCTTTCTGACGAAGATCCGGAGAAAGTTCTACTTGGAGATGCCGGTGACCTCGACGCGGGTCAGCTTCTGCCGGTGACCCTGGCGCTTGTGGTAGCCGGTCTTGTTCTTGAACTTGTGGATCCGGATCTTCGGACCCTTGGTCTGCTCGACGACCTTGCCGGTGACCGAGACCTTCGCCAGAGCGTCGGCGTCCGTGGTGACGTCGCCACCGTCCACAAAAAGGACTGCGGGGAAGGTGTGCTCGGTACCCGGCTCGCCTTCGAGCTTCTCGACCTCGACGACGTCGCCGACGGCCACCTTGTACTGCTTGCCGCCAGTCTTGACGATCGCGTACGCCGACACGGAAGTCTCCTGCTTACTCGACAACGGGTGGGGGCTTGCGTGACCGGCCCACCGGATCTCTCTCGGTGGTCCATGTTCCGCGCAAGGTGCCCGCCGCTAAGTGGCGGGCCGTTCTACAGGTTACGGGGGGCTCCCCGGTGCGATCACACCGGGGTGCCCCTCGGTGTTCACTAGCTCTTTTCCGACGCCTTGACCGGGGGACCGGCCGGCCGTGAGGCCGTCCGTCGCGGACGACGGCGGGTGGTGGAGCGACCGGCCGGGGCCGGGACGTCCACCTCGGGTTCGGTCTCCTCCTGAGCCGCCGGAACCTCGGGCTCGGAAACCTCTTCCGTCACAACGGTCTCAGGAGTCACCGGAACCTCGGAGGCTTCGGGCTCCGGGCTCGATTCCCGGACTGCAGCGACCTCTTCTTCGCGCGCGGCCGGAGCCTCGTCGTCCGGAGTCGTCACCGGTTCACCGGCGAGCTCGGTCGCGGGCGCCTCGGCCACCGGCTCGGAAACCGGCTCAGCGGCCGCCTCGGCCGCCTGCTCGACGGTCGCCTCGGTAATGGGCTCCGAAGCTTCCTTCGCCGGCTCAGCAGCCTGCGGGGCGTGGCCGTTGAGCGCGGCGCCTTCGACGTTCTCGGTGACTTCGTGCGGGTGCTCGCCCTTGGCGGCTTTGGCGGCGTTGGCGACGGCGTGGACCGCCGAAACCACCGACTCGCGCTGGCCGGAAGCCGGCGGAGCCTCGGTCTTGGCCGCCACGGGCTCGTTCTGGCCCTGGTCTTCGCCCTTGTTCCGGCCGCGAGACCGGCGGGAGCCCTGCTCCTTGCCGCCCCCACCACTGCCACCACTGCCACTGCCGCCACCGTGGCTGTGACCGTTGCCACCGCCACCGCCACCGCCACCGGTGCGCTGCGGTTCGGTCGAGACGACCACGCCGCGGCCCTTGCAGTGCTCACACGGCGTCGAGAACGCCTCGAGCAGCCCGGTGCCGATCTTCTTGCGGGTCATCTGCACCAGGCCGAGGGAGGTGACCTCGGCGACCTGGTGCCGGGTGCGGTCGCGCCCGAGGCATTCGGTCAGGCGGCGCAGCACCAGCTCACGGTTGGATTCGAGCACCATGTCGATGAAGTCGATGACGATGATGCCGCCGATGTCCCGGAGCCGGAGCTGGCGGACGATCTCCTCCGCCGACTCCAGGTTGTTCCTGGTCACCGTCTCCTCGAGGTTTCCACCCGATCCGGTGAACTTGCCGGTGTTGACGTCGATGACCGTCATCGCTTCGGTGCGGTCGATGACCAGGTAGCCACCCGAGGGCAGCCAGACCTTGCGGTCCAGCGCCTTGGTGATCTGCTCGTCGATCCGGTGGTCGGAGAAGGCCGAACCGGTGCCCGTGTACCGCTTGACCCGGTCGGCCAGGTCCGGCGCCACGTGCTGCACGTAGTCGTAGATGGTGTCCCAGGCCTTGTCGCCCTGGATCTCCAGCTTCGCGAAGTCCTCGGTGAACAGGTCGCGCACGACCTTGACCAGCAGGTCCGGCTCTTCGTAGAGCATGACCGGGGCGCTGTTCTTCTTGCCGCCGTTGCCGGCTTCGGCCTTCTCCTTGATGACGTCCCACTGCGCCTTGAGGCGGCGGACGTCGCGGTCCAGCTCTTCCTCGACGATGCCCTCGGACGCGGTGCGGATGATCACACCGGCGTCCTCGGGGACGATGCGCTTGAGGATGTCCTTCAGGCGGCGGCGCTCGTTCTCCGGGAGCTTCCGCGAGATGCCGGTGGCACCGCCCGCGGGCACGTAGACCAGGAAGCGGCCGGGCAGCGAGATCTGCGTGGTCAGCCGGGCGCCCTTGTGCCCGACCGGGTCCTTGGTGACCTGGACCAGCACGGAGTCACCGGTGGAGAGCGCCTGCTCGATTTTGCGGGCCTTGCCCTCGAGCCCGGCGGCGTCCCAGTCGACCTCACCGGCGTAGAGCACGGCGTTGCGGCCGCGGCCGATGTCGATGAAGGCGGCCTCCATCGACGGCAGCACGTTCTGCACGCGGCCCAGGTAGACGTTGCCGACGATCGAGCCGGTGCCCGACGACGTCACGAAGTGCTCGCACAGGACGCCGTCCTCGAGCACGCCGATCTGCGTGGACTCGCCCTTCTCGGCGACGACCATGGTGCGCTCGACCGACTCGCGGCGGGCGAGGAACTCGGCCTCGGACAGGATCGGCGCGCGGCGGCGGCCCGCCTCGCGGCCGTCCCGGCGGCGCTGGCGCTTGGCCTCGAGCCGGGTCGAGCCGCGCACGCTGCGGACCTCGTCCCGCGCGGGACGCTCGGTCTCGGCGGCCTTGGCCTGGCGCACGTGGACGACCGTGTTGGGCGGGTCGTCGCTGGTGGACTCGGCGTTGTCGTCGTCCCCGCCCTTGCGGCGGCGGCGGCGACGGCGGCGCTTGCTGCCGTTGTCGGAATCGGCGTCGTTGTCCGAATCGGACTCCGCCGAATCAGCCTCGGCCGACGCCTCTTCGGCGGTCTCGGACTCGGCCTCGTCGGCGTCCTTCTCGTTCTTGTCGCTCCGGTCCTTCCCCCGCGGCTGACGGCCGCGAGGAGGCTCGGGCTGCTCGTCTTCGTTCTCGGACTCGGCCGAGTTCTCGTCGCCGCCCTTGCCGCGGCCACGGCCACGGCGCCCGCGACGGCGGCGGCGACGGCCGTTGGCGTCGTCACCGTCGTCGTCACCGTCCTGGTGATCGGCCTGCTCGGCCGGTGTCTCGTCCTCGTCGGCGACGGTCTCTTCGGTCGGGGTGAAGGCCGGTTCCGGCTTGCGGACGGGCTTCGCCGCGACCGGCTCCGGCGGCAGGAACACCGGCGACGGCGCCGCGAACACCGGAACGTGCACGGCGGCCTTCGACGGCCTGGTCGACCGCTGCGGCTGCTCCGGGGTCACCGGGGCGGCCAGCGCGGGCGGGACACGCTTCGAAGGTGCCTCCTCCTGCGGGACGGGCTCCGGCTTGACCTCGGGCTTCGCTTCGGCCTTGACCTCGGGCTCGGAAGCCTTCGGCGTCTTGACAGGAGCTGTCTCGACAGGAGCCTCGGCGACCGCGGCCGCTTCGGTGGTCTCGGGCTCGTCTCCGCCGGTGAGGGCCTCGGCGAGCTTGATGGCCACATCGCGGGTGACGCTGGACTGCGCGCTGCGGACGGTCTCGCCGAGCTCACCGAGCTTGGCCATCAGTTCACGGCTGTTGGATCCCAGGAGCTTCGCCAGGGCGTGCACCCGGATCCGGGGAGGCAGTTCGGCCAGCTGGCCTGCGATGGGTGTGGCGGTATTCCCGCCGGTGACGGCGGGTGTGTCCGCGTTCGACATATATCTCCTCCGCCCCCGGGCGCGTCGGCTGGCTCACACCGGCTCGACGCGGCCGCGCAGGGGCCCCTTTCTGTTCGTTCCGCCGTGGTGGTCACCAGCAGCGGGAATCCTTGCCCGGCACCGCGACGGCGCCGGGATTGTCCGGGCGCCGCGTACGGCTGAAGGTCTGCTCGGCGGAGCGCTGGCCACGTTCGCGACATCGGGCCGCCCGCCACGTCGTCGAGCCGCATGCAGCGGCGACGCGTGTGGAGGATGTGCAGCACACCACCGGGCCACGGGACCGCGAGCACCACCTCTCACGTGTGCCCGTCGGCCAGCGGCCAACGCGAGTATCCCACACCCCGGCCCCACTCCGGTGTACTCGGTGCCACAGACCTGACTCCCGGGCGCGCCGCGACCACCGGCCGAGCGAACTTCGCGGGAGAGCTTGTCGACCCGGCCGAGGGTGGCTAGCGTGCCGCTCGGGGGTACCGAAGTCCAGCCCAGGCCGCGGTGCCCTCGTTGTCCCCCTGTTCTCCGGTGGGAGGTCCGGTGTCCCTGCTGGGACGGTCCCTGCGAGCAGCCGTGTGCGCCTTCGTGGTGCTCTGCGGCTCGGTCGCCGCTGTCTCGACGGCGGACGCGGAGCCATCGTGCCATCCCCAAGGACGGGCGCTGCGCTACGTCGTCGCCTTCGACAGGGGCACCACCGAAGCCGAGGCCAGGACCGCCATCGCCGACGGCTGCGGCAGCACGACGATCTACTACCCGCAGATCGCGGTGGCCGTCGCGACCTCGGCCGACCGGGACTTCGCCGAACTGGTCCGGCCCGCCGCCGCGTTCAGCGCGCAGGCGGAACGGCTGGCGGTGCAGCGGGCCAACGGCACCCCGTCGGCCAAGGCCGCACCCGCTCGCGCCGGACTCGAACCGACGGATCCGGCGAAAGTGGACACGGCCGACCGCACCGGCGAGCAGTGGGACATGCGCGAGATCGGGGCCGACAAGGCCAGGGTGATCGAACGGGGCAGCAGCGACGTCGTCGTCGGCGTCCTCGACTCCGGTGTCGACGCCGCCCACCCCGACCTGACGACCGCGCTCGACCCCGGCAAGTCGGCGGGCTGCCTGACCGGCGTGCCCGACCGGAACTGGACCGCGACGACGTCGGTGCACGGCACCCACGTGGCCGGGATCATCGCCGCGGCCGACGACGGCAAGGGCGTCACCGGGGTGGCGCCCGGGGTGCGGATCGCCTCGGTGAAGGTGATCGACGACCGCGGGTACGCCGACCCCGAGGCCGCCGTCTGCGGACTGATGTGGGCCGTTTCACAGCGCATGGCCGTGACGAACAGCAGCTACTTCGTCGATCCGTGGTCGCTCTCGTGCGCCCACGACGACAAGCGGGGCGTGGTGAACGAGGTCATGGCCCGCGCCGTCGAGTACGCGACCTCGGCGGGCACGCTCAACGTCGCCGCGGCGACCAACGAGGCCGTCGAGCTCGCGCCGTCGGCGCGCTCGGGTGCCCGGACCCAGGCCGAAGGCTGCCAGGCGCTGCCCGCCGGCCTGCGGGACGTCGTCGCGGTGTCGTCCGTGAGCGCGGAGCGGGTCAAGGCCGGCTACAGCTCGTACGGACTCGGAGTGATCGCCGTGACCGCGCCCGGCGGCGAGGCCGGGCGATGCGTGCTCTCGACCGTTCCCGGCGGATACGCGCCGCTGTGCGGGACGTCGATGGCGGCGCCGCACGTCGCCGGTGTCGCGGCCCTGCTCGCTTCGGAACACCCCGGCTACGGCGCCCGCCAGCTGAAACGGACGCTGGACGCGCAGGCGGCTCCGATCGCGTGCCCCGCCGACTACGACCTCACCGGCGACGGCTCGCAGGACGCGTACTGCACCGGGTACGCGGGCTTCAACGGCTTCTACGGACACGGCATGGTCGACGCGCTGGCCGCCGTGGCGCCCCGGCAGCCGGGCGCGAACGCGGCCCGGTGAGCTTCGGCGTCCCGCGTTCAGTCCTCTGAATGCGGGACGAGGTCAGCGCAGCAGGAGCTTGCCGAACCGCCGCGACGCCCCGTAGATGCCGATGACCGCCAGCGCCAGCAGGTACGCCACGTTCCCGACCATGCTCCACGACAGCACGCCGACCGAGAGGCCGCGCATCAGCTCGATGCCGTGGTACAGCGGGAAGATCCGCACGATCCACTGGATCGCCTCGGGGTAGACCGACAGCGGGTAGAAGGTCGTAGAGAACAGGAACAGCGGCATCAGCACGAGGTTGATGTAGTCGAACTGGGACACCGACCGCAGGAAGGTCACCAGCACGATGCCGACGGCGGAGAACGCCATCGCGATCAGCAGCGCCGCCGGGATCATCAGCACGGCCCACCAGGACCCGGGCAGCCCCATCGCGGTCATCACGCCGAGGAAGGTCACCGAGTAGATCCCGCCGCGCAGCACCGACCAGCCGACCTCGCCGAGCGCGATGTCCAGCGGCCCGATCGGGGTGGCGAGCATGGCGTCGTACAGCTTCGCGTACTTCAGCTTGAAGAACAGGTTGTACGTCGAGTCCAGGATCGCGCCGTTCATCGCCGACGCCGCGAGCAGACCGGGCGCGACGAAGGCGACGTACGTCATCGTCTGGCCGCCGGGGCCGACGACCTCGCCGACGAGTTTGCCGAAGCCCAGCTGGAAGGCCATCAGGTAGAACAGCGGCTCGAAGGCGCCGGACACGAACAGCATCCAGACGTGCGAGTACGTCAGGAACGTGCGTTCCAGCACCGCCTTCGAACGGCCGCTGTACATCGACGGCGGCAGGACGCGCAGCAGCACCCCGCGCCGCGGATCCCCCGTGATCACAGCCATTTCAGACCACCAGCCGTCGGTAGAAGTACTTGTGCGCCAGCGCCCAGCCCGCACCGGCCAGCACCACCAGGAAGGCGAGGTGCCCCAGCGTGGCGAGCGGTCCGACGGTGCCGAGGCTGACCGCCCTGGCGGCCTCGTTTCCGTGCCACAGCGGGGAAATCCAGGCGATCCACCGCAGTGGCACCGGCAGTTCGGCGATCGGGAAGAACGTTCCGGAGAACAACGTCATCGGGATCAGGACGAACCTGAACACCAGGCCGAACCGGGCTCCCTCGTCGTACGTCGTCGCGGCCAGCGCCATCATCGGGGTGCCGCAGGCGATGCCGGTGAGCGTCCCGATCAGGATGACCGCGAGCACGCCGAAACTCGTCCACGAGCCGAACAGGGCGGCGATCACGGCGTAGATCGACCCCGCCAGGGTGAGCCGGATCCCCACCCAGATGATCTGGCTGCCGAGCACCTGTCCCGGGGTGATCGGGGACGCGGTGACGGCCACGTAGCTCTGCTGCCATTTGAACCCGGACAGCACCGGGTAACTCGACTCCCCCACCGCCAGCTGCGCGCCGCCGGCGACGAGCAGCGCGGGCGCGACGTACTCGAGGTACGAGAACCCGCCCGTCGCGGCGCCCGCCTGCACCTGCGAGCCGAAGCCGAGCCCCATCGCGGCCAGGAACAGCACCGGCTGCAGGCCCGTCGAGTACAACGTCGACAGCCAGTACCGGCGGTACCACATCCAGTACCCCTCGACCCGCAGCCAGGCGCCGAGCCAGGTCGACACCACGCGGCCCGTGGAGGCCTTCGTCTCCGCTGTGGTCATCAGTCCACCAGCGTCCGGCCGGTGAGGCGGAGGAAGACGTCCTCCAGCGAACTCCGGCGGACCAGGCTCGACAGCGGCCGCAGCCCGCGCGCGTGCGCCTGTTCGAGGGTGGCCTCGCCGGTCATCGTGTAGAGCAGGACACGGTCCGGCAGCACCTCGACGCGTTCGGCGAGGCCCTCGATCTGCTTCGCGGCCGACTCCTGCTCGCCGTTCGGGAAGCGCAGTTCCACGACCTCGCGGGTGGAGTACCGGCTGATCAGGTCGGCGGGCGAGCCTTCGGCGGCGATGCGGCCGTTGTCCATCACGACCAGTCTGTCGCAGAGCTGCTCGGCCTCGTCCATGTAGTGCGTGGTGATGATCAGCGTGGTGCCGCCCGCCTTGAGCCGGAACAGCCTGTCCCACAACAGGTGGCGGGCCTGCGGATCCAGCCCCGTCGTCGGCTCGTCGAGCAGGAGCAGCTCCGGGTCGTTGACCAGGGAGCGCGCGATGGTCAGCCGCCGCTTCATCCCACCGGAGAGCGAATCGACCTCCGCGTCCGCCCGGTCGGTGAGCTGGGCGAACTCCATCAGCTCGTCGGCCTTGCTCCGCACGTGCGAGCGCGAGAGCCCGAAGTAGCGGCCGTAGATCTGCAGGTTCTGCCGGACGGTGAGCTCGGTGTCCAGGTTGTCCTGCTGCGGCACCACCCCGAGCCGGGCGCGGATCTTCGGCCCCTCGACGTCCGGATCCATGCCGAGGACCCGCAGGTCGCCGTCGCTGCGGGGGGACACGCTCGCGATCATCCGCATGGTGGAGGACTTGCCCGCACCGTTGGGCCCGAGGAAGCCGAACGCCTCCCCCGGGCGGACCTCGACGTCGATCCCGCGTACGGCCTCGAAGTCGCCGAAACGCTTGACCAACGCCTTCGCCTGCACCATCGCCGGTCCGTGCTCTGCATCACCCACGGTTGGCACCCTAGGACCTGCTACCGACAAAATTCGACCGGTTTAACCGCGCCCTTGTTGGACGGTCGCGGCTCGTCGATACTCACCGACCATGAGTCTCAAGCCCAGAATCGCCCTGTTGTCCGTTTTTGTCAGCGCCGGGCTCCTGGTGGCGCCCGCCGCGCAGGCAGCCGAGACCGCCGGGACCACTGTGGACGGTCGGACCGTCGACCCGCGTCCCTCCACCGCCAAGCTCGCCTTCGAGCTGCACAAACTCGCCCTGCTCAGCCACGGGAAGATCCGCGTGGACAAGATCGGCCGCAGCAACGAGGGCCGTCCGGTGTGGGCGGCCAGGGTCGGCCACGGCAAGACCCGGATCCAGTACGTCACCCAGCAGCACGGCGACGAGCCGCTCGGCACGCCCGCCGCGCTCGAGTTCCTGCGCCAGGTCGGCGTCGGGCACAGCCCGTGGGCGCAGAAGCTGCTCTCGAAGGTGACCGTCGACATCGTCGTGCGCGCCAACCCCGACGGGAACGAGCGCGACTGGCGCTACAACTACGACCCGGACGCCACTCCCGAATACGGCGAGAAGGGCAAGGGCTACGACATCAACCGGTACCACGACCCGGCTGTCGCGCCCAAGGACAACCCGGCCACCGAAGCGGGCCTGATCCAGCGGCGGAACGCGTCGTTCGAGCCGGACATCATGGTCGACTACCACATGCAGGGCCGGTACAAGGATGCCAACGGTAGGGAGATCACCGCGTCGACGCTGTGGCCGACGAACGCGGGCGTGAAACAGTCCGATGTGGACTTCGCGAAGCAGATCGCGGTCGTGGTGCAGCGGTCGATCGACGGCAACGGCGGCTATGTGTCGCAGTACCCCGGCGGTGACTACCAGGGCATCGCGCGCAACGGGTACGGGCTGCTCGGCAACGGCAGCGTGCTGATCGAGCTGAGCCTCATCCCGGAGCGGGAGCAGGCGCAGATCCAGGACGCGCTGGCGTCGATGCTCGCGATCGCGAAGACCGCGGCCGACGGTTCGGTGCGGAAGGTGGACCCGGCCAAGGCCGACGCGATCCCGCCGCGGGGTCCGGCGCTGCCGGGCACGGTCGAAGAGGCGCACGAAGCCGCTTGAGGGACGCTATGAAAGTCCCCTTCATTGCAAATTTTGCAATGAAGGGGACTTTCATAGCACTACCGGACGGTGATCGAGAGGATCTTCGCCACCCCGTTGACGGTGACCGAAAGGTTCGCCACTCCCGGCCGCAGCGCGGTCAGCACCCCGGTCGCCGGGTCGAAGGACGCGACGTCCCACGGCATCGCGGGCAGGAAGCCGTCGGCGACGTGTGTGCCCCAGCCGCCCTTCCAGTCCGCGCTGACCGGGTACGAAACCGGCACCTGACGCGCTCCCTGCGTCACCGCGGCCCGGATGTCCGCCTTCTCCCCGCGCGCCAGCGACGAGGGCCCGGACAGCGTCAGCGCGTCGACGTTCGGCCGCGTCTCGAACCGCACCGGCTGTGCCTTGTCCCCCGGCTCGAACCGGACCATCGTCCAGCCGACGAAACCGCCGTCACCGGGGGCCGCGGCGGGTGACTTCCCGGAGTTGCCGTTCACCAGGTACGGCACGCCGTCCGCGCGCGACAGGTTGAAGACGCCCGCGTGCGAAGCGATCGCGGCCGCCTGCTTGCCCGACTCGCGTTCGAAGGCGGTCAGCCAGCCGGTCAGCATGGCGGCCTCCTTGCGGTCGGCCAGTTGCGAGTTCCCGGTGGGACTCGGGTCCTTGACCGGATGATGCATCGCGACGGCCACGCCGCGGATCCGCCGGTCGGCCTTCGCGCCGTCGAGCGCCTCGCGCAGCATCCGGATCTGGTCGAACCCGCCCGCGCGCAGCGAACCGCGCGAGGAGTCCATCAGCACCAGCCGGATCCCGGCGACGTCGACGACGCGATGGGTCTCGCCGAACGCCGCCTGGAACTCGGCGAGCCCGTGCCCACCGTCGGCCTCGTGGTTGCCGGGCACGTAGTACCAGGGTGTCTTGCCGACGAGTTCCTGATCGATGATCGAACGGGCCAGCACGAAGTCGGCCGCCGTGCCGCGGTCGACGAAGTCGCCGTTGATCAGCACGAGATCCGGTTTCGCCGCCACCGCCTCGCGCAGCGCGCGCCGGGCCTGGGCGACCAGCGGCCCGTTCGGCTCGTCGGCGGTGAACTGCGCGTCGCTGACCACGGCGATCCGCAGCCCGCCGGTCGCGGTGCCGTCGGTGATCAACGCCGGGTCACGCGGCGCCGGGTCGGTGGGGACGGCGGCCGCGGGCGCGACCTCGAAGGTGAGGTCGTCGAAGACCAGCCGTCCCTCGTACTGCTGATCCGGGACGTTCTCGACGGCGTAGAACTTCGTCAGCCGCTGCCCGTCGGGGAGACCGGCCGGGATCGCCGCGCGGACGTAGCGCCAGCCCGTCCAGTCGACGCTCAGCGTCAAGTCCACAATGGACGGAACGTTGGCGGCGTCGCGGAGTTCGGCCCGCAGCCAGGCCCCCTTCGCGTCACCGTTGACCCACAGGCCGACACGCTGGGTGCCGGGCGGCAGCGTGATCGGCGCCGCCGAGTTGACGTAGGCCGCACGCGTGGCGTTGGTGCCGTTCAGCCGGTAGTCCAGCGCGAGACCGCGTCCGCCGTCACGGCCCGCCGCCTCGGAAAGCGCGGCGCCGACGACAGCCGGGAAAACGCTGGCGCTCCAGCCCGCCGGGCCGTCCAGCGACGCCACCACACGGGATTCCGTGCCGACGGACGCCGCCAGATGCGTCACCTTCCCACCCGCCGTGGCGGTGATCGCCGAAGCGCCCGAGGCCTTCAACGCGGTCACCGCGAATCCGTCGCCGGACGGCTCGATCCGCACCACGGCGGGGTCGTAGTCGAGTTTGACGTCGTCGGGCTCGATCCACGTGCCGTAGCCGTCGGCGTCGTAGCCGAGGACCTTGAACGTGCTCTTCGCGCCTTCGCCGGACAACGCGACCTGCTCGGTGCTGGTGCCCAGCCGGACGGGTGAACCGAGGACGTTCAACGTGGCCTTGCCCAGGACGCCGCCGCGCTTCGCGTAGACCTCGACGTCCGCGGGCGCGTCGGGCCGGAACCGGTCGGCGTGCGCGGTGAAGACACCGTTGGTCACGGTGCCGCGGAAGGGATTCGTGCTGACCCACTGGGCGGAGACCGTGACGGCGGCCCCGGTCTCGTCGTGCGCGCCGGCGGTGAGTTTCCGCGTCAGCCCGGAAAGCACGCGAGTCGCGTCGGCGGTGTCCTGTGCGGGACGGGGCGAGAAGCCGGTCAGGCGACCGCTGCCGGGCACGGTGGTGACGCCGATCCCGTTGGGCACCAAGCGTTCCCCGCCGTCCGACGGCGAGTTGCGCACGAGCGGCGCCTTCTCGCCTTCCTCGCGGGCGAGCATGGTCGACGAGCCGCCGCCGTCGAGGTTGATGGCGTCGTCCGCGCCGAGCGACTTCAGGTGGCGCGCGAGTTCCAGTTCCGTCATGCCGCGGCTGTCGGCCTGCCGCCCGTCGACCGTGGCGAGCCACATCTTCGTGCCGTCGGCGGAGAACCCGACCGCCGTCCGCGGGTGCATGGCGACGTTGTCGACCGGCTGGATCGCGCCGTCGCGCAGCAGGACGACGTTCCCGCCGATCGAGACGGACAGCTTGCCCGCGTCGCTCTTCGGCGCGTAGGCGACACCGACCCGGTCACCGGTCTTCAAGCCGGACAACGCGTCCACGCCGCCGTCACGGGCGAGCAGGACCGTCACGCCCGCGGCGATCGGGCCGTCCGCGGGCTGCGGCCGCACCTGCGTGACAACACCGTCCCGGAGCTCGATCTCGACGACGCGCCGGGCGCCCGCGACCGAAGTCCGCCGCGACGACGCGCCCCACAGCGGCGTGTAGACGCCGATCGCGTCACCGCCCAGCACCGGGCTGTTGAAGTTCGACGCGGGCACGATCTTGCCGTCGGGCAAGGTGATCGACGCGTCGAGGAACACCTCCGCGAGGCGTGCCTTGCCTTCCTCGGTGATCGACGCGGTCAGGTTGTGGCCGCGCGCGGGCGCCGTCTGGAGTTTCCCGGCGTCGACGCCGACGCCGATCGGCGCGCCGGTGGCGTTGATGTCGAAGAAGTCGCCGTTGACCCCGGCGACCGCGCCGGACCTGGCGACCTGCTGCGAAAGCGGCGTCCGCGCGGAAACCGTGCCAGGGCTGAGGTACGCCGGTTTGAGGGTCTTGCTGGTGAGGTCGACGGCGAGGGTGTCGCCGCGGATCCAGCCCGCCGGGTCGTACCGGTCGAACTCGGTGAGGCTCAGGCCCGGTGCCACGCGCGAAGTCGCGCTGGTGGTGACGAGACCGTCGTCGGGCGCGGCCACGGCGTACGCGGACGGGCCCTCCTTCGCCGAGGAGGCCGCGGGGGCGGCTTCGACGGGCGCCGGACCGAGCGGAGCGGTCAGCGGATCGGCGTGCACCGGCGCGGCGATCAGCGAAACCGGCAGCAGGGCAGCGAGCAGCAACAGGCGTGATTTTCTCACGAATTACCCCACGATCGAGTGACAGGCGGCTCCGCCCAGCACAGCGGACGCGAGCCGCCAGGAGAAGACCCCGAGGTGAACGTGAACCGAACGGCGTAGGGCGCCGAAGCTCAGGGAGTGAAAGGCCCGGCGAGGAAGGTCTCGGCGGCCGCGACGTCACCGGTGATCTCGAGGCCCGACTCGGCGAGACCGACCCGTTGCCACAGCAGCAGATCGAGCCCTTCCGCGGGACCTTCGACGACAGCGCCCGCCGCTTCGGCGGGGTCGGCCTGTCGCGAGCCGGGAACGTCGTCTTCGCCCGGCGGTGTGATCAACCAGGCGTGTCCGGTGTCGGACGTCTTCAGCAGCAACGGAACGGTGACCACCGGCGGGGTGTGCCAGCGCTTCACCTTCGGCAGCATGCCGACGAGGACCTCGTCCGCGCCGTCGGCGGCGACGGACGGGTCGAGGGTGTACGGGGTTCCGGCCGCGCGGTGCGCGTCGAGCAGGTGCACCGCGGTCTCGTGGACCTGGCGGCGGAACCAGAAGGCCTTGATCTTGGCGGCGGCGGTGAAGTTCCAGGCGCGGTCTTCCGGGGAGGCCGCGCTCAGGGCCTCGATCAGGCCGTCGGCGCATTCGCGGTACCAGGCGGTGAGGTCCGCATCCGGTTCGACTTCGAAGATCTGCGGGGCAGGCTCACCGGTCCGGGCGATCTCCGTCGCCCAGCGATGGACGTTGCCGAGGTGGACGACCAGGTCACGCAGGCTCCAGTCGCCGCAGCACGGCACCGGCGAGGCGTGGTCACCGGTGCTCGCGACCTCCGCGAAACCGGCGGTGAGTTCCCGCAGCCGTGCCAGGTACTCGTCCGGTGTCATCGCCACTCCCCCAGATCCGTGGGTGACGCGGTCTTCCCGCGTCACCCACGAGTGTGTCAGACCTCGGGGAACCAGAGCTTGAGCTCGCGCTCGGCCGACTCCGGGGAGTCCGAGCCGTGCACCAGGTTGTACTGGGTCTCCAGCGCGAAGTCGCCGCGCAGGGTGCCCGGGGTGGCCTTCTCGACCGGGTCGGTGCCGCCGGCGAGCTGGCGGAAGGCGGCGATGGCGCGGGGGCCCTCGACGGCGAGCGCGACCAGCGGGCCCGAGGTGATGAACTCGAGGAGGTCGCCGAAGAACGGGCGCTCCTTGTGCTCGGCGTAGTGCTCCTCGGCGACCGAGCGCTCGACGGTGCGCAGTTCGAGGGCGACGAGCTTCAGGCCTTTGCGCTCGATGCGCGAGATGACCTCGCCGACGAGGCCGCGCGCGACGCCATCGGGCTTGACGAGGACCAGCGTGCGTTCAGTCACGGCGGTATTTCTCCTTGGGTGGGTTTCGTGCTATTCGCCCGGAGCCTACTGGGTGCTTCGCCGCTCACTTCACGTCGGACCAGGGAAGGGCTTCGATGCGCTCGAGATGCTCCTCGCCCCACTCGCCGAGCGCGGCCATCGCGGTGTTGAGGGACTCCCCGAACGCGGTCAGCGAATACTCGACCTTCGGCGGAACCTGGTGATACACCTCGCGATGCAGCAGTCCGGTGGACTCCATCTCGCGCAGTTGCAGGATCAGCACCCGTTCGCTGATTCCGGGCACCGCGCGCCGCAGTTCCCCGAAGCGCAGCGGCCCGTCCTGGAGCGCGAACAGGACGAGCCCTTTCCATTTGCCGCCCATGACGGCGATCGCGGCGTCGAGGCCGCAGGTGAACGTGCGGTTCTTGGTCATCGTCACACATACCTTTTTGTCAGTACCCGGCAAAATTGTAGGTACTTGAAGGAATGTACGTGAAGCCCCAGCATGAAGTCATCCCGAAGATTTCCCTTGACTGGAGCGAAAAATGGCGAAGACCCCGGTGACCGTCGTCGGACTCGGTTCGATGGGCTCGGCCCTGGCGGGCGCGTTCCTCGCCGCCGGGCACCCGACCACCGTGTGGAACAGGACGGCCACGAAGGCCGATCCCCTTGTCGCGCAGGGAGCCCTCAAGGCCGCGACGGCCGAAGAAGCGGTGCAGGCGAGCCCGCTGATCATCGCCTGCCTGACCACCTATGAGGACACTGTCGCGGCCTTGGAAACCGCCACCCTGACCGGACGCGCCTTGGTCACGCTGAACAGCGGCTCACCGGCGGGAGCGCGGCGGATGGCGGGCTGGGCGGCGGGCAAGGGCGCGCGGTTCCTCGACGGCGCGGTCAAGAACGTGCCGTCGGCCGTCGGCGCGCCGGACACGCTGCTGTACTACGGCGGCGACAAGTCCGTCTTCGACGAACACGGGGACACACTGCGGGTGCTGGGTGGCGACACCGTCCACCTCGGCGAGGAGACCGACCTCGCGGCGCTGTACGAAACGGCCGTCGGCGGCACCCTGTTGCCCGCGCTGGTCGGGTTCTTCCAGGGTGCCGCCTTGCTGCGGTCACGCGGCCTCGAAGCCGAGACGCTCCTGCCGTACGCCACCAAATGGTTCGAGATGATCATCTCGGTGCTTCCGATGTACACCAAGGAAATCGACAGCGGCGACTACTCCGCTCCCGCCGCCTCGGTGGACATCTTCCACGCCGGTGCCGCCGCCGACCTCGAACTGGCCGAGGAGGGCGTCGACGTCGGCTGGCAGCTTCCGCTGCACGACCTCGTGCGGCGGGCCGCCGAGGCCGGGCACGGCGACCGCAGCATCGCGGTCCTGACGGAGTTGCTCAGCGTTGGGGCTGCAGGGTCTTCCTCCACAGCGAAGCGCCCGTAGCGTCGCGCAGATCGACGGTGAGCGTGCCGCTGCGGCCGTCGATGTTCACCTCTCCGAAGTGCTGGAACCCATCCGCGGGCGAGGTGTTCGCCGCGGGCGGGGCGTGCACGAACACCGCTTCCGGCCCGAAGGTCGGGTCGAGCGTGTTCGGGCCGAACGCGCCGGCGTTGAGCGGACCGGAGACGAACTCCCAGAACGGGTCGAAATCGGTGAAGGAAGCGCGATCCGGCGAGTAGTGGTGCGCCGCGGTGTAGTGCACGTCGGCGGTCAGCCAGACGACGTTGCGCACGCGGCGCCGCGCGATTTCCCGCAGCACCCAGGCGAGCTCGGTCTCGCGGCCGCCGGGCGCGCCGGGCAGGCCGTTCGCGACGCCCTCGATGTCCTTGCCGTCCGGGACGGTGAGGCCGATCGGGAGGTCGGCCTGGACGATCTTCCAGGTGGCGGTGCTGCGGTCGAGCGCGTCGACGAGCCAGCGCGCCTGGCGGTCGCCGAGGATCCGGCCCGGCTTGGTCTGGTCCGCGGTGTTGGCGTCCTTGTAGGTCCGCATGTCCAGCACGAACACCTCGGCGCGCGAACCGTGCCGGAAGTTGCGGTAGACGCGGCCGTCGACGGCCTGGCGGCGGTCGATCGGATGCCATTCGTGGAACGCCTGGAACGCGCGGCCGGCAAGGACGTCGACGCGCTTCTCCGTGTACTCGGGACGGTCGTTGAGGATCTCCCCCGGGTACCAGTTGTTCACGACTTCGTGGTCGTCCCACTGGACGTACGCGGGCACGTTCGCGGTGAAGCGCTTGAGGTTGTCGTCGAGGAGGTTGTAGGCGAACTGGCCGCGGTACTCGTCGAGCGTCTCGGCGACCTTCGACTTCTCCGGGGTGACGATGTTGCGCCAGACCCGCCCGCCGGGCAGCGCGACGGTCTCGGTGAGCGGCGCGTCGGCGTATACCGTGTCGCCGCAGTGCAGGAACAGATCCGGACGACGGTCGGCCATCGCGCGGTAGATCGTCATGCCGCCGCGTTCGGGGTTGATGCCCCAGTTCTGCCCTGCGACGTCACCGGACCACACCAGGCGGACGTCGGAGCGGCCGAGCGGCGCGGTGGCGAACCGGCCGGTGACGGCCTCGCTGCAGGTACGGCCGTCGAGGGATTCGGCGGTCACGCGGTAGTGGACCTCGGTCCCCGGCAGCAGACCGGCGACGCGGACCTTGCCGGTCCCGCCGGTCTCCGGGCTCATCACCGGACCGCGCACGCGGCGCGCGTGGCGGAACGAGGGGTCCCTGGAGACCTCCACGATCAGTCGCGAAGGCCGGTCGGCGCGCGACCAGACGATGCCGGAGCCGGTGGTGACGTCACCGGACTGGACACCGTGGGTGAGCACCGGGCGGCCGCCGCGGATCAGCGGGACGGCGTTCGCGGTCGCGGTTCCGGGGAGGAGCAGTCCGCCCGCGACGGCCCCGGCGCCGGTGAGACCGGCTTTGAGCAGCGTGCGGCGATTGTGGTGGGAAGCGGTCATGGCGCGGTTCTATCCCGCGGCCACGGCCGGTGGGCCAACGGCGGTTTGCGCGGCGGTGAACGAGTGGGCGGTATTTCTGCCTCCACCGATCGGCCGCTGCTTCCCCGGTGTCCCCGCAGGTAGCTTCGATCACGGGGATGATCGATCCGGAGGGGGAACGATGCGAAGAATCCAACGTGGCTTCGTGCTGCTCACAGCGGCTTTGGCGACGTCGAGTCTGATGACGGGGGTCTCGTCGGCGGACGAGCTGGGCCGGTCGCGGGCGGTGATCAGCTACACCGAGTTCGGGATCCCGCACATCGCGGCCAAGGACTTCGACGGGCTCGGCTACGGCTACGGTTTCGCCGCGGCCAAGGACAACGTCTGCGAACTCGCCAACACCTATCTGACGGTGTCCGCGCGGCGCTCCGCGTACCTCGGGGCGGGCGGCCAGGGCAATCCGGCGATGAGCGAGGCGAAGACGAACCTCGACAGCGACCTGCATTTCCAGCGGATCAACGACTCGGGCGTCGTCGAACGCCTCGTCGCCCAGCCCGCGCCGCACGGCCCGCGGACGGAGGTTCGGGAACTGGTTTCCGGCTACGTCGAGGGCTACAACGCGTATCTGAAGCAGACCGGCGCCGACCGCATCACCGATCCGGTCTGCCGCGGCGCGGACTGGGTCCGGCCCATCACCGAACTCGACTTCTACCGGCACTTCTACGCCGTCGCCTCGGTGGCGGGGCAGGGCCTGCTCGCCTCCGATCTCGCCAGGACCCAGCCGCCGTCCGCGAAGGACGCTCCGGCCGCGAGCCCGGACTCGGCGCCGCGGATCGCCGACGGGTTCCGCAAAGCCATGAAGACGGGCGAGCTCGGCAGCAACGGCATCGCGATCGGGGGCGACGGGACACGCTCCGGCGGCGGCCTGCTGCTCGGGAACCCGCACTACCCGTGGCAGGGCGGGCGCCGGTTCTGGCAGTCGCAACTGACCATTCCCGGCCGGTTCGACGTCGCGGGCGGAAGCCTGCTGGGCATCCCGCTGCCGCAGATCGGGCACACCGCCGACGTCGCGTGGACGCATACGGTGTCGACCGCGATCACCTTCGGCCTCTTCGAGGTGCCGCTGACTCCGGGCGACCCGACCACCTATCTGGTCGACGGCAAACCGGAGAAGATGACCGCGCGTGAGGTGAAGGTCGAGGTCCGCGAACCGAATGGCGAGCGACGGCTGGTCGGCCGCACGTTCTACGGAACGCGCTACGGCCAGGTGATCGGGTCCGCCTTCGGGGTACCCACGCCGTGGACGGCGAAGTCCGCGCACGCGCTGCGGGACGGGAACGCGGGCAACCTGCGCGGCCTCAACACCTGGTTCGAACTGAGCAAATCACACAGCACCAAGGAAGTCGCCGAGGCGCTCGCCCGGACCCAGGGCGTCCCGTGGGTCAACACGATCGCCGCCGACCGGGCCGGTAACGCGCTCTACACGGACATCCAGGTCGTCCCGCACGTCACCGACGAACGGGCCACGACCTGCGGGACCCCGCTCGGCCGAGCGTTGTTCCCCGGCACCGGATTGTCCATTTTGGATGGCTCGAAGTCCTCGTGCAACTGGGGAAGCGACCCCGGCTCCCTCGAACCGGGCCTGTTCGCGCCGTCCCGGCTGCCGGTGCAGCAACGCCGCGACTACGAGCTGAACGCCAACGACAGCGCCTGGCTCGCCAACGCGCGCGCCCCGATCGCCCCGCTCCCCCGGATCGTCGGCACGACCGGGACGCAGCGGTCGGACCGGACGCGGGAAGCGCTGATCTCCGCCGAAGAAGGCTTGGCAGGCAAGGACTTCACGCCGTCGTCCATGAAGGACCTGCTGTACCGGGACCGAAGCCGGACCGCCGAACTCGCGGCCGCCGACACGGCGACGATGTGCGCGGCCTTCCCCGGCGGACAGGCACCGTCCGCGTCAGGCCCGGTGCCCGTCGGGAACGCGTGCGTCACCCTTGCGGCGTGGGACCACACTTTCCGGCTCGACAGCCGCGGCGCGCTGTTCTTCCAGCGGTTCGCGGAGCGGCTCGGCAGGCTGCGCAACATCTGGCAAGTCCCCTTCGATCCGAACCAGCCGGTCACGACGCCCAATACTCTCGCGGTCGGAAATCCTTCCGTGCAGAGCGCTTTCGGTGACACACTCGCGGAATTCCGCGACGGCGGCCTCCCCGTCGACGGCAGGCTCGGCGACAACCAGGCCGTGACGCGGGCCGGGCAGCGGATCCCGATCCACGGCGGACCGGGCGGCCTCGGCGTGCTGAACGTGATCACGTCGCTGTGGGACCCGGCGAGAGGCAACCACGAGGTCGTGCACGGATCCAGTTTCGTGCAGGTGGTCGGCTTCAGCGGCAAGGCGTGCCCGGACGTCTCGACGATCCAGACCTACTCACAGTCGACCGACGTCACTTCGCCGCATTTCGCCGACCAGACACGGTTGTACTCCAGCGGCGGCTGGGTGCGCGGGCGGTTCTGCGGGGCGGATATCGCGAGGTCACCGGAGCTTCGGGTCGTGCGACTGCGGTAGGCGTTGGGCGGGCCCCGCTTTGGGGTTAGTCAGCTGAGTGACGTCGTGCCGGTTCCCGCCGGTCAGATCGACCGCCAGCGGGACACCGGTGCCGTCGCGATCACCTTAAGCGGTTCCGGGGTCGGGTGAGGCTGGTCCGATGGTCCGTGAAGGCCTCCTTCCCTACTTTGAGGGTAGGGAAGGAGGCCTTCACGTCCTTTCACTTTGGGCTTATCGGGAATGCGAACTGCCTTCATTACACCTTTAGGTAGAGCCGCTTTCCGCTCGAATGTGTGTTCGATTCTTTGGTATCATGGCGGGGTGTCCAGCCAACGAATCCTCGAACCGCCACAGGAGCTGTGGCGTGCCGGTGCGCGCGAACTCGCGCACGGCGTGGTCGAGCGGTTGTCGGTGGCACGCCAAGCCCTGGCGGAGATCGGGCACTACCTGGTGGAGATCGAATCCCGCGGCCCGATGGAACTGTACGGACACGGCTCCACCGCGGGCTGGTACGCCGAAACCGCCCGCATCACGCCGAAGGAAGCACGCAAGACGACGGAGACTCAGGAATCGACCTCGACCAGGGGACGCGGCGGCTCGAACAAACCCGCGCGGTCACCCGGAGAACGCTACTGAGCCTGCTGCTGACTCGGGAGCGTTCCGGCCGCCATCCGCCTCGCCACATCCCGGCGCAGCCACAGCAGCCACAGCCAGAACCCGAGGAAGATCACCCCGAGGATCGCCACGGCGGGCAGCGCCACGAAGAACGCGATCAGCGCGACCTGCAGGACCAGTACCGCGGGCACCGCCCAGGGCTTCTTCAGGAAACCGCACAGCACGATCAGCGCGATCGCGATCGCGATCGTCGACCAGCCGGTGACCGAACCGACGCCGCCGCCGAGTTTCGCCACCACCGGCAGCGCGAGCGCGACGGTGATGCCCTCCATGATCAGGGAACCGGCCATCACGCCCCGGAAGGACTTCATCGGGTCCTTGGCCGGCGGTTTCGGGGTCTCGTCGGTCACGCCGGCTCCTTACCGAACAGGGTCCTGGCTTCGCCCGCGGTGACGACCGAGCCGGTGACCAGCACGCCGCCGCCCGCCAGGGGTTCCTCGGGGTCGTCGCTCTGCTCGACGAGGCCGATGGCCGTCTCGATCGCGGAGTCCAGGCTCGCTTCGGCCACGACGCGGTCTTCACCGAAGATCGAGATGGCGATGTCGTTGAGTTCGTCGAGCGGCATCGCGCGCGGGGACGAGTTCTTGGTGACGACGATCTCGGAGACGACCGGTTCCAGGGCGTCCAGGATGCCGCGAGCGTCCTTCTCCGCCATGACGCCGACGACGGCGACGAGACGGCGGAAGGCGAACTCTTCGGCGACGGTGGTGGCGAGCGCCTTCGCGCCGTGCGGGTTGTGGGCGGCGTCGAGCAGCACTGTCGGGGCGGCGCGGACGCGTTCCAGCCTGCCGGGGGTCTCGACCTCGGCGAAAGCCTCACGGACCGCTTCGACGACCAGTTGCCTGTCCTTGCCCGCGCCGAAGAAGGCTTCGACGGCGGCCAGCGCGAGCGCGGCGTTGGCCGCCTGGTGCGCGCCGTGCAGCGGCAGGAAGATCTCGTCGTAGACGCCGCCGAGGCCCTGCAGCTTCAGCATCTGCCCGCCGACGGCGATCTCGCGCTCCAGCACGCCGAACTCACTGCCCGCGCGGGCGACGCTCGCGTCGACCTCGACGGCGCGTTCCAGCAGGATCTTCTGGACTTCGGGGTCCTGATCGGCGATGACCGCGACACTGCCGGGCTTGATGATCCCGGCCTTCTCTACCGCGGCCTTGGCCGGATCGCCGCCGAAGTACTCGACGTGGTCGACGCCGATCGGCGTGATGACGGCGACGTCGCCGTCCACGACGTTCGTGGCGTCCCAGGAGCCACCGAGGCCGGTTTCGACGACCGCGGCCTCGACGGGCGCGTCGGCGAAGGCCGCGAACGCCATCCCGGTGAGCACCTCGAACTTGCTCATCGGCACCGCGTCGGGCCCGCCCGCGTTGTCGACCATGGTCACGTAGGGCGCGACGTCGCGGTACAGGTCGACGTACGCGGCGGCGGAGATGGGGATCCCGTCCAGCGCGATCCGCTCGGTGACCAGCTGCAGGTGGGGGCTCGTGTACCGGCCGACGCGCAGGCCCATCCGGGTCAGCAGCGCGTCGATCATCCGCGTGGTCGAGCCCTTGCCGTTGGTCCCGGCGACGTGCACCACCGGATAGCCGCGGTGCGGTTCGCCCATGAGGTTGACCAGGGCCGCGATCCGGGCCAGTGACGGCTCGATCTTGGTCTCGGGCCAGCGCAGGTTCAGCTCGGCCTCGACCGCGAGCAGTTCGCGGCGTGCCTGCTGCCCGTTGGGGTCGGCCGGGGCGAGGTCGTCGCCCTGATCGTCCAGTTCGTGCAGTTCCAGGTCCTCCGGGGCGGCCAGGTCCGGCACGGGTCCGAGCGCGAGGTTGTCCCCCAGCTGCCCGATACCACCGATCCCACCGCCCGCGCCGCCGCCCGCCTGGTACGCGGCGTCGGGGGCGTCCAGATCCGGGTCGGTGTCGTCGGACGGATCGTGGGCGCGTGCCCCCAATTCGTCGACGCCGGCGAAACTGTCCAGATCTGCCAGGTCCGGGGATTCTGCGAACTCTTCAGAATCCCGGCCGTCACCTCGCGGCACGAACTCTCCTCTTAGCGTTACTCCCTGTCGGAGCGAGTCTACGTGCGGCTTTTGCTGGCACTCTCGACGCATGGGGTTCAACCACAACGACCACTACCACCCGCTGCTGCTCGACCAGCTGCCGCCAGGTCCGGGGGTGGCGCTGGAGGTGGGCTGCGGCAGCGGGCGGTTCGCCAGGCGGCTCGCGGCGACCGGGATGCACGTCGAGGCGATCGACCGGTCCGGGCCGATGGTCGACCTCGCCCGCGCCGCCGGTTCACCGGGTCCCGGCACGATCTCCTACCGGCAGGCCGACGTCTCCACCGAGAAGCTGCCGGGAGAGGCGTACGACTTCATCTCCTGCCTCGCGTCACTCCACCATGTCCCGTTCGAAACGGTCACGAAGCTGCGGGACGCGCTGGTCCCCGGCGGGGTGCTGGCCGTGCTCGGCCTCGGCAAGCCCAGTACGCCTTCCGACTACGCCCGCGCTCTCGTCGCCTCGCCGGTCAATGCGCTGGCCAGGGTGGTCGTTTACGCGGGCGAGCGGCTCAACGGCGGGATCGATCCGCTGCCGGCCGCGCCGATCAAGGAGACGTTTCCGCCGATGAACCGGATCCGGCGCGACGCGGCCCGGCTGCTGCCGGGGAGCAAGGTGCGGAATCTGCTCTTCTTCCGCTACCTCCTGGTCTATCGCAGGCCGGAAGACGATCACCCGATGTGACACCCCAAGCGGGTGAAGCTCGCGCCCGACCACCCGATCGGCGGCGCCGACCGGGGCGGATCCGGTTCATTTTTGAGGGGCCAACCAGTCCGGAGATCGGGGTCCTCATGCGCTTCAGACGCGTCCTGTTCGCGGCCGTCTCGACCGTCGTCCTGCTGATCGCCTCCACCACGGCGGCCACCGCCGCCGAGCGGTCCTACCGGAATTACGTCGCGCTGGGTGATTCCTACACGTCCGGACCGCTCATCCCGCTCCCCCGCCTCGACCCGCTGTTCTGCGGGAAGTCGACGCAGAACTACCCGTCGATCCTCGCCGCGGCGCTACGGGTCCGCTCCTCCACCGACATCAGCTGCGGCGGTGCGGACACCACCAACATGACCCAGTCGCAGAGCGTGTTCCTCGGCAGCAATCCGCCGCAGTTCAGCGCCCTGCGCGCGAACACCGACCTGGTCACCGTCGGCATCGGCGGCAACGACTACGGCGTCTTCGGCGCGCTGGTCGGCACCTGCCCGTCACTGCGCGCGAGCGATCCCACCGGGAACCCCTGCCAGGACAAGTTCACCGTCGGCGGTGTCGACACCATGAAGGCCAAGATCGCCGACACAGGCAAGAACGTCGAGAAGGTGCTGGCCGGGATCCACGCCCGCTCGCCGCGCGCCGACGTGCTCGTCATCGGCTACCCGCGGATCGCGCCGGAATCCGGCTACTGCCCGAAGATCCTGCCCTTCGCCGAGGGTGACTACGCGTGGCTCAACAGCGTCGAGAAGGCGCTGAACTCGGCGATCGAGAAGGCGGTCACCAAGGACGGCAAAGCGTCCTTTGTGGACACATTCGGCCCGTCAGCCGGGCACGACGCCTGCGCGCCGAACGGGGCCGCGTGGATCAACGGGCAGCACACGAAACTGCTCGCCGCGGCGGCGTACCACCCCTATCGCACCGGGATGGCGGGCGTGGCCGGAGTGATCCTCCGCCACCTCCGCTGAGCCCTCCCTGGATGCTATGAAGGGGACTTTCATTGCAAAATTCGCAATGAAAGTCCCCTTCATAGCATTGGTCAGGAGGCGGGAAGCGTCGCCAACCGGGCGTTGATGCGCTCGATGTCGGCCACCGCGGTCTCCTTGCGGGCCCGGATCTTGCCGATCACCGGCTCCGGTGCCTTGTCGATGAAGGCCTGGTTGCCGAGTTTGGCCTCGGCCTGCGCCAGTTCCTTCTCCGCCACACCGAGGTCCTTCTGCAGGCGCTTGCGCTCCGCGGCGACGTCGATCGTGCCGGACAGGTCCAGTTCGACGGTGACGACACCGGCCGACAGCCCGACTTCCAGCGACGCGCTCGGCGCGAAGCCGTCCTCGGGCGCGGTGAGCCGGACGAGCGAGCGGATCGGCTCGTCGTGCCCGGTGATCTCGGCGAAGCCGTCGCCGGACAGCCGCGCGGCCACCTTCTGGCTGGGCTTGAGGCCCTGGTCCGCGCGGAACCGGCGGACCTCGGTGACCAGCTTCTGCACGTCGGCGATCCGCTTGTCCGCCACGGCGTCGGCGTACGAGGCGTCGGCCGCCGGCCACGGGGCGATCACCAGCGACTCGCGGCCGGTCAGCGCCGTCCACAGCTTCTCGGTGATGAACGGGATGAACGGGTGCAGCAGCTTCAGCACCGTGTCGAACACGTGCCCGAGCACCGCGCGCGTCGCCGTCACGCGGGCCTCGTCGCCCTGGAAGACCTGGACCTTCGACAGCTCCAGGTACCAGTCGCACAGCTCGGTCCAGGTGAACTGGTAGAGCGTGTCGGTGGCCTTGGCGAACTGGTAGTCCGCCAGGTAGCCGGTGACCTCGTCGACGACGTTGCCGAGCCTGCCGAGGATCCAGCGGTCGGCCTCGGTGAGTTCGGCGGCGGGCGGCAGCGGGGCGTTCGCGTCCGCGCCGTTCATCATGGCGAACTTGGTGGCGTTCCAGAGCTTCGTGGTGAAGTTCCGGGAGCCCGCGACCCACTCCTCGCCGATCGGCACGTCGGTGCCCGGGTTGGCCCCACGGGTGAGGGTGAAGCGCAGCGCGTCGGTGCCGTAGCGGTCCATCCACTCGATGGGGTCGACGCCGTTGCCCGCCGTCTTCGACATCTTCTTGCCGTACTGGTCACGGACCATGCCGTGCAGCGCGATGGTCTTGAACGGCGCCTCGCCGGTGGCGTAGAGGCCGAACATCATCATCCGCACGACCCAGAAGAACAGGATGTCGTAGCCGGTGACCAGCACCGACGTCGGATAGAACTTGTTGAGGTCCGGGGTCTTCTCCGGCCAGCCGAGGGTGGAGAACGGCCACAGGCCCGAGGAGAACCAGGTGTCGAGGACGTCCGGGTCCTGGGTCCAGCCCTCGCCCGAGGGCGGCTCCTCGTCCGGTCCGACGCAGACGACCTCGTCGTTCGGGCCGTACCAGACCGGGATGCGGTGGCCCCACCACAGCTGGCGCGAGATGCACCAGTCGTGCAGGTTGTCGACCCAGTCGAAGTAGCGCTTCTCCAGCTCCGGCGGGTGGACGTTCACGCGGCCGTCGCGCACCGCGTCGCCGGCGGCCTTCGCGAGCGGGCCGACCTTGACGAACCACTGCAGCGAAAGCCGCGGCTCGATCGGTTCCTTCGACCGCTCGGAGTGCCCGACGCTGTGCAGGTAGGGGCGCTTCTCCGCGACGATGCGGCCCTGCTCGCGCAGCTTCTCTCGCACCGCGACACGGGCCTCGAAGCGGTCCATGCCGTCGAACTCGGTGCCGGTGCCGTCGATCCGGCCCTGCTCGTCCATGATCGTGATCATCGGCAGGTCGTGCCGCTGGCCGATCTCGAAGTCGTTCGGGTCGTGCGCGGGGGTCACCTTCACCGCGCCGGTGCCGAACTCCGGGTCGACGTGCTTGTCCGCGACGATCGGGATCCGGCGCCCGGTCAGCGGCAGCTCGACCTCGGTGCCGATGAGATGCGTGTAGCGCTCGTCTTCCGGGTGGACCGCGACGGCGGTGTCGCCGAGCATCGTCTCCATCCGGGTGGTGGCCACGACGATCGCGTCGTCCCCGTCGCCGTAGCGCATGGAGACGAGTTCACCCTCGACCTCCTCGTGCTTCACCTCGGCGTCGGACAGCACCGACCGCAGCTCCGGCGACCAGTTGACCAGCCGCTCGGCGCGGTAGATCAGGCCGTCGTCGAAGAGCTTCTTGAAGATCGTGTTGACGGCCTTGGACAGGCCGTCGTCCATGGTGAACCGCTCGCGGGTCCAGTCGACGCCCTCGCCGAGGCGCTTCATCTGGGCGAGGATCTTGCCGCCGTGCTCGTTCTTCCACTGCCAGACGCGGTCGACGAAGGCCTCGCGGCCGAGCTCGCGGCGGCTGGTGCCCTCGGCGCGGAGCTGCTTCTCGACCAGCGCGTGGACCGCGATGCTCGCGTGGTCCATGCCCGGCAGGTACAGCGTCTCGTCGCCGAGCATGCGGTGGTAACGGGTGCTGGCGTCGATCAGGGTGTGCTCGAAGGCGTGCCCGATGTGCAGCGAACCGGTCACGTTCGGCGGCGGGATGACTACCGTGAACGGCGGCTTGTCCGACGTGGGGTCGGCCGTGAAGTACCCGGCGTCTACCCAGCGCTGGTAGAGCGAGGCTTCTTCGTCGGCCGGGTTCCAGGCACCCGGTAGGTCGGTCTGCTGCGGCTGGGCGTTCTCGGTCACATTGTCAAGTCTACGAACCCCCTCCACCGAGTTCGTCACCGGCCGTAACGCTCGCCGTTCTGCGCCGATGAGGATTTGTCACGACGCACTGGGGAGAGGCATTTTCGTGGAAGATCGGCGCCTGGAGACACATCCGGACCTGATGGATCCGGAATGGCGCAAACGGGCCGAACGCGAGGCCCGGCTCGGCGCGAAGAAGGACCGCAAACGGGTACCGAAACCGAGGTCCCGCCGACGTTTCCGGATGTCCCGCCGGGGTCGCGTCCTGACGCTGTTCCTCGTCGTGACCGTCGTCGTGCTCGGGGCCGGGGCGGTCGTCATGCAGCAACTGCGGGGACGCGACGCCGACGTGGGTTCCGGACAACCTCCGAGAGCGGCTCCGGTGGCGATCGGCGTCGACCTCGCCCGGCCTTACGAGCGCACCCCTGCCGTGAACTGGCGAGAGGGGCTCGCCGGGATCACCGTGCCGGCGGGGCAGCCGGTCGGCGACTTCACCGCGCAAGAGGTCGACGCTGGATTTCGGACGGTGACGCAGGCCATCGCGGCCGCACGGCTCGGCTCCCGCGCGCTGCAGGATCACGACGGTGCGGAACTGCTCGCCCTGCTGGCCCCGAACGAGCGCGCCCGGATCGAACCGAAGCTCACGAGCGCGGCCACCGTGGACAAGAGCCAGTACCTGATCCTCATCGGGCCGAACCGGCTGCTTCCGGTGCCTCCGCGCATGACGGGCTCCCTCACGACGAAGAGCGCCGAAAACGGCGAGCTGATCATCCACGCGAGTTACGTGACCGCGTACGCCTTCGACGCACGACCGGGCGAGGCCAGGTCGCCCGAGGACATCGTCCCGTTCGTCCGGGACGAACAGGACTACGTGATCCGCAGGGCGCCACCGTTCGCGAAGGCCGACGCCGGGCTCAGCTTCGGGGACGGCTTGGGCTACAACGCGCACATGGCCTGTGACGCGGCCAAGACCGGCATCCTCGCGCCCCAGTACGCTGACAAGGACAGACCTGTCGCCGGCACCCCTCCCGTCGACGAGACCAGTACCTATGACCCGACGAAACCCCTCCCGTCGAGGGACACCTGCGGGTAGCCCTGCCGAAATCCCGGGGAAGAGGACGAGATGGACGAAGAGGACCGCCGGATCGAGACCCATCCGGACCTGGTCGACCCGAACTGGCAGAAGCACGCCGAACTGGACGCCTGGCTGGGTGCGAAGAAGGAACTCAAGAAGAAGCGCCGCAAGCAGCGCAAGGCGGCGGCCTCCGGTGGCGGTTACCGCGAGCCGGGTTCGAACCGGTGGCCGGGCATCGCCGCGATCATCGGCCTGGTCGTGCTGGTGGTGGCCGCGGTGACGGTGAACGCCGTGCAGGAGCGCGGCGTCAACGAGACGCCGTGGTTCCCGCTGGACGAGTCGCAGGTCACCCGGATCGTCACCGACGCCTGACCCCTCGGTCGCGCGCCGGGGCGGCAAGGCGCACGATGGTGGCATGACCCGCGAAGCACCCGCGAACGACGTTGACGAGACACAGCTCGAAGTCGGGAAACCGAAGAGCTGGGCGGCCGGGATCCCCGGGGTCGCCGTCTCCCTGGTGCGTGGCATGGAGCAGATGGGCGCCGCGCGCACGGTCAAGACGCTGCGCCTGCTGAACCAGCGCGACGGCTTCGACTGTCCCGGCTGCGCCTGGCCCGAGCCGCGCGAGGTCGACGGCGAGCACCGCAAGCTCGCGGAGTTCTGCGAGAACGGTGCGAAGGCCGTCGCCGAAGAGGCGACCAAACGCCGGGTCGGACGCGAGTTCTTCGCCGAGCACTCCATCCAGGAGCTGTCGGGGAAGACCGACTACTGGCTCGGCCAGCAGGGCCGGATCACCGAGCCGTTCGTGCTGCGCGAAGGCGCTTCGCACTACGAACCGATCTCCTGGGCCGACGCCTTCACCCTGGTCGCGGACGAGCTCCGTGCGCTCGGGGACCCCAACGAGGCGATCTTCTACACCTCCGGGCGCACCAGCAACGAGGCCGCGTTCCTCTACCAGCTGCTCGTGCGGTCCTACGGCACCAACAATCTCCCGGACTGCTCCAACATGTGCCACGAGTCGTCCGGCGCCGCGCTCGCGGCCACGACCGGGATCGGCAAGGGCTCGGTCACGCTCGCCGACATCCACAAGGCGGACCTGATCGTGGTGGTCGGCCAGAACCCGGGCACCAACCACCCGCGCATGCTGTCCGCGCTGGAAGAGGCCAAGGGCAACGGCGCGAAGATCATGGCGGTCAACCCGCTGCCCGAAGCCGGTCTGATGCGGTTCAAGAACCCGCAGAACGTCCGGGGCGTGGTCGGCAAGGGAACCCCGCTGGCCGACGAGTTCGCGCAGATCCGGCTCGGCGGCGACCTCGCGCTGTTCCAGGCGATCGGGCATCTCCTGCTGCAGTGGGAGCAGGAGACCCCCGGCACGATCGTCGATCGCGCGTTCGTCGAGTCGTCCACCGAGGGGTTCGAGGACTACGCGAAGCATCTGCGGGAGATCGACTGGGCCGAGGTCGACACCGCGACCGGGCTGCCGCGTGAGCAGATCGAGCGGCTGGCGCGGATGATCGCGACGTCGGAGCGGACCATCTACTGCTGGGCGATGGGCCTGACCCAGCACAAGCACGCGGTGCAAACGATCTCCGAGGTCGCGAACCTGGCGCTGATGCGCGGCATGATCGGCGAACCCGGCGCGGGCCTGTGCCCGGTGCGCGGGCACTCCAACGTCCAGGGCGACCGGACGATGGGCATCTGGGAGAAGATGCCGGAGTCCTTCATGGACGGTCTCGACGCCGAATTCGGCATCAAGGTGCCGCGCGACCACGGCTACGACACTGTCGCCGCGATCCGCGCGATGCGGGACGGGAAGGGCAAGGTCTTCTTCGCCGTCGGCGGCAACTTCGCTTCCGCCACCCCGGACACCGAGCTGACCGAGAAGGCGCTCAAGTCCTGCTCCCTGACCGCGCACGTGTCGACGAAGCTCAACCGCTCGCACGTCGTCCCCGGCAAGACCGCGCTGATCCTGCCCACCCTCGGCCGCACCGAACGCGACACCCAGGCCGCCGGCGAGCAGTTCGTCACCGTCGAGGACTCGATGTCGCAGGTGCACACCTCGCGCGGCAGGCTGGCCCCGGCCAGCGAGCACCTGCTTTCCGAAGTCGCGATCGTCTGCCATCTCGCGGAAGCGCTGTTCGGCACCGGGCATCCCGTGCCGTGGCGGGACTTCCACACCGACTACGACCTCGTCCGCGACCGGATCGCGCGCGTCGTGCCCGGCTGCCACGACTACAACGCCCGGGTCCGCGAGCCCGACGGGTTCGTGCTCCCGAACGCGCCGCGCGATTCCCGGCAGTTCAACGGGACCGCCAACGGCAAGGCGAACTTCACCGTCTCCGGACTCGAGTACCCGCAGGTGCCCGAAGGCAGGCTGCTGCTGCAGACGATGCGCAGCCACGACCAGTACAACACCACGATCTACGGCCTTTCCGACCGTTACCGCGGCATCGAGGACGCCCGGCGCGTGGTGCTGGTGAACCCCGACGACCTGGTCTCGCTCGGGCTGGCCGACGGCGCGATGGTCGACCTGGTCTCGGAATGGCGGGACGGTGACCGCCGGGCGCCGCGGTTCCGGGTGGTCTCCTATCCGACGGCCCGGGGCTGCGCGGCGGCGTACTTCCCCGAGGCGAACGCGTTGGTGCCGCTGGATTCCGTGGCGGACAAGTCGAACACCCCGGTGTCGAAGGCGGTCGTGGTGAGGTTGGAGCCGCTAGATTCCCCCTCATGAACCCTGGGGACATCGCCGGTGAAATGGCGCGCTTACTGCACGACAGCACGAAAACGACCTTCACGAGCGCCGTGCTGCGGATCCACAACACCGGCGGCGGGTTCTCGCTGCAGGCGGAGACGGACACCGGCCGGTACCTGAGTCCCGACATGACGGCTCTGTCGGAGCTGTTCCGGCCGCTGCCCCCGTCGATCTACGAGGTCCGGCTGAGCCACACCGGGGAGTACACCTTCCTCGCGACGCCCGACGTCGGCACCATGTCACCGGCGTGGCTCGTGTTCGACGACGGCTTCCGCTATCCGGAGCATCCGCTGCCGGGCCTGCCGCTGCCCGTGCGATCCCGGCCGACCGGGGCGCCGACCGATCCGGCCGTGCTCGCCCGGATCACCGCTCTCGCCACGGAATTCGCCGGGCTGTACGAAAAGATCAAGGGCCACGCGCCGGACTGGGAGCCCGGCCGCACCGAGGCCGAACTCGCCGAGGCCGAAGAGCGGATCGGCGCGCGGCTTCCCGAAGACCTTCGCGCGCTGTTCCGGGTGACGGGCTGGGACAACGAATCAGGGCTGCTGGGCCGGTACGCCCACGATCCGCTCCCCCTGCTCGTCGAGCGCTACCTCGACGGCGTTCCCGGTTCCTACGGCTGGGAAGACCCGGTCACCGAAGAGGGCGTGGTCTTCGAGACTCAGCCCGCCGGCCGGGTGAAACGCTTGTCCCGCAACGATTGGTGGATCACCTTCGGCAGCGATCACGCCGGTGACTTCCTCGCCGTCGACCTCGACCCGGCGGAAGACGGGGAGAGCGGCCAGATCCTCGAGTACGGGCGGAACGTCTGGGGCCCCATCCGGTACGTCGCGGCCTCGATCACCGGGATGATGGAAGAAGTCGTCCGCGCGCTGAAGGCGGGCGAGTACGACAACGACGAACCAGATTCGCCGTATCTCATCGCCGAAGCCGCCTTCCACGACGAGTCCGCCCGCGGCCACGACCAGGTGCTGACCGAGACGACGGACCTCGGCGGGGTCGCCGATCCGGAACTCGTCCAGGAGCTGTACCTCAACGACCCGGGCTCGGTGGACCTCGCGATCCTGAACCCGTTGTCGTCGTTGCGTCATCTGCGGGTCAACCGCGCCGATTCCGTCGTCGCGGACCTCTCCGGGTTCCCGGCGCTCGAAGCGGCGAGCATCGAGACCGCGAAGGTGGATCTCACCGGGATCGCCGGGCACCCCGCCCTGTGGGGTCTTTCGCTCGCCGGGGTGAAGCATCCGATCGACTTCGGCCCGCTGCTGGGGCTGCCGGGGCTGATCAGGCTGGGGCTGGCCGGTCTCGACGTGCCCGAGCTGGAACGCGTCGGCGAACTGGCGTCGCTGCGGGTGCTCACCCTGGACGACGGACAGGTCCGGCGGCTGCTGGACGCCGGTGTCACGCTGCCTTCGCTGGCCGCGATCGAGATCACCGGCGGGGCCTCGCTCGCGGAGATCGTGCGATTGCGCCGAAGGCTGCGTCCGGACGGCCCCGCGCCGGAGGTCATCGAGGCTTCGGGCACGCTGGCCGCACCATAGGCTGCCCGCTTGGCGGTGCCGGACGAGGCCGATCCGCGCCCACCGTGGAGGGGAAACCCGTTCACGTGCTCGCGGAAAGGCCTTGCCATGTCACGAAGATCGATCCTGCGCGGCTTCGCCGCCCTGGTCTCGCTCGTGCTCGTCGCCGTACTCCCCGGAGCGGCCACCGCCGCTCCGGCCGCACCGCCGCCACTCCCGTTCGTCTCCCAGCTCGATCTGTCCTGCTACCGGACCGAGGGCTACAAACCACCGCCGATCACGGTCACCACGAGGCATCTCAACCCGGTGCTCGCGGGCCTGCCGACGGAAACGACCCGGCTGGGAGAACGACAGCAACTCTGTGTGCCGGTCGCGAAGAACGGGGTCGTCCCGCCGCGCGGGATCCTCGACTACGTCCGCTGGGTGGACCTGTCCTGCTACCGGATCGAAGGCGGCGCGGCGAACTTCCCGCTGACGCTGAGCCACCTGAACCCGGTCGTGCAGAAATTGGGGATCCAGGACGCCCACGTGACGATGCTGTCGCCGGAGCAGTTGTGCGTCCCGGTCGCGAAGAACGGGGTGCTGCCGCCGCCGGAGATCCTGTCGTTCGTCCGGCACATCGATCTCAAGTGCTACGCCCTGCGCGTCCTCGGCATCCCCGGCCAGGCCTTCCCGCTGACGCTGGGGCACCTCAACCCGGTGCTGGCCGACCGGCCGAAGGTGGACGTCAAGGTCGGCAACACGCGGCAGTTGTGCGTCCCGGTCGCCAAACGCGGTGACGAGATCCCTCCGGTGGTGCTCAACACCGTCCAGTGGCTCGATCTGGCGAAGAGCGATGTCACGACCAGCCCGAGTGTCGTCGGCCCGCTCACGCTGAAGCTGACTCATCTGAACCCGGTCCTGGCGAGTCTTCCCTCGGAGCAGGTCACCATCACCGAGCCGGCCCAGCTGGGTCTTCCGGTCGCCAAGAACGGCAAGATCCCGCCACGGGAATAGCCGTCAGTTGATGCAGCCGGTGTCGTCGGAGGTGATGGGCTGGTCGGTCCGGACCCCGGCCGCCCCACCGCCCGCGGACACGCCGGGTCCCTTGTAGACCTGTCCGAGCACGACCTGCACATGGCCCGCCGCGACGGAATCGGCCTTCTGGGTTTCCAGTCCGCCGAGCAGTTTCGCGATCTCCGTGGCGGGCCCGGACGCGTCGCTGAACCGGACGACGGAGGTCCGCCGTCCGGTCTCGGCCGTCGCCTCGCCCTTGCCGAATCCCTTTTCCGCCAAGAGATCCGCGACGCGGGCGGCAAGGCCGTCCTTGCCGCTCGCGTTGACGACGTCGACCTTGGGGCCGGCGGGTGCCTGCGGTGTCGTGGGCTGGGCGCCGATCAACGAGGCGGCGAAGGCGCGCACCTGTTCGGGATCGACCTGCACGGCGGTCGCGGTCGGCTGCCTCGGGTTGTAGCGATAGTCGGGGTTGACCACCGGGATCGTGTCGAAGGCGATGCCGCCGCCGGAGACGCCCCGCATCTGCCGGACGAAGTCGAGCAGATCCCACGAGCCGTCGAGCACGACCGAACGTTTCACCGCGTCGATCAGTTCGGAAAGGCGAGCCGGGTTGGCGAGCGTCCCGGCGGAGAGCACCTGCTTCGCCAGCCCGGCGAGGAACACCTGCTGACGGCGGACGCGGTCGAGGTCGCTGCGGGGCAGGTCCTCGCGCTGGCGGACGAAGGCCAGCGCGTCGGCGCCCTGGATCGTCTGCTTGCCCGCCTTGAAGTTCGCCCCGGACTTGACGTCCTTGGTGTCGCGCTTCAAGCACACCTCGACCCCGCCGACGGCCTTGCTGATGTCGTAGAAGCTCTGCAGGTTGACCTCGGCGAAGTGATCGATCTTGACGCCGGTGAGGTCCTCGACCGCCTTCAGGGTCGCCTTCCGCGCGGCCGTGATCGCCACCTTGTCGATCTCGGCCTTGTCGGTCTTGCCCGCCTCGCGCTGTGCACTCGCCGAAGCGAACTTGGCGTGCCCGAAGATCCCGTTGATCTTGGTCTTGTCCTTCGTCCCCGGCTCCGAGACCCAGGAGTCGCGCGGGATCGAGAAGGCCTTCACCGCTTTTTGGCCGTTGGGGATGCGGAGCACGATGAGGGTGTCGGTCAGGTCGTCGCCGTTGGCGCCCACGCGCAGCTCACGCAGCATCTCCTGGGACAGCGGGTTGCCGTGCTCGTCGGTCCGCGAATCGCGCCCGACCAGCAGGATGTCCAGTGACCCGTCGGCGGGCTGCTCCCCCGGGTCCGTCGCCCCCTCGATCACGTCTTCACGGGTCACACCGTCCAGCGACTTCATGGTCGAGTACCCGTACGCGGTCCCGCTGAACACCGCCACCGCGAGAACGGCGACCAGGACCTTCCCCAGCTTGTGCACGTTCCTTGGACGCGCGAGGAGCCCATATTGCTGCAGAGGTGATCCACTTCACATCCGCAGATGCGACGCGCCGTTCAGGTCGAGGATCGCGCCGGACGCCCAGGCGGCTTCGGCGGAAGCGAGGTAGAGCACCGCCGCCGCGACCTCCTCCGGCGTGCCGACCCGGCCGAACGGGCTCTGCTCGCGGAGGGCCTCGCCGCTCGCGCCTTCGAGCTTGACCGCGACCCGGTCCGTGGCGGTGAAGCCGGGTGCGACCGAGGTCACCGCGATCCCGTGCGGAGCGAGCGCGACGGCGAGCGACTGCCCGAGCGAGTGCAGCGCGGCCTTGCTCGCGCCGTACGCCGGGAACTCGGGCTCGCCCTTGAAGGCGCCCCGCGAGCCGATGTTGACCACCCGGCCGGGTGCGCCGCGCTCGATCATGTGCCGCGCCACGCAGTAGGTCACGTTCGCCGTGCCGAGCACGTTGACGTCGACCATCCGCCGCCAGACCCGCTGCCAGTCCGCATAGGACACTTCGGCGACCGGATGGGCCGCCGAGGGCGACGGCGCGTACGCGGCGTTGTTGACCAGGACGTCGACCCCGCCGACCAGGTCCTCGGCTTCGTCCGCGATCCGTTGCGCCACTTCGGGATCGGAGAGGTCACCCCGGACCAGCCCGTGGCCGGAACCCGGGAGCCCGCCGAACGTCCGCTCGGCGTCCTCCTGGTTCGAAGCGTAGTGAACGGCGACACGGTCGCCCTTTTCCGCGAAGGCGCGGGCGATCGCACGGCCGATGCCGCGCGATGCCCCGGTTACCAGAACTCCCACGTGCCGACCTTACTCAGCCGCCGAAGAGCTGGACCACCTTCCGGAACAGTTCGTAGACGCCGTAGGCGAACGGGAGCGCGACCCACAGCCACGCGAAGACCATCAACCCGGTGCGTCGGCGCTCGGGAGCCTGTTCGGTCATCGGGCCTCACTCCTCGCGGGCTCGCCGGACGGCGCCGGCTCGTGGAACTTCGGGTCGACCGGCCGCACCAGCTCGTTGGCGACGAAACCGACGGCCAGCAGGCCGATCATGATGAACAGCGACGTCGTGTAGAGGTCGGGGCCGACCTTGCCCGCCGACTTCTGGCTGTCGGAGATGGCGTTGACGATCAGCGGCCCGAGCACACCCGCCATCGACCACGCGGTCAGCAGCCTGCCGTGGATCGCCCCCACCTGGTAGGTGCCGAAGAGGTCCTTCAGGTACGCCGGGATCGTCGCGAAGCCGCCGCCGTAGAAGGACAGGATCAGCATGGCGCACAGGACGAACACGAGTTTCGAGGCGTTGGTGGTCAAGGCGATCACCAGGTACAGCAGGGCGCCCGCGCCGAGGTAGAGGCGGTAGATGTTCTTGCGCCCCACCAGGTCCGAAGTGGACGACCAGACGAAACGGCCGAGCATGTTGGTGAGCGACAGCAGCGCCACGAACCCGGCCGCGGCGGCCGTGCCGACCGGCGTCGAGGTCTCGCGGAAGAAGTCCGCGATCATCGGCGACGCCTTCTCGAGGATCCCGATGCCCGCGGTCACGTTGAAGCACAGGACCACCCAGAGGAGCCAGAACTGCGGCGTCTTGATGGCGTTGCGCGCCGACACGTTCGCGGTGGTGATCATCGCGTTGCCGTGGTCGGTCTTCGGCTCCCAGCCCTTCGGCTTCCAGCCGTCGGCCGGGACCCGGATCAGCAGGATGCCGAGGGTCATGAAGACCGCGTAGACCAGGCCGTGCACGAGGAACGCCGTCGCGACCGTCCCGATCGTCCACGGCGACGCGCCGAGCATCTGCGAAGACCACGGGGAGGCGATCAGCGCGCCTCCACCGAAGCCCATGATCGCGATCCCGGTGGCCATCCCCGGCCGGTCCGGGAACCATTTGATCAGCGTCGACACCGGCGAGATGTAGCCGATGCCGAGCCCGATGCCGCCGATCCCGCCCCAGCCGAGGACGACGAGCCAGTACTGCGACGTCGCCACGCCGAGCGCGGAGATCAGGAAGCCCGAACTGAAACAGACCATCGAGACGAACATCGCCCAGCGGGGTCCGTTGCGCTCGACCAGCGTCCCGCCGAACGCCGCCGACAGCCCGAGCATCACGATGCCGAGCTGGAACGGGAGCGCGCTCTGCGTGCCGGTCAGCCCGAGCGTCTTCTCCAGCGGGAGTTTGAAGACACTCCACGCGTACGCCTGCCCGATCGACAGGTGGACGGCCAGCGCGGCGGGAGGCACCAGCCAGCGGCTCCAGCCCGGCGGGGCGACAATGCGTGAACGGTCCAGGAAGCCGACAGCCATCCGGCGCCTCCGTACTCTGGGGATGTGCACTGGGAATGTATTACTTAATGCCCAGCGTTGCAGTACCCGAGTGTCGAACAACCGGTCAGAAGGGTGGACAAGTGGGCAGGGTGACGGTGCGCCGTCCGGTGCGGAAGATCTCCGCGACCAGGGACGTGCGGCGCCCTGACGCGCTCGCGGCCGAAGAACCGCTGGAGATCAGGGTCGGCGGCAAGGCGCTCGCGGTCACCATGCGGACCCCCGGCAACGACGTCGAGCTCGCGCACGGCTTCCTGCTGTCCGAGGGCGTGCTCACCTCTCGCGAGGACATCGCGGTGGCCCGGTACTGCGACGGCGTCGACGACCAGGGCCGCAACACCTACAACGTGCTGGACATCGCGCTGGCCGAGGGCGTCGCTCCGCCGGAGACGGGCGTCGAGCGGAACTTCTACACCACGTCCTCGTGCGGCGTCTGCGGCAAGGCGGCGCTCGACGCGGTCAAACTGCGGAGCCGTTTCTCACCGGGGAAGTCCGGATTCGCGGTGAGCAAGGACGTGCTGGCCGAGCTCCCGGACACACTGCGGACGCACCAGAAGGTCTTCTCCAGCACCGGCGGGCTGCACGCGGCCGCCCTGTTCGACGCCGAAGGGAACCTCGCCGTCGTCCGGGAGGACATCGGCAGGCACAACGCCGTCGACAAGGTCCTCGGGTGGGCCCTGCAGGAGGGCCGGATCCCCGCGGCGGACACCGGTCTGCTGGTGTCCGGCCGCGCGTCGTTCGAGCTGGTCCAGAAGGCCGCCATGGCCGGGATCGGCCTGCTGGCGGCGGTTTCCGCGCCGTCGTCGCTGGCCGCGGAACTGGCCGAGGAGAACGGCATGACCCTCATCGGTTTCCTGCGCGGCGACAGCATGAACCTCTACACCGGGGAGCAGCGCGTGCTCGGGCTCGGCTGATTCAGGCACCCACCCAGTTGCCGTGGAAGCCGTTGGGCACCCGGTCCGGCAGGTGCACGGCGCCGACGGTTTCCAGCGTCCCCGCGTCCAGGATGGTCAGGTCGCTCTTCTGCGTCGCGGGATCGTAGACGAACCCCATCAGCACGCCCTCGTCCTCGCCCGCGTCCACAGAGGACGGGACGAACACGAACTCGCCCACCTGGCTGCCGGGGCCGAATTCCTTCGACTCGACCGTGCGCTTCCACAGGTCGTGCTTGAGCAGTGATCCCGCCGAAGCCGATCCATCCTTTGTGGACACCGAGTAGCCGTACCGGTGCGGCCGCCCGAGCAGCCGCTCGTCGACGCGCGGGAACTCCTGGCCCTGGTCGTCGAGGCGTTCCTCGACGACCTTGCCGACGGTCAGGTCGACGGTCCAGCGGTCCAGGGTCGGCGGCCCCTCGGCGGGGCCGAGGAGTTCGCTGTCGAACATCTTCGGATGCCGGACGACGTCCAGCACGATGTCCTCGCCGTCGTCGTAGGCGTTCATCGGGTGGAACACGTAGCACGGCTCGATCTCGAACCAGCGGACGTCGCCGTTGCCGCCCTCCCTCGGCATGACGCCGATCCGCGCCGGGTAGCCGGGGTTCCAGCGGTACGGCAGGCCCGCGTTGCCCGAGATCCGCGAACGCAGCCTCGCACTGAGCGGATCCGGCACCTTCACCTTGCCCACCAGCGCGGACACCACCAGCTGGGCGGGCGTGCGCAGGAACGGCGGGACGGACGCGGCGACGGCCTGCTCGGCGTCGAACGTGACCGGGAGGTCGTAGAAGACGACGTACTTCTCGGTCAGGGAGAAGTCGTGCATCATCGGCGACCCGGTGACCTCGATGTCCACCTTGCGCCGCGCGTGGCCATGGGCGTCGATCACCGAGTACTGGACCTTGTTGCCCAAGCCGAAGAAGTACGACACGGCGTGCAGTTCGCCGGTCTCCGGATCGCGTTTCGGGTGGGCGGTGTAGCCGCCGGGCAGGGTGCCGTCGAAGTCGCAGGCGCCGACCGTGTCGAGCTCATCGGTCATCTCGAAGCTCGTGGCGCCGCCCTCGATCAGCGCGAGGGTCTTGCCCGCGTGGCCGATCACGTTGGTGTTCGCCCCCATCGAGGCGATCCCGAGGGCCGGGCCGCCCTCCCAGCGCTCGCCGAGTTCTCGCGACAGCCTCGGGTTGCGCACCCAGCGGTTGCGGTACCACTCGGCCTGGCCGTCCCGCAGCCGGACGCCGTGCACCATGCCGTCGCCCATGAACCAGTGATAGGTGGCCGGGTCCACTTCGGACAGCGGGTTCGGCCCGTTCCGCAGGTAGCGCCCGTCCAGGTACTCCGGGATGTGCCCGGTGACGCGCAGTTCGGTGATCGTGTGCTCACGGCTGACCGGGGCGAAGTTGCCCTGGAGGAACTTGTTACCCATCGCAGGCCCCCTGGATCGGTGACTATAACGCGGTTATGGATACATTTATAACAGGGTTATGGAATACTGGCAAGCATGTCCCCGAAGCCCGCCACCGCCGAGGTCAAGGCCAAGCTGATCGACGCGGCGATCAGGCTGCTCTCCGACGGCGGCCCGGAAGCCCTCCAGGCCCGCAAGCTGGCCGCCGAGATCGGCGCGTCGACCATGGCCGTCTACACCCACTTCGGCGGGATGGGCGCACTGGTGGACGAGGTCGCACGCGAGGGATTCCGGCGGCTGTCGGCGAATCTGGGCGAGATCGAGGACACCGGCGATCCGGCGGCCGACATGCTCACCCTCGCTCTGACGTACCGGCGGACCGTGGTCGACAACCCGCAGCTCTACGCGGTGACCTTCGGCCAGAGCCAGCCCAGCGGGCAGAAGGCGGCGCTGGGCGACATGACCAACGAGGAGACCCGCCAGAACCTCAGCGAAGAAGGCATCGAGGCCTTCGGCTTTCTCGTCCGCGGCGCGAAGCGGGTGATCGACGCGGGCCGGTTCCGCCCGGCCTCCGAATTCGACGTCGCCGCCCAGCTCTGGAGCGCCGTGCACGGCTACATCACCCTGGAGGTCGCCGGCCACTTCGGCGACGGGGAGAACGGCGTGGACCAGATCCTGGTTCCCCTGGCGACGGCTCTCGGAGTGGGTCTCGGCGACACCTTGGAGGCCGCGACGCGGTCCGCGCGCATCTCGATCGAGTCATGGCGCGCGAAAGAGGGAAACATCGGCACCTGATCCGGCGATACCCCGGTCACAGGTCGGCGACACGTGCAACCTTCGGGCTTCGGCGCACGTCTGACCTGATAGATGATCATTGCCCGGTAAGAGACCGACCGGGAATGGGGACGGGAACGGGGACAGGTGAACGACGACCAGGGGCAGACGACGCTGCCGGGGGTGCATGGCGCCCGCCGTTGGCTGAGCCGTCGTTCCGTGCTGATCGCCGGCGCTTCCGGTCTCGGGGTCGCGGGGCTCGCCGCCGGAACGGCCACCGGAGCCCTGCCGTTCAGCGAAGCGCTCCAGCGGGCACTCGGCGTCGCGTCGCCGACCCCGGCCACCCAGCTGGGCAGCCCCCGCGTCGAACGCGTCTACTCCGAAGCCCGCGGCCGCGAGGTCGACCTCGTCCTGATGCTGCCGACCAAGGCACCGCCCAAGGGCCTGCCGATGTCGCTGATGCTGCACGGCCTCCACGGCACCGCGCGGCACGCGGCCCCCACCGGGCTCCTCAAGCAACTCGGCAGCGACGTCGCCCGCAAGGCGGTGCCCCCGTTCGGGTTCGTCGCGGTCGACGGCGGCGACCACTACTGGCACGAGAACCAGCCCGGCGACAACCCGATGGCGATGCTGCTCGAAGAAGTCCCCCGCTGGCTGGCCGCCCGCGGCCTCGGCGGCCGGGACGGGCTGCCGTTCGCGGCCACCGGGCTTTCGATGGGCGGCTTCGGCGCGCTGCTCTACACCCGGCGCCGCCTGGAACGCCGCCGCCCGCCGTCCGCGGTCGCGGCACTCGCGCCCGCGCTGATCACGTCGTGGCCGGAGATGAGCAAACGCCGCGCGTTCCGCGACGCCGCCGACTGGGGCTCGCTGGACCCGTTGCGCCACATCGACGTCACCAAGAGCGTGCCGACCGGGGTCTGGTGCGGAACCGAAGACCCGTTCATCGGCGGGGTGCGGAAGTTCATCTCCGAAGCGCGTCCCCTGGTCGCGCACACCGCGCGCGGCAAGCACGGCGACGCCTTCAACCGCACGGTCGTGCCGAGCCTGATCGCGTTCCTCGGCAAGCACGTCCCGAAGAACGTCTGACCGGGTTCACACGCGGAAGAAGATCCTGGTGACGGTCGCGCCCGGTCTCCGGTACTGCCGGACCAGGTCGGCGACCTGATTCACCAGCACCAGACCGCGTCCGCCGATCTGCCCCGGTGAGGCGGGACGGCGGCCCGCCAGCGGATCGCTCAGCGTGCCTTCGTCGATGACTTCGCAGAGCACATGGTCCTCGTCACGCCAGACACGGACGACGCCGTGGCCGGACCCGTGCAGCACGCTGTTGGCGGACAGTTCCGCCACGGCGAGCACGAGATCCTCCACCCGGTCCGGGACGAGCCCGCTCTCCTCCGCGCGCTCCTGCGCGAAATGGCGCACCGCGCCGAGCCTGGCGAGGTCGAAGCGGAACGCGTCGGCCGACAGGGGCTCGGGCAGCGGCAGGTTGTACTTCTCGACGACCGTGTCGGGGGCGTAGCCCGCGCTCGGACGATCGCCTTCGGCGCCGGAGAGGGTCGGATGGGTCCGCTCGGCGTCGGCGAGGACGTCGTCTTCGAGCCGGGTGCGGTCGTACGGGCACAGGATGCTGAGGTCCCGGTCGCCGAAGGCGAAGTTGATCAGCGCCTCGTGCTGCGCGCACGCCGGGTACTCGATGGCCGACCGCCCCGCCCAGATCGGCTCGCCGATGATCCGGACCGGCCCCTGCCGGTTGTCCGCGAACGCGAGGAGCACGCCGGGGAGGATGCGGCCCGGATTACGGCCCGCTTCGGTCATGTCGATCAGCTCGACTTCGGCGGCCGAATCGCCCAAGGCCTCTTCGATCAGGGTCAGATTCCGGCCCGGAACGGCCACCGCGACGGGTTCGTCGAGTTTCAGGCCCTCCAGGATGTACGGAATCGTACCGTTCAGGTACTCGGAGTCACCGGAGTAGAGCAGCCCCACATGTGAGAAGGGCCCTGCGGTGACTGTCACTGACTCGTCTTACCCCGTTGAAGTGATTCTGAAACCCTGCTAACGGAGGAAAATCCGAAATCGGCCTTCGGGCTGATCAGCCGAGCCAGCGTCCCGCCATCGAGATCAACCAGAATCCGGCGAGCGTCGCACCGGTGAACAATCCGGTCCAGACGACGAGCGCCTGGTCCGCCTCCGCACTCCGCGCCGCCTTGATCCGGATCAGCGCGTACGCCGAACCGGCGAACAGCGGCAGCGGGATCAGCGGCAGCGGCGACAGCCGGACGACACCGGCCACCAGGCAGGTCGCCACCAATACGCCCAGCGCGATCGTCAGCGCGCGCGGGATCCACGGGTGCCCGCGATAGGCCCCGAGGATGATGCGTTCGGTGAGTTCGACGAGTCCCCTGACCTCGCGTGGACTCGCGGCTGCCAGTTCGGGAGCCTCGTTCTCGTCCTTCGTGGGAGTCAGCGGCACTGTCGCATCCTATCTCGGTCAGGTCACCGGCCGGACGGGACCGGAGAAACCGATGCCCCGGCCGGAAGGATCCGGCCGGGGCATCGGTGACGAAAGATCTCCGCTCAGGCGGACTTCTCACCGCGTTCGCTGCTGCGACGGCGTGACGGCTGGCGCGCCACGATCGTCGGGTTCACGTTCTCGCGGACCGTCTGCTCGGTGATGACGACCTTCGCGACGTCGTCGCGACTGGGGATGTCGTACATGACCGGCTGCAGGACCTCTTCCATGATCGCGCGCAGGCCACGGGCGCCGGTGCCGCGGAGCACGGCCTGGTCGGCGATGGCCTCGAGCGCGGTCTGGGTGAACTCCAGCTCGACGTTGTCCATCTCGAAGAGCTTCTTGTACTGCTTCACCAGCGCGTTGCGCGGCGTGGTCAAGATGCTGACCAGCGACTCCTTGTCCAGGTGGGTCACCGTCGCCACGACCGGGAGCCGGCCGATGAACTCCGGGATCAACCCGAACTTGATCAGGTCCTCCGGCATGGTGTCGGAGAAGATGTCGCTCTCGTCGATCTCGGCCTTGGTGCGGATCTCCGCGCCGAAACCGAGGCCGCGCTTGCCGACCCGCTCGTTGATGATCTTCTCCAGCCCGGCGAACGCGCCGGCCACGATGAACAGCACGTTCGTCGTGTCGATCTGGATGAACTCCTGGTGCGGGTGCTTGCGCCCGCCCTGCGGCGGCACCGAAGCGGTGGTGCCCTCGAGGATCTTCAGCAGCGCCTGCTGCACACCCTCGCCGGACACGTCGCGGGTGATCGACGGGTTCTCCGACTTCCGGGCGATCTTGTCGACCTCGTCGATGTAGATGATGCCCGTCTCGGCCCGCTTGACGTCGTAATCCGCCGCCTGGATCAGCTTGAGCAGGATGTTCTCGACGTCCTCGCCCACGTAGCCGGCTTCGGTGAGCGCCGTGGCGTCCGCGATCGCGAACGGGACGTTCAGCATCTTCGCCAGCGTCTGGGCCAGGTAGGTCTTGCCGCAGCCCGTCGGGCCCAGCATCAGGATGTTGGACTTCGCCAGTTCGACGGTCTCGTCCTTGGAATCCTTCGGTCCGGCCTTGTCGTCGGACTGCACACGCTTGTAGTGGTTGTACACCGCCACGGCCAGCGAACGCTTCGCGTCGTCCTGGCCGATGATGTACTGCTCGAGGAATTCGTGGATCTCGGCGGGTTTGGGCAGCTCGTCGAGCTTGACCTCACCGGCCTCGGCCAGTTCTTCCTCGATGATCTCGTTGCAGAGATCGATGCACTCATCGCAGATGTAGACCCCGGGGCCGGCAATGAGCTTCTTCACCTGCTTTTGGCTCTTGCCGCAGAAAGAGCATTTCAGCAGGTCGCCGCCGTCACCGATCCGTGCCATGGCCGTTGACCTCGTCCCCTCCGGCGCAGTGTCTGCGCCTGCACTGTCGTGCCTGACTGTCGTACCCCGGTCACGGATGACCTCTCGGAGCCTCACACATTGCCACTGACGGTACCCGTCCGATGCCGCCGGCGGGAGAACCAACGTCACATCTGAGCACGCCAGAAGCTGACCTTAGACCAGGGATCCGGTGCGTGTCGTCTCCCGACACGCACCGGATCCCGGCACGATCAGCTGCTCGAAGCCTTGCGGTACTCGAGGACCTCGTCGACGATCCCGTACGCCTTGGCCTCGTCGGCCGTCAGGATCTTGTCGCGCTCGATGTCCTTCTTGACGTCGTCGGCGTCCTTGTTCGTGTGCTTCGCCAGGATGACCTCCATCTGACGACGCACCCGCTGGATCTCGTTGGCCTGGATCTCAAGGTCCGACACCTGGCCGTAGGTGCCCTCGGTGGCGGGCTGGTGGATCAGCACGCGCGAGTTCGGCAGCGTGAACCGCTTGCCGGGGGTACCGGCCGCCAGCAGCACCGCGGCGGCCGAAGCGGCCTGGCCGATGCACATGGTGACGATGTCGGGGCGGACGTACTGCATCGTGTCGTAGATCGCCATCAGCGCGGTGAACGAACCACCGGGCGAGTTGATCAGGATCATGATGTCGCGGTCCGGGTCCTCGTGCTCGAGGTGCAGCAGCTGGACCATCACGTCGTTGGCCGACGCGTCGTCGATCTGCACGCCGAGCATGATCTGACGCTCTTCGTAGAGCTTGTTGTACGGGTTCGACTCCTTGATGCCGTAGCTCGTGCGCTCGACATAGGAGGGCAGGACGTACCGCGACTGCGGCAGCTGGAGCCGCGACTGCATCCCCGGCGCCTGCGACCCGATCGGAAGCTGGAAGTTGCTCATTGGAATTCTCCTGTGTGCCGGAGCGGATCAGCTGTTGGGAAGCGGGTTCTCGCGAGTGAGGACCTGGTCCACGAAGCCGTAGTCCTTCGCCTCCTGCGCGGTGAACCAGCGGTCGCGGTCGCCGTCCTTGACGATCTGCTCGACCGTCTGGCCGGTCTGCTCGGCCGTGATCTTGGCCAGCTCCTGCTTCCACTTGCCGAACACCTCGGCCTGGATGGCGATGTCGGAGGCCGTGCCGCCGACACCCGCCGAGGGCTGGTGCATGAGGATGCGCGCGTGCTGCAGCGCGTACCGCTTGCCGGGCGTGCCGGAGGAGAGCAGGAACTGCCCCATCGACGCGGCCAGGCCCATCGCGTAGGTCGCGACGTCCGGGCGGATCAGCTGCATGGTGTCGTAGATCGCGAATCCCGCGGTGACCGAGCCACCGGGCGAGTTGATGTAGAAGCGGATGTCCGACTCGGAGTCGTCTGCGTCGAGCAGCAACAACTGGGCGGTGATCCGGTTCGCGACCTCGTCGTTGACCTCGGAGCCGAGGACGACGATGCGCTCCTGGAGCAACCGCTCGAAGACCGAGTCGGTGAGGTTGAGCCCTGCGGTACCGGTCCGCGCCTCGGGCGTGTGCTGCGTCACGTCTGCCTGCCTTTTCGCCGACGGCGGCCAGCCGTGCCTCGGCCGCCGCTGTATGTCCAGATGCTGTGTCCAGATGCTGTGTCCAGGTGCTGAGGATCTTGCAACCGACCCTAACGAACTTGGGCGGTGCAGAATGCCTGACACCGCCCAAGTTCGCTTACAGCTTTACGGTCCGTTTCGCCGGGACCGTGTATTCCCTACTCGGCCGCAGTCTTCGCGGTCTCCTCGGTGACCTGCGTCTCCTCGGCTGCGGGGCCGAAGAGCTCTTCGAGGTCGACAGCGGTGCCGGAGGCGTCGGTCACGGTGGTCTTGCGGACCACCGAGGCCAGCGCCTTGCCGCGGCGGACGTCGGCGTAGATCGCGGTCAGCTGACCGGACTGCTGCGCCCGCTGGACGTACTCGTCCGGGCTGACGCCGAAGCGCTGCGCCTGGTAGATGATCCGCTCGGTGAGCTCGCCGTCGTTGACCGACGTCTGCTCGGCGTCGGCGATGCTGTCCAGCAGCAGCTGCGTGCGGACCGCCTTCTCCGACTCCTCGCGGACCTCGGTGTCGAACTCCTCGACGGTCTTGCCCTCGGCCTCGAGCGCCTTGGCGAACTGCGCCTCGTCGTGGTCGAACGGGTGGATCGCGTCGTGCTTGCGGTTCTCGATCTCGGCCTCGAGGACCTTCTCCGGGATCGCGACCTCGGTGCGCTCGAGGAGTTCCTCGAGGACCTTGTCACGGGCCTGGACGCCCTGCTGCATCTTCTTGACGCGGCCGAGACGCTCGCGAAGGTCGCCCTTCAGCTCGTCGATCGTGTCGAACTCGCTCGCCATCTGGGCGAACTCGTCGTCCGCCTCGGGCAGCTCGCGCTGCTTGATGGTCTGCACGGTGACGGTGACGTCCGCGTCCTTGCCCGCGTGCTCGCCGGCGACCAGCTTCGTGGTGAAGGTCTTGGTCTCGCCCGCGTTCGCGCCGATGATCGCCTCGTCGATGCCGTCGACGAGCTGGCCGGAGCCGATCTCGTAGGACAGGCCGGTGGTCGAGGCCTCCTCGACCTCCTGACCGTCGACGGTGGCCGCGAGGTCGATCGAGACGAAGTCGCCGTTCTCGGCCGCGCGCTCGACGCCGGTCAGCGTGCCGAAGCGGGCGCGCAGCTCGTCGAGCTGCTCGTCGATCTCGGCGTCGGTCAGTTCGACGTCGTCGACGCTGACCGCGAAGCCTTCGAGGTCGGGCAGCGAGATCTCCGGGCGGATGTCGACTTCGGCGGTGAACTCCAGGACCTCACGGTCCTCGAGCTTGGTCACCTCGAACTCGGGCTGGCCCAGCGTGCGGACCTCGCCCGCGCGCACGGCCTCCATGTACTTGGCCGGAATGACCTCGTTGACGACCTCGTCGAGCACCGGGGCTCGCCCGATCCGGCTTTCCAGCACGCGAGCCGGCGCCTTGCCCGGGCGGAACCCGGGGATGCGCACCTGCTGGGCGATCTTGCGGTAGGCGCGGTCGAAGTTCGGCTTGAGCTCGTCGAACGGCACCTCGACATTGATCTTGACTCGCGTCGGGCTGAGCTGCTCGACGGTGCTCTTCAACGTATTCTCCTCGAGCGGTAAACGATGTGATTGAGCATCCGCATGCGGTCGACAGCGGATGTGCCCTGGCCAGCTTGCAGACCGGGCCGTCCGAGTCTAGGCCCCGCGGCTCACCGGTCCGGTCCCGGGGCCATCCCGGCCCCGTCGTGACCGCCCTCCCGGCCCGTTCACAGGTTTCGGGAGCCGTCCGGCGAACCGGGCGCGGACCACCCGATCGGAGCAGTTTTCGGTTCTTCTCTGTTACGAACCGGCCCATTCCTGGACACGGATGCGGGCCACGCTTCACCATCGGGCGCCGTGTCGAGGTGTTTCGGCAGGTAGTTGAAGTTTACAAACCAGGACCAGTTGTCTACGGTGTGACAGCTTCGTCCCGGTAGCCATCGACCGAGGGGACCGATCGATGACCGTCGCCGCCACCCGGTCCGGGGACACGGGGGAACTGGCCGAGAGAGCACTGAGACGCGGAGTGCCCAATCCGCGGATCCCGCTGCCGGTGGTCTCGGTGCCGACGGTGCTGTTGTTCACCGGCGGGATCATGGTCTGGGTGGGCGCCACCTGGCTGGTGGTCAACGAGGCCGCGCCGCTGTGGGTGACCATTCCCCTGCACGCGCTCGTCACCTTCACGATGTTCACCGTGCTGCACGAGTCGACGCATCACGCGGCCGGGCAGCTCACCTGGGTCAACGAACTGCTCGGCAGGCTCGCGATGCCGTTCGTGGCGGGCTACGGGTCCTTTCCCCTGGTGCGCTACATCCATCTGGAACACCACCGCAACACCAACGAGGACGCCTACACCGATCCGGACGCCTGGACCGCGCACGGCCCCTGGTGGCAGTTGCCGCTGCGGTGGCTGACGATCGACTTCTGGTACGCCCGGTTCTACGTGGCGAGGCAGCGCACCCGGCCGCCGTCGGAGCGGATCGAGGCCGTGGCCGTCGTCACCTTGTGCCTCGCCGCGTTCGCGTGGCTGGCCGTGACCGGCCACGGCTGGGAACTGCTGATGGTCTACCTGATCCCGCAGCGCTTCGGGCTCGCCGTCCTGGCCTGGTGGTTCGACTGGCTCCCCCATCACGACCTCGGCGAGCAGCGGAAGAACCGGTTCGGCGCCACCCGCGTCCGCGTCGGGCTCGAATGGCTGATGACGCCGATCATGCTGTGCCAGAACTACCACCTGGTGCACCATCTCCACCCGGCGATCCCGTTCTACCGGTACCTGCGCGCGTGGAAGGACAACCGCGACGCGTACCTCGCCAGGGACGTCCCGATCGCGACGGCGTGGGGCCGCGAACTGACGTCGACGGAGTACCGCGAATGGCGTCAGCTCACCGGTTCGTTCGACGAGGAACCGCCCGCTCCCCAGCCCCGGCAGCCGAGCCGGTTCCACTCGCTGCGGGTCGCCGAGGTCCGGCCGCTGTGCGAGGGCGCCGTCACCGTGACGTTCGACGTGCCGGAGCGACTGCGGGAGACCTTCCGGTTCACCCCCGGCCAGCACCTCGTCGTCCGCGCGGAGGTCGACGGCGAAGAGGTGCGGCGCGCCTACTCGATCTGCTCGACGCCGGACTCCGGAGAGCTGCGGATCGCGATCAAGCACCAGATCGGCGGCGCGTTCTCGACATTCGCCACCACCGAACTGGAGGCGGGCGACGAACTGGAAGTCCTGCCCCCTGATGGCGAGTTCACGCTGACCCCGGAGCAGGGCCGCTCCGGCCGGTACGTCGCGCTCGCCGCGGGCAGCGGGATCACGCCGATCCTGTCGATCCTGACCGCGACCCTGCTGAACGAGCCGAACAGCAAGGCGACCCTGCTGTACGTCAACACCTCCGGCGCCACCACGATGTTCGCCGCCGAACTCGGCGTCCTCGCCGCCCGGCTGGGCGGACGGCTGCACGTCGTGCACTACCGCACCGACGAACGAGACCCGGATCTGCGCACGCAACGGATCGGGAAGCCGTTCGACACCGTCGGCGAGGCACTGGCGATCTCGCACGAGCGCTACCAGCGCGGCCGCCTCGACGGCACGCGCCTCCGCGCGCTGCTGCAGGCACGACTCCACCCGGCGAAGGTGGACGACTGGTTCCTGTGCGGCCCGCGCGAACTGGTCGACATGGCCCGCCGGACGCTGGCGGACAAGGACGTCCCCGAAGAGAACGTCCACTTCGAGCTTTTCCAGGGCGCGCTGCCGGTCCGCCCGTCGCAGCGCCCGGGCCCGGTGCTCACCGTGACGGCGGGCGGGAAGACCGCCGAAATCCCCGCGACGGTGGGCGAAACCGTGCTCAGCGCCGCGTTGCGGCACGGCGTCGACGCGCCGTACGCGTGCGTCGGCGGGGCTTGCGGGGAACGTGCCGGGCGACCGTGGTGCGCGGCAGCGCGCGAATGGACGTGCACTACGCGCTCGGGAACGAGGAGGTCGCGGCCGGGCGGATCCTGACCTGCCGGGCGGTGGCGACCTCACCCGAACTCGCGGTGGACTACGACTCCTGAGCTCTCGCTTTCGGGTCAAGAGAGCGCTATGAAAGGCCCGTTACTTGCAAATTTTGCAAGTAACGGGCCTTTCATAGCGTCGGCGGGGGGTGCGTCAGGCGTTTGGGACCCCCGCGCACAGCGGGCTCACAGGCGGGACACAACGCGCGCATACGACCGCGGCGCACGCTCGGGGGCATGGCATCCGGCTCGGTCCCGACCACCGGCCCGCGCCGGTGGCCCCGGCCCGGGCGGCTTTCCCTGCGCACCAAGCTGACCGGCTCGATGGTGCTGCTGCTCACCTTCGTCTGCCTGGTGATCGGCGTCGCGAGCGAGATCGCGCTGCGGTCGTTCCTCGTCGGCCAGATCGACGGCCAGCTTTCGGCCGCGTCGGCCCGCGCCCACGACTACGCGAACCGGCCGCCGGACGACTCGCCCGGCCCCGGTCCCGATCCGCTCAACGCGCCGGGCCAGGCGTCGGGGACGCTGAGCGTGCGCTTCTCCGGTGATCGGGTGCTCTACGCGGGAGTCCTTACGGTGCAAGGACTTCCTCAGGGGTTGTCGGTCGCGCAGGAGTCCGGCCTGCTCTCCATCCCGGCGGACCGCCCGCCGATGACGATGGCGCTCGGCGGGCTGGGCGACTACCGGGTGCAGGCCGTCTCGATCCCCGGTGGCGTGGTCGTCACCGGTCTCCCCCTCGGGCCGATGCAGGACACGTTGACCACGGTCGGCTGGATCCTGTTCGGGGTCGCGGCGGCGGGCGTCGCCGGTGCCGGGTTCCTCGGCGCGTTCGCGGTCCGGCGCACGCTGCGGCCGCTCGACCGCGTCGCGGCGACGGCGGGCCGGGTGTCGGCGATGCGGCTCGACCGCGGTCAGGTCGCGCTTTCCGTGCGGGTGCCCGAGATCGACACCGATCCGCGCACCGAGGTCGGCCAGGTCGGTTCGGCGCTGAACCTCATGCTCGGGCATATCGCGCAGGCGCTGGAAGCCCGGCACGCCAGCGAAACCCGGGTCCGCCGGTTCGTCGCGGACGCGAGCCACGAACTCCGCACCCCGCTCGCGGCGATCCGCGGGTACGCCGAACTCGCCGGCCGCGGCAGCGCGCTGGTACCGCCGGAGGTCGCGCACTCGATGTCCCGGATCCAGTCCGAGTCCGCCCGCATGACGACGCTCGTCGAGCACCTCCTTCTGCTGGCGAGACTCGACGACGGACGACCGCTCGACGTGGGCGTCGCCGACCTCACCCGGCTGACCGCGGACGCGGTCGGCGACGCGCATGTCGCCGGACCGGGCCACCGCTGGGAACTGCGGCTGCCGGACGGGCCGGTGCCCGTCCGCGGCGACGTCCAGCGCCTGCACCAGGTGCTGGCGAACCTGCTGTCCAACGCGCGGACGCACACCCCGCCGGGCACCACGGTGATCACCGCGCTGAGCCGCTCCCACACCGGGGCCGCGGTGCTGACCGTCACCGACGACGGACCCGGCATCGCGCCGGAACTCCTGCCGAGCGTGTTCGAACGCTTCGCCCGCGGCGACTCCTCGCGTTCACGGACCGCGGGCAGCACCGGGCTCGGGATGGCCATCGCGTCGGCGATCGTGGTGGCCCACCACGGCACGATCGAGGTGCACAGCCGCCCAGGGCACACCGAATTCGCCGTGTACCTGCCGGTGATCGATTCCTCACAGCGGGTGCACAGCTTCGGCACAACCACCCCCCAGGTCGGCATTCGACCCTGAGGCCATGACCCTCCTCGCCTCCCGCGACGAAGCCGATCAAGACGCTCCACCCGCCCGGGGCAGGCCCGACGGCCCACGCTGGGTCCGCCCCTCCCTCGCCGCGCTTCTCCTCGCGACCGCCGTCCTTTATCTCTGGAACCTCGGCGAATCCGGTTGGGCCAACGCCTTCTATTCGGCGGCCGCGCAAGCCGGATCGCTGAGCTGGAAGGCGTTGTTCTTCGGATCGAGCGACGCCGCGAACGCGATCACGGTCGACAAGACGCCGGCCGCGTTGTGGGTGATGAGCCTTTCCGCGCGCCTGTTCGGCGTCAACGCCTGGAGCGTCCTCGTTCCGCAAGCGCTGATGGGCGTCGGCTCGGTGGCGCTGCTGTTCGCCACGGTGCGACGCACTTCCGGCCCGGCCGCGGGTCTGCTGGCGGGCACCGTCCTCGCGCTCACCCCGGCCGCCGCGCTGATGTTCCGGTTCAACAACCCCGACGCCCTGCTCGTCCTGCTCCTGGTCGCGGGCGCCTACTGCGTCGTCCGCGCGCTGGAGACGGCGAGCCCGCGCTGGCTGGCGCTGGCCGGGGTCGCCGTCGGTTTCGGCTTCCTCGCCAAGATGCTGCAGGCGTTCCTGGTGCTGCCCGCGTTCGGGCTCGCCTACCTGATCGCCGCGCCGGCCTCGGTGGGCAAACGGTTGCTTCACCTGCTCGGAGCGTTGGGCGCGACCCTCGTCTCCGCCGGCTGGTACCTCGCCGTCGTCGCGTGGTGGCCCGCCGCCGACAGGCCGTACATCGGCGGCTCGCAGGACAACAGCCTGTGGGAACTCGCCTTCGGCTACAACGGTTTCGGCCGGATCACCGGTGACGAGGTCGGCAGTGTCGGCGGAGGCGGCAACGGCGGCTGGGGCGGTACCGGCTGGGACCGGTTGTTCGGCACCGAGATGGCGGGCGGGATCGCCTGGCTGCTCCCGGCCGCCGCCCTCGCGCTGGCCGCCGGGCTGTGGTTCACCCGCCACGCCGGGCGCACCGACCGCGGCCGCGCGGCACTGATCCTGTGGGGCGGCTGGTTCCTGATCACCGCCGTGGTGTTCAGCTACATGAGCGGGATCATCCACGCGTACTACACGATCGCGCTCGCCCCGGCGATCGCCGCGCTCGTCGGGATCGCGGGCGTCCAGTTGTGGCGGGCACGGGGGAATCCGGCCGCCGCGGGCACGTCGAGCGCCGGGATCGGCTTGACCGCGCTCACGGCGTATCTCCTGCTGTCACGGCAATCCGACTGGCTTCCCGGACTGGCGATCGCGATCCTCGTTGCCGGTCTCCTGTGCGCGTTCCTGGTCTTCTTCGCCGCACGCCTACCCGACGCGGCAAGGCGCCTGGTCGCCGTCGGCGCGCTCGTCACCGTTCTCGCGGGCACCGGCGCGTACACGGTCGCGACAGCCGCGACCCCGCATTCCGGCGCGCTTCCTTCCGCCGGGCCCGACACCGGCCGGGGCATGAGGATGGGCGGCCCCGGCGGCCTGCTCGGAACGAGCCTGCCCGGCGAGAACCTCGCGGCCCTTCTGCGGCAGGACACCGCGAACTACCCGTGGACGGCCGCGACGGTGGGCTCCAACAACGCGGCGGGTTACCAGCTCGGCGGCGGGGCACCGGTGATGGCCGTCGGCGGGTTCAACGGCACGGATCCTTCCCCCACCTTGGAACAGTTCCAGGAGTACGTCCGAAGTGGACAGATCCACTACTTCCTCGGTGAGGGCATGATGATGCGCGGGGAGACCGGCAGCGACGCCGCCGAGCGGATCGCCGAATGGGTTCAGGCGACCTACACACCGACCACTGTGGACGGCGTCACCGTCTACGACCTGAGCCGGTGAACCCGGTGGCGGAACACAGCGACGGCACAGGCGGGACACAAGCCGGCCTCAGCGCGATGACCGAGATTGACGCTATGACAGCCGCGATCATCTCCGGCGCCGACACCGGCCGCCGCCCCGCCATCGCCCCGACCGGCTCCCCCGTCCTCGACGTCGTCATCCCGGTCCACAACGAGGAAATCGATCTCGAGCCGTGCATCCGGCGCCTGCACGCGCATCTCGCGGAGCAGTTCCCGTACCCGTTCCGGATCACCGTCGCGGACAACGCCAGCACGGACGGCACCCTGCGGGTGGCGATGCGACTCAGCCGCGAGTTCGACGACGTCGAAGTCCGGCACCTGGAAGAAAAAGGCCGCGGCCGCGCGCTGCACGCCGTCTGGTCCACTTCGGACGCTCCGGTGCTCGCTTACATGGACGTCGACCTCTCGACCGATCTGGCCGCGCTCGGTCCTCTCGTCGCACCGCTGCTGTCCGGGCACTCCGATCTCGCGATCGGCAGCAGGCTCGCCCGCGGCGCACGGGTGGTGCGCGGGCCGAAGCGAGAGTTCATTTCCCGCTGCTACAACCTGATCCTGCGCGGCACGCTGGCCGCGAAGTTCAGCGACGCGCAATGCGGCTTCAAAGCGATCCGCGCCGACGTCGCCGAACGGCTGCTCCCCCACATCCAGGACACCGGCTGGTTCTTCGACACCGAACTGCTCGTGCTGGCGCAGAAGGCCGGGCTGCGGATCCACGAGGTCCCGGTCGACTGGATCGACGACCCGGACTCGTCGGTGAACCTCGTCGCCACCGCGACCGCCGACCTCAAGGGCATCGCGCGGCTGACCAAGGCGACGCTGACCGGCGAGATCCCGATCAGCGGCCTGCGCGAGCAACTCGGCCGCGCGCCGATCCAGGTGCGGGCACCGGGGGTGGCGCCGAGCCTCGTGCGGCAGCTGGTGCGGTTCGCCGCCGTCGGGGTCGCGAGCACCATCGCGTATCTCGTGCTTTTCCTGCTGCTGCGGACGTTCACCGGCGCGCAGGCGGCGAACCTGGTGGCGCTGCTGGTGACCGCGATCGGCAACACCGCGCTCAACCGGCGCCTGACCTTCGGCATCCGCGGCCGGGGAGGCGCCGGGCTGCACCAGTTCCAGGGCCTCGTCGTGTTCGGTCTCGGGCTCGGGCTCACCAGCGGCGCGCTGGCGCTGCTGCACACGATGACCGCGCCCGGGCTGCCGCTCGAGATCACCGCGCTCGTGCTCGCGAACCTCGCGGCCACCGTGCTGCGTTTCCTGTTGCTGCGCGGCTGGGTCTTTCGCCGCCGGCCCGCCACTCAGAGGGAGAACTGACCCCATGACCACCGCACTCGCTTCCCGGGTGGAACCCGGCCCTGTCGAGGAAAACGTCGTCGAACCGCCGGGCCGATGGGTCCGTCCCGCGGTCTTCGGGCTGCTCGCCGCGACCGCCCTGCTGTACTTCTGGAACCTGACTGCGTCCGGCTACGGCAACTCGTTCTACGCGGCGGCGGTGCAGTCCGGCACGCAGGACTGGAAGGCGTGGCTGTTCGGCTCGCTCGACGCCGGGAACGTGCTGACCGTCGACAAACCCCCGGCCGCGCTCTGGGTCACGACGGCGTTCGCGCGGCTCTTCGGTTTCTCGAGTTTCACCGTGCTGGCCCCGCAAGCGCTGATGGGTGTCGCCTCCGTCGGGCTGCTTTACCTGACGGTGAAGCGGACCTCCGGACCCGTCGCCGGGCTGTTCGCGGGGGCGGCGCTCGCCGTCACCCCGGTCGCCGCGCTCATGTTCAAGTTCAACAACCCGGACGCGCTGCTGACGCTGCTGCTGATCGCGGGCGCGTACTGCACGGTCCGCGCGATCGAAAAGGCGAGCCCGCGCTGGCTGGCGTTCGCCGGTGTCGCCATCGGCTTCGGTTTCCTGACCAAGATGATGCAGGCGTTCCTGGTGCTGCCCGCGTTCGGGCTCGCCTACCTGATCGCCGCGCCGACCTCGCTGGGCAAACGGTTGCTTCACCTGCTCGGAGCGGTGTTCTCGGTCGTCGTTTCGGCAGGCTGGTTCATCGCGCTGGTCGATCTGTGGTCGACCGGCTCACGGCCGTACATCGGCGGCTCGACCGACGACAGCCTGCTCGAACTGGCGCTGGGCTACAACGGCCTCGGCCGGATCTTCGGCGGGAGCGGCGGCGGTGGCGGTGGCATGATGGTCGGCGGCGCGGGAGGCGGGAACGTCGGCTTCGGCGGCGAAAGCGGCCTGACCCGGATGTTCGGCGCCAGCTTCGGCGGCGAGGTGTCGTGGCTGCTGCCCGCCGCGCTGATCGGCCTGGTGGCGGGACTGTGGTTCACCAGGCGGGCCGCCGGTACCGACCGGACGAGGGCCGCGCTGATCGTCTGGGGCGGCTGGATGCTCGTCACCTCGCTGGTGTTCAGCTACATGAGCGGCATCGTGCACCCGTACTACGCCGTCGCGCTGGCGCCGTCGATCGCCGCCGTGGTGGCGATCTCCGGGACTTCGCTGTGGCGCGGCCGGGCGCATCTCGCGCCGCGGGTGGTCCTGTCGCTGATGATCGCGGCGAGCGCGGTCTGGGCGTACATCCTGCTCGACCGCGACGCCGACTGGCTGCCCGCGCTGCGCTGGATCATCGCCGGGCTCGGCCTGGTGACCGCGACCGTCGTCCTGGTGGGTGTCCCGCCGAGGCGCAAACTCGTCGCCGTCGTCGCGACGGTCGCCGTGCTGACGGTTGGCCTCGGGACCACCGCGTACGGCATCGAAACCGCCTCGCAGGCGCACTCCGGTTCGATCCCGACGTCCGGCCCCGCCTCGAGTGGCGAGCCACGCGGGATGGGCATGGGCATGGAGGAGGGCTCGTCGGCGGAGCTCGGGACGGTGCTCGCCGCGACGACCACGAAGTGGGCGGCGGCGACGTCGAGCTCGCAGTCGGCGGCGAACCTGGAACTCGCGAGCGGGAAGTCGGTGATCGGCATCGGCGGCTGGAGCGGCTCGGATCCGGCGCCGACGCTGGCGGAGTTCCAGCGGTACGTGGCCGACGGCGACATCACGTACTACGTCGAAGGCGGCCGGGGCGGCGGTCCCGGCGGCGGATCGGACGAGATCGCCGAATGGGTCGCGGCGAACTTCACCGCCACCACGGTCGGCGAGCAGACGGTGTACAACCTGCTGTCCTGACCGGTCCAACCCGACCCACGGACTTCCGACAGCCAACCCTCAGGCCGCGCACAGGAACCAGGCGGATGCTGAAAGAAGGGATCACCCAGGGGTGAGGAGAAGACCATGAGGGAACTTCCACACTGGCACACGGCGAGCGCGCAGGGCCCGCGCGAGCACAACGCGGACGCCGTCGGGGCCTACGCGGCCGCGGGCGGAGCGGGGATCGTGTTCGCGCTGGCCGATGGAGTCGGAGATCACCCGAACGCGGGACACGCGGCACGGACGGCGGCTTCGGCGGCGGCCCGGTCGCCGGTCGCCCAAGGGCCGGTCGCGGCCGTTCTCGCTGCTCAGCGCGCTGTACTGGAACACTGCGGGGCCGGTGACTGCGTCCTCGTCGTGGCCGTCCAGAGCGACGAGGGGTATGGCGTCGCGTGGGTCGGGGACGCGCGGGCGTACTCTTGGGACGGATACACCGTGCGGCAGGTGACGAAGGACCATACGCTCGCGCAGTACTTCCGCGACCACGATCAACCCGTGACACCGCGGATGGAACACGTCGTCACCACCAGCGTCCGCACGGCCGGTGCTCACGAGATCGGCACGGCCACCGTCACGACCGGAGGGCTTCTGCTCACCAGTGACGGCGTGCACAAGACGCTCAGCGGGCCGACCATGCTCGACATCCTCGGGATGCCGGACAGGGCGGCCACGGAGCTGGTGCGGACGGCGATCTCGCTCGGTGGCTCCGACAACGCCACCGCGATCGTGGTGGATCCGCCCCGTGCGGATCTCACCACGGAGAAATTTCGCGTCGCGGCCTGAACCGGGCGGTCAGGCCGCGACGCGATCCCGTTTGAGCTGCCGGTACTCGCGCAGCACCAGCACGACGATCACGACGTCGAGGGCGGCGAAGAACGGCAGCGCGAGCGAGTGCGTGTGGATCGCGCGGAAGATCTCGTAGACCACGAACGCCGAGAGCACCACCGCGGCCACGGGGTAGGCGCGCATCACCTTGCGAGCCAGCGCCCAGACCAGGCCGAGCTTGATGAGCCCGTGCGCGACGAGGTACACGACGGCGAACGTCCGGCCCTCGGCGAAGTGGCCGGCGGCGAGTTCGAGGTGCCGGGCCAGTGTCCCTTCCGGGTCGCCGAGCAGGTCGCGGGTGACCACGGCGTGCGCGAAACCGGTGACGACCGACGCCGGGACGAGCATCAGGACCAGACCGCCCACCAGCTGCAACGCACCATCGAGCCCCTTCAAGGCGATGGCGATCCGGAACAGCTTCTCGGTGCTCATGGGCGCTCCCTCCGCGATCACCTCACCCTGCCGCACCGCACCCCCGCCCGCAGCCACCGTCACCGGAAGGGGTCAGGACGCGTAGGTGATCCTGCCGTTCATCACGGTGGCGGTGATCGGAGTGTCACGCAGTCCGGCCGGGGACAGCCGCGACGGATCCACCGCGGTGACGACCAGATCCGCGACGTCGCCGACGGCCACCCCCGTCCTGCCTCCCGACGCCGCGGCGAGCGCGGCCTCCAGCGGCATGGCCTGCTCGGGATGCCAGGGCGGGCGGTCGTCGTCGGTGCGGCTGACCGCCGACGCGATCGCGTCCCACGGGTCCAGCGGGGCGACCGGCGCGTCCGAGCCGAACTCCAGGGTCACCCCGGAGCGATGCAAGGCGCCGTAAGGGAAAGCCCGGTCGGTCCAGCCGTGCCAGTGCCGGTCGGCGACGTCGCGGTCGTCCGGCTGATGGGCGGGCTGCACACTCGCCACGACACCCAGTTCGGCGAACCGCGCGACGTCTTCGGCACGCACCAGCTGGGCGTGCTCGATGCGGCCGGCGCATCCGACGTTCGCGAAGGCGTCGAGCGCGATCTTGTTGGCGTGATCGCCGATCGCGTGCACCGCGGGCGAGAGACCGTGCTCGGAAGCCTTGCGCATCAACGGTTCCAGCTCCTCGGGCGGCAGTTCGAGCAGCCCGTGGGACTCGGTCCCGGCGTAGTGCCCCACGCAGTACGCGGTGCGCGTGTTCAGCGAACCGTCGACGAACAGCTTGAACGGGCCGACCGTGAGCAGCCCGCCGGTGTCTTCGAGGACGTCGCCGGTGCGGTGACCGCGTTCGACGGCGGTCTCGAGCAGGTACTTCGCGATCACGCAGGAAACCCGGACCGGCAAGGGTTTCCGCGCCAGCCGACGCCGCCAGGCGGTGACCGTGTCGGTGTACTCGTAGTCGACGATCTCGGTGACGCCGCGGGCGGCCGCCGCGTCGAGCGCGTCGGCGACCCAGCCGTCGATGACGTCGTCCGGGGCGACCGGGAGTTCGGCCGTCGCGCTCATGCAGTCGTTCTCCAGCAGCACACCGGTCGGATGATCGCGGCCGATGAGTTTCAGCGCGGCGGGGCTGAGCCACAGCGTGTGGAGGTCGGCGCTGAACAGGGCGACGGGATGCCCCGGCAGCGCCTTCTGCAGCAGGTCCTTGTGCGGGGCGTCGGGCCAGAGGCCGTCGCGGAATCCGGCGCCGAGCACGAGATCGCCGGGCGGCACGGGGTTCGCCAGCAGATGGGCGAGCACGAGCTCGACCGTATGCGCGGCGGATTTCGCCTCCCCCAGCGGGATCCGGCGGCGCGCGGCGGACCACTGCGCGGTGTGCACGTGCGCGTCGACGAGTCCCGGCAGCAGCGTTCCGCCGTGCCCGTCCAGGGTTTCCGACGCTTCACCCGCTTGCCCCGGGCCTCCGATGGCCGCGATCCGGCCACCCTTGATCAGTACGTCCGACAGGGAACCCGCCAAGCCGACCCGGACCCGGCGCAACAGAAGATCGTCCACGCCCTCACCTTGCCAGCTCGGCCGCGTTTAGTCCTCTGGTTGCGTTCCTTGCACGCGCAACCACCGCAACAAGAGGACGAAACGCGGGGTGTCACGAGCGGGCGAAGGTGAGCTTTCCGAGCGCGGCGACCAAAGGCGCGAGTTCGGGGAGGTCCTCGGCGGCGGCCAGCGCGCCGGTGAGGACGCTGTCGTGCGTCGGCCGCGCGGCCGCGAGCAGCTCCTGTCCCGCCGGGGTGACCTCCGTGTAGATCCCCCGCCGGTCGTCCGGGCACAGGTACCGCTGCAGCAGTCCCCGGTCCTCCAGCCGCGACACCAGCCGCGTCGTCGCCGACTGGCTGAGCACGACGGCGTTCGACAGCTGGTTCATGCGCAGGTGGAAGCCGTCCTGGCGGCCGAGCACGTCCAGCACGGTGTACTCGCTGACGGACAGTTCGTGCTTCTGCGCCAGCGCGCGCTCGAGCGCGTCCTCGATCCGCGCGTGCAGTGCGGCGAGGGTCCGCCAGCCCTGCGCGCGTGCTTCCACGGCGTCGTCGGCCAGTGACACGGTTCACCTCTTCCCCGGTTGCCCGAACTTCGTTGAGTCGTGCATCATCAAGCGTGTGCAATATACGGCGCGTGCAACTATTTCAGACGCCCGTAGTTGCCTACGCCAGCTAACACCACTCTACGGGAAGAAGTGAGGCCTCCATGCCTGCCGCTCTGCTCGCACTGGCGATCAGCGCCTTCGGTATCGGCACCACCGAGTTCGTGATCATGGGCCTGTTGCCCGAGGTCGCGAGCGACTTCGGCGTCTCGATCCCCTCCGCGGGGCTGTTGATCTCCGGGTACGCGCTCGGCGTCGTCGTCGGTGCCCCGGTGCTGACCGCGCTCGCGTCACGGGTGCCGCGCAAGACGGTCCTGGTCGGCCTGATGGTCCTGTTCATCGCGGGCAACGTCGTTTCCGCGCTGGCCCCCACCTACGGCCTGCTGATGACCGGCCGCGTGATCGCCGCGCTCTCGCACGGCGCGTTCTTCGGCGTCGGCGCGGTCGTCGCCTCCTCACTGGTCGCGCCCGCCAAACAGGCCAGCGCCATCGCGATGATGTTCACCGGGCTGACCGTCGCCAACGTCCTCGGCGTCCCCGCCGGGACGGCCCTCGGCCAGGCGCTCGGCTGGCGCTCGACGTTCTGGGCGGTCAGCGTCCTCGGGGTGGTCGGCCTGATCGGGATCCTCGCGCTGGTACCGGTCCAGGCGACGACGCGGAGCGCCGGGCTGCGCAGCGAACTCGCCGTCTTCCGGCGCCCCCAGGTGTGGCTCGCACTGGCGATGACCACGCTCGGGTTCGCCGGGGTGTTCGCGTCCTTCACCTACATCGCCCCGATGATGACCGAGGTCGCCGGCTTCTCCCCCGCCGCGGTGACGTGGCTGCTCGTGCTGTTCGGCGCCGGCCTGTTCGCCGGCAACCTGATCGGCGGCAAGGCGGCCGACCGGGCGCTCATGCCCAGCCTGTACGTCATCCTCGCCACCCTCGCGGCCGTGCTGGTCGTGTTCGTCTTCACCGCGCACGCCCAGCTTCCCGCCGCGATCACCATCGCGGTCTTCGGCGCCGCCGGGTTCGCGACCGTCGCGCCGCTGCAGGCCCGCGTCATGGACAAGGCCGAAGGCGCCCCCGCGCTGGCGTCGGCCGCCAACATCGCCGCGTTCAACCTCGGCAACGCCGGGGGCGCGTGGCTCGGCGGCCAGGCCATCAGCGCGGGTCTCGGCTACACCGCGTCCAACTGGATCGGCGCCGCGCTCGCGCTCGCCGGGCTGCTGGTCGCGGTCATCTCAGGCATGCTCGATCACGGGCGGCGGAAGGCTCGTCGCGCCGAACTGGCCCCCGCCGCCTGACCCGCAACTACCCACGAAAGGAACGCAAGTGACCGACATTCCCACCGTCAAGCTCAACAACGGGGTGGAGATGCCGCAGCTCGGGTTCGGCGTCTTCCAGGTGCCGGACGAGGAGACCACCGCCGCGGTCAAGACCGCGCTGGACGCGGGCTACCGCAGCATCGACACCGCCAAGGTCTACGGCAACGAAGCAGGCGTCGGCAAGGCACTGGCCGAGTCCGGCATCGCCCGCGACGAACTGTTCATCACCACCAAGCTGTGGAACAGCGACCAGGGCTACGACGCCACGCTGAAGGCGTTCGACGCCAGCCTGGCCAAACTGGGCCTGGAGCGGCTGGACCTCTACCTCATCCACTGGCCGACGCCCGAGCGCGACCTCTACAACGACACGTGGAAAGCCTTCGAGAAGCTCTACGCCGACGGCCGGGTGCGCGCGATCGGCGTGTCCAACTTCCAGCCGGCCCACCTCGAGCGGCTTCTCGACGCCGGTTCCGTCACCCCGGCGGTCAACCAGGTCGAGGTGCACCCGTACCTGCAGCAGGCCGAGGTGCGCGAGTTCGACGCGAAGCACGGCATCGCGACCGAGGCGTGGAGCCCGCTGGCCAAGGGCGGCGACCTGCTCGGCGAAGCCGCGGTGAAGGCGCTCGCCGAGAAGCACGGCCGCACTCCGGCTCAGGTCGTCCTGCGGTGGCACCTGCAGCTGGGCAACATCGTGATCCCGAAGTCCGTGACGCCGTCGCGGATCGCGGAGAACCTCGACGTCTTCGGGTTCACGCTGTCGGAGGAGGACGTCGCCTCGCTGTCCGTGCTGGACCGGGGCGAGCGGACCGGACCGGATCCCGACACCTTCAACGTCGCGTAGCCGGAGCCTCGTGAGTGGTAAGGACGGTTAGAACCGCCCTTACCACTCACGACTTGGACGAAGGTGAGGCGCAGTAGTCGAGGGGATCGCTCCGGTCTCGGAGCTCGATGACACCGGAATCTCACCGCGGCATGTTCGAGTGTGAAGGAATCGGGACGGTGAGTGTCCCGATTCCTTCATCGTCGATGGGGGTCGGAGCGGTCTCGGAGCTTGATCAACGGAGGATCGGGGACACTCAACGTCCCCGATCCTCCGTTGATCAAGACCGTGCCACCCCGCGACCGACAGGGGAAGATTTGGGACGTTCAACGTCCCAAATCCCACATCGGCATCCAGAACAAGCTCTACAACCGCACCGCGACGACATCAGGATCCCGTGGGGAAGCGAATACGGGACCACCAGAACAGTCCTTACCACTCACGAGGTCTCTCCCGTCCCAGGTGGCGGACGTAGCTCTTCGTTCCCGCACGAGTCCGCTGGGTAGCCGGTTACTATTCGGCCGCACAGACGGCACTTGTGCGAAAAGAGGTAACCGGACGATGCAGGCCCGAGGACGCGCCGTCCTCGCGACACTTCTGCTCGTGGCGTTCCCAGTGGTGGTCGTCGCGATGGGTGTCGCCAGTGTGCTGGCGGGCCTGCGGATCCAGGGCAAGATCGGCACCTACGTGATGCTCGCCGGGCTCGCGATCATGATCGCGCTCGGCTTCGGGCTGGTGAGCGCGCTGCGGGCGCGGCGGCCGCCGATCGAGGGACCGCGGCTGGATCGTGACGCCCATCCGGAGCTGTGGGAGATGATCGACGACCTCGCGGCCCAGGTGAAGACTCGGCCGCCGGACGAGATCGTGCTGATCGGCGAGATCAACGCGGCGGTCAGCGAGGACGCCCGGTTCCTCGGCCTGCGACCGGGCCGCCGGACGATGCTGGTCGGGCTGCCGTTGCTGGCCGCGCTGAGCGTGAGCGAACTGCGCTCGGTCCTCGCGCACGAACTCGGCCATTACAGCGGCGGCCACACCCGCCTGCTCGCGCTGACCTATCGCGGCACCCAGACGCTCGCCTTCACCGTCGACAGGCTGGACGGCGGCCCAGCCAGGGCCCTGCTCTCCGCCTACTCGAAGCTGTACCTGCTGGTCGCGCGGTCGGCGAACCGGCGGCAGGAACTCCAGGCCGACGAGGCGTCCGTGCTCGCGGCGGGAAGCCGGACGGCGGCCGCGGCACTGCGGAAGGTCGCGACGCTCAACCCGCTTTGGAAGGACTACGCCGAGCGCTACATCTCGCTCGGCATGGCTGCGCGGCGCACTCCCGCGGTCCTGCTGGGCTTCCGGTCGTACCTCAACCACCCGGTCCAGCGGGACTGGATGACCGAGTACGCCGAAGACATCCTCGACGGCGAGGAGCTGTCGAAGTTCGACAGTCATCCGCCCACGAAGCGGCGGATCGCCGCGCTGGCCGGGGTGCCGGACAACCCGGTGAAGCCGGACGCGCGGCCGGGCTGGGCGTTGCTGGGCGCGCCGAAGGTCGATGTCCCCGAAGCGGAACTGGCGGTGCTGATCCGCGACGTCGGGCCGCGGGCGGACTGGGACGAGGTCGTCAAACGCGCCGGGCGGGCGTCGGTGGCGGAGGGCGCGAAGCTGCTGACCTCGGCCGGGATCGAGAGCAGGCTGGCGCCGCGCGGCACGATCGGCGAAGTCGTCCGGGTCCTGCGCGACGGCGACGCGGACGCGCTCGCCAAACCCCTGCGGGCCCCGTCCCGCGAAGAGGGCCGCGCACTGCTTACCGAGTTGTTCGCCGACACCGTCACCGCCGCGATGATCGACAACGGTGTCGCCGCGCACCGCCTGAACTGGGGCGGTGGCTGGGAACTGTGTCTCGGCGACGGCGAGCCGTTCGACGTCACCGAACTGGTCGGCCCCGCGGTGCAGAGCCCGCGCGCGGTCGACGAACTGGTCCACAACCTGCAGTTGCTCACCGTGCCCGCCGGGTACTTCTGCAAACAGGAGCCCGAACGGGAGCCGGATCCCGCCGAAGCACGGATGCTCGGGATGTTCACCGCGTTGAAGGCCAAGCGGAAGCTCTACGACCTGATCGTCTGCGACACCGAAGTGGTGTTGCTGCCGATGTCGCGTTCGGTACTGGTCCGCCGCGGTGTCGCCGGGCTCATCGGAGCGCGAGGGGTGTCGGACCGCAAACGGATCCGGAAGCTGCGGGAACGCGGCCTCGACGATCTGCGTGCCGAGCCGGGCGCGCGGCGCATCCCGTTCACGGACATCGTCGCGGGCGGTTTCCCCCGCCGGAAGCTCACCGTCTACCTGACGATGGAACTCTCCGACGGCGAGACGCTGGAACTGGCGATCACCGGCAACACAGAGGACTTCGGGACCGCCCACGACGACCTGAAAGCGTTCTTCAGCTCGCTCAAGGCTTGACCGCCACGCCGCCCAGGCTCAGGTAGTTCAACCGGGTCAGCGGAGCCAGGCGCGGGCCCTCCGGCCACCATTCGTGCAGGTGCACGAGACCGGGTTCGAGCATCTCCAGCCCGTCGAACAGCGACTCGATCTCTTCGCGGCTGCGGTGCACCGTGCCATAACCGATGCCGTCCATCAGGCCGTCGAGCTTCCGCGCGAACTCGCCGTACGGCCCCTCGCCGTCGGTGTAATAGTGCGTGAGCAGCAGATACGACCCGGGGGCGAGCGCGTCGACATAGCCACGGACGATGGCTCGCGCCCTGTCGAGGTCTTCGATGTGATGCAGCACAGCGTTGAGCAGCACCGCGACCGGGCGGTCGAGTTCGAGATGCTCGGCGATCGCCGGATCGTTCAGCGTCTGCTCGGGATCGCGCAGATCCGCGCCGCTGACGTGCACGAGGTGGTCTTCCAGCAACGCCAGTCCGTGTGCCTGGACCACCGGGTCGTCGTCGACGTAGATGACCAGCGCGTCGGGGTTGTACCGCTGCGCCGTCTGGTGCGTGTTCTCGACGTACGGCATGCCGGAGCCCAGATCGAGGAACTGGCCGACCCCACGGGTGCCGGCGAGGAACCGGACCACCCGGCTGGCCCAGGACCGGAATTCCTTGGCCACCGCGGCGCCGTCGGGGGCCACCGTGAGGAAGGCCTCGACGGCCAGCCTGTCGATCTCGTAGTGGTCGTGTCCCCCGAGGAGGGCGTCCTTCATCCGGGCGAGATTGGGTTTGTCGTAGTCGAGGGGCGGTAACGGGCGCCTCGGCATGGACCGGACCTCGTCCGAAGTCATGGACACGCTCCACCCTTCAGCCGCATGCGGATCGCGGCGAACACGGTCCACGGCTCCCTCGACATCGACGGACAGTGCACAGGTTACGACATGGCGTATGGGAATGTGAACCTCCCCACAGCCTTGCCTACCTGCAATGATCATCCGAAGACGAGCTCACCCCAGGTGATCCCGCCGTCGGTGGTGCGGTACACGGCCGAGCCGCCCTCGGCGTCGGGGAGCCCGTCGACCACCACCCCGACGAGCTCGTCCGGGAAGTCCAGATCGTTGAGACAGACCCCGCGGCCACTGAGCACCGTCGTCGTCCAGGTCGCCCCGCCGTCGGCGGTGCTGTGCAGGAATCCGGTGCCGCCGCCTTCCGCCGCGACGGTCGCCGCCGCGGGCGAAGCGGCGCTGAAACTCTGGTCGATCCCGAGCGTGGGCGCTTGCGCCGTTCCGGTGAACCGCCCGCCGAGCTTCGGCGCTCGCCACAGCCGCCGGACGGTCGACCCCGGCTGCGGCGTCCCCGGTCCCCCGCTGCACAGCGCCAGCACGTGCCCCCGCCGTACTCCGCTCAACGAAGCCGAACTGTCCGCCGGGCACGGTGCCGGCGCGGACTCGAAGGTCAGGCCGTCGGACGACGTCCAGTACTTCTGGACGCGGTAGTCCGCCCCCATCGACACCTGGATCCCGCCGCTGGTGGCGATGTCGCCGTAGGTCGCGGAGCCGGTGACGGTGAACCCCGGGACCGGCTGGAGGACCCGCGTGCCGGCGATCCCGGCGTACAACGCCGTCGTCGACGGGCTGCCGAAACCGGTGACCATCGCGAACACACGAGGTCCTGCTTCGGTGATTTTCGAAATATAGAACGGTTCCCGAACCCCGGCGAGGCGGACGCGGGACCAGTTGACGCCGCCGTCACGGCTGGCGAGCAACCGGGCGCCGTCGGAGAGGAAGATGTCGCGCTCGTCGATCACGGTGAGCTTGACCTGATTGTGGTTGTCCGGCAAGGAGATCGGCGGCGTGCCGACTCGCCGCCACCGCTTCCCGCCGTCGGCCGTCGACAGCAGCGACGCGCACCATCCCGGTTTCCCGCACGGCGAAAACCCGAGGACGAACCCGCGCAGCGGCCCGGTCCAGCTCGTCGACGCGGGCGCGAAACCCTTGGGTACCAGCGAATCGGCGGTGGCGGGCGGAGTGATCGCGGCGACGGCGGTCAAGGCGATGGCGGCGAGCACGGCCCACCGGTTCGGCTTCATGACCACGAGACGTCCGGCCCTCGCGGGGGTTGCCCGCCGTTCGGGGTGAACCCGCGGATCACGTCCGGTACGCTCGCAAACCTTGTTTCGCCCGGAGCCGGACCGGGTATACGGCGTTCGGCCGGTGAGACGGAGGTAGCACCGATGGACGACGCGGGTTCGCGCGCTGGCGGTGACGACGACGAAGACCTCGACGCTGGGACCACCCAGCGACGGTTCAGCCTGAACGTCCACGACCCCGATCACCTGCCGCGCAAACTCGCCGGCCGGTACGAGGTCGGGGATCTGCTCGGCCGCGGCGCGACCGCGCGGGTCTTCCGCGCCCGTGATCTGCGCGAGCGGCGCGAAGTCGCGCTGAAACTGTTCCACGCCGACACGATGACCCGCGACGAGCGCCGTCGCGAACAGGAGATCCAGGTTCTCAGCGCGGTCCGTCATCCCGGGCTCGTCCCGTTGTACGACGCGGGTTCCGACGACGGCTACACCTATCTCACGATGCGTCTGGTCGAAGGGCCGAATCTGGCCCAGCGCCTGCGATCCGGCCCGCTCTCCCAGGACGCGGTCGTCGATCTGGCCGCCCGGTTGAGCGACGCGCTCGCGCACGTCCACGCGCACGGCATCACCCACCGCGATCTGAAACCGGCGAACATCCTGATGGCCGACGACGGCCCGTTGATCGGCGATTTCGGTGTCGCGCACGCCTTCGACGCCACCAGGGTGACCGAAACCGGCGGCGTCGTCGGCACGGCGGCGTACATGGCGCCCGAACAGGTCCGAGGTGAGAACGTCGGCCCGCCCGCCGACGTCTACTCACTCGGCTTGGTCCTGCTCGAATGCCTGTCCGGGGAACGCGAGTACACCGGGACGCCGGTCGAGGCCGCGGTCGGGCGGCTGCACCGGTCGCCCCGGATCCCCGCCGGACTGTCGGTGACCATGACGACGCTGCTGCGCGGGATGACCGCGCGGAAGCCGTCGCAGCGCCCGACCGCCGCGGCGATCTCGCGGATTCTCTTGGAGGACTCCACCGGGACCAAGGTCGCCCACCTCAACCCGGGCACCCGCAAGCGGGCGGCCGTGGTCGCCGCCATCAGCGCGCCCGCCGCCGCGATCACCGTCGGCGTGCTGCTGATGGTCAGCCAGACCGGGACGAACCCACCGGCCCAGCCGGGCGGGATGCTCCCTCCGGCGGCGACAGGCACCTCGGGTCCGGTGGCGGGACAGGGACAACCGTCCTCGGAAGCCGTCGAAGTGCCGACCCGCGATGCGAAGGCACCCAACGGCACGGTCGTGGTGACCGAAGCCGTCCCGGTCTCCGTGAACCGGCCCAACACCGCCGAAAGCGTCGGCGTCACCTCGACACCGAGTGGCGCGACGGCGTCGAACGGCGACCCGAGCACCTCGGACAAACCGAGCAAGACGAAGACCCGGACCAAGTCGAGGACCAAGACCCGGGATCCCGGCTGAGCTTCCGCCCGGCCGGGCTGTCCACTGTGGACGATGATGGGAGACGGCGATGAGCTACATCAACGACCCGCGTGAGCCGCAGGTGCCCCAAGAGGAGATCGTCGAACGGACACCCGCCCGGATCCGCGTCGTCCGCGTCGTCAACGCCCTCATCCGCGCCGTGTGCTCGGTGTTCGCGCTGGTGCTCGTCGTGCACATCCTGCTGGTGTTCGGCGAGGCCAACGCGGGCAACGGTTTCGCGCAGCTGATCGACCAATGGTCGCGAGGGGTCTCGCTGGGCCTGCGCAACCTGTTCACCCCGGAGGGGGCGAAGCTGCGAACCCTGCTCAACGACGGATTGGCCGCCCTGCTGTGGCTCATCATCAGCGGCGTGCTCACCGACCTGATCACCCGGATCGGCATCCCCGGCCCGAAACGGGTCTGGTACCGGCGAACGCTCAGTTGAGCGAATCCGGCTTCCCCCGCGGGGCGTCACCGGCCTGGGCCTGCTCGGTCTGGGCGTCGGTGACGGCCGCGGCGGTGTCCACGGCCTGACCGGCGGGCGGCTGCCCTCCGGTCTCCGGTTCGGTGTCGAAATGCTCACGGCACCAACGGCCGTAGCGTCTCGAATGCACGGTCATCGCGGCACCTCCTTCTCTACCACCAGACTCCCCCAGTCATGTGACGAGCGCCACTCGTTTACCCGGACTCACTTGCCGAATTCGGACACGATCGCGGCACAGAACGCGGGCAGGTCATCGGGATTCCGGCTGGAGATCAGGCCGTTGTCGTTCACGACCTCCTGGTCGACGACCGTGCCGCCGGCGTTGCGGATGTCGGTGCGGACGCTGGGGTACGAGGTGAGCGTGCGGCCGCGGACGACGTCGGCCTCGACCAGCGTCCACGGACCGTGACAGATGACCCCGACCGGTTTGCCGCTGTTCACGAAGTCGCGGACGAACCGCACCGCGTCCTCGTCCGCGCGCAGATTGTCCGGATTCATCGTGCCGCCGGGCAGGACGAGCGCGTCGAAGTCGTCGACCGTGACGTCCTTGACGACGCGGTCCACAGTGAACTTGTCCGCCTTGTCGATGTCGCCGTTCATGGCCTGGATCTCCCCGGATTCCAGGGAGACGACCTCGGCCGTCGCTCCGGCGTCGGTGACCGCTTTGCGCGGTTCGACCAGTTCCACCTGTTCCACGCCGTCCGCGGCGAGAATGGCCACGCGGCGTCCGTTCAGCGATGTCGCCATCGGATTGCCTCCTCAAGTCGGCTTCGCCCCCGGATTACCCCGGACCGATCCGGTCGAACCACCGGTATGAAGCGCGATCACCGGGGGTATCCGGACCGCATGCGACTACGGCGAGCGGACCTCGGGTCCCCCGGCATCCGAAGACGGCGCAGAGGCCGTGGCTTCGGCTATCTGACCCCGGACGGCGAGCCGCTGAAGGACGCGCACACGATCGACCGGATCGACGCGCTGGCGATCCCGCCCGCGTGGCGGCGCGTGTGGATCTCTCCGCACGAAAACGCTCACATCCTGGCCGTCGGGGTGGACGACGCCGGGCGTCGCCAGTACCTCTACCACGAGGATTGGCGGCGGACCCGGGACGAGGAGAAGCACGAACGCGTCCTCGCGCTGGCGCGACGGCTCCCCCGGCTCCGCGAAGCCGTCCAGGAGGACCTCGATTCCCGCGGGCTCACCCGCGAACGCGTCCTCGCCGGCGCGCTGCGCATGCTCGACCTCGGGGTGTTCAGGACCGGCGGGGAGAACTACGCCGACGAGAACGGCACGCACGGCGTGGCGACGCTGCTGTGTGAACACGTCTCGGTGAGCGAAGGCTGCCTGCTCTGCGATTACCCCGCGAAAGGCGGAATCCAGCGGAAGGTCCGGTTGCGGGACGACGGCCTCGTGCGGCTCGTCCGCTCTCTCCGGCGCGCCCGTGGCGGGGAGGTGCGCCTGCTCGCCTACCGCGACGGCCGCGAATGGCAGGAGGTCCGGGCCGACGACATCAACGAACGGCTCAAGGAACTCGTGGGCGACGACTTCACCGCGAAGGACCTGCGGACCTGGAACGCCACCGTCCTCGCCGCTTCGGCCTTCGCGGACAAGGAAAAGCCGTCCAGCGAACGGGGCAGGAAACAGGTCGAGAAGGCCGTGATGACCGAGGTCGCGGCAGGCCTCGGCAACACCCCCGCCGTGGCGAGACAGTCCTATGTGGACCCTCGGGTGACCGAGGCGTACCGGCGGGACCGGACCATCGAACGCGCGGTGCGGCGGGCCGGGAAGGCACCCGGTCCGGACGAGGCGAGGGAGATCGTGGAACGGGCGGTGCTGCGCCTACTGCGCGGGTCGTGAGGCCTCGATGGCGAGGACGGCGATGTCGTCGTGTGTCCCGCTGCCGAGCCATTCCCGCACCGCAGAGCGCACGCGGGCGACCACGTCGCGGCCGGACAGCCCCCGACAGCCGGTCAGCAGTTCACGCAGACGCTCGTCCCCGAACAGGTCCGACGGCCGCTCGTGGTGGCGCGCCTCGGTGATCCCGTCCGTGTAGAGCAGGCAGACGTCGCCCTCGGCCAGCCGGATCGTCGTCTCGGCGAACCGGGCCTGCGGGGAGATCCCGACCAGCGTGCCGGGCAGGGTGATCTCGTCGACGCCGCCGCGGCGGCGCACCACCAGCGGCGCGGGATGCCCGCCGGAAGCCAGAGTGACGGCGAGACCGTCCTCGCCGGCCAGCACCGAACCGAGCACCAGCGTGGCGAACCGGCCGCTGCCGCCGGTGATGAGCAGGGAGTTGAGCAGGGTCAGCAGTGTCGTGTTGTCGTGCTCGACGAGATTGAGCGCGGCGAGGGTCTGCCGGACCCGGCCGGTGAGCGCGGCCGCCTCGGCTCCCTTGCCGCAGACGTCGCCGAGCACGTACATCGCGCCGCCGTCTTCCCTCGGCAGGACGTCGTAGAAGTCGCCGCCGACGTCGAGCAGGCCGCTCGACGGCTCGTACCAGACGTCGAACTTGACGCCGGGAACGTCGGGCGGCGGAGTCGGGCGCAGCGTGGTCTCCAGGCCGCGGGTGGCCTCTTCCTGGCGGGCGTAGCGATGCGCGTTCGCCAGCGCCGTCCCGGCCGCCCGGGCGAACTCGGTCACCGCGCGCGAGTGGTCGTCGCCGAACGCGGGGGCGCCGCGCCTGCCGAGCATGACCGCGCCGGTGACCCCCGCACCGCCGTCCAGGCCCAGCGAGACCACGGTGACCGACGAATGGCCGGCGAGGCGCTCCGCGACGACCGCGGGCAACGTCGCGACCTCTTCCTCCGGCACGGCCTTGGCCTCGGGTTCCTCGGTGGAGGCGAAGGTTCCGGCGAGCACCGGCGCCAGCTGGGCCGGGACGCGGCGGATCCGGCCGTGCCCGTGGCTGGTGCGGTGGTCGCAGCTCCACCATTCCCACCGGCCCCGGGTGGTCGGCAGCAGGACGAACACACAGTCGGCGAGTTCGGCGGCGGCGACTTCGGCGATCACCTTCGCCGTCCCGTGCCGCCCCCGGGCGGAGGCCAGCCGGGGCGCCGAAGCGGCGAGGAAGCCGTCGACGCGCGGGCCGTCGGCCGCGACCTCGGAGGTCACCGTCCAGGCGTGCCAGCCGCCGGGCAGGGTCCGGATGCGCGCGGGGAACCGGCGGCCGGTGTGCTCGACATGGCCGACGTCGGGGCCTTCGGCGGTCAGTACCGGGCGGCCGCCGCCGAACAGCTCGCGGGCGGCGGGGTTGGACCAGCGCAGCGCACCGCCGACGTCCTGCACGAGCACGGCGTCACGCACGTCTTCGAGCAGCTCGCGCCAGAACCTCCCGGATTCGGGCAGCGCGCTCTCGCTCGTCGTGGGCGACGGCTCCGAGGGGAGCGACGTCGAGGCCGGGGCGGGCCGTGACACCATTCCCGGACCTCCTCCTGCCTGGCGGGTAGCGCAGCGTGAGCGGGCGGACTGGCTCGAAGTGTAGGTCGAATCATGGCACGCTGATGCGACGACCATGGCTTGGCATGCGTGGTGGAGAGGGTCGACACAGATGACACAGCACTCCCAAAGGGACCGGACCCCCGTGGAAGGTGGTGGCGCCCAGGTGGACGAAGCGACTCTGGAACGCCTGCTCGCGGCGGCTCGTGACCTCGGGGACGGCAACTTCCGGCGACGGTTCGTGGCGCACGGCGACGGGCTCGCGGCCCAGCTCGCGGGCGCCTTCAACGACATCGCCGAACGCAACCAGCGGCTCGTGACCGAGCTTCTGCGCGTCCGCGAAGCGGTCGGCAAGGAAGGCAGGCTGACCGAGCGCGTCGCGGCCGAGATCGGTCCCGGCGGCTGGGCGACCGCGGTCGACGTCGTCAACGGGCTGATCGAGGACGTGAGCAGGCCCACTGCCGAGCTCAACCGCGTCCTGGGCGCGGTCGCCGAGGGTGACCTGTCGGAGCCGATGCCCCTGGAAGTCGGCGGACGGCCGCTGCAAGGTCAGTTCGCCGAGGTCGCGAAGACCCTGAACGGCCTGATCAAACAGCTTTCCCGGTTCGCGACCGAGGTCACCAGAGTGGCCCGCGAGATCGCCACCGAAGGACGGCTCGGTGGGCAGGCCGAGGTCCCGGGTGTGGCGGGCACCTGGCGTGATCTCACCGACAACGTCAACGTCATGGCCAGCAACCTGACCGACCAGGTCCGCAACATCGCCCAGGTGACCACCGCCGTGGCGCGGGGAGACCTGACCCAGAAGATCAACGTCGACGCGCGCGGCGAGATCCTGGAGCTCAAGAACACCGTCAACATCATGGTCGACCAGCTCTCGTCGTTCGCCGACGAAGTCACCCGCGTCTCGCGCGAGGTGGGCAGCGAAGGCCGTCTCGGCGGACAGGCGCAGGTCCCCGGCGCGGCCGGTACGTGGCGCGACCTCACCGACTCGGTGAACCTGATGGCGGACAACCTGACCGACCAGGTCCGCAACATCGCCCAGGTCGCCACCGCCGTGGCCAAGGGCGACCTGTCGCAGAAGATCAACGTCGATGCCAAGGGCGAGATCCTCGAACTCAAGAACACCCTGAACACCATGGTCGACCAGCTGTCGTCCTTCGCCGACGAAGTCACCCGGGTCGCGCGGGAGGTCGGCAGCGAAGGGCGTCTCGGCGGACAGGCGACCGTGCCGGGCGTCGCGGGCACTTGGCGCGGGCTCACCGACTCGGTGAACCAGATGGCGGACAACCTGACCGACCAGGTCCGCAACATTGCCCAGGTCACCACCGCCGTCGCGAAGGGCGACCTGACGCAGAAGATCACGGTCGACGCGCGCGGCGAGATCCTCGAACTGAAGACGACCGTCAACACGATGGTCGACCAGCTCTCGTCGTTCGCCGACGAAGTCACGCGAGTGGCGCGCGAAGTCGGTACGGAAGGTCAGCTCGGCGGGCAGGCGCAGGTACCCGGGGTCGCCGGGACCTGGCGCGACCTCACCGGGTCGGTCAACTTCATGGCGAACAACCTCACCGCGCAGGTCCGGAACATCGCCCAGGTGGCGACGGCGGTGGCGAAGGGCGACCTGTCGCAGAAGATCGCCGTCGACGCCAAGGGCGAGATCCTCGAACTCAAGAACACGCTGAACACCATGGTGGATCAGCTCTCGTCGTTCGCCGACGAGGTCACCCGGGTCGCCCGTGAGGTCGGCAGCGACGGGCGGCTCGGCGGCCAGGCACAGGTGCCCGGTGTCGCCGGGACCTGGAAGGACCTGACCGACAACGTCAACTTCATGGCGAACAACCTGACCGACCAGGTGCGGAACATCGCCCAGGTCACCACGGCGGTGGCCAAGGGCGACCTGACGCAGAAGATCATCGTCGACGCGCGCGGCGAGATCCTGGAGCTCAAGAACACCGTCAACATCATGGTCGACCAGCTGTCCGCGTTCGCCGACGAAGTCACCCGCGTCTCCCGTGAGGTCGGCACCGAAGGCAAGCTCGGCGGCCAGGCGCAGGTGCGCGGCGTCGCCGGGACCTGGAAGGACCTCACCGACAACGTCAACGTCATGGCCGACAACCTCACCGATCAGGTGCGGAGCATCGCCACGGTGACGACGGCGGTGGCGAACGGCGACCTGTCGAAGAAGATCGCGATCGACGCCCAAGGCGAGGTCGCCGTCCTCGCCGAGACGATCAACAGCATGGTCGAGACGCTGCGCGCGTTCGCCGACGAGGTCACCCGGGTCGCGCGCGAGGTCGGCACCGAGGGCATCCTCGGCGGCCAGGCCCGCGTCCCGAACGTGGCGGGCACGTGGAAGGCCTTGACGGACAACGTGAACGTCATGGCCGACAACCTGACCGGCCAGGTCCGCAGCATCGCGACGGTGACCACCGCGGTGGCGCAGGGCGATCTGTCGAAGAAGATCGACATCGACGCCCGCGGCGAGATCCTCGAACTCAAGACGACCATCAACACGATGGTCGACCAGCTGTCGTCGTTCGCCTCCGAAGTCACCCGTGTCGCGCGCGAGGTCGGCACGGACGGCACGCTCGGCGGCCAGGCGGAGGTGCCCGGTGTCGCCGGGACGTGGTCGCGGCTGACCGAGAGCGTGAACCAGCTGGCCGGGAACCTGACCACCCAGGTGCGGGCGATCGCGCAGGTGGCCACCGCGGTGACCGCGGGCGATCTGACCCGGCACATCACCGTCGACGCGTCCGGGGAGGTGGCCGAACTCAAGGACAACATCAACCAGATGATCGCGAACCTGAAGGAGACCACCCGCGCGAACCGCGAACAGGACTGGCTCAAGACCAACCTCGCCCGGCTGTCCGCGCTCATGCAGGGTCACCGCGATCTCGCGTCGGTGGCTTCGCTGATCCTGTCCGAGCTGACGCCGCTGGTGTCCGCGCAGCAGGGCGCGTTCTTCCTCGCGCGCGAAGACGAGCAAGAGGAAACGGTCCTGGAGAGCATCGCCACCTACGGGCTGGCGAAATCCCAAGCGGGCCTTCGGTTCTCCCCCGGCGAGTCGCTCATCGGGCAGGCCGCCGTCGACCGCCGCACGATCCTGGTCCACGAAGCGCCGCCGGAGTACGCGCTCATCTCGTCGGGACTGGGCTCGGCCGCGCCGGTGAACGTGATCGTGCTGCCGGTGCTGTTCCAGGGCGAGGTGCTCGGCGTGCTGGAACTGGCGACGATCAACGCCTTCAGCACCGTTCACATCGACCTGCTGGAGCAGCTGAAGGAGACCATCGCGGTCAACGTCAGCACCATCCAGTCCAACTCGCGCACCGAGGCGCTGCTGACCGAATCCCAGCGCCTGGCACAGGAACTGCGCGCGCGATCCGAGCAGTTGCAGGCGCAGCAACGGGAACTGCGCCGGTCGAACACGGATCTGGCGGAGAAGGCGGCGCTGCTGGCGCAGCAGAACCGCGACATCGAGGTCAAGAACAGCGAGATCGAGCAAGCGCGGCAGGAACTCGAAGAGCGCGCCGGGCAGCTGACCATGGCGTCGCAGTACAAGTCCGAGTTCATGGCGAACATGTCGCACGAACTGCGGACGCCGCTCAACAGCGCGCTGATCCTCGCGAAACTGCTGTCGGAGAACCCGGACGGGAACCTGTCGGAGAAGCAGATCCAGTTCGCCCGGACGATCTACTCGGCGGGCAGCGACCTGCAACAGCTGATCAACGACATCCTCGACATGGCCAAGGTCGAAGCCGGGCATCTCGATCTGCAGATGTCCGACGTCACGCTGCCGGAAGTGGTCGAGTACGTCGAATCGATCTGCCGGCCGCTGACTTCGGACAAGGGCCTGGAATTCGCCGTCCTGATCGACCCGCCGGTGCCGTCGTCGATCCACACCGACGAACACCGCGTGCAGCAGGTGCTCCGGAACCTGCTGTCCAACGCGGCGAAGTTCACCGACGAGGGCGGCGTGCGCCTGCACATCCGGATGGCCGACCAGGGCGAGGTCGAAGCCGACTCGCTCCGCCAGGCCCCCGGCGTCCTCGCGTTCGCCGTCGAAGACACCGGAATCGGCATCGCGCCGGACAAACTCGCGATCATCTTCGACGCGTTCCGCCAGGCCGACGGCACCACCAGCCGCAAGTACGGCGGCACCGGGCTGGGCCTGTCGATCAGCCAGCAGCTGACGGAACTGCTCGGCGGCGAACTGCGGGTCCGCAGCGAACCCGGCAAGGGCAGCACGTTCACCCTGTACCTGCCGGTGAGCGCGTCGAACCTGATCGTCCCGACCACACAGGCGAGCGGCGTCCCGCTGATCATGGCCGTCCCGCAGGTGATCCCGGTGACCTCGTCGCTGCGGTTCCACGGCGAGAAGATCCTGATCGTCGACGACGACCTGCGCAACGTCTTCGCGCTGGCCGCCGTCCTGGAACGCAACGGCCTGGAAGTCATCTACGCGGAGACCGGTGTCGCGGGCATCCGGGCCCTGGAACGGCACGAGGACACCGCGCTGGTGCTGATGGACGTGATGATGCCCGAACTGGACGGCAACGCCACCATCACCGCGATCCGCGCCGAAGCCGCGCACGAGGACCTGCCCGTGATCGCCGTCACCGCGAAGGCGACCGCGGAGGACAAGGCGCGGACCCTGGCCTCGGGAGCGGACGACTACGTCACCAAGCCTGTCGACACCGACCGGCTGCTGGACCTGATCGCGGCGCACCTGGAAGCGGATGCCGCCTCGAGCGGCCTCTCGCAGGCCATTGTCCCCGCGGACACTTCGGACTGAGGCCGCGGCGTCGGCCGGGGTGGTCGTGAGTGGCGATTCGGGTTAGAACCCGAATC
>NZ_JAJPWO010000022.1:0-124319 GCF_046549075.1 Amycolatopsis sp. lyj-84
CCCAGGCGATGGAAACCATGCAGAAGGACGCCGCCGTCCACGACAAGTACGCGGCCCACATACAGGAACTGGGGAAGCGGAGCAAGGAGGCGGGCGGCTGGCTGACCGGCAACACGACTGAGGAGCCGCTGATCCGGGCCACCGTGAGGCAACACCAGCCGGTTCGGGTGTCGCGAAAGCCACTTTCGCGACGTCTGATGTCCCGAAAGTGGCTTTCGCGACACAGCCTCCGGACCTGCAATCACTCGCACCCAGAATCCAGTAGGTACGTAAGACACTCCTGGTTCTAACCCGAATCGCCACTCACGACCACCTCGACCCAGGGCTCACGGCCACTCTCGTTCGTGCTCGCGCGTGACGCTCTTCCGCAAGCAGCCGTCTGCGTCCGGAGAGCGGAAGGGGCCCTTCACCGCGTGACATGCGGTGAAGGGCCCCTTCGTTACGTCTTATGCGGGGAAAGTCCCCTTCAGCTCCTAGAGCTCGTCCGGGCCGTAACCGGGCATCTTGCCGGTCACCACGAAGATCATCCGGCGCGCGACCGAGACGGCGTGGTCGGCGAAGCGCTCGTAGAAGCGGCCCAGCAGGGTGACGTCCACGGCCGCGGCGACGCCGTGGTCCCAGTCCCGGTCCATGATGACCGTGAACAGGTGCTTGTGGATCTCGTCGACCTCGTCGTCGTCCGACTCGATCGTGCGGGCGGCCTCGACGTCCTTGGACTTGATGACCTGCTCGGCCTGCCGGGCCAGCTTGACGGCCACCTCGCCCATCTTGGCGAAGTCGCCTCGCACGGCGTCGGGCAGGACGGGGTCCGGGTGACGGCGGCGCGCGGCCTTGGCCACGTGCAGCGCCAGATCGCCCATCCGCTCCAGGCTTTCCGCCGCGTGGATCGCGGCGAGGACGGTCCGGAGGTCGGTCGCGACGGGTGCCTGCAGGGCCAGCAGCGCGTACGCCTGCTCCTCGCATTCGGCGCGCGCGTCGTCGACCTTCGCGTCGTCGCTGATCACCTGCTCGGCGAGTCCGAGATCGACCTCGAGCAACGCCCGGGTCGCCCGTTCCATCGCGTCGGCGACCTGGAGCGACATGCTCGCTAGGTTCTCGGCGAGCTGTTCGAGTTCGACATGGTAAGCCTCACGCATGGCCCAACCCTACGGGGAACAGGGGCCAAAAGCCGCATCCCAGAGTGAACCTGACGTGAACCCGGACTAACGAATGATCCTCAGCCTGAGCTGCCGCTCTTCTTGGAGCCGCTGGTCTTGGCGGAGCCGGTCGGAGCGGTCTCCGTATCGCCCGCCGGGGGCGCCGGGGCCTTCTCTTCCAGCGGCGTGTTGTTGATCAACGCCTGGAAGAGCGTCTTCGATTTGCTCTGCAACAGCACTTCGTTGCCGCGCTTGTTCGCCTCTTCGGTGGTGGGCACGGTGAGGAACTTGACCTTGTCCGATCCCATCCCCTTCATCGACTTCGCCAGCGTCATCATCTGGTTGATGCCGAGGTTCTCGCCGAAGGTGGCCTTGGCGAACGCGTCGATGAAGCCGCTGAGCTTGCCGGTGTCCAGGATGACGTCCTTCGACATCACCGTCTTCAGCAGCGCGCCGAGGAAGGCTTGCTGCCGTTTGATCCGGCCGTAGTCCGACGTCGGGTCGCCCTTGACGTGCCGCGCCCGGACGTAGTTCAGCGCCTGGTCACCGGAGATCCGCACCTCGCCCGCCTGCGGGATGACCATGCCGAGGGTGTCGTCGTCGATGGGCTTCTCGTTGTAGACGGTGACACCCTGCACGGCGTCGACCATGGACTTGAAGCCGTTGAAGTCGATCCCCACGAAGTGGTTCATCTTCATGCCGGTGATCTGCTGGATGACCTTCGTGACGCACTGCGGGCCACCGACCGCGTAGGCGGTGTTCAGCTTCGTGATCTTCTGCGCGGGCGAGACCTTGTCCGAGTACGACGACGTCGCCGGATCCCAGCGCTTGCATTCGGGACGGCTGATCTCGAGGTCGCGCGGGAAGGACACCATGACGACGCGCTGCCGGTCGGCGGGGACGTGCGCGATCATGACCGTGTCCGAACGGGCGCCCGGGTTGCTTTCCGCGTCGCCGACGCCGTCTTCGGCGGCCGCGCCGTCACGGCTGTCGGAGCCGACCATCAGGAAGTTCTCGTCACCGGTCTGGCCCGCGGCGTCCTGGATGTCGGCCGAGTCCTCGTCGAGTGAGGCGACGTTGTTGAACTTCGCGTCGAACCAGGTCTGGGCACCCCACGCCGAACCGATGGACAGGAACACGAGCGCGGCCATCACGGCGGCCGAGATCCGGCCCGCCTTGGCCGCCTGCCTGGTCTTGCGTTCCTTCTTCTCCTGCAGGCGGGTCTGCGGAGACGACTGCTCGGCGCTCTCGGCCGGTTCGGCGTCCGTGGTCGTGACCACCCGCTGCAGGGCCGTGCGGGTCTGCTCCAGCAGCGCGGCAGGACGCGAGGCGAGCCGTTCGCGGCGCTCGCGCTTCTTGGCCTCTTCGGCTTCGAGCTCGTCGTGCGCGGCGGAGAACCGGGCGAGCGTGTGGTCGATCTTGCGCTTGGTGATCGTCGCGTCGTCGATCGCTTCGAGCTCGTCGGTCATCGTGAGCCGGTCCATCTCGGATCGCGGCGGGACGCCGGGCGAAAGGGACGGCGACTGCTGGACCGGCGGCTGGACCGGCGGCGGCTGGATCGGGCGCTGAACAGGGCGGCGAGGACGGCGCGGCGGTGCCGGCGCCGCGGGCTGCTGCTGCGCGCCCGGGTTCACCACCGGCGGACGGCGCTGCGTCGGCGCTTCCGGGCCGGGCGCGGCCTGCGTGGAGCGGCGCGGGAGGCGGGCACGAGGCGCGCGCGGGGCCTCGGCGGGCTGGGGGTTCCGCGGCGGCGTCTGTGCCTGCGGCGGAGCGGGATCGGCCGCGCGAGGCGCGGGCTGCTGCGGCTCGACAGGGGCAGCAGGGGCCGCCGGGCGGGGACGACGGGGCGCGGGCGCCTCCGCCCTGGCCGTGCGCGGACGGGGTCTCGGCGGCTCGGGCGTCGGCTCGTCCTGCCGGAGACGGCGCGGAGCGGGTGTCTCGGCGGCGGGGTCGAAGACCGGGCGTTCACCCGTATGACGTGCGACGACGTCGGAAACGCTGATCCCGCCGTGGGTGTCCATCGAGCGGCGGCGGCCGCCGCCGCTCTCACCGGCACTCCTGTCGGTGTGACTGTGGCGACCGGTTCCCGGGTTGTGGTGCTCGTCGGGCACTCGGTCTCCTTTCACAACTGGCGTCGAAGCTCTTTCGTTATCGTACGGACACCTCAGGTTCGTGACGACAACCATCCCGGAATTTTCTTCACCCAAGGTACCGATAAGCGCCGAACGGTCCATGCGATCGGGTGAGCGGTCCTGGTTAAAGCTGCGTTAAAAGGGAGGAACCGTTACGCAGAGTGCGACGGTTAACCGAGTGAGTGGCTAGGCGCCCGCGGACTCCGCGGCGTTCATCGTGTGGGGAATCATCTGCGACGATTCCTTATCGTGATAGGCCACTTTGTTCCGGCCTGCCCGTTTCGCCATATACAACAAAGCGTCGGCGCGGCGCAACTGCCGCTCGGGTTCCACCGTGCGATCCGGTTCCGCGTGAATCTCGTGCGCGAGCCCGACACTGATCGTCACCGAGAGGCCGGGCCGGATCCGCGGCCACGGATGGCGGGCCACCCGGATACGGGCGGTGTCGGCGATGCGCACCGCGCGTGCGGCGTCGACGTCCGGGATGACGAGCGCGAACTCCTCACCGCCGTAGCGAGCGCAGAAGGCCTCGGGCGGAAGCCCCTGTTGCAGCAGGTCGGCCACCTCGCGCAGCACCCGATCGCCCACCAGATGCCCGAAAGTGTCGTTGACGCCCTTGAACAGGTCGAGGTCCACCAGCGCGATCGCGATCCCCGGCGGGCCGCGGTGTTCGACGGCCGGGCCGTGCAGCCATTGGTCGAGGTAACGGCGGTTGTAGCTGGACGTCAGCGTGTCCCGCAGGCTGCCGGCACGGGCGAGGTCGAAGGCGGATTTGAGGTGGTGGTAGGCGCGTCGCCAGTCACCCTGGGTGGCGAGAACCCCGGCGATCGACTCGTGGAGGCTGAGCAGATCGGTACTCGGCGCGCCCGGTGGGAACGCGGCCTCGTCGTCGGCTACCACGTTCACCTCCGCCACGAATTGGTTTTCGTCGTATAGGAGGCGGCTCTTGAGGTATCGGTACGGTCCGAAGTGAATATCGCTCAAGTGGACGACGGTTTCGCACCATTGTCACGCACCGAAGTGCCGTTCTGTATGGCCGAAAACGGCTCGACGTCTTTGAGCTGCGAAAACTGATCTTTCGCCCAGTAACTCACGTCTGTCACATCATCATTCAGCAACAGTGCGTAATCACTCCAGCTCAGCCACCGCCAGTCGCCGACTTCGTCCGGATGCGGTTCCGGGTCTTCGTCGACCCAGGCCACGAAGACCGGGCAGAACTCGTTCTCGACCACGCCCTCGAACGGTGGTGTCCGGTAGCGGTACGCCGGAAGGACGCACCGGAGCCCGTCCAGCCGGGGAAGCCCGAGCTCGAAGGCGGCGCGGCGCCGGACGGCCTCCTCGATCGGTTCACCCGGTGCGGGGTGCCCGCAGACACTGTTGGTCCATACCCGCGGCCACACCTTCTTCGACGCGGCGCGGCTGGTGATGAGCAGGGCCTGGTCGCTGCTGCGCAACAGATAGCAGGAGAACGCCAGGTGCAGCCGGGTGTTCTCGTGGTGCGCGGACAGTTTGGGCGCGGTTTCGCCGGTCGGCTCGCCGTCCTCGGTGACATAGACGATACGTTCGGTGTCCACTTCGGTCGCGTTGTTCACCGGACCCACTGAACCAGCAGGCTCGCTGTAACCGGTACCGCGACCAGAGTTACCCCTGTTAGTGGGACGAGAGGTGCTCCACTAGCAAAGAAGTGACGGCCTCGGGTGCCTCTTCCACCACCCAGTGGGAGGCGTCCTCGATCATCTCGAAGCGGTACGGGCCGGTGACGCGGTTCGCGGTGTCGAGCGCGGCCGTCGAACCGAAGGCGGCGTCCTCGGTGCTCCAGATGTAGAGCGTCGGGACCTCGATCGGCCCGATCTTCCCGCCGGGACGGCCGGCGCGGTACCAGTTGAGCGCCGCTGTCAGCGCGCCCGGTTCGGACAGTCGCCGGACGTACTCGTCGATCTTGCTCGGCGACACCTTCCAGTCGAAGATGCGGCGCAGCGCGTCGGCGTTGTTCTCGAGCATCCGCCGTTCGGTGACGCGGGTCTGCCGCCACTCGGTCATGTACCCCGAACGGAGATGCTGGTCCTCGTCGGTCTTCATGGCCTCCGCCAGCGCCGCCGGATGCGGCGTCGAAACGACGGCGAGACTGCGGAGCCTGCCGGGATGCGCGTCGGCCGTCCACCACGCGACGGCGCCGCCCCAATCGTGTCCGACGAGATCGAATTCGTTCCACCCCAAACGATCCGCGATCGCGAGGACGTCACCGACGAGTTCGTCGATACCGTATTCGGAGGCCTGTTCCGGCCGGACGTCCGGCGAGTAGCCGCGCTGATCCGGTGCCACCGCGCGATATCCGAGCAAGCCGAGCGTCGCGACCTGGTGCTCCCATTCGACCGCGGCCTCGGGAAAACCGTGCAGCAGCAGGACAGGGCGGCCGTCTTCGGGGCCGGCCGCGATGGCGTCGAAGGTACCGGCCGCGGTCGGGATGCTCAGCTGCTCGATCACGACGACGACTTTACGGGGGCGGTTTCGGGCGACCGGCGAGGGATTGACGGCGTGTGTCCGATTCCCTTCTAATGATCACCGCGGCCGGCTCTCGGCCGCACTGGGGAAACTGGGGTAGTACATGTCGAACAGCTGGAGGCGCCGGCTCGCCGCCGGCGCCGCTTCCGTCGCGCTCGCGGGCGGAATCGGTGTCACCACGGCGAATGTCGCGGTGGCCGAAGGAACACCTGTTTCGATCGCGGGGGTCTGTGACGGAAATCCCGGGTGTCAGCTCGGGCCGTTCTCGACTCTGAGCAGTTGTCAGATCGAACAGAGCAATATGGCCCGGTACTACACGATCACCATGCGGTGCTTCGAGGTCGACCACGGCCAGTGGAAGTTCGCCTACAAGACCAGGGGCACCTGAGTCGTGAACGAAGACGCTCCCGCCCGCACGGCCGGCGGGAGCGTTTTTCGTTGTCTAGCCCCCCGAGTGCATGTCCTCGGCCTCGGGGACGCAGTCGTCGTCCGGATCGTCGAGCCAGCCGTGCGGCAGCGTGACCTTGCCCGGCGATCCCTGCCGCCCGCGCGGACCGGTGGCCGCGCTGGGGAACGGCGCGTCGTGGTCGAGCTGGGCGATCAGGTCGTCGAGCTGGTCCAAACTGGACAGCATCGCGAAACCGCGGCGAAGTTCGGAGCCGACCGGGAAACCCATGAAGTACCAGGCCATGTGCTTGCGGATGTCGCGCATGGCCTTGTCGTGGCCGTCGTGTTCGACGAGCAGTTCCGTGTGGCGGCGCAGTACCTTGGCGACCTCGCCGAGATTCGGCGGTGTGGGCTGCGCGCGCCCGGCAAAGGCGGCTTCCAGTTCGCCGAACAGCCACGGCCTGCCCAGGCAGCCTCGACCGACCACGACGCCGTCGCAGCCGGTCTCGTCGACCATGCGCAGCGCGTCCTCGGCCGAGAAGATGTCGCCGTTGCCGAGCACCGGGATGCTCGTGACCGCTTCTTTGAGGGCGGCGATCTTCGTCCAGTCGGCCTGACCGGAGTAGCGCTGCGCGGCGGTGCGCGCGTGCAGGCTGACCGCCGCGGCGCCCTCGGCCTCGGCGATGCGTCCGGCGTCGAGGTACGTCAGGTGGTCGTCGTCGATGCCCACGCGGAACTTGACCGTGAACGGCACGCCCGCCTCGGCCGCGGCCTTCGCCGACTCGCGCACGATGTCGGCGAACAGCTTGCGCTTGAACGGCAAGGCAGCGCCGCCGCCCTTGCGCGTCACCTTCGCCACCGGGCAGCCGAAGTTGCTGTCGATGTGGTCGGCGAGACCCTCGCCGGTGATGATGCGGACGGCTTCGGCCATCGTCTTGGGGTCGACCCCGTAAAGCTGCATGGACCTGGGCTTTTCGTTCTCGCCGAAGGTCATCATGTGCATGGTGCCGGGGTGGCGCTCGACCACCGCGCGGGCGGTGATCATCTCGCAGACGTAGATGCCCGCGCCGTACTCCTGGCACAGCTGCCGGAAGGCGACGTTGGTGATGCCCGCCATGGGAGCGAGCACGACCGGGGGATCGACCTCGTAGGGGCCGATCTTCAGGCTGGGCTTGCTCAGGGTGGCTGTCACGTCCTCCATTGTCGCTGATGACCTAGGTCACGTGGTGAGCGTGTCGGCATACGGTGCGATCGCCTCGTCAGTTTCACGGCCGCTTGGCCGCGGCGGCGGTGAGGAGCTCGTAGGTCTCTTCGTCGAAGGCGACCAGGCGGATCAGCTCGACCGCCGTCGGCGTCTCGCGCAGCGTGCGGACCGCGATCCTCGCGGCCTGATCCGGCGGGTAGCCGTAGATTCCGGTCGAGATCGCCGGGAAGGCGATACTGCGTACCCCTAGCTCGTCCGCGACCGTGAGGCTGCGGCGATAGCACGACGACAGCAGGTCGGCCTCGCCATAGGTGCCGCCGTCCCAGACGGGGCCGACGGTATGGATGACGTGTTTGATCGGCGCGAGGCCGAACGCGGGTGTCGCCTTGGCGTCCCCCGGTTCGCAGGGGGCGATCACGCTGCCGGCCTCGGCCAGTTCGGGACCGGCCGTGCGGTGAATCGCCCCATCCACACCGCTGCCGCCCAGAAGCGACTCGTTCGCCGCCGTCACGACTGCGTCGACATGCTCGTGCGTGATGTCACCGAGTACCACCTCGATTGTGGTCATGCCCCGATCCTGCCGTACCGCCGGTGTCGGCAGCTCGAGGTTTCTCGCCGCGCGAACAAGACCCGAGTTCCTGTGACGTGCGTAAGGCCAGGGTCCCGGTATTCCCCGGGTGCACCTGGCCTCGCGGCTCGTGTGATGCCCACGGCATCGCACTCTTGGTCACCGGGAAACCGCTCCGGTGACACGTCGACGGTAACCGAATTCGGTAGCACGGAAGCCGTTTCCGTGGACTCACTTTCCTCCCACCTCTACACAGCGGGTAGTCCGGAGCTGGACCTGATCATCCGGACCAGCGGCGAAGTCCGTCTTTCCGGTTCCTCCTCTGGCAGGCAGGCGCTCCGCGTCTACGCGGCCAAGAGCTCACCCCTTCGTAACGCCTGTCGTCAGGTCGGCCACTTCGGTCCACCAAGCGGGGCGACCACGGACCACGCCCTCGTCCCCTTGACGCGGGTCCCGTCGATGTAGGTCAAACTGCTGGCGACGACCACGCCCGTGTGGTCCGGCGACCTCAGTTCGATCCGCAGGTAGGGGAATCTGTACCGCTCGCTCTGGAGAACCTCGTCTTCGGCTCGGTAGACCGTCAGCTCGGGAAAGTCGAGTCTGTCGAAGTGCACCGATCGGACGGCTTCGAAGTAGAGCTCGACCGGGGTCTCGTCCGGCGGGAATCTCGACCGGAGTATCAGCTCCGAGTGTCCCGCGCCGTAGCTCCACAGCTGGAAATGGCGAGACGAGCTGAACAGCGTGTCACCCGGGTTCATCAGACCAGTATGGAGAAACCGCCGGGTGGCCGGCGACCGATGATCTTGCAGGTCGCGACCACATCGTCATCACGATTGAGTAGTGCTACGGATCCCGCGGCGGCCCTGAAGCCGCATGCTGTTCGCCATGACCACCGATGGGGATGTGCTCCTCAGGCTCGCCGGGGAGATCGACGACCTTGGGGCCCGCCTCGCGCGGGTCGGTACGGAGCTGCGGACCGCCCGGTCCGAAGCGGAACCGACGCACGAAGAGGCGCCTGAGCAGGCGCCCAAGGAGCAGGCCGAGCAGCCCGCCGAGCCGCAAACGCCACCGCAGGCGCAGCAGGCCCCGACGCCGCCCGCGCAGCCGCAACCAGCCCAACCGCAGGTGCCGCCCCTCCAGGCCCAGCCGCACCAGCAGCCTCAGCCCCAGATCCCGCAGCAGCCGTACCCGCGGTACTTCACGCACCCGCAGCACCCGCAGCACCCTCAGTACCAGGCCCAGTACCAGCAGGCCCAGTACGCGCAGTGGCAGCAGCAGAACCGCCAGCAGTACCCGCTGCCCCCGCAGCAGCCGTACCGCCCGTATCAGCCGGTCCCGAGGACCACGCTGTCCGAGAAGCTGAGCAAGGAGGGCGCCGGCAGCAGGCTGCTGGCCTGGGTCGGCGGCGCGGTCACGTTGCTCGGCATCGTGCTGTTCCTCGTGCTCGCCATCCAGCGCGGCTGGTTCGGACCGCTGCCGCGGGTGATCGGGGGCGCCGTCCTCGGCCTCACGCTGGTCGGGATCGGCCTGAAGCTGCACCGCACCCCGGCGGGCCGCACCGGCGCGTTCGCGCTCGCCGCGACCGGGATCGGGGCGTTGTACCTCGACGCCATCGCCGCGACGACGATGTACGAGTACCTCCCGGCCTACGCCGGTCTCGCGATCGGGCTCCTGATCGCGGTGGGCGGGTTGCTGCTGGCCGTGCGGTGGAAGTCGTCGCTGCTCGCGACGGCCGTCGTGCTCGGCTGTGTGGTCTGCGCGCCGTTGATCACGCAGGGTTTCACCCCCGAACTGGTCGCGTTCCTGCTGGTGGTCCAGGTCGCCTCGACGCCGGTGCAGCTGCGCCAGTCGTGGCCGTCGGTCGCGGTCGCCGCCGGGATCCCGCCGCTGGTCGCGTCGATCTTCAGCACGGCGTTCACCGGCTTCGGCGGCAGCGTCGCCAACACCGCCGCCGCGCTGGCCGCGGGTGCCGTCGGACTCACGCTCGCCCTGATCGTCACCACCAAGCGTCCCGGTGACGCCGCCGCGCTCGCCCTGCTCGCCGTCGCACCGGCGCCGTCGTTGCTCGCCGCGCTGTTCCTGCCGAAGACGTCGGCCGTGCTCGTCACCGCGTCGGTCGCGCTGGTGCTGCTGGGCGTGTGGGCGGCGGGCCAGTGGCTCAACGGCTGGACCGGCGACCTCGCGGGCGCCGCGGGGCTCCTCGCGGCCTTGCAGACGACGATGACGCTCTTCGACGGCAGCGCCCGTTCGGCGATCCTGATCGGCGAAGGGGTCTTGCTGGCCCTGGTCGCGTTGTGGACGAAGAAGCACGTCGCGCTCTTCGGCGGGCTGGGCTTCGCCGTCATCGGCGGGTTCATCGCGCTCGCCTTCGACGTTCCGCCGACGCTCTTCTTCTTGATCAGGAACCGGCCTGACGCCAACCTCGCCGCCGCCCTGCTGGTCGCCGTCGCGATCGTGGCCGTCTCGATCACGCTTCCGTGGGTCGCGCACCGGCTCGGGCTGTTCAAGACCGCGTCGGAGAACGTGGCGCCGTGGCTCTTCGCCGGGGTCTGCGCGCTCTACGGCGCCGGCGCGATGGTCCTGTGCGGCGCGCTGCTGGCCGTCCCCGGCCGTTCGGGTTTCCTTGTCGGCCACGTGGTGATCACGGTGTCCTGGACGGTCGCCGCGCTCGTGCTGCTCATCCGCGGCATCTCGGTGGTCGGCCTGCGGGTGACCGGTCTGGTGCTGGTCGGCGCGGCGGTGCTGAAGCTGGTCCTGTTCGACCTCTCCGCGCTCGACGGCCTCGCCAGGGTCGCGGCCTTCCTTCTCGCCGGTCTGGTGCTGCTCGGCGCCGGGACGCGCTACGCCAAACTCGTCGCGTCTCGCTGAGGCGGACACGGAAGAAATACCGGCGGGTCGTGGTTGGTCGGTTCATGACCTACCAACCCGACCCGCGCCTCGCCGAGCGGGCGAAGGAGAGCGTCGCCTGGCTGACCACCATCAGCCCGAAGGGCAGGCCTTCGCCTCGCCCGGTGTGGTTCGTGCTCGACGGTGAAGACATCGTCATCTTCAGCCGGCCGGACACGGCGAAGACCCGGCACATCGAAGCCAACCCCGAGGTCAGCCTCCACTTCAACAGCGACGAGCACGGCGGCTCGATCCTGGTGATCGGCGGCAAGGCCGAGATCCTGCCGGACGGTGTCGCGTCAGAGCAGCCTGGCTTCCTCGGCAAGTACGAGAAGCACTACCCCGCGCTCGACTACGACACCCCGAAGTTCGACAGGGAGTACAACGTCCGGATCAGGATCCGGCCGGAGCGCACCTGGGGGTTTTAGAAAACACGGCTAGAAGTCGACCGTCACGCACGCCAGCCGTGCGCCCGCCGTCCCGGCGTGACCCGGGTCGGTGTGCGTATGCGTTTCGTGGATCACGATCGACTTGGCCCGCCGGGCGTCGAAAGTCCAGTCCACTTTGGACACGGAGGCGCCGCGGCCGGCGGCGTCGGTGGTGAGGTCGAGCCAGATCTCGTTGCGGGGGTTGGCATAGGCGGGATCCACCGACGGCTTCACCGGGTCTTCGACGTTCTGGTGGTGCGGGCCCGCGAGGTCTCCGGTGGCACCGCACGGTTTCGTGTGCGCGTGCGCGCCGTATTCCCGGTTGGGCAGCAGGCCGGTCACGAGGACCGCGGTCGAGGTGCCGTAAGCCTTCGAGGTCAACCCGAAGACGTGCGCGCGGGCACCGGGCGGGACCAAGTCCGGTTTGTAGACCGTGAGGCCGCTCTTGGCGGTGATGACGTGCACCCGGGAACCGGGGGCGGCGGCGGTGGCGGGCCCGGCGCCGGAGGTGAAGGCCAAGGCGGCGGCGGACAGGACAAGGGTGACTAAGGGGACAGGGCGCATGCGCCCTGCTTAGTCCGCAAGACATCGGGCACGCCAGAGCGGTCACTCGGTCGGGCGATCATTCTCAAACTATGAGCACAGTGCGCGCGCCAGCGTCCGTTGAGGGCGGCGGCGGGGGCATGGATGGAAGGGTAAGTGAGTACTAATCCTCCGGATCGCACTTGGCTGGTCGCGGTCGCGGCCGCACTTTGGGGCACAGACGGACTTCTGCGGCTTCCGCTCGCCGAAGCGCTCCCCGCGGCCACCGTCGTCTTCTGGGAGCACTTGCTGGTGGTGCTCGTGTTGAGTCCCCTCATCCCGGGCGCCTTCCGCGCGCTGCGCCGGGTCGGACCGCGGGAGTGGCTGGCCGTGCTCGCCATCGGCGGCGGTTCTTCCGCGCTCGCGACGGCGATGTTCACCGCGGCCTTCAAACTGGGCGACCCCGTGACGCCGTTGGTGCTGCAGAAGCTTCAGCCGGTGTTCGCCGTTCTGGCGGCGTATTTCGTCCTCCGCGAGCGGGTCCGCCCCGGATACGCCTTCTTCGCGATCCCGGCGCTGCTGGGTGCGTGGCTGCTGGCGTTCAAGGATCCGCTGAACATCCAGGTCGCCGCCGCGAAGGCGGCGCTGCTGGCGATCGGCGCGGCGGCGTTGTGGGCGGCGGGAACGGTGCTCGGCAGGATGCTCTCCACCGAGCTGGCGCCGAAGGAGGTCACCACACTTCGCTTCACCGTCGGGCTTCCGGTCGCGGCGGGGATCGTGGCGGTCCAGGGCGGCGGGTTCGCGGTCGGCTGGGACAACGCGCTCGGCCTCGTCCTGCTCGCGCTGGTTCCCGGTCTGCTGGCGCTGAGCCTGTACTACGTGGGCCTGCGGTCGACTCCCGCCGCCAGGGCGACGTTGGCGGAGCTGGCTTTCCCTGTCACCGCGGCCGTTATCGGCGTATCGTTCCTGAACGCGCATTTGTCCGGTACGCAGTGGTTCGGCCTCGCCGTCGTGGTCGTATCGGTGACTTCGCTCGGCTGGCACGAAAAAGTCAGGCGTCAACCGATGGTCTTGGAGCCGCCGCATGGTCGAGCACACCGAAGAGACGAAGAACGAGCGCCTGACCCGCAACGTCAGTGAACTCCTGCAGGAGCTCCGGGTCGCTCAGGCCGGTGTCCAGATCCTCTTCGGGTTCCTGCTCACGGTGGTGTTCACCGACGAATTTCACGAGGCGAGCGGATTCGAGAAGTCCGTTCACCTGGTGGCCGTCCTGCTCACGGTGTGCTCGACAGTGTTGCTGACGGCGCCGGCCGCGTGGCACCGGCTGCTGTTCCGCACCGGGAACCGTGAGCGGATCCTCACCTTCGGCAACCGGTCCGTCCTGGTCGGGCTCGGCTGCCTCGCGGCCGCGATCACCACGACCGTCGCGCTCATCGCCAAGGTCGTCTTCGGACCGATCGCGATGACGATCCTCGGCGTGGTGACGGCGGTGCTGTTCGTCGTCCTGTGGTTCGTCGTGCCGAAGCTGATCGACCGGAACGGCGACTGATCAGCTCCGCGCGCGGACCGGGGTGTCGTCCGGCAGGCCGAACGCGGCGGCCGACACCGTCTTCGGGTCGTCCGGGCTCGCGCCGTGGATCACCCGGCGCGCGCCGATCCACGAGAACATCGCCTTGACCGAAGGCGAGTAGCCCGCCCCGTCCTCCGCGAGTTTCCGGTCGAGCACGCGGTACCCGGACGGTGTGCGCTCGACGAGATAGACCATCGGCTGCCGTCGGAATCCGCTGCCGACGACGAGCCCGCCGCCTTCTTTCGTGACCTCGTCGCAGCTCGCGACCAGGCCGATCTTGACGCGCTCCCCGTCCGGCCGGGTCTCGATCACCTTCTGCGTGCACACCCAGCGGACATCCGGGAAGCCGGTGGCCGCGAGCGTCCCCGCCCAGAGCTTCGCGCGCAGATGCTCGTCGATCGGCGGCAGCGCCTCCCGGGCGACGGCGTCGTCCACCGCGGGCATCTCGTCCACGATCCACCAGGTCGCCGCGGCCACCACCACACCGACCCCGGCGAGTACGGGCCAGCGTTTGACGTTCCCCATGAGACGAAGCTACCGAGCGGAGCAAGTGTTCATCCGCGGTTCGAGACGCGTTGCCCACGGATGCGTAGGTTGCGGCCGTGAACGACTCCTCCAGACGGACCTTCCTGCGCGGCGCGGGCCTGCTCGGCGCCGGTGCGGCGGTGTCCGCGTTGCCCGCGCTCGGTGCCCCGGCGGCCTCCGCGTCCTTCGGCCATCACGGCCCGGACGCCGAAGACGCTTGCTTCATCCTCGCGGTCCTGCCCGACACCCAGTACCTCTTCGACGCCGACCGCGGTGACCCCGCGCCACTGGACGCCACGCTGCGCCACGTCACCGGCGGCGACGAGAACATCGTGTTCCTGGCGCATCTCGGCGACCTCACCGAGAACGGGCAGCAGGGCGAGTTCGACCAGATCAGCCGGTCTTTCCAGCATCTCGACCGCCGCCGGTTCCCGTACAGCACGCTCGCGGGCAACCACGACATCAAGTCCTCGACCGACGACCAGCGCGGCCGCACGCCGTACCTCGACGCGTTCGGCCCGCAGCGGCAACGCGGTTCACGGACCTTCCGCGGCGCGAGCCCGGACGGCTACAACAGCCACCACGTCTTCCGGGCCGGCGGGCGCGAGTGGCTGCTGCTCGCGCTCGACTGGCGGCCGTCGGCGGGCGGGCTGGAGTGGGCGCGGTCGGTGCTCGCGCGGAACCCGCGGCTTCCGGCGATCCTGACCATCCATGAATTGGTATGGGCCGACGAGGCGGGTCAGGCTCAGCTTTCCGAGTTCGGGCAGAAGGTCTGGGACGAGCTGATCGACGGGAACGACCAGATCTTCCTGACGCTCAACGGGCACTACTGGCCGCCGGGCCGCGCGGTGAAGCGCAACAAGGCGGGCAACGACGTCCATTTGCACATCACCAACTACCAGGACCGCTACTACGGCGGCAGCGCGATGATCCGGCTCTACCGGTTCGACCTCACGCGGAACGTGATCGACGTCCGCACGGTCTCGCCGTGGCTCGCCGACCAGGCGCCGAGGCTGAACGAGTTGCAGCGGCAGGAAATCGAACGCACCGGCCCGGCGGACTACTTCAGTCTGGAGGTCGATTTCGAGACGAGGTTCGCCGGTTTCGCGCCGGTCCCGGTCCCGCCCGCGCGGCCCGCCGAACGGCAACTGATCCGCGGGACCGTGGCGTACTGGCGGTTCGAAGGCCGTGACGGCGCACCGGTCGACAGCGTCCGCGACCTGTCCGGCAGGGGCAACGACCTGGTCCGGGTGACCCTGCCCGGCAGTGCCGCGGGCGCGCTGCGGTTCTCCGGCGAGTTCTCCGGGCGGCAGCCGTCGAGGTCGAGCCTCCGGTTCGACGGCGGCAAGAAACCGGCTCGCGGGGCGTATCTGCGCACGGCGGACTCCGCGCCGATGAACGCGGAGGCGTTCGCGCGCGGCTACACCGTCGAAGCGTTCGTGAAGCTGCCCGAGGATTTCAAGGACGGCGGCCACGCGTGGGCCGCGATCTTCGGCAGGCAGGGTGCCGGCGGGAAGGCGGGGAAGACCGGCGACGATCCCGGCGAGCCCGCGGCCACACTGTCCCTTTCGGACGGTGCGGCGTTCCAGTGGGCGGTGTTCCCGGTGAACCAGAACGGGATCTCCACCTGCTGGGGCCACGAACTGGCGTTGAAGGAATGGATCCACGTCGCCGCCGTCAACGACGGCAGGCGGACGACGCTTTACGTCGACGGGTGTCCGGTGTTGCGGAATCCGAAGACGACGGCGGCGGGGATCGCGAATCCCGGCGGCTCCTGGCTGATCGGCGCCTACGCCTACGACTCGATCGTCGAGCAGGCGTTCCACGGCTGGCTGGGCGACGTCCGCGTGGTGGGGCGGGCGCTGGAACCCCGCGAGTTCATGCTCGGCTGAGTGGTTCGAGGCAACGCGGATCGTGCGCGGTAATGGCGGGCTGTGGTTCCCATTATCGCGCACGATCATTTCCGGAGTGATACCGGGTCCCTCTTGACAGGTGGTGGACAATAAAAAATCGGCGCCTGATCAGGAATGCTGATCTGAACGCCGAATACCTGAGTAGTCTAAACGCTGTGAGGGGAACTTGTCAAATCAGGGGTACGACGAGGAATTGCGATCCGAACGGGAGTACATCGCGTCGCTCTACGAGCGGCTGGACACCGAACGTACGCGGGTGGGCGAAGCGTATGCCGGTGCCCTGCGGGGAGAAGGCTTCGTGCTGTCCGACCGGGAAGTCTCCGTCAGCACGAAAGCCCGCGAGATGGCCAGGCTGAAGATCGCCGACGAGGGCCTTTGTTTCGGCCGTTTGGACGCCCTTTCGGGAGGGCGGACGTACGTCGGCCGGGTCGGCCTTTTCGACGAACGGAACGACTACGAACCTTTGGTGCTGGATTGGCGGGCACCGGCGTCGCGCGCGTTCTACTGCGCGACCGGCGCGTCCCCCGAAGGAATGGTGCGACGCCGTCAGTTCCGCACCCTCGGGCGTAAGGTCCTCGATTTCACCGACGAGGTCTTCGGGCGTCCGGATCCGGCGGGGGAACGGGGTGACGTCGCGCTGCTGGCCGCGGTCAACGCGCCGCGCGGCGAGGGGATGCGGGACATCGTCGCGACCATCCAGGCGGAGCAGGACGAGATCATCCGGCTGGACCACGCGGGCGTCCTCGTGGTGGAGGGCGGCCCCGGCACCGGCAAGACCGCGGTGGCGCTGCACCGCGTGGCGTACCTGCTCTACACGAAGCGGGAGCGCATGGAACGCCGCGGCGTGCTCGTCGTCGGGCCGAGCAGTGGCTTCCTCGACCACATCGGCCGAGTCCTGCCGTCGCTCGGCGAGACCAGTGCCGTCTTCACGACGCCGGGAGGCCTCGTCCCCGGCCTGCGCACCGAACGCGAGGACCCGCCGCCGGTGCAGCGGCTCAAGGGCTCGCTGGCGATCCTGGACGTGCTCGAGGCGGCGGTGCGGGACCGGCAGGAACTGCCCTCCGAACCGGAGCCGATCGAACTCGACGACGTCACCGTGCCGCTCGACGCCGAGATCGCGGCGGCCGCGCGCGAGGTGGCCAGGGACAGCGGCCTGCTGCACAACGAGGCGAAGGCCGTCTTCGAACGCGAGGTGATCACCGCGCTCGCGGCCCGCGCGGTCGATCGGATCGGGGCGGGCTGGCTGCCGGTGGACGACGGGAACACCCGCCCGGAGATGCTGAAGAACGTCCGGCGCGATCTGGAGGGCAGCGTGGGGCTCGGCACGGTGCTCGACCGTCTGTGGCCGGTGCTGACGCCGCAGCGGCTGCTAGCCGGCCTCTACGCCTCGCCGGAGCGGTTGCGGGCGGCAGGGGCCGATCCGGCGCTGTTCCGCGAGGACGCGGCCGCGTGGACGGTGTCCGACGTGCCCCTGCTGGACGAGGCCGTCGAACTGCTCGGCTGGGACCGCACGGCCGAGCGGCGGGCGGAGGAGCGACGGCAGCTGGCGCAGAAGGAGTACGCCGAGCGGGTGCTGGAACTCATCGAGGTCGAAGAGGATCACGACGACTACGAGTTCGCGCTCCGGCCGACCGATGTGCTGAAGGCCGAGGATCTGGCGGAGCGGTTCGCGAAACGCGACGATCGGGATCTGGCCGAGCGCGCCGCCGCCGACCGGGAATGGACCTACGGGCACGTCGTCGTCGACGAGGCGCAAGAACTGTCCGAAATGGACTGGCGGGTTCTGATGCGGCGTTGCCCCAGCCGGTCTTTCACCGTGGTCGGGGATCTCGCGCAGCGCCGGTCGCCGTCCGGCGCGCGGTCGTGGGACGCGATGCTCTCCCGGTACGTCGCCGACCGCTGGCTGTACCGGAAGCTGACCGTCAACTACCGGACGCCGTCGGAGATCATGGCGGTGGCGGCTTCCCTGCTGGCGAGTTTCGCGCCCGACGTCGTTCCGCCGGAATCCGTGCGCTCGTGCGGCGTTCGGCCCTGGGCCCGTCGACTGTCCGAAGTGGACATCGAAGACGCCGTCGCGGAGTTCACCCGCGAGGAATCGGGGCGGGAGGGGACGTCCGTGGTCATCGGGCCGCCGGGTGTGCCGGGAGCGATCGTGCCGTCCGCGGCCAAGGGGCTGGAGTACGACGCCGTGCTGGTGGTGGAGCCGGAGCGGATCCTCGCGGAAGGCCCGAGCGGCGAGGCGGAACTGTACGTCGCGCTGACGCGGGCGACGCAGCGGCTCGGGGTGCTGTACAGCGGTTCGCTGCCGAAGGTCCTCCGCGGTCTCGAATCCGGACGGCGGACTCCGGACGCGTATCTGCGTTGCGTCTAGCCTTCCGCGCGTGCAATGAAAGGCCCGTTACTTGCAAAATTTGCAAGTAACGGGCCTTTCATTGCACTGAGCCGCGGGCTACCGGGTCAGGTTGCCCCAGGCGTATGTCTGTTTTGCGAGTTTCAGGTAGATCAGGGTCTCGGTGCTGACGACACCCGGGATGGGCCGGATGTCGTCGTTCAGCACACTCAAGAGGTGTTCGTCGTCCCGGCAGGCGATCTCGGCGAGCAGATCGAAGCTTCCGGCCGTGAGCACGACGTAATGGACGTCCGGCAACCCGGAGAGCTGATCGGAAACAGCTCGCGGATCGCCTTGGACTCTGATCCCGACCATCGCCTGACGGCCGAGCCCGACATTCGCCGGATCCGTGACCGCGACGATCTGCATCGTCTCGTCCCGCAGCAGCCGTTGGACGCGCTGCCGTACGGCGCCCTCCGACAGTCCGACGGCCTTGGCCAGCGCTGTGAACGAGGCCCGCCCGTCGACTTGCAGTAGAGCGATCAGAGTGCGATCGGTATTGTCCAAACCTCTAGGTGTGCGCTGCTCCATCTGCGCGCGTGGTTCGTCACCCATGCCGTCCCTCCCTTTGTTTCGGCATGCGATTCTTGTCGCGCAGCGTATCGATCAATGTCCAGAATGCTACCGCCGTTAAGTTGTTTGTCGCGATTCTCTTTCTCGGAGCCGTCGTGCGAAGGATTCTGTCGCACGACAGGGAGGGCGCCGAGGTTTTCGGAAGGCTTGTCAGCCGAGGTCGCGTTTCAGCAGGTCTTCCTCGGTTTCGCGCCGGACGAGCAGGGTCGCGGCGCCGTTCGAGACGCCGACGACCGGCGGCCTGCCGACGAGGTTGTAATTCGAGGCGAGCGAGTGGTGGTATGCCCCGGTGCACGGGACGGCCAGCAGGTCGCCGGGGTGGACGTCGTCGGGCAGTGAGAGCCCGTCGGCGAGGATGTCGCCCGATTCGCAGTGCCGCCCGACCACCGTCATCGGCCGCCTGGCCGCGCGGCTGCGCCTGCCGATCAGGCGTGCGGTGTACGCCGCCCCGTAGAGCGCGGGCCGCGCGTTGTCGCTCATCCCGCCGTCGACGGCGACGAACGTGCGCGAACCGCGTTTCACCGCGCAGACCCGGTACACGGTGATGCCCGCCTGGCCGACGATCGCGCGGCCGGGTTCGATCGTCAGTTTCGGCAGAGGGAAGGCGCGCGACGTGCATTCGTAGGCGAGTGCGACACGCAGACGCCGGACATAACCGGCGATGTCGAAACCGGTGTCCCCCGGCAGATAGCGGACGGCGTGCCCGCCGCCGAGGTCCAGTTCCCGCAGGGTGACGCCGTGGGTCTCGCGGAGCCCGGCGAGCACCCCGATCATCTTGCGGGCGGCCTGTTCGTAGAAGTCCACACGCGACACCTGCGAACCGATGTGGCAGTGCAGCCCGGCCAGGCGGAGCCCCGGCTGCGCGAGGACGGCGGAGACGGCTCGTCCGAGGTTGTCGCGGACCTCTTCGCGCAGTGAGAAGCCGAACTTCTGCCCTTCGGTGCCGGTGGTGATCGCCGCGTGCGTGCCGGCGGCGACGTCGGGTGTCACGCGGATCAGCACCTGCTGCGCGCCGGTGGCGAGCGCTCCGAGCTGCTCGATCTCGTCGAGCGAGTCCACCACGATCCGGCGGACGCCGTAGGACAGCGCGGCCTTGAGGTCTTCGGGGGTTTTCGCGTTGCCGTGCAGCAGGATCCGCTCGGCGGGGAAACCGATCGACCGCGCGACGGCGATCTCGCCCGCCGAGCAGGTGTCGAGTGAAAGTCCTTCCTCGGCGACCCAGCGCAGGACCGCGCGAGTGCACAGCGCCTTGCTCGCGTACGCCACCTCGGCGTCGGGAAGGGCCCGGCGGTACGCGCGGGCGTTCTGCCGGACCTCGTCCTCGTCGAGCAGATACGCCGGTGTCCCGAACCTCGCGGCGAGGTGGGACACCGGCGCACCGGCGAACAACAGTTCCCCGCCCGGTCCGAGCTTGGTGCTCCGGGGCCAGACGCCGGGTTCGAGATGGTCGGCGGCCTCGCAGCCGAGGCTGGGAAGGAGCTCGCTGAGCGTCACGGTTACCTCCGCGTCGATCGGTCAGTGCCCTGTCAGCACAACTCCGATCGACCCGGCCCGGCCGCTTCGCCAACACCTCCCTGACGCCTTCCGGGGTGTCACTGACGCGTTGTTAACGCGCGAGTAACCCCGGCCACAGTGGTTCAGGAGGCCAGTGTCAGCGGACCGGCTCCGGGACGGTGTCGAGCGCCCGCACCATGTGCACGGCCAGTGAGAACGCCGCCTCGTTGTCGAGTTCGGTGTGCTCGTTGACGATCTTCTTCACGGTGTCGACCCGGATCTCGTAGCGGGAGACGGGGACGGTGTCGGCGTTCATGGCGATCCTCTATTCGGTTGTTTCGGGTTTCGTGGCGCAGGTGCAACCGCGGCTGAAGCCGCCGGCCGCGGTCGCGGTGCAGAAGCGCCGGGCGATCGCGTCGTGCGCGGACATCGGATGCGGGCAGTTCGGGCAGCGGTCGTCGGCGGCGGGTTCCTCCACGACGCCGAGGGAGCGGGAGGCGGTCATCGCGCGACCGCCGTCGCCGGGGCGCGCAACGGGGCGCCGACCTCGTGCAGATGTTTGAGAACGTACCCGTAGGACGCGGCCCAGCCGCATTGCGCGTAGTCGATGCCGTGCTTCTCGCAGAACTCCCGCACGATCACCTGCGCGTGCTTGAGGTTCGGCCGCGCCATGCTCGGGAACAGGTGGTGCTCGATCTGGTAGTTGAGCCCGCCGAGGGCGAAGTCCACCACCGGCCCGCCGCGCACGTTGCGCGAGGTGAGCACCTGCTTGCGCAGGAAGTCGAGCTTGTGACCGGCCGACAGCGTCGGCATGCCCTTGTGGTTCGGGGCGAACGAGCAGCCCATGTACACACCCCAGAGGCCTTGGTGCACGGCGATGAAGACGAAGCCGACACCGGGCGAGAGGACCACGAACACGGCTGTCAGGTACGCGGCGACGTGGGCGAGCATCAGCGCCGCCTCGAGCTTCCGGCGTTTGAAGCCGCGCTGGAACATCGCGGTCACGCTCGACGCGTGCAGGTTCAGGCCTTCCAGCAACAGCAGCGGGAAGAACAGGAACGCCTGGTATTTCGCCATCCAGCGCAGGAAACCACGCCGCTCGGTGCCCTGCGCCTTGGTGAAGATGAGCGCGGCGAGGTTGACGTCCGGATCCTCGTCCTCGTGGTTCGGGTTGGCGTGGTGACGGGTGTGCGTGCCGATCCACCAGCCGTAGCTGAGCCCGGTCAGTCCGCCGTGGACGAATCCGGTGACGTCGTTCGCCTTGCGGCCGCGGAAGATCTGCTTGTGTCCCGCGTCGTGGCCGATGAAGGACAGCTGCGTGAACATCATCGCGAAGAACGCGGCGAGGAACAGCTGCCACCACGAGTCGCCCAAGTGCGCGAACGCGACCCAGCCGCCCGCGAAAGCGAGGAGGTTCAAGGAGATCTTCACCGCGTAGTACACGCGCCTGCGTTTGAGCAGGCCGGCGTCGATGACCAATTTGGACAGTTCGGCGAAGTCGCTGCCCTGCCTCGTCTGTGTGGAGGTCATGGGAGATCACACCGTTCTGGTTCTCGTGAAAGTGGGCAAATCCAGCAACGGGTTCAGAACACCGAAGGGGTCCGGTTCGGCCGAGAAGGCACTGGTACCACAACACGCCACGGACGCTCCGTGGTCTTCTCCAAGCGTCCCATGCGAGCGGGGCGGAAGCAATTCACCAAATCAGCACGATCTGGCGTACAGTCAAGGACATCGAGGGAAACTTCCCCCGGTTCCGTCCGGTCGCGAGGTTCGACCGGAGACAGGAGCACCGGCCAGACATCGTTTCCCTCGCGTTCATGGTCCCGCCGGCTTTGTCCGGTGAGCAGCCGCCCGCCGCGCTCCACCGCGCGCCCCGAGGCGCCCATAAGGGCCAAGCCGCGATCGTCGATGGCCACGACCTCTGACCTGTCGCCGTGTGCGCGCCCGCTTTTGCCGGGCGCGCACACGGTCATAAATTTTTCGGTGTAGGCGCCATTTTCGACCCTTCCCGCATTCGCCGCCGGTCGGTGGGCGGACGTCCGGGCGGCGGAAACCCGGCTTTGCCAACGCTTCCCTCGGCCCGTCGAGCGCGACTGGGTCGGGTGTCCTGAAGAGTGGGACGAAGGTCCGGAGATCGCCCGGTCTCGGGTGCAACCGGCCGGCCCGTTCCGCCCGTCTTCCTCGCATGCGAAGACAGTGGCTCTGGGGCACTCCGGCGAAACTGCTCCTCTTCGGCGCGGCGATCTTGTTCCTGAACACCTCGTGTGGCCCGCCCGCGCTGGGCGACTCGTTCACGGTTCGCCTCGGCGGCTGGATCGTGTTCCCGAAGGAAGATCTCCGTCTCGGCTATCTCGCGGTGCTGGACGAGCGGTGTGCGCCGGACGCCATGTGCGCGTTCGCCGGACGCGCGATCGTGACGATGTCCTACGCCCGACCGTCGACGGGCCCGAGGCTGTCCTTCACGATGGACGTGGTCGACCCGCGGCAGAAGACGTTCGGCGGCTATCGGGTCGACCGCGTGTCCCTCTCGCCCAACGCCGCCTTCCTCACCTTGCGGCTCGATCGGAGCGCGACGTCCACTTAGGACAGTGCGGCGAGGAAGACTTCCAGTTGCTCGACGACGAACGCGTGGTCGTCGGCCTGCGGCAGTCCCGAGACGCCCACCGTGCCCACGGGGCCCACGCCGTCGACGATCACCGGGAAGACGCCGCCGTGCGCGGCGTACAGGTCCGGGTCGAGGCGCGAGTCGGCCTCGAACGTCGTGCCCTTCGCGCGGAACCGCTCGCCGACGAGGAACGAGCTGTGCCCGTAGCGGTCGACGACGCGGCTCTTGCGGTCGATCCACGCGTCGTTGTCGGCCGAGGTGCCCGGCAACGCCGCGTGGAACAGCCGCTGTCCGCCGCGGCGGACGGAGACCGTCACCGGGAGGGCGCGGTCCCGCGCCGCCGTGAGCAGGTGGATGCCCAGCTTCAGTGCGGTCTCGTTGTCGAACCGGCTGAAGACCAGGCGCTCCTCCTGCGCGGCCAGGACGGCCAGGGTGTCATCGCTCATGCCACCCATTAAATCAACACTGTTGTGTAATAGCTACCGGAGTGCGTCCAGGGCGAAGGCGGCGTACATCGCGACGCCGTTGGCCATGGCGTCCTCGTCGAAGACCACGCGGTTCGAGTGGTTCGCCTCGACCGTGGCCAGGTCGGCATCGGGCGGGCAGGCGCCGAGGAAGGCGAAGGCGCCCGGAACGCGTTGCAGGACATACGAGAAGTCCTCCGCGCCCATCACCGGGTTCTCCATGACCTCGGCGTTGCGGGCGCCGAGGACCTCGGCCGCCAGTTCCAGCACCCGCCCCGCGACCTGCGGATCGTTGACGGTGACCGGGTAGCCGGGAACGACTTCGGCACTCACGCGGACGCCGTGCGCGGCACCGATCGCCTCGCACACCTTCGGCAGTTCCTCGCGCACGAACGCCAGCGTCCGCTCGGACAGCGTCCGGATCGTGCCCTCCAGGAACGCCGTCTCCGGGATGATGTTCGTCGTCGTCCCGGCCTCGATGCGTGTCACCGAGACCACCGCGGGCTCGAACACGCTGACCTTGCGGGTCACCATCGTCTGCAGCGCGGTGACGATCGCCGCCGCCGCGGGCACCGGGTCGATCGCCTGATGCGGCGCCGAACCGTGGCCGCCCCGGCCGGTGACCTTCACGTGGAAGCTGTTCGCCGACGCCATGATCGGACCCGGTCGCGTCTGCACGATGCCGGACTCGACCTGGGTGAAGATGTGCAGGCCGAAGGCCTTTTCGACGCGTTCACCCGCGGCTTCGAGCACGCCCTCGTGAATCATGTGGCGCGCGCCGTGCTGGCCCTCTTCGCCCGGCTGGAACATGAACACCACCGAGCCGGCCAGCTCGGCGGCATGCTCGCTGAGCAGGCGCGCCGCGGACGCGAGCATCGCGACGTGGGTGTCGTGCCCGCAGGCGTGCATCATGCCGTCGTCGTCGGAGGTGAAGTCGAGGCCGGTGTCCTCCTGGAGCGGTAACGCGTCCATGTCGCCGCGCAGAAGGATCGCCGGACCGGGCTTGCCGCCCCGGAGGACGGCGGTCAGCGAGGTGGTCGATTTGCCCTCGGTGATCTCCAGCGGCAGGCCCTCGAGGGCCGCCCTGATCGAGGCCTGGGTCTTCGGCAGGTGGAGGCCGAGCTCCGGATTCCGGTGGATCTCCCGGCGGAGCTCTACGGTTTTCGCTTGGAGCGCGCGGGCTTCGGCCAGCAAACCGGCGAAGCGCGCATCGGGGAGGGTGGGCAGGTCGGTGGGTCCGGTCATGTCTCGATAGTGGCGCATGCGGCGCTTCGGGTGCACCGTGCGTGCGTTCCGAATGCGGGCGGAATACGGTGTGCGCATGGCGGTGCAAGAGCCGATCACGGGGTTCGCGGTGGCCGTGGTGCGGGAGGACGGTCGGTGGCGGTGCAGCTCTCTTGATCCAGGGGCACTCGCCGAACTCGACGCTGCGATCACGGAGCTCGGCAAACTGCGTTCCACCGGTGCCGCCTTCGGGCTGCTGGCGATCGACGACGAGTTCTTCGTGATCGTCCGGCCGAGTCCCAGAGGGCCCTCACTGCTGCTGTCCGACGCCGCGGCGGCGCTCGACTACGACATCGCCGCGGACGTCCTCGACGTGCTGAGAGTCGATCCACCGGACGAGGACGACGACGCGGTCTGGCCCGAAGGCGACCTGGAGATCCTGTCCGATCTCGGCTTGCCGGGGGCCGAACTCCAGGTGATCGTCGGCGAGGTCGACCTCTATCCCGACGAACAACTCCAGATGGTCGCGCAGCGGTGTGGATTCGCCGCCGAGTTCACCAAGATCCTGGACGAGATCTGAGCCCCTCCGCCTCCGCCGCCGACATCGCCGCCGTCCAGGCGGCGATCGCGGCGGCGCGGGGTGCGGGCGACGACGTGCCGATCGGCGCCGTCGTCCTGTCCCCGGACGGGACCCCGCTCGCCTCCGCGCGCAACGCCCGTGAAGAGCTGGGTGACCCGACGGCGCACGCGGAGATCCTCGCGCTGCGGGCCGCGTCCGAGATCTACGGTGACGGCTGGCGGCTCGAGGGCTGCACGCTCGCGGTGACGCTGGAGCCGTGCACGATGTGCGCCGGCGCCCTCGTGATGGCCCGGGTCGCGAAGCTCGTCTTCGGCGCCTGGGAGCCCAAGACGGGGGCCGTGGGGTCGCTGTGGGACGTCGTCCGCGACCGGCGGCTCAGCCACCGCGCGGAGGTCGTCGGCGGCGTGCTGGAACCCGAGTGCGTGGCCCTGCTCGAAGACTTCTTCCACGGGCACCGGGGTAACCGCACCGGGTGACAGATGTGTCGGTTCCGGCTCTCCGGGTACTCCAAGATCACGCGGCCGCAAACGGTGGCCGCAGTCGAAGGAGGAACGTCCGCCATGAGCGTTTTCGACAAGGCGAAGGACAAGGCCGAGCAGGCCATCGGCGCCGCCAAGGAGAAGCTCGGCGAGAAGACCGGTAACCAGGACCTCGAGAACTCCGGCCGGGCCGACCAGACCGAAGGTCAGGTCAAGGAGACCGGGCACGATCTTCGCGACCGCGCGGAAGGCGGCGTGCAGGACCTCAAGGACAAGTTCAACAAGTAGGCCACACGCAGAAGAGCCGGTCTCCGTGGAGACCGGCTCTTCGCTGCGGTGGCGGTGGGATTTGAACCCACGGACGGTTATTAGCCGTCACACGATTTCGAGTCGTGCTCCTTCGGCCGCTCGGACACGCCACCGCCGAGAACAATACCGGAGGGCCTTCCCGGCCTCGCAGGGGGTCAAGGAAGCTGCGCGGTGATCTCGTCGATCGCCGCCGTCTGGTTCTCGACGATCTCCTGTGCCAGCGCCTTCGTCTCGGCGTGCTCGCCCGACGACAGCACGGTTTTGGCCATCGTGACGCCGTTGCGCAGGTGTTCGGCCATCAGCGGGAGCCACGTCTTGTCGAACTCGGCGCCGGTCAGGTTCTGCAGCGAGGCGACCTGCCCGGCGGTGATCATCCCCGGCATCGAGTGTCCCGCGTGGCCCGCCGCGGGCAGTACGGCCGCGTTCCACGACTGCAGCCAGCCGGTCATCGTCTGGACCTCGGCCGATTCGGCCTTGATGATCTTGGCCGCGGTGGCCTTCACGTACTCGGAAGCCGACCGTTCCGAGGCCAGGTTCGCGACCTGGATCGACTGCTGGTGATGCGGGACCATCTGCTGGGAGAACGTGATGTCGGCCTGGTTGGCGCCAGGGGCGTTCGGTGCCGCCGGTGCGGCGCCCGTGGCCGTCGAGCAGCCCGCGAGCACCCAGACGACCAGCCCGAACAGTGCCATCGGCAGTCGCCGTCGCATCGATACCTCCGTAGTCGTGGGGAATCCGGTCCTCCGCTCTGTGATACGGCTGTGACCTTCCGGCGGTTCAAAATCGGATTAGCCTCGGTAGGCATGACGGATCCGAAGACCGTGGTGACCGGTTTCCTTCAGGCTCTCGAAGAGCTCGACATCGATCGCGCGCTGAGCTTCGTGGCGATCGACATCGTCTACCAGAACGTCCCGCTTCCCCCGGCCCGTGGCCTCTCGGCGGTGGAGAAGCAGCTGCGCACCATGGCCCGCTACGGCAGCGGGTTCGAGGCGCGCACCCACCACATCGCCGCCGACGGCCCGATCGTGCTCACCGAGCGCACCGACGTCCTCCGGCGCGGTTCGTGGGAGGCGGAGTTCTGGGTGTGCGGCACGTTCGAAGTGCGCGACGGCCGGATCGTGCTGTGGCGCGACTACTTCGACTGGACGACGTTCCTGGCCGCGAGCGCGAAGGGCGCGGGCAAGGCCGCCGTCGCCGGGGCGAAGTCGCTCATCGGCAAGTACCGGGCGCGGCAGGAGCTCGAGCGCTGAAGGCCGGGCGGAAACGACACACCGCCGGTGTACGGGCTCCGTCCTCCCCAGACGGGTCCCGTGCACCGGCGGTGCACCCCCAGTTCCCCCCGCTCGCCCTCCCCGGCGAGCGTCTGAAAGCTCTGGCGTTGTGAGGGAGGATTGTGCCCTCGCTCACAACGCCAAAGGTAACTCCGGAATTGCCGGGTTGTACCCGGACTTGAGGTTCATTTAAGGCAGGGAAACCCCAATGGGCTATTTGCGCGGCATTCCCGCGACATAAATGTCACCGTCGGCCACGGCGACGTCACGCGCGCTGGACGCGCCGGTCGCCAGGATGCGGGCGGGGTCCCGGAAACCGGTGATCACTTCGACGCGCTGGACCGGTTTCGGTGTGGTGATCAAGGTTTCCGGCTTCCAGACGCGTCCGTTCTCGAGCAAGAACGTTTCGATGTCCGGCTGTCCGTCCCGGGTTCCGTAAACGCGCCAAGTGCCGCCATTGAGCTGTTCGATCTCACGCAATCGGAGTCCGTTCGCGACTTCGCGCACTTCCCAGTCCCGGCCGTTCCACGCGCCCGCGAAATCGCGCGGCGAGCCCGCGGCGTCGAACTGGAACCAGGTGACGAACGGCTTCCCGTCGCGCTGCGTGCCGACCTGCAGGATGTAGTCCGGCGACTTGAGCCCGCCGGGGAGTTCGAGCGGGGTTTCGGCGACCTTGAGGTACCGCTCCTGCTCGGCGTCGTCGACCTGGGTGCCGAGGTCGCGGCCCGCCGCGGAGTGGAAGCGCAGGGTGCGGACGTCGAACGACAGGTAGTAGACGTTCCGGTGGTAGACGTCGTGCTTGTGCTGCGCCGGCCCGCCGCCCGCGAGCGTGTAGACGAACTGGATCCGCCCGGACGACGGCAGGTACCGCAGCTGGCCGACGTAGATCTCGTCCATGTGGTCGGCCCGGCCCAGCGAGCCGAACGCCCACTGCTTCCCGGTCAGCTGCACGGAGTTCTTCCACGTCTTCCCGTTGTCGCGGGACACGATGTACTTCATCGGGCGGAAGTCGGTGTTCGCGGTGGGATCGAGCTCGTTCGTCGTCTCGCGGTAGAACAGGAACAAGGTGCCGTCGGTGGTCTTGACCGGCATCGGGTAGCTCGCCGAGTCGCCCTGGGGCACCTCGGTGTCGGTCCAGGTGCCCTCGAGGGAATGGGCGAGCGGCGCGCGGCTGATCACGGTGCGCGTGTTGTGCATGCCGCGGAAGATCAGCAGGTGGCCGTCGCCGGCGAGCAGCATCGTCGGGTAGTTGTGCGGATCGGATTCGCCGTCGGCGATCTTCTTCGGTGCGGTCCAGCCGCCGGTCCGGTGGTCGTAGGCCTGGACGTGGGTGTCCGCGGCCTTGCCCGACCACGAGATGAAGGTCTTGCGCGCGACGGGGTCGTACACACCGCCCGCGTTCGGCCGCCGGTCGGTGCGGGACGCGACCGTGCTCGCCGGGGTCATCACCTCGAACGCCGCCTTCTCCGGTGGCTTCGCGGCCTGGGCGGGCGGGGTCACGAGACCTGCCGCGAGGAGTGGGATGAGCGCGCAAAGAAGTCTGCGCATGAAAACGCCTCCTGTGTGTGGCAGGCGGCGGATCTTGATCCTCTCACGGGGGAACACGGCAAAACCAGCCCTGAAAACGACGAAGGGGTTAGTGCGACCGGCCCAGCGGTCACGAATCGTTGTCTCGTCGTCTTCCTCATTTCACTTGTTCGGGGGAGTATTCCTCGACCGATCTTGCGAAGAGGGGACTCAGCGTGACCACATCCCGCCGTGCTGCCAGGAGACGGGCCCTGACCGTGGCCGTCACCTCCGGCCTGGTCGTGAGCGGTGCTGCCATCACAGCCGCTCCGGCCGCGCTCGCCGCGCCCAGCGCCGACGCCGTGATCGCCGAGGTCTACGGCGGTGGCGGCAACTCGGGTGCGACGCTGAGCAACGACTTCATCGAACTCGCCAACCGCGGCGCGGCGGCCGTGAGCCTGGACGGCTTCAGCGTCCAGTACGCGCCCGCGTCGGGGAACAGCTGGCAGGTCACGCCGCTGACCGGCGGTGTCGCGCCGGGCGCGCGGTACCTGGTCGCGGAGGCGAAGGGCGCGGGCGGCACGGTCGCCCTCCCGACGCCGGACGCCACCGGGGCGATCCCGCTGTCCGCCACGGCGGGCACCATCGCGCTCGTCCAGGGCACCACCGCGCTGACCTGCAAGACCGCCGCCGACTGCGCGGCCGACCCCCGGATCAAGGACCTGGTCGGCTTCGGCCCGGCCGCGGTCATCCGCGAGGGGGCCGCGGCACCCGCGCCGTCCAACACCGCGTCGGTCGCCAGGGGCTCGGCGCTCGCGGACACCGACGACAACGCCGCAGACTTCACCTCCGGTGCGCCCACCCCGACGAACAGCAAGGGCGAGACGCCGGGTGAAACCGGTCCGCCGCCGGTGACCGCCAAGATCCACGAAATCCAGGGCACCACCCGGATCTCGCCGTTCAAGGACCGGAAGGTCGCCGGGGTCACCGGTGTCGTGACCGCGATCCGGAGCTTCGGTTCGGCCCGCGGGTTCTGGGTCACCGACCCCGCTCCCGACGCCGACCCGCGCACCAGCGAGGGCCTGTTCGTCTTCACCGGTTCGACCACGCCCGCCGTGGCCGTGGGTGACGCCGTGACCGCCACCGGCACCATCCGCGAGTTCTACCCGGACGCGCCGGCGACCTCGCCGTACCAGTCGCTCACCGAGCTGACGAGTGCACAGTGGACGGTCGATTCGAGCGGAAACGCGCTGCCCGCACCGACCGTCGTCACCCCGGACTCGGTCCCGGACACCGTCGCCCCGGCGCCGGGCGGCAGCATCGAGCCGCTTCCGCTGGAGCCCGCGAAGTACTCGCTGGACTTCTGGGAGACGCACGAGAGCGAGATCGTCAGCGTCTCCGACGCGCGCGTCGTCGGCCCGACGTCGTCGTTCAACGAGCTTTACGTGACCACCAAACCGAAGCAGAACCCGAGCGTCCGCGGCGGCGCGGTGTACCTGGACTACGACCGGCTCAACACCGGCGTGCTCAAGGTCGCGTCGCTGATCCCGTTCGCCGAGGTCCCGTTCCCGAAGGTCAACACCGGCGACGTGCTCACCGGCGAGACCTCCGGTCCGGTCGAGTACAGCAACTTCGGCGGCTACACGCTGTTCGCGACGAAGCTGGGCGCCACCAAGGACAACGGGCTCAAGCGCGAGAGCACCCGCGCGCAGCGCAGCGGTGAGCTTTCGGTGGCCACCTACAACGTCGAGAATCTGTCCGCTCTGGACAGCGCGGAGAAGTTCGGCGAGCTGGCCAAGGCGATCGCCACCAACCTGGCGAAGCCGGACATCCTGAACCTGGAGGAGATCCAGGACAACAACGGCCCGGCCAACGACGGCACCGTCGTGGCGGACCAGACGCTGCAGAAGTTCGTCGACGCGATCGTCGCCGCCGGTGGCCCGCGCTACGAGTGGCGTCAGATCGACCCGGAGAACGGCAAGGACGGCGGCCAGCCGGGCGGCAACATCCGCGTCGGCTTCCTGTTCAACCCGGCTCGTGTGTCCTTTGTGGATCGTCCGGGCGGCACCGCGACCACCCCGGTCGACGTCGTCAAGGAACGCGGCAAGACCCACCTGACCGTCTCGCCCGGCCGCGTCGACCCGGCCAACGAGGCGTGGGAGGCCAGCCGCAAGCCGCTCGTCGGCGAGTTCGTCTTCCAGGGCCGCACCGTGTTCGTCATCGCGAACCACTTCAACTCCAAGGGCGGCGACCAGCCGACCCACGGCCGCAACCAGCCGCCGGTCCGGAGCTCCGAGGTGCAGCGGGCCAAGCAGGCGACCGTGCTGCGGGGGTTCATCGACAAGGTGCTCGCGTCGGACAAGAACGCGAACATCGTCGTGGCCGGTGACCTGAACGACTACCCGTTCTCGCCCGCGGTGAAGACCCTGACGGCGGGCGGCGTGCTGAAGGACCTCATCGCGTCGCTGCCGGAGAACGAGCGGTACAGCTACGTTTTCGAGGGTCAGTCGCAGGTGCTCGACCACATCCTGGCGTCGAAGGCGCCGCGCGGGACCGACTACGACGTCGTCCACCTGAACGCGGAGTTCGCCCAGCAGGCGAGCGACCACGACCCGCAGGTGCTGCGGTTCCGGCCGAGTGCGGGCAACCCGGTCCAGGACGCGTTCTACGACCTGGCGGACTACCTGGAGAAGGTCCTCGGCCCTTACCTGCCGAAGCCGTAAACGCTGCCATGAAAGGCCCGTTACTTGCAAAATTTGCAAGTAACGGGCCTTTCATGGCATGGGCGCCGGGTCACGAGCGTTTCGCGCGCCATCCCAGGGAAAGGACGGCCTGCACGAGTTCCTGGTAGCTCGGCTTGACCTCTTCCAGGTACTTCTCCAGGTACCCGGCCCGCGCGGTCGGCACCGGCTGCGGGTCTTCGTCGTCCGGCAGCCAGGTGAGGCCCTCGACGTTGTGCTGGGCCATCTTCCACCACCGGGAAGCCCTGTCGACCGCGCGCTGCTCGCGTTCGGCGGCGTCCGCGACGGACTGGTGCGCCTCGGCGAGGCGGGCCTCCAGTTCGTCCGCGCGGGCGACCTCCCAGCCTCGGAGGTTCTCCGCCGAGGCACGCGCGAGGCCGACGATCTCCTTGTACCGCATGGCCGCGGTGATGCCGTCATCCATCGAGAAGCCCTTCCGGACGCTGGAACGGGATGATCACCTCAGGGGCGCCGTGGGTGGTGCGGTCGAAGAACAGCGCGCGACCCGGTCGCGGCGACCAGTGCACGACCTGCCCCGCGGCGAACGGCGACAGTTCGTTGCCCTGGACGTCCAAGGCCGCCCAACTGCCGATGTCGTCGGTGCCCGCGAAACCGAGTGTGTCCTTCAGCCGCGCGATGCTGCGCCACCAGCCGATGGTGTGGACGCCGTGCCCCGGACCCTGCTTCAGCAGCACCCGCAGCTGGTCCAAGCCGCTCTTGAGCTGGCCGGGCGCCTTGGCCTCCAGCGCGGGGATCGAGGCGTCGACGCCGTAAAGCAGGAGCACGTGAGCTTTGTCCAAAGAGGACAGCTTTTCCGCGATATCGATTACCCGGCCGGGCAAATCGTCGACCAGTGTCGCCTTGTGGCCCTCCGCTTCCAAGCGCGCGGCCAGATCGGACACCGCGGGGAAGCATGCTTCGATGGGACACGAAAGCACGAACTCCACCGCACCGTCGTGATGCTGGCGAGCCAAGGAGCGTGCGGCGGAGTCCATGATGGACAGTGCCTCCGCCGTGGCGGCGCCCAAGACCGCGACATTCCGTCCAGGCGCCTTCGGCAGTTCGACACCGCAGGCGGCTTCGTCGACGTCGATGGACTGACCGAGCAGCGCCCGCGGTTTCTTCGTGGGCTTCAGATCGTTGAACGCCGGGAACTGTTCCAGCACCGGCGAATGCGCCCCGTCGAACAGCCGCGGCCGTTTGAACGACTCCGAGTACCGTTCCCACAACCGGTGCTGCAGCTTGACGAAGACGTCCTTGCTGCTCGCGTCCGGGACGTGGGCGAGCTGGTTCCCGTGCGCCACACCGGAATCGTGGTTGATCACCGCATGCCACTTCGGTGCCGAGACCGCCGCGTTGTTGGTCTCGGACAGCACGCGCCGCGCCTTCGGCATCGCGATCCGCAGCGTGCACTGCTCGAACACCGCGGGCTTGCCCCAGAACGCCTCGATCCCGGCGACGTCCTGGCTCGCCAGCACCAGGTGGATGCCCTGAGACCGGCCTCGCCGCGCGATGTCCTCCAGCAGCTGGGTCGCGGTCGCCGTCACGCCGTCGCGGCCGGCGAACAGGTACTGGAACTCGTCGATCACCGCGACGATCCGGGGCCAGTGCCCGCCGGGGTCCTGCTCGCGCAGGTCCGCGAGGTTGGTGACCTCGTGCTGTTTCGCCGCGGCGGACCGGCGCCGCAGCTCGTCGGCGAGGTAGCGCAGCAGCGCCAGGCCGAACTCGCGGTCGGTGTTGACGTTGACCCCGATGAGCTTGGCGTGCGGCAGCCAGCTGGCGTCCCGCCGTCCCGGCGCGAGCCCGGCGAACGACACGCCTTCCTTGAAGTCCAGCAGGTACAGCGCGAGCTCGTCCGGCGAGTACCGCGCCGCGAAGCTGCCGAGCAGCGAGTACAGGAAGTTCGTCTTCCCCGAACCACTCGGCCCGCCGATGAGCACGTGCGGGCTGGCGTCGCCGATGACGACCTCCACCGCCTCGCCCTCGAAGAAGCCGACCGGCGCCCGCAGCTCCCGCGCCGAACTCTCCTTGCCCAGTTCGGTGGGCAGCAGGTCGGCGAACGCGCGGGGGCCGCCCTGTTTGGCGATCAGGGCCTCGGCGATCCGCCCGGCGGCCCGGATGACCTGCCCGGACGGCATCGGCGGGTCCAGGTCGACGATCAGGTCGGGGCCGGTCATGCTGCTGATCGCGTGCCGGTCGTCGGTCAGGCTCAGCGATTCGACCGACGTCGACAGCATGGTCGGCACGTCGATCAGGATCAGGCAGATCCCGGCCGCGAGCGCCCCGGTGGCGACGCGTTTCAGCTCGCGGGCCCGCTCCGGTTCGAGGGTCTCCCCGTTGCCGTAGAGCACCGCGACGCGGAACGGTTCGACGCGCTGTCCGCTCGCCCGCCGGATTTCCCGCAGCGACGTGTGTCCCGCCTGCATCCCGGTCGCGTGGATGCGGCGGATGTGCCCGGCCAGTTCGTCGAGGAGGTCCTCGAGCCGCCCCGGGTCGTACAGCGTGAGCGCGCTCGTGCGGCTCAGCGGGTAGAGGTCGGGCAGGATCGCGGTCAGCTGCCCGACGTCCCACAGGTGGATGCGCACCGCGCCGGGTTCGAACGTGCTCAGCACCCGCATCAGCAGGTTCTGCACGATGCCGTCCACCGCCGCCCGGGTCTTCGGTGCCGACCTGATCGACAGATGCGACTCGTCGAGCAGGGGTATCGCGACGTCGAACGTGCGTTGAATGTCCTGGCCCGGCACGGTCGCCGAGCCGACGCGCCACAGGCCCGGCGCGGTGATGCCGGGGTTCCCGCCGACGCGGCCGAGCCAGTTGCCCGGCTGCTGACCGGCGGGACCCGGCGCGTTGTTCGTGACCAGGTCGCGCAGGGCACCCGGCCCGGCTTCCCAGTCCGCGTAGAACTGGCCGCGCACGCTGCCGAGCATGCCGAACACCTCGTTCGCGGCGGGATGCTGTGACCACTCGGCGTACTGGTCCGAAGTGGAGTTGTTCATCCCCACCCGGACGATGCGCTGTTCCAGCTCCAGCTTGGCCAGTTCCGCCTCGGCGGCCTGGCGGGCACCGGCGGCGGCGCCGAGGACGAGCCCGATCTGGTGACGGACCCGCTCCAGCGCCGTAACGACGCGATTGCGCTGTTCACTCGCTTTGCTGCCCATACCGGCTCGCCGATCTCAGAGGCGTGATTGGTAACCGCTGACCAGGTCGTCAGCGGCGGAAAGGCGCGTCAGGAGATTTTCCAGGCCCTCGTCGGCCTGCGCCAGCTGCGGCGGCACCCATGGCACGGCTTGGGCCTGCGGTTCGACCAGGGCGCGCCGGGACTCCTCCAGCAGGCTTCTGGCCCGCTCGGCATGGGCACGTCCGTCGGCGAGGCCGGTTTGGACGGCCGTCAGCAGCTGGTGCAGTTCTTCGAGGTACATGGTTTAGAGGCGGGTCGAGTACGACTCGGCCGACGAAATGCCCGCCTGGATGGTGCTCTGCATGCCGGTGATGCCCTGCAGGGCCTCGGCGAGAAGCCCCTGTGCCTGGCTCACCTCGTGCTGGGTGCTGCCCTGGGTGGCCTGTGAAAGGGAAAGCTGGGCTTCTTCAAGAGACTGCGCTGCCTGCTGAAGTGCGGCGATGCTCGCAGATGCCTTCTCGTTCGCGAGCGCGATACCAGCGCGGATCTCTTCGACTCCGGCCATTTTGGCGGACTCCTTGGGACGTCGGGGGCTGGAACGACCACGTCTAAACTTAGCGTGATCAACTGACTCTGTTAAGTGAAGGTCCTGCTGTGTAATCAACAAGGCCCCGGACGTCGGAACGTCCGGGGCCTTGCTGATGGCGGAGGATACAGGATTCGAACCTGCGAGGGCGTGAACCCAACACGCTTTCCAAGCGTGCGCCTTAGGCCGCTCGGCCAATCCTCCGTGGGGAACTTTACCGGATGCCCTTCCGGCCTTTCGAAGGTGGGTCTGACCTGCCTTTCCGGCCGGAACGCCTCACGGGTGCGCGGGCGCGAGAACGTCGGCGACGACGCAGGTGATGTTGTCCGGTCCGCCGCCCTCGTTGGCCAGGTGGATCAGCCTCGGGACGGTCTCTGCGGGATCTTGGAAGGTGCCGAGGACGTCCTTGATAACGGTTTCGACAACCGTTGCCGTTAACCCATCCGAGCACAGGAGAAGACGGTCGCCGGGGGCCGCCTCGAAGGTCCAGATGTCCGCTTCGCCGCTCCCGGTGCTCAGGAGCGCCTTCATGAGCAGTGAACCGCGAGGGTGTCCCTCGACTTCCGAGGCGTCGATGCGCCCGTCGTCCGCGAGGGCCTGCGCGAGCGTGTGATCGCGCGTGAAGCGCTGAAGCGTGCCGTCGCGCAGGAGATACCCGCGGGAGTCTCCGATGTGCGCGGCGGCGAAATGGGCGCCGTCGAACAGCAGCGCGGTCAGGGTGGTGCCCATGCCGCGGGTCTCCGGTTCGCGCTCGGCCGTCGCGATCAGCCGGTCGTCGATCGCGCGGACACCGCCGGAGAGGACCTCGATCAGGTCGACGTCCGCGAGGTCGAAGCCGCTGAGGTCCGCGTCGAGCCGGGACAGGACGCCGACCGCTTCGGCGCTCGCCACCTCGCCGTGCGGCTGGCCGCCGATGCCGTCGGCGACCGCCAGCATCCGGGCGCTGGTGTAGAGCGAGTCCTGGTTGACCTGACGGCGTCGCCCGACGTCCGAGCCGGCGGCGTACCGAAGGGTGTACGTCATGTGACCCAGTAAAGCAGTTGTGTACTGAGTTCACAAACATAGGTCTGGAATGGTCAGCTGTCGGTTACGATGCGCCGATGGAGGAGCAAGCCACCGTCAGCGCGGCGGACATCGCGCACATCGCCGGCGTCGGCCGCGCCGCGGTGAGCAACTGGCGTCGACGGTACGGAGATTTTCCGCCGCCCGTCGGCGGGACGGCGTCGAGCCCCCTCTTCTCGCTGCTCGACGTCGAAAACTGGCTGCGTGAGCGCGGGAAGCCGTTCGAGCTGTCGCTCGGGGACCGGATCTGGCAACGGCTGCGGAACCTCGGCGACGACCTGTGGCTGAGCTCCCGGGTCGGCAGGGTGGGCACGTTCCTGTCGCGGCGGGCCTCCGGGGAGGAGTGGGATTTTTCGCCCCGCTACGACGATCCCGAGTTGCTCGAACTCTTGGACCGCTTCGCGGGCGAGGTGGGGGCGCGCGAGGCCTTCGAGTTCCTGTGCGAACGCTACGTCGAGGCGCACTCCCGCCAGCTGTCCGTCACGCCGGAACCGGTGGCCGCGTTGATGTCGCGGCTCATCGGTCCCGAACCCGGCGTCGTGCTCGATCCCGCGTGCGGGCTCGGGACGCTGTTGCTCGCCTCGGGCGGCACCCGGCTGCTCGGCCAGACCGACGATCCGGCGATTTCGTGCATCGCGGCGCACCGGCTGCTGCTCGCGGGCGCGGACATGGAGATGTACGGCGCGGACGCCCTGCCGATGGACTCCTACGAAGGACTTCTGGCGGACGCCGTCGTCTGCGACCCGCCGTTCAACGACCGGGAATGGGGTCACGACGAACTCGTCGGCGACCCGCGCTGGGAGTACGGCCAGCCGCCGCGCGGCGAGCCGGAACTGGCGTGGGTCCAGCACTGTCTCGCGCACGTCAAACCCGGCGGGCTGGTCGCGATCCGCATGCCGCCCGCCGCCGCCGGGCGCCGGACCGGACGCCGGATCCGCGGGAACCTGTTGCGGGCCGGTGCTTTGCGCGCGATCGTGACGGTCGGCGGCGCGGATCTCTGGCTGCTGAGGCGCCCGGAGCCCGGTGAGCGTCCGCCGTCCCGGTTGCTCCTGCTGGCCGATCCGTCCACTGTGGAGGAACAGTGGCGGGAGCACCTGCGCGGCGCCGAGGTGCCGGGCGCGGTCCGGATCATCGACCTGCTCGACGAGGAGATCGACCTTTCCCCCGCCCGGCATCAGGCGCGGGACGGGCACGCGGGCGAGGCCTTCCTCGAAGTCCGGAAGCATTTCGAGGGGATCCGGCCGGAACTGCCGCCACTGGCGATGGCCGATGAGACCCCGCAGTTCACCACGATCGGCGAGCTGCTGAAGTCCGGGGTGCTCACGGTTCCGGAATCGGTGGAGGAGGGAGACGTCGTCGCGTCGCCCGCCGTGCCCGCGTATGTCCACAGTGGAGCGCCGGTCACGGTGGAGTCGCCGATGTCGAAGTACCGCACCGATCCCGAACGGCTGGACGCCGCGTTCCTCGCCGGCTGCCTGCGCGCGGCCGGGCAGATCGCGCCGACCTCCTCGACCAGGATCGACCTCAAGCGCACCCGGATCCCGCGTCTGCCGATCGAAACGCAACGTGCCCACGGGGAGGCGTTCACCCGGCTCGCCGCCTTCGAGGACGCCCTGCGCGAGGCGGCGGAATCGGGCCTGGAGCTGGTGCGGCTAGGCTTGGCAGGGCTAACGGAAGGTCAACTGAGGCCAGGGAACTAAGTGCTGATCGCGGACCGCTACGAACTCGACGAGCTGCCGCTCGGCCGGGGTGGGATGGGCGCGGTCTACGCGGGCCACGACCGGCATCTCGGCCGCCGCGTGGCGGTGAAGTTCCTCGGGCTCCCCGGCGGTCCGGACGCCGAACTCGAACAGCGGTTCATCCGCGAGGCACGGATCCTCGCCACCCTGGAACACGCGGGTGCGCCGACGCTGTACGACTTCGGCACCTACGACGAGCGGTTGTTCCAGGTCATGCAGTTCATCGAGGGCGTGACCGTCGCCGATCTCGCCGCCGAACACGGTCCGCTGCCGGTGCCGTGGGCGGCCGCGATCGCGGCGCAGGCCTGCGCCGTGCTGTCCGCCGCGCACGCGCTCTCCATCTGTCACCGCGATCTCAAGCCCACCAACCTGATGCTGTGTCCCGACGGCAGCGTGAAGGTGCTCGACTTCGGGCTCGCGATGCTGCGCGAGACCGACGTCGCCCAGTTCACCCGCGCGGGGCAGATCCTGGGCACGCCCGCGTACATGGCGCCCGAGCAGATCCAGCGCGGGATCGCCGGGCCGCGCAGCGATCTGTACGCGCTGGGCTGTGTCCTGCACGAAATGCTGACCGGCAGGCAGCTGTTCACCGGCCCGACGGCGTACGCGGTGTTCGAGAAGCAGGTCAAGGAGAGTCCGGCCGAAGTGGACGGTGTCCCGGGTGGACTGAACGTCTTGCTCGCGGACCTGCTCGAGAAGGATCCCGAGCGCCGTCCCGCGGACGCGAACGAGCTGTTCGGACGGTTGGCCGTGTTCGCGCGGGACCTGCCGCCGCTGCCCGGATATCTGGACGAAGGCGCCAATCCGGGCCGGATGTACGCGCGGGTCGTCGGCCGAGTTCCCTGATTTCCGCAGGTCAGCGGTCTTGAGACAGGATCGTGACCTTCCGGCCAACAACCCCTTACGGGTGAGCTCCGTCTTTACCCATGTCAGACGCACTACGGACAATCGGGGGTAAGGGTCGTGAAGAAGTTCCTGGTGGGGGTGACCGCACTGGCCACCGCGCTGGTGTTGACAGCGTGTTCCGGCGACGCCGGGGGCGGCTCGCCCGGTGGCGGCGCCGTCGCGCAAGGCGATCCGGTGGGCGGGACGACGACCACGTCGGCGCCATCGACGTCCTCCGCCGCGCCGACCACGTCCTCCCGGACGCCGAGCAGCAGCAGCTCCGCGCCGAAGCCGTCCACGTCGTCGAAGCCCAAGCCGACACCGAAGCCCACGCCGAAACCGGCGGCCAAGCCCGCCGCGAACGCCGCCGACGTGCCGTGCAAGGCCGCGCTGGCCTCGCCGGGCGTGAGCGCCTGTGTGGACCTCTCCGCGCTGAAGACGTGGCTGCTGCAGGACGGCAAGGTCATCTACGGTCCGGTCAAGCAGCTGCCCGGCAAGAAGGGGCACGCGACGCCGACCGGTGTCTTCCACGTTTCGGCCAAGGTCAAGAACTACCACTCGAAGCAGTTCGACGCGCCGATGCCGAACTCGGTGTTCTTCCTGCCGGGGATCGCGTTCCACACCGGCAGCCTCTCGGTGTACTCGCACGGCTGCATCCACCTGGCCGCGGCGGCTTCGCAGAAGTACTTCACGACGCTGCAGAGCGGCGACGTGGTGCAGGTCGTGGCCTGACCCTTTTTGTCCGTGAAGGCCCCCTTTCCTACCCTGAGGGTGGGGAAGGGGGCCTTCACGTAATAAGAGGAGACCCGCCCCGCGCCCTCGCTACGTGAAAGCCTCCTTCCCGCGTGTCATGTGGTGAAGGCCTCCTTCACCACATGCGACCCGGTGAAGGAGGCCTTCGCTACGTCGTTGGTCTGATGTGCCGTGGTGGTCGGACGCTCGACGTGGGCTGACCAGCGCGAGGTGTACGCAGAGCGAGGGGTGTGTGGAAATAGGGACACTGAACGTCCCTATTTCCACACACCCCTCGCGTCTCCGGCAGTCTGGATCGCTCCCTTGCTACGCGAAGGGAGCCTTCCCCGCGTCACATGCGGCGAAGGCTCCCTTCATCGCGTGTGACGCGGGGAAAGTCCCCATCAGCTCCCCGCTCCGGGCGGAACCTCACGCGGATCATTGCGGTTCGGTTGCTTTGAGATAAATGAAAGCTCCTGGCGGCAATGCCCGCCCCGTTCCCGGCGACGTGCCATGACACGCCGGAAATGGGGAAGTGCCGATGAACCGGAGCCGGGTCCTCACTCGCACACTCGTCGCACTGTCGGTTTCCATCCTGCTTTTCCCGGGATGGGTGGGCGCTCCGGAAGCGACCGGGGCGCCCACTCTGCCGTCCGGCTTCGTCCTCCGTGACCAGCCGAGCGGTCAGGCCGCCTTCGAGCTGACCGATTTCGCTTATCTGCCCGACGGTTCGGTGCTCAGCACCGGCAAGAGCGGCAAGGTCGCGTGGGTGTCCACCGCCGGCCAGACGCGGACGATCGCGACACTGCCCGTGCACGGCAACGGCGATCTCGGCCTCGTCGGGCTCGCCGTCGCCCCGGATTTCGCGACGTCGCGCCAGATCTACCTCGCGTGGTCGTTCGACACGGGAGGTGGCGCGTTCACCATGCGGGTGGCGCGCTGGACGGTGGCCGGTGCGGACGGTCCCACCGGCCTCACGACCGAGCGGGTGCTCGTCGACCTTCCCGGTTTCCACGACGTCCACGGCATCACCGGGCTCATCGCGGCCGACGACGGGACGGTGTGGATCTCCATCGGCGACGCCGCCGACTTCACCAGAATGGATCCGGGCGCGCTGCGTTCGCTGGACCTCGATCAGTTGTACGGCAAGATCCTCCACATCACTCCGGACGGTGCCGGTGTGCCGGGCAACTCGTACTACTCCGCCGCGGCGCCGAACGCGAACCGCTCCAAGGTCTTCTCCAGCGGTTACCGCAGCCCGTTCCGGTTCTCCCTCGACCCGCGTCTCGGCCTGCCGGTCGTCGGCGACGTCGGCTGGAGTACCTGGGAAGAGGTGAACGTCGTGCGGCCGGGGACGAACCACGGCTGGCCGTGCTGGGAGGCGAACGTCCCGACGCCGGGGTACGCCGGGCTCGCGGGCTGCGCCGGTGTCGTCAACACCCCGCCGATCACCGCCTACCGTCACGGTTCCGGGGTGGACGAAGGAAACAGCGTGACCGCCGGGATCGTCTACAGTGGATCGTCCTATCCGGACGAATACCGGGGCGCGTTCTTCTTCGGCGACTACGTCACGCAGAAGATCTGGACGATGACCTACGACAGTCAGGGCAGGCTCGTCCAAGCGCCGCAACGGCCGCCGAAGTTCACCGGTGTCGGCGGCCCGGTCAAGTTCGCGGCTGCGGCCAACGGCGACATCGTGTACGCCGACATCCACAGCGGGAACCTGCGGCGGCTCAGCTACCCCGGCACGAACGCGGAACCGGTCGCGGTGGCGACGTCGGGCACCGAGCCGTCGACGAGGACGGTGACCTTCGACGGCACCGGTTCCTACGACTTCGACGGCGACCCGCTGACCCATCACTGGGACTTCGGGGACGGCACGAGCCAGACCGGCACCCGGGTGACCCACACCTACGCGGCGGACCTGGTGAGGACCACCGCACGGCTGACCGTCACCGACCGGCTCGGCGCCACCGGCGGCACGGACGTCGCCGTGGTGCCGGGAAACCACTCGCCGGAACCGGTGATGACGGATCCCGGCGCGCGGACCTTCGCGGTCGGGGAACCGGTCGTCGTCGGCGCGACGGCGACCGACGCGGAGGACGGCGTGCTGCCGGTCACCTGGACCACGCTGATCCGGCACTGTCCGGAGGAGGCGACCTGCCACGCGCATCCCGGTTCGCCGGGCAGCGGCCCGGTCCTCACCTCGCCCTTCACCGACCATCAGGACTCGCGGGTCGAGATCACCGCGACGGTGACCGACAGCGCCGGGGTGACCGCGAGCAGGACCTATGTGGCCAGACCGCGTGAACACCGGCTGACGTTGACCGGCAACACCCCCGCCGCGCTGATCATCCCGGCGGAGGGCGGGGTCAACACCGCGATGGTGACCGAGGGCGCGACGTTCGAGGTCGTGGCGGAGGAGGTCGCCGCGGACGGCGTCGCGACGTTCGCGAACTGGTCCGACGGGAGGACCACGCGGACGGTGACCGTCACCGTCCCGGCGCACGACCTGACGCTGACCGCGACCTATCTCACCCCGATCGACCGGCGCTACCAGTCGGAACCCGCGCTGCGGCAACGGCTTGGCGCGCCGACCGGGCCGGAGGTCGTCGACGGGCCCGTGCGGTATCGGCCGTACGCGGGCGGCAGGCTCTACTGGAGCGCCGAGACCGGCGTGAAGCAGATCGAGGGCCAGATCCTGGCGAAGTACCTCGCGCTCGGCGGGCACGGGAAGTTCGGTCCACCCGCGACCGACGAGACCGCCACCGCGGACGGCGCCGGCCGGTTCAACCTCTTCCCGAACCGGCCAGGCACGCTGCAGTCCTCCTTCTACTGGACACCGTCGACGGGCGCGCATCCGGTGTACGGGCGGATCAGGGTCAAATGGGCCGCGCTGGGCTGGGAGGCCGGGCCGATGGGCTACCCGACGACGGACGAACTCCCCACCCCCGACAGGACCGGCCGGTTCAACCACTTCAGCAAGAGCGCGTCGATCTACTACACGGCGCAGACCGACGCCAAGGCGATCTGGGGCCGCATCCGGGTCCGGTGGGCGGCGCTCGGCTGGGAGGCAGGCCCGCTCGGCTACCCGGCGACGGACGAGACCGCGACCCCGGACGGCGCCGGCCGGTTCAACCACTTCACGAAGGCGGGCTCCGTCTACTGGTCGATGGCGACGGACTCGCACGCGATCTACGGGGCGATCCGGCAGCGCTGGGCCGCGCTCGGCTGGGAGCGGTCGTACCTGGGCTACCCGGCGACGGACGAGTTCACCGTCCCCATCGGACGGCAGAACAGCTTCCAGACCGGCTACGTCACCTGGAACCGGAGCACGGGGCAGGTGATCGACCGACGGTGGTGATCACAGTTCGATAAAGCCACTCGAAAGTGTGAAATGTCCACCTAGACCCCGTCGATGAGACGTTCGACTGGGGAAAGGGGCTTCTGCATGCCTTCGAGATTCCGTGCGCTCTGTCATGCCCTCGTGACACTGCTGATAGTGACCTTGCTGGTGCCGTTGACGTCCACTGTGGCGTCCGCGGCGCCCGTGTTGCCACCCGGCTTCGTCCTTCGTGACCAGCCGAGCGGTCAGGCTCCGTACGACCTGACCGACTTCGCCTACCTGCCCGACGGTTCGATCCTGACCACCGGAAAGGGCGGCAACGTCGCCTGGGTGTCCACCACCGGACAGGCGCAGAACATCGCCAGCCTGCCCGTCCGCAGCACCGGCGACCTCGGCCTGGTCGGGATCGCGATCGCCCCCGACTTCGCGACCTCCCGCGCGGTCTACACCGCCCGCGCGGTCGACGTCGCCGGTGGCGGTATCGCCCTGCGCGCCTCGCGCTGGACGGTCACCGGCACCGCCCAGCCGACCGGGCTGACCGCGGAGAAGGTCCTCGTCGAGGGCGCGGCCAACACCGACATCCACGGCATCACCGGTGTCGTCGCCGCCCCTGACGGCACGGTGTGGGTCTCGACCGGCGACAGCTCCCGGTTCCAGGGACAGGCGGACCCGTTCGCGCTGAACGTGTACGACCTCGACAAGATCTTCGGCAAGATCTTCCACGTCACCGCGGACGGCGCCGGCGTGCCGGACAACCCCTACTACGCCGCGGCGAACCCGAACTCGCTGCGTTCCAAGGTGTTCGCGAGCGGCTTCCGCAGCCCGTTCCGGTTCAGCCTCGACGCCAGCACCGGTCTCCCGGTGGTCGGCGACGTCGGCTGGGGCACCTGGGAAGAGATCAACTTCGTCCAGAAGGGCGCGAACCACGGCTGGCCGTGCTTCGAGGGCAACCAGCCCGCCGACGGTTTCTCCGCGATGCCGCAGTGCGCCTCGGCCGTGAACACCCCGCCGATGCTGGTGGTCCAGCACGGCCAGGGCCCCGACAACGGCAACAGCATCACCGGCGGCATTGTCTACAATGGAGAGTCGTACCCGGAGGAATACCGGGGCGCCTACTTCTTCGGCGACTACGCCACGCAGAAGCTGTGGACGGCCAAGTACGACACGCAGGGCCGGGTCGTCCGCGCACAGGAGACGCCGCCGAAGTTCACCGGTATCGGCGGTCCGGTCAAGTTCGCGGCCGCGGCCAACGGCGACCTCGTCTACGCCGACATCTACACCGGCATGCTGAAGCGGCTCAGCTACACCACCGGGAACAAGGCGCCGGTCGCGGTCGCCACTTCCGAGACGAACCCCGAAACCCGCACGGTTTCGTTCGACGGCAGCGCTTCCTACGACTTCGACAACGACCCCCTGACCTACGAGTGGGACTTCGGCGACGGCACCACCGGCACCGGGGCGAAGGTCAGCCACACCTACGCGGCGGGGACCGAGAAGTTCACCGCCAAGCTGACGGTGAAGGACGGCCTGCAGGCGGCGGGCAGCACGGACCTGGCCGTGGCGCCGGGGAACCACTCGCCGAAGCTGACCATGACCGACCCCGGTGACCGCCTGTTCGCGGTCGGCGAGGAGGTCAAGGTCGGCGCGACCGTCACCGACACCGAGGACGGCGCCCTGCCGGTCACCTGGACCACGCTGGTCCGGCACTGCCCGGAGAACGCGGTCTGCCACGCGCATCCGGACCACGGTGCCACCGGCCCCGAGTTCACCATGCCGTTCACCGACCACACGGACTCGAACCTGGAGTTCACCGCGTCGGCGACCGACAGCGCCGGTGTCACGGTCTCGAAGACCTACGTCGCGAAGCCGAAGGAACACCGCCTCACGCTGACCAGCAACGTCGCCGCCGCGCTCGGCATCACGCCGGAAGGCGGGGCGGCTTCGGCGATGGTGGTCGAAGGCGCGACAGTGGAGATCCAGGCGGCCGAGGTCGCTGCGGACGGTTCGTCGTTCTTCACCGGCTGGTCCAACGGGGCCACCGGGCGGCTGACGAACGTCACCATGGGCACCACGGATCTGACGATCACGGCGAACTACATCACGCCGATCGACAAGCGCTACCGCGACGAACCCGCGGTGGCGCAACGACTCGGCGCGCCGACGGCGCCCGAGGCCGTCGACGGCACGGTCCGCTTCCGCACCTACGAGCGCGGACGGCTGTACTGGTCCAAGGAAACGGGCGTCAAGCAGATCGAGGGCGAGATCCTCAAGAAGTACCTCGCTATGGGCGGCCACAAGGAGTTCGGCCCGCCCGCGACCGACGAGCAGACCACCCCGGACACCATCGGGCGCTTCAACGACTTCCCGATGTGGCCCGGCAAGATGCAGTCGTCGATCTACTACACGGTGAACACGGGCGCGCATCCGGTGTTCGGCCGGATCCGGGTGAAGTGGAAGGCGCTGGGCGCGGAGGCCGGTGAACTCGGCTACCCGAGCACGGACGAGCACATCACGCCGGACAAGGCCGGTCGCTACAACCACTTCAGCAAGAACGCGTCGATCTACTACACGGTGCAGACCGACGCCAGGGCGATCTGGGGCCGGATCCGCGCGAAGTGGGCGGAGCTCGGCTGGGAAGCGGGGCCCCTCGGATACCCGTCGACCGACGAGTCGGCGACTCCGGACAGCGTCGGCCGGTACAACCACTTCACCAAGGCCGGGTCGGTCTACTGGACGATGGCGACCGACGCGCACGCGATCTACGGGGCCATCCGGCAGCGCTGGGCCGCGCTCGGCTGGGAGACCTCGTACCTGAGGTACCCGACGTCCGACGAGATCGCGGTCTCCGGCGGACGGCAGAACAACTTCCAGGGCGGCTACGTGTTCTGGAACGCCTCCAACGGCGCGGTGACCGACCGCCGCTGGTAAGGCCGTAAGTACGTGAAGGCCCCCTTCATTGCGCCTAGCGCAGCGAAGGGGGCCTTCACGTATCTAGCGGAGAAGGTCGTCCGGTGAGGTGCCCGCCGAGGTGAGCGGGAGGCCGAGCGCGACCCGTTCGGTGAGCCAGCCGCTCGGCCGGTAGCGCTGGTCGCCGGTGCTCGCGACGAGTCCGCGCAGGACCCGCAGCACGAGATCCGCGCCCGCCTCCTCGCCCCAGGTCAGCGGTCCGCGCGGGTAGCCGAGGCCGAGCCGGACGGCGGTGTCGATGTCCTCCGGCGTCGCGAGCCGTTGCCCGGCGATGAAGCAGGCGGTGTTGACGATCGACGCCAGCAGCCGTTGCGCGATCGGCGCGGGGCCGTCGCGGACCACGGTCACCGGCAGTCCGGTCGCGGCGAGCGCGCCCCAGGCGGTGCGGCCGGCGGCGGGGTCGAGCGCGGGATGGACCGAAAGGGTCAGGCGTTTCCCGTAGCCGCCGAGGGGATCGACCCCGACGACCCGGTCCGCCGGGAGACCCGCGGCCAGCGCGGCGTCCACAGTGGACGATCCGATCGGGCTGACGATCAGGACGGTGTCCGGGTAGGCGGAGTGCACGACCTGGATCCCCGCCGCCGAGAGCAGCGTGCCGAGGCGTTCGTCCTCGACCCAGACCGGTGTCGCCGGCGCTTCCGGGGCGGGCGGCTCCGGGTCGGCCTGCTGCGCGCCGTCGACGTAGCGGTAGAAGCCCTCGCCGTTCTTGCGCCCGAACAGCCCGGCGGCGACCCGGGGCCGCGTCTGCCACGACGGCCGCAGCCGCGGTTCGCCGTGGAAACCGCTCCAGATGCTTTCGAGCACGGCGTGCGAGACGTCGAGACCGGTGAGGTCGAGCAGTTCGAACGGGCCGAGTTTCAGGCCCAGCACGTCACGCGCGACTCGGTCCACCTCGGCCGGGCTCGCGATCCCCTCGGAGAGGATCTGCAGTGCCTCGGTGCCCAGTCCGCGGCCGGCGTGGTTGACCAGGAAGCCCGGCGCGTCGCGGGCGAGGACGGGTTCGTGTCCCCAGCCGCGGACGAGTTCGGTCATCGCGGGCGGCAGCCAGGCCGCGGTCCGCGCGCCGGGGACGACCTCGACCAGCCGCATCAGCGGGACCGGGTTGAAGAAGTGGAGGCCGAGCAACCGGCCGGGATCGGTCAGCGCGGCGCCGATCTCGGTGACCGAAAGCGAGCTGGTGTTGGTCGCGAACACGGTGTCCGGGCCGCAGACGCGTTCCAGTTCGGCGAACAGCGCGCGTTTGATCTCGAGGTCCTCGCGGACGGCTTCGATCACGAGATCCACGCCGTCGGCGGGCGCCAGCGGTCCGTCGGCCGCGATCAGCCGCCCTTTCGCGGACGCGGCGGCTTCTTCGGTGATCTTGCCCTTCGAGGCGAGTTTGCCGAGCATCGCGCCGACGTGGTCGATGGCCTCGCCGACCGCGTCGGGCCGGGCGTCGGCCAGCTCGACTTCGAGCCCCGCCGTCACGGCGAGCTGGACGATGCCCCGGCCCATCACCCCGGTTCCGATGACCCGGATCCTGCCGACCTGCTCCGCCCACTTCTCCACCGCGAGCCGCCTTTCCCTCGATGCCGTCCCCGGCGTGACGTTAGCCGTCACGCCGATATCTCGCCCGGAAGGGTGATCCGTGCCCTACCCGGCGTAAGGCCACCGAACCGGCGCGGTCCCATCCGCGAAAACCGAGTGTTCCGCGCACCACCCCCGAAGGGAAAGCTCCCATGGCCACCGTCCCCGCCGCCGCAGCCGTCCGGACCACGCCGTTGCTCCTCGTCGCCGTTCTCTTCGGGGCCGTCGGCGCCCTCTTCGCGAGCCAGGCGTTGTGGCCGCTCACCGCGCTGGCCGTCGTGGTCGCCGTCGCCGTCCTCGCGGGCGGGGTCTGGCTGACCGGACGGCAGGGAAGCCGCGAACTCTAGGATCGCCATGTGACGGCGAAACGCTTGACGCGGGAAGAAAGCCGCGAGCAGACCAAACAACGCCTGCTCGCGGCGGCCGCCGAGCTTTTCGCCGAACGCGGGGTCAACGGCACGTCGGTCGAGCAGATCGCCGAACGCGCCGGCTTCACGCGCGGAGCCTTCTACGGCAACTTCGACGGCAAGCACGAGCTGGTCGTCGAGCTGCTGCGCCGCCGGACCCAGCGCGAGGCCGTGGAGGTGGCCGCGCTGAGTTCGGGCGTAAGTTCCTTCGCCGAGCTGATGGACCGGCTGCGCGCTTGGAACGTCGAGCGCGCCGAACACCTCGAAGGCTGGCTGATCCTGCGCACCGAGCTGGCCCTGTACGCGCTGAGGAATCCCGAAGCGCGGCCGCTCGTCGGCGAAGGCGAGAAGTCGACAAGGGCACTGCTGGAGACCTCCGTCCGGACCGAGCTCGCCGCCCGGGGCGCGACGCCGCCCGCCGACCCGGCCTTTCTCGCGCTGATCCTGCACGCGCTCGAGGACGGTCTCCTGCTGCAACGTTTCCTCAGTCCCGAGGGGACCGGCGACGAGGACGCGGTGGACGCCGTCCAGCTGCTGATGCGGTCTTGGACCGCGCTCAGCCGGTCATCTTGATCCCGGTGAACTCGGCCATCTGACGGATTCCGTGCGCGAAGAAGGCGTCCGACGGGTCGACGGAGCCGACGTACTGGCCGAATAGCTCGAAGTTGATCATCCCGAACAGCTGGGTCCACGCCATGATCAGCCGGGAAGCCGTCTCGGGGGCCAGGTTGATCTTGAGGATCCCGGCGACGGCGTCGAGCTGGTGCAGGAGTTCGACGGGCATCTCGCCGACCTCGGTCTCGACCCGGAGGTTGGCGTCGCGCAGCACCGCGACCAGCGCGAACGCCACCCGGCCCGCGGGCGCGATGGTGTCCTGCGGGGCCTGGTAGCCGGGAATCGGCGAGCCGTAGATCAGCGCGTACTCGTGCGGGTGCGCCTTCGCCCAGGTGCGGACCGCGTGCCAGATCGCTTCCCACCGTTCCAATGAGGACTTCTTCGCGTCGTCGGCGGCCTCCGCGGCCTCGCCGACGGCGTTGTAGGCGTCGAGGATCAGGTCGGTCAGCAGCTGCTCGCGACTGGAGAAGTACCGATAGAGCGCCGACGAGACCATGCCCAGCTCGCGCGCGACGGCGCGGAGTGAAAGGCCGAGCGCGCCGACTTCGGCGAGCTGGCGGCGGGCTTCGTCCTTGATTTCGCGGGTGAGCTCGGCACGGGCGCGTTCGCGCGCGGTCTGGGTGGCGGCCATGCTCTCACTGTAGAGCATCGCACCTAAAGGAGAGCACTGCTCTTGACGCGAGGCGCCGCTCTGGTGTTCACTGCTCTTAACAGAGAGCGCTGCTCTCGCAGTATTTGATTCAGCAGAGCGAGATCCAGCAGAGTCCGAGGAGACGAGATGACCACCGCAGCCACCGCCACCCGCTACCTCAAGCCTGCCAAGGCGACCAGCGCGTTCAACGAGTTCGTGCTCAAGCTGACGAAGCTCGGCGTCAGCGTCCTGGGCAGCCGGGTCCTCTCGGTCCGCGGTCGCAAGAGCGGTGAGCTGCGCTCGGTCCCGGTCAACCTGCTGAAGCTCGACGGCGAGCGCTACCTGGTCGCGCCGCGCGGTGTCACGCAGTGGGTCCGCAACCTGCGCGTCGCGGGCGAAGGTCAGCTCAGTGTCGGGCGGCGCACGGAGACGTTCACCTACACCGAACTCGCCGACGACGAGAAGCCCGAGATCCTGCGCGCCTACCTCAAGCGCTGGAAGTTCGAGGTCGGCGTGTTCTTCGACGGTGTCGACGCGAAGGCGTCCGACGAAACCCTCCTGGAGATCGCACCTGGGTACCCGATCTTCAAGATCGCGAGCCGGTGAGAGGTAAGGCGGGAGGGGCGTGGTGGGTCGGGTTGGTCGTGGTCGCTTGAAGTACGTGATGGCCCCCTTCCTTGCGCTAGACGCAAGGAAGGGGGCCATCACGTACTTGGGGAAGGTGCGAAGGTCGAGTTTCCTCGGCTGAGCCGAGGGAAGGGGTCTTCACGCGCGGCCGCTGTGGCTGCTGGTGCGTGTGGGGCGATTGTGGCGATTGTGGCGATCACGAAGGTAGTGAAGGCCTCCATCACTACGGTCAAGGTAGGCAAGGGGCCCTTCACGGCCCGCCCCCCGTGAACGACCGCAGCCAGAGGCCGGCAGGTGACCAAGACACCCTCGGCCCCAACCCGAATCGCCACTCACGACCAGCCCGCACCGATCGCCACCCCCTGCCCGCGTTGCGAAAGCCACTTTCGCAACCTTCAACGTTGCGAACGGCACTTTCGCAACACCCGCCCTGAGGCCGACACCGAGGGACGGCACGAGCACGACCACCCGCACCGATCGCCTAGTCCTCGGATCGTGCCCGTCGCGTGCGGCGGGCGGTGGCCGCCACCAGCACCACCCCGACCAGGAAAGCGACGAGCCCGATCAGGAACCACAGTTTCTGCCCGGTCATGAAGCTGCCGGTCAGCACACCGGCGCCCTGGAGCACCCAGACACCGCCGACCAGCAGGAAGACCAGTCCGATCGTGAGCGTGACCCAGCGTTTCATGCGCAGCTCCCCGCCTCGACGTGCCTTGGGGCGATTCTGGCACCGCGAGCCCCGTCCGGCGAACCGATCACCGGCCGCCGACGAGACCGTTGCGGTAGGCGTAGACGACGGCGTGCACCCGGTCGCGCAGCCCGAGTTTCGCCAGGATCCGGGAGACGTGGGTCTTCACCGTCTCTTCGCCCACGTGCAGGCGCACGGCGATCTCCGCGTTGCTGGAGGCGTCGGCGACCAGCATGAGGACTTCGCGTTCGCGTGAAGTGAGCCGCTCCAGCTCCGCCGGTTCGGCGGCGACGGGTTCGATGCTGGTGGCGAAGGTCGACACCAGCCGCCGGGTCACCGTCGGGTCGATCAGCGCGTCACCGCGCGCGGCCACCCGCATGGCCGAGACGAGCTCTTCGGGGGCGAGGCTCTTCAACAGGAACCCGCTCGCCCCGGCCCGCAGCGCGCGGTAGACGTACTCGTCGGAGTCGTAGGTCGTCAGCACGAGGACGCGGGTGTCGTTACCCGGCGCGGACATGATCGCCTCGGTCGCGGCCAGGCCGTCCAATTTGGGCATCCGGACGTCGAGCACCGCGACGTCCGGGCGCAGCGCGGCCGCCTGCGCGACGGCCTCGCGCCCGTCCGCGGCCTCGCCGACGCATTCGAAATCCGCCTGGGTGTCCAGTACCGCGCGCATCCCGGACCGGAACATCGCGTGGTCGTCCGCCAGCAGAACCCGGATCACTCCGCCTCCAAAGGAAATCCGACTCGAACCCGCCAGTGCCGCCCGTCGTCGAGCGGTCCGCATTCCGCTTCCCCGCCGAACAACGCGACCCGCTGCCTGATCCCGGCGAGACCGCGTTTCGTCGATTCGGCGGCCGAGTTCCGGCTCGTGCGGCCGATTCCGTTCGTGATGGTGAGGACGACCTCGGTCTGCCGGTAGGCGAGGTCGATTTCCACGGTCTTGCCGGAGCCGTGCCGGAGCGCGTTCGTCAGCGCCTCCTGCGCGATGCGGTACAGCGCGATGTCCACCGACCCCGGCAGTTCCCGCGGTCCGCCGTGACTGGTCAGCCGCGCGGGAAGTCCGGCGGTGCGGAGGTTGTCGAGCAGCTCGTCGAGGTTGTCCAGCCCCGGTTGCCGCTGCGCGTCCCCGTTCTCCTTGCCGTGCAACAGATCCAGCAGGCGCCGCAGATCGGCCATCGCGGCCCGGCTCGACGATTCGACGGCGGCGAGCGAACGCCGTACGGCGGGTTCGCCCTCCGGCAGCCCGAGCCGCGCGGCGCCGGCGTGCACGCCGATCGCGCTGACATGATGCGAGATCACGTCGTGCAGGTCGCGGGCGATCGTCGTGCGCTCTTCGATGACGGCACGGCGCACCGCCTCGGTTTCGTGTTGTCGCCGTTGATCCTCCGCGCGCTGGAGATCGGCGATGTACGCGCGCCGCGCGGTCGTGTAGCGGCCGACCATCCACGGCAGCAGCCCGCTCACGCCGACGTCGATGAGCAGCAGCCGCCAATCCCGGTCGCCCCGGTCGACCGGGATGACGTTGCAGGCGACCAGCCCGGCGAGCATCGCGCCGAGGGCGGCCAGCGCGGGTTTCGTCGAAAGCCAGGCGCCCGCGCGGTAGCCCGCGATCAGCACGCCCGCGTTCGTGGCCTGCAGATAGTGGTCGTAGGGGAACAGCAGGAGCGGAGCGGCGGTGAGCAGCACGCCGTGCGCGGCCGAAACCCAGCCGGAGTACCGCGACGGTCCGGCGAGCGCGGCGTTGGCGAGGATCCCGCCTGCCAGCACCACCCACGCCTGCCAGCCGAGCGAGAGCGGCGGCCCGGCGATGAGGAACAGCCCGGCGTCGGCCACCAGGCAGACGGCCGCGACCGCACACGCCTGTCTCGCCAGCGAACCACTGATGTCCCGCACGCGCCCAACTCTGCCCTATTTCGGTGGACAGGGGTTCCTAAGATCAAAAGCCATGACGGCCGTGAAGACGCCCGTGCTCTGGACGACCGGGGCACCGGGAGCGGGAAAATCCACCACCGCCTGGGGTTTGTACACGCGCATCACGGAATCGGGCGGCAACGTCGCTTACGTCGACATCGATCAGCTCGGCCTGATCGGCCCGCCCCCGGGAGGCGGCGAGGCCTCGCACGCGATCAAGGCGGCCAATCTGCTGCGGGTGCTGGAGATCCTGCGCGGCCGGGGTGTCAGGCAGGTCGTTGTGTCCGGGGTCGTGGACCCCGAAAACGGTATCGAGGCGTACTTCGAGGGCCGCGACTTCGAGTTCACGCTCATCAGGCTCACTTGTGCTCGCGACGAACTCCGGAGCCGGTTCCTCGAACGCGGTTCACCCGCCGCCGCCCTGCCCGACCTCTTCGCGGTGGCGGAAGCCTACGACCGCACCGGTTTCGGCGAGCGGCTGGACACGACCGGACAGAAGCCCGACGAGACCGTGGACGCCCTGTTCCGCCGCTGCGTCGTGGAAGACGGGCCGGTCCTGCCGCCGGATCCCGTGGAGCCACTGCCCGGACCGGTGACCGTGGTGACCGGCCCGACGGCGGTCGGCAAGTCGACGGCCGCGTTCAGCGCGCTGCGGGACTTCTGGGCGCAGGGGGAGCCGGTCGCCTACGCCGATCTCGCGCAGTTCGGGTTCGTGCACCCCGGCCCGGATCCGGCCGTGGAGGCGGCGATCCTCGCCGCTGTCTGGCGCGGTTACCGCGACGCAGGAGCGCGGCGACTGCTCGTCGTGGCCAGGGAATTCCGCCCGGAGCACCGGCAAGTCTTCGACGAGATCAAGGTCGTCCACCTCGACGCCGACGCCGCGACCCTCACCGACCGCGTCCGCCGCCGGGCCGAGGGCGAATCCGCGCTGCTGGCCGGCGACGAACTCCGCGGCGTGCCCTCCGGTGTGCGGGACGGGGTGGTCGCCCGCGCCGTCGACGAGGCAGCTCGGATGCGGCGTTTTCGCGGCGACCGCGTCGTCCTCGACACCTCCGGACAGGAACCCGCCGAGACGGCCGCCGCGCTGCTCGCCGCCGTGCGTCAGTAGCCGGGCGGCGGTCCGTCCTGGCCAGGCTGGCCTTGACCACGCTGGCCCTGCCCCGGCTGGCCGCCGTTCTGGCCGCGCTGGTTCTGCCCGGCCTTGCCGAGGGTCGTCGCCGTCGCGGTGTTCCCGGAGACCTTGGCGGTCACCGTCACCGTCTCGCCGATCTTGGGATCGCCGGTCTTCCGTGTCGACGAATCGACCGTGTAGACCTGCTTGTAGCCGTCCTTGCTGGTCAGGCTGACGGATGTCGCGCTGATCTCGGTGATCTCCCCGGTCTGCAGCCGCTCGGTGCTGTAGCCGCCTTTCCCGTCGGAGACGACGAAGTCGCCGTGCAGCGCGTCGCGCGGCATCCCACCGCCGGGGCCGACGAGCACCCGGCCGCCCGGGCCGCCCATCATCCCGCCCTGTCCCTGTTCGGCGCCGTTCGCGGCGGTTCCGGCCCAGATCGCGGCGCCGCCACCGGCGGCGATCACCACCGCCACCCCGGCCGCGATCGCGGTCTTGCGGCCCGACCAGGCCTTCTTCGGTTCGCCCGCCGGAGCCGGCGCGCCCCAGGCGGCTGTCTCACCCGCCGGGGGTTCGGCGGGTTTGGTCGGTTCGGTCATCTGGTCGCCTCCGTGTACTCGGTTGCGGCCAATGCTGTTCGCCGTCGCTGTGCGGAAGCTGTGCCGTCGGTGGGCACGCGCTGTGTTTCCTTCCCCTGCCGGGTGATCGTTCACAGGAAACGCACAGGCGGGACACAGGGAAGGCTCACCGGCGCCGCCCAGGATGGCAGCATGACCAGTGTGAACGTCCCTTCGTCCGGTTCCGCGAAGGCGGGCCTGCGCCGCGCCGACGGCAGCCCCGTGCGGGTGCTGGTCGTCGACGACGAGGCGACCTTGTCCGAACTCGTGTCGATGGCCCTGCGGATGGAGGGCTGGGACATCCGCACCGCCGCCGACGGCACCGAGGCGGTCCGCGTCGCCAGGGAATTCCGGCCGGACGCGGTGGTGCTGGACGTCATGCTGCCGGACATGAGCGGGCTGGACGTCCTGCGCCGCCTGCGTTCCGAGGTGCCGAACCTGCCGGTGCTGTTCCTGACCGCGAAGGACGCGGTGGAGGACCGGATCGCCGGTCTCACCGCGGGCGGCGACGACTACGTCACCAAACCGTTCAGCCTGGAGGAAGTCGCCCTGCGGCTGCGCGCGCTGCTCCGGCGCGCGGGCGGGGTCGCCGGGCCGAGCGGTTCGACGCTGGTCGTCGGCGACCTGACCCTGGACGAGGACAGCCGCGAGGTGCACCGCGGCGGCGATCCGGTGCCGCTGACCGCGACCGAGTTCGAACTGCTGCGCTATCTCATGCGCAACCCGAAGCGCGTGCTGTCGAAGGCACAGATCCTCGACCGCGTGTGGAGCTACGACTTCGGCGGCCAGGCCAACATCGTCGAGCTGTACATCTCCTACCTCCGCAAGAAGATCGACGCCGACAGGGAACCGATGATCCACACGATGCGCGGCGCCGGATATGTCCTCAAGCCCGCGGGCTAGGCGGCCGTGGTCCCTGCGGCGGCGGCTGATCGCGCAGGTCGCGGGGCTGCTCGCGCTCGTCTGCCTGGTGGTGGGCGTGGTGACCGAACTGGCGTTGCGGGACATCCTGATCGACCAGCTCGACGCCCGGCTCGACGAGACCAGCCAGCGTGCCGGCCGCCCGCCGCCTTCGGGCCGCCCCGGCGGGGAAAGGGTTCCCGAGGGTTTGCGGGCCTACGGCCAGAGCACCGGTTCGTTGTTCGTGAGCGTGTTCCCGGACGGTCGTGTGCTCGCCGCGGTGCTGCGGTCCAGTTACGACGCGAAGATCCTCGACCCGTTCCCGCACGACGAGATCACCCGGACCCAGATCGACACCTTGCTGCGGTCGGCGCCGGGCAGCGAGCCCAGCGATGTGAACCTCGGGCCGCTCGGTGAGTACCGCGTGGTGGCGAAGCCGCTTTCCAACGGCGGCATCTCGATCACCGGACTGCCCACCAAGGACGTCACGGACACGTTGTGGAACCTGGGTTTCATCTTCGGCGGGGTCGCCGTCGGCGGCATCGTGCTGGCGGGCGCGCTCGGCGCGGTGACCGTGCGCCGCACCATGAAACCTCTCGACCGGCTGGCCGCCACCGCGACCAGGGTCGCCGAACTCCCGCTGGACCGCGGCGAGGTCGCACTGTCCGAACGAGTGTCCGAAGTGGACACCGACCCGCGGACCGAGGTCGGCAAGGTCGGCTTCGCGCTCAATCGCATGCTCGGCCACATTTCCCACGCGCTGTCCGCCCGTCAGGCCAGCGAGAGCCGGGTGCGCCGGTTCGTCGCGGACGCCAGCCACGAACTGCGGACCCCGCTCGCGGCCATCCGCGGCTACGCGGAACTCACCCGGCGGTCCGGCTCCGAGGTGCCGCCCGACATCGCCTTCGCGATGGGACGGGTGGAATCGGAATCGACGCGGATGACCGGGCTGGTCGAGGATCTGCTGCTGCTCGCGCGGCTCGACTCCGGCCGTCCGGTGGTGCACGAACCTGTCGATCTCTCCCGGCTGGTCGCGGACGCCGTCGCCGACGCGCACGTCGCCGGGCCGGAGCACAGGTGGCTGCTGGAGGTCCCGCCCGAACCGATCACCGTCCTCGGCGACGCGGATCAGCTGCACCAGGTGGTGATCAACCTGCTGGGCAACGCCCGCACCCACACCCCGGCCAGCACCGAGGTCGCCACCTCTCTGTCCATAGTGGATTCCCTGGCGACACTGTCCATTGTCGACGGAGGGCCGGGGATCCCGCCGGAGATCCTCCCGGACGTCTTCGAACGGTTCGCCCGCGGCGACGATTCGCGGTCGCGGGCGGCGGGCAGCACCGGACTCGGCCTGGCCATCGTCGCGGCCGTCGTCGGCGCGCACGGCGGGCAGGTCCGGGTCACCAGCCGCCCGGGGCGGACGGAGTTCCAGGTCCGGTTGCGGGCCGCCTGATTCAGGGAGTCCATTCGCTGTTGGCGCCGCACAGGATGACGCAGGGCAGCTCGCCCTCGGTCCGCCCGGCCAGCCACGCGGCGAACGGCACCGCGGCGGCCGGTTCGACGGCGAGGCGGAACTCCTCCCAGAGCCGGTCGCGCGCGGCCAGCAGTTCCGCGTCGCTGACCAGCACCGACGTCACCCTGTCGCGGAGCACGCCGAAGGGCACGCTTCCGATCCTGGTCGCGCCCAGCGCGGACGCCGCCACCGAGTCGATCTCCACGTCCACCGGCCCGCCCGCCTCCAGTGCCGCGCCGAGCGCGCGGCACCGCTCCGGCTCGACGGCGAACGTCGGCAACCCGGCCAGCGACGTCCCGGCGACCAGACCCCCACCGCCGACCGCGACCAGGAACGCGTCGACGTCCGGCGCGTCCTGGATCACTTCGGCCGCCACAGTGCCCTGACCGGCGATAACGGCGGGATCGTCGTACGCGTGCAGGTACCGCGTACCAGGCTCGGAGGCGGCTTCGAGCGCCTTCGCGGCCGCCTCGGCGTACGTCGCTCCATGACGGATGAGCTTCGCGCCCGCCGCCTCGATCCGGGCCGTCTTCGCCTGCGGAGCCGACTCCGGCACAAACACCGTCGCGGGCAGATTCAGCAGCGAAGCCGCCATCGCCACGCCCAGCCCGTGGTTACCGCCGGACGCCGTCAGCACCCGCTCCGGCGACGGCCCGCTCACCAGCGCGTTCACCGCGCCCCGCAGTTTGAACGACCCGCTCCGCTGCAGATGTTCCAGTTTGAGGACCAGGGGGCGCCCGTCGACCTCGGCGCGCAACACCGGCGTGCGTCGCACGAACGGGTGGACGGCTTCGGTTGCTTGGAGGACATCGGCCCAGGTCGGAGTACTCATACCCCCCACTGTCCTCCATACCGGGACGGGAGTGACTACACTGGTCCTCGGACCCCGCGCGGCGTCCATCTTGTGAACCTCCCCAGGGCCGGAAGGCAGCAAGGATAAGCAAGCTCTGACGGGTGCGCGGGGTCCCCTTGATTTTTGGGGTGCAACCCCAAACCCGCCCGGCGGGGCTTCGCCCCCCGGACCCCCCACGGTTGGTCGCTCAGGTGACCAAGGTGCGGTGATCAGTGTGCGGTGAGCAGCGGGGCTCAGAAGATTCCGAAGACGTCTTTTGGCGGGATCGGCGACGGTAGGGACTCCGCGTCGGTGATGGGGCGCGCTTTGCCTTGCAGGTCGCGGAGGTCGTTTCCTGCCACGCAGCGGGCCGGGTAGGCGGACGAGGCGGCCCGGCGGGTCAGGTCCGGCACGGGGAGTTCCGTGCGGGACGCGGCGACCACGATGTTGCCGAAGCGGCGGCCCCGGAGGACGCCGGGTTCCGCGAGCAGGACCAGGTGCGGGAACGACGTCGCCAGTGTCGCCAGGAACCGGCGAAGGAACGGCAGGTTCGGGCCGTCGGAGACGTTGGCGACGTAGGTTCCCGCCGGCCGGAGGACCCGCGCGACCTCGTTCGTGAACTCCACGGTCGCGAGCCCGCCGGCGAGTACCCCGCGTTCGAAGGCGTCCACGATGACCAGGTCGGCCGAAGCGTCGTACCGGCCGGAGACGCCTTCGCGGCCGTCGCCGACACGCACCTTCAGCCCCTTCAAGCCCAACTGCTCGCGGACGAGCGCGACGAGTTCGCCGTCGGCGTCGAAGACCAGTTGCCGTGAGCGTGGCCGTGCGGCGGCGACGTACCGGGGGAGCGTGCAGGCCGCCCCGCCGACGTGCAGTGCGTCGAGCGGGCCTTCGCCGAGGCAGTCGACGACGTCGGCGATCCGGCGGATGTAGTCGAACTCCAGATCCGTGGGGTCGTCGAGGTCGACGTGCGACTGGGCGACACCGTCGACCGAGATCGTCCAGGCGTTGGCGCGGTCGGCGTCACGGATCAGTTCGGCGGTGCCGAAGCGGACCGGATACGTGCCTGGGGTCGGTGCTGGTCTCACCCTGTCGGCCCCTCCCGGTAGTCTCGCCGCGTGGCTCTAGCTCTATACCGAAAGTACCGTCCGGCTACCTTCGCCGAGGTCGTCGGGCAGGAGCATGTGACCGATCCGCTGCGCATCGCGCTGGCGGCAGGCCGGATCAACCACGCCTACCTCTTCTCCGGCCCACGCGGCTGCGGAAAAACGTCGAGCGCGCGCATCATGGCGCGTTCGCTGAACTGCGCCAAGGGCCCGACGCCGGATCCGTGCGGCGAGTGCAACTCGTGCCGCAACCTCGCGCCCGAAGGCCCCGGCAGCGTCGACGTCACCGAGCTCGACGCGGCCAGTCACGGTGGTGTCGACGACGCCCGTGAGCTGCGGGACAGGGCCTTCTACGCCCCGGCGGACTCGCGCTACCGCGTCTTCATCATCGACGAGGCGCACATGGTCACCACGCAGGGCTTCAACGCCCTGCTGAAGATCGTGGAAGAGCCGCCGGAGCACCTGATCTTCATCTTCGCGACCACCGAACCGGACAAGGTGCTGCCCACCATCCGGTCGCGGACGCACCACTACCCCTTCCGCCTGATCCCGCCCAAGTCGATGCGGGAACTGCTCGAACGCAACGTCGCCGCCGAGGGCGCGCAGGTCGAGCCCGCGGTGTACCCACTGGTCATCCGCGCGGGCGGTGGTTCCGCGCGGGACACGCAGTCGGTGCTGGACCAGTTGCTCGCGGGCGCCGGGCCGGATGGCGTCGACTACCCGCGTGCGGTGTCCCTGCTCGGCGTCACCGACGTCGCGCTCATCGACGGCATGGTCGACGCGCTGGCCGCGGACGACGCGTCCGCGGTGTTCGGCACCGTCGAGAGCCTCGCCGAGGCCGGGCACGACCCGCGCCGGTTCGCCACCGACCTGCTCGACCGCCTGCGCGACCTGGTGATGCTGCGTTCGGTGCCGGACGCGGGTGAGCGCGGACTGGTCTCCGCGCCGGACGACGAGCTCAAGAAAATGAAGGAGCAGGCGGGCAAACTGGAGCCCGCCACGCTCTCGCGCTACGCCGACATCGTCCACAGTGGACTCCTGGAGATGCGGGGCGCGACCTCGCCGCGGCTGGTGCTGGAACTGCTGACGGCGCGGATGTTGCTGCCGTCGGTCGCCGAGGGCACCGACGCGCTGCTCGCCCGCCTCGAACGACTCGAGCGCCGCGCCGCTTCGGCACCGGCCCCCGTCGCAGGTGCCGTCCAAGCCGCGCCTGCCGCGCCGGTCGCTCAGTCCGCGCCGGTCGCGCAATCCGCTCCGGCACCGGCTCCCGCGGCTCCCGCGGGTGAGCCCGTGCGCGAGTTCCAGCGGCCGTCGCAACGGTCCGCCGCTCCCGCCCAGCAGCCCGAGCCCGCCCGGCAACCCGCACCGGCGCCTCAGCCCGTCGCGCGTCCCGAGCCGGCCGCCGAACGCCCTGCCCCGCAGCGACCTTCCGCGCCCACTCCGCCTCCTGCCGCGCCCGCGCCTGCGGCGGCGGCAGTGTCGTCGCCGTCGGCGGGCGGGACGGACACGGAAGGGATCCGCGGCCGCTGGCCGAACGTGCTGACCGCGATCCGCAAGGCCCCCGGCGGCACCGTGACGGCGTCGATGCTGACGCAGGCCAGTGTGGCGAACGTCGAGGGCAACGCCGTCACGCTCACGCACAACGCCGAACCCCTGGCGCGGCGGCTTTCCGAGCCGCACAACGCGGAGCGCATCGCGGCCGCGTTCAAGGAGGTCTTCGGCGGCGACTGGCAGGTGCGGTGCGTCCACGGCGCCGCACAGGCCCGGCAGGCCTCGGCTCCCAAGGCCGCTGCGGCGGCGCCGCCGTCCGGGCCCGAGCGGTCCTTCACCCGCCGGTCCGCCGAGGCGCCCGGTGCCGCTCCGGCGCCTCCGCCGCCGAAGCCGGAGCCCCAGCGGCCGAAGGTGGCGACAACCGAGCCGGACATCCCGCTCCCGCCCGAGCCGGTCGAGGACGACGAAGAGCTCTACTCCGAGGACGCGAGCCCCGCGCCGCCTCCTCCTCCGCTCCCGCCCGACAAGGACCCGGAAGAGATCGCCAGGAAGCTGCTCACCGACCACCTCAACGCGCGCCCGCTCGAAGAGCGCAACTAGTCCTCTGCATGCGGTAGTTGCGCGTGCAAGGACCGCAACCAGAGGACTAAACGCGAGGGGTCAGCCCGCGAGGTAGTCCGCGATGGCCTTCGCGATGACGGCGGCATACTGCTGGCGGCCTTCTTCGCTCGACATCGTCGCGGCCTCGGCGGCGTTGCGCATGTTCCCGCATTCGACGAGCGCGACGGGCCGGGTCGAGAGGTTGAGCCCACCGAGGTCGGCGCGCGGCGCGAGGCCGTTCGTGCCCAGGTAGGTCGACGTCGGGAAGCCGCCGGCGCGGATGCCGTCTCGCAACGCCGTCGCGAGTCTCGTCGAGGGCTCGCCCTGCTGGGCGTTCAGGGGCGGGGCCGAATACGCGACGTGGAAGCCGTGCGCGCCCGCGGAATTCGAGCCGTCGGCGTGGATCGACACGACCGCGTCCGCCCCGGAGTCGTTCCCGATCGCGGCACGCTCGTTGACGCACGGCCCGACGCCGGTGTCGTTCTGCCGGGTGAGGATGACCCGGATCCCCTTGGCGCTCAAGGCTTCCGAGATCCGCTGCGAGACGTCCCAGGTGAACGCGTGCTCGGAATAGCCGGAATTCGTCGACGTTCCGGTGGTGTTGCACGGTTTCGTCTTGCCGCGCCCGGCCGGGACCTGCTTGTTGATCTCACCGGGCCTGCCGGAGTTGCCGCCGTTGTGACCGGGATCCAGCACGACGACCTTGCCCGTCTTCGGCTGCGACGTGGCGGGAGGCGGCTGGGGCGCGCTCGAAGGCGGCACGCTCGGCGCGGAACTCGGCTGCGGGAGGGTGGTGAGGACGGTCGTCGTCCCCGGGGCGGCCGGAGTCGGCGGCGGTGCCGCGGGGGTCTCCACGCCGCACGCCGTGAACAGCGCCAATCCGATCGCCACCACAAGACCCATCCGTCGTCGCACGGCGCCAACGGTGCCACACGAGTGACGGCTAGGCTGGTAGGCGGCACAGGATTTTCCAGGAGAGGACCGATCGGATCATGGTGCAACCCGGTGGCGGCTTCGACCTGTCGCAGATCATGCAGCAGGCCCAGCAGATGCAGCAGAAGCTGGTCGAGGCCCAGGAAGAGCTGGCCAACACGGAGGTGACCGGCACCTCCGGTGGCGGCCTCGTCACCGCGACCGTGTCCGGCGACAGCCAGCTCAAGTCGTTGGCCATCGATCCCAAGGTGGTCGACCCCGACGACGTCGAGACCCTGTCCGACCTGGTCGTCGCGGCCGTGCGGGACGCCTCGGCCAACGCGCAGAAGCTCACGGAACAGAAGCTCGGCCCGCTCGCCGGCGGCCTCGGCGGCGGGATGCCGGACCTCGGCGGCTTCCCCGGGCTCGGCGGCTAGCTTGTACGAGGGTGTCGTCCAGGATCTGATCGACGAGCTCGGGCGACTGCCCGGCGTCGGTCCCAAAAGCGCGCAGCGGATCGCCTTCCACCTGCTGGCGGCCGATCCCGCGGACATCGCGCGGTTGCAGGAAGTGCTCGGCAAGGTCAAGGAAGGCGTGCAGTTCTGCGAGATCTGCGGCAACGTCTCGGAACAGGAGACCTGCCGGATCTGCCGCGACACCCGCCGCGACCTCACGGTCATCTGCGTGGTCGAGGAGCCGAAGGACGTGCTCGCCGTCGAACGGACGCGCGAGTTCAAGGGCCGCTACCACGTACTCGGCGGCGCACTGGACCCGTTGTCCGGCATCGGGCCGGAGCAGCTGCGCATGCGTGAGCTGCTCGCGCGGATCGGTGGCGCGGAGATCAGCGAGATCATCATCGCGACCGACCCGAACACCGAAGGCGAGGCGACCGCGACGTACCTCGTGCGGATGCTCCGCGACTTCCCCGGCCTGTCGGTGACCCGGCTCGCTTCGGGCCTGCCGATGGGCGGTGACCTGGAGTTCGCGGACGAGCTGACGCTGGGCCGCGCGCTTTCGGGGCGGCGGGCGCTCTAGGTTCCGGATGCTATGAAAGGCCCGTTACTCGCAAATTTTGCAAGTAACGGGCCTTTCATAGCGCGCGCGGAGCGCGAAAAGCGAAGGCGTCAGCAGTAGCCGAGGCGCGCCAGCGTGTCGACGATGATCTCCGACGGGTGGAACTTCTCGACCCAGGACTCACCGCGGCGGTTCTGGTAGGTGTCGAGGAAGTTCTGCAGCTTGTCCCCGCGCATCTCGGTCAGCACGACGGTCTCGCCGAGGTGCTGCGGCGTCTCGGTGCGCTCGCGGTGCACGGCGCACGGCAGGCCGAGGTAGTAGCACTCGGCCGAAAGGCCGCCCGAGTCGGTGACGACGTACTCGGCGCGCGCGACCAGCGGCAGGAACTTCAGGTACCGCATCTTCGGCTGGATGATGAAGTTCTTCTCGTCGAAGAGGTTCGCCAGGCCCAGCGCGCGGATCTTTTCGCGCTCGGGCGCGCCCGCCATGTAGAGGATCGGCATCTGCTTGCTCTGCTCGCGCAGGATCTCCAGCGCCTCGCGGTACTTGTCCGCGCGCGAGACCAGCTCGAAGCGGTGCAGGGTGGCGAGGCCGAACTTCTCCGGCAGCCCTTCGAGGTCGAGCGGCCCGTTGATGGCCAGCCGCATCGCGTCGATCGCGGTGTTCGCCTCGGTGTCGACGACGACGCCGCGGGCGTTGCGGAGGTTGTTCACCTCACGCGCGCTCGGCGCGAAGTGCATGTCGACGATCTTCGCGGCGATCTTCCGGTTCAGCTCCTCCGGCAGCGGCGACATGATGCTGCCCGACCGCGCGCCCGCCTCGACGTGCCCGACCCGCGACTTGAGGATCCGCTTCCCGATGAGCGAGCCGTACGGCGTGGTGAAGGTGTCGCCGTGCACCAGCACGAGCGGGGGACGGCCGTCCTCGACCAGCGCGGCCTTCAGCTCGGCGCGGCGGCTCCACGCGGTGCGCAGCACCTGCGCGGCCCAGCCCGGCACCTGCGCGGGCGACTCCAGGTTGTGCGCCTTCTCCTTCGGGACCAGCCAGACGTCGGGCTCCGGGAGGTTCAGGTCGGCGAGAACGTCCGAGACCTCGTCGACGTGCTGAGCGGTGAACCAGATCTTCGGCCGGACCCCGCGTTCGAGGATGCCGTGGTAGACCGGCGCGATTTTGATCAGTTCCGCCGTGGTGCCGAGAATGAAGGAAATCACCGGAAGAGCCATTCTGTCGGGGTCTGCGGTGCCCGAAGGATACTGGTGGGCCGCGCAAGGTAGCCTCGCCGGGGTGAGTGCGAATTCGCTCCTCCCGGCCCTGTCCGTCGTGATCCCGGTCTACAACGAGCAGGACTGGATCGACCGCAGTGTGGGCGCGCTGATCGCGTCGGCACAGGCGGCGAACTGGCCGGTCGAGGTCGTCGTGGTCGACGACGGTAGCACCGACGGCACCGGCGACAAGCTGGCCCGGCTGCAGGAGCTGTACGGCATCACCGTCCTCACCCAGCCGAACAGCGGCCGGTTCGAGGCGCGCCGGGCGGGCATCGCGAAGGCGTCCGGGACGCAGATCCTGCTGCTCGACAGCCGCGTGATCGTGGATTCCTCCTCGCTCGTCTTCCTTCGGGACCAGCTCGTCGACCACCCCGAGCGCACGGTGTGGAACGGTCACATCAACGTCGCGTCCGAACACAATCCGTATGCGGGATTCATGGCCGGGCTGGTCAAGATCCCGTGGCGCCGTTATTGCGCGAACCCGCGGTTGATGTCGTTCGGTATCGAAGAGTTCGACGTCTTCCCGAAAGGCACCGGATTCTTTTCAGCGCCGAAGGACGTTCTCGAGGATTCGTCCAACGCGTTCGAGTCGCTCTTCGAAGACGTCCGTTTCGCCAGTGACGACACGGGTGTTCTGCGCTGGATCGCCGAACGCCACCGTATCTTCCTCGCCCCGGAGTTCTCCGCGACCTACCACGGCCGCGATTCGTTCAAGAAGTTCGTCGGGCAGTCGTATTTCCGCGGCACCACGTTCGTCGATTCGTATCTCGCGTCGCCCGGGCCCGCGCGCAACGGCCTGTTCGCCGCGATGGCCGTCGGCGTGCTCGGGCTCGGTATCGCCGCGAAGCGCCCGAAGACCGCCGTCACGCTGGCCGCCGTCGGATCGACAGCCGCCGGTTTCGCGGTGACGAAGTTCGGCGCGACCAAGGCCGAGGCCAAGGCGGTCGCCCAGCTCACGCCCGTGTTCGCCGCCGGATTCGGGGCGGGCGCGCTGCGCGGCCTCTTCCTGGCGCTGCGGGCCCGGCTGCGTAAATGAGCACCGCGGTGACTGGCGAGAAACTGGCGAAGGACACCGGCAAGTCCGCCGGGCGGATCGGCGTCTACCTGCTGATCGCGATCGCGCTCGGCTATGTCTTGACCGTCGTCTGGGGCCGGACGCTGTCCAAGGCCGACAACGCTGTCCTGCTCTCCTTCTGGGGAATGTTGATGGGGCTGGGCGCCGCCCTGTCCCCGCTGGAGCAGGAGATCTCGCGCCAGTCCGCGCACGCCGCGCTCGAAGGCCGCAAGGCCGGACGGCCGGCGGTCCTCGCCTTCGTCACCAGCGCGATCGCCGTGGTGGTCGTCGGCCTGGTCACCCTGCTCCCGCCGATCACGGACAAGGTCTACGGCGGCCAGTTCGCGCTCGCCGTGATCGTGCTGGCGGGCGGCCTTTCGTTCGCCTTCCAGTTCGCCGCGCGCGGCCTGCTCATCGGCCAGGACCACGTCCGGTCCTACTCCTGGCTGATCCTCGTCGAAGCGGCCGTGCGGATCCTCGTGGTCGGCGCGCTGGTGGTCGCCGGGCTCACCCAGCTGTACTGGTTCGCCATCGCCGCCGCGACCGGCTCGTTCGCTTGGCTGCTCTTCGCCCGCGGCGCGGCCCGCCTGGTCGACCCCAAACTCGACGCCGACGAGCCCGCGAAGCCGATCGTCACGAACATGCTCATGCTGCTCGCGGGCGCCGGGCTCACCGCGAGCGTCATCACCGGCTACCCGGCGCTGGTCAGCCTGCTCGCGCCCGGCGGTGACAAGGACAAGCTCGGCGTGCTCTTCCTCGCCCTGTTCGTGGCCAGGACGCCGCTCACGCTGATGGCGCCGGTCCAGGCGCTCGCCGTCCCGACCGTGGTGCGCCTGTCCAGCACCGAGGAGGGCAAGCACCGGCTGCGCAGGCTGCTCGCGCTCGGCTCGATGGCCGCGCTCGCGCTCGCGGCCCTCGGCGCGCTGATCGGCTGGCTGATCGGCCCGTGGGTGGTCCGCCTGGTCTACGGCGCCAAGAACGATCCCGAGGCCTGGTGGATGGCCGGGCTGGTCTGGTCGTCGGTGCTGCTGGCCACGATGCAGCTGCTCGCCGCCGTCCTGGTCGCGCAGGCGAAGGCCAAGAAAGTACTGATCACCTGGGCCGCCGTCGTCGTCGCGACCGCGCTGGTCCTGCTGTTCTTCCCCGGCGACACCGTCGTGCGTGCCGTCGTGGGTCTCGCCGCGGGTCCGACGGTCGGGCTCCTGGTGGTCATGGCGTTCGTGGTGAGAGGCACCCCCGGGACGGGCAACGCACAGCCGTCCGAAACGTCTCGATAGTGTGGCCGCGCCATCGCGCGCCGCGAACGGGGTGGCGTTTCTTAACGCCGAATAGGGTTGGACAGCGAATTCGATGAACGTTCTTTTGGTGTTGCTGGCGTTCTGGCTGCCGGGGCTCGTCTTCGGCGCCGCGATCAGGCTGCGCGGCTGGACCCTCGCCGCCGCGGCCCCGCTGCTGACCTTCGGCCTCGTCGCCATCGGCATCCCGATCCTCGGCGGTTTCGGCATCCGCTGGAACATGCTGAACGTCGGCCTGTGGGTCCTGCTGCTGTCGGTCGTCGGTTTCGGCCTCTCGTTCCTCGTGCTCCGCTTCACCGCGAAACGTCACCCCGACTGGGACGAAGACGACGAGGACGCGCCGAGCCGTTCTTTGGGTGACCACCTGCTGATCGGCGCCGGTGTCCTGGTCGGGCTCGGCGTCGGCACGGTGACCTTCCTGCGCGGTTCGCACACCCTGGAGAACGTCCAGCAGGGCTGGGACGCCCCGTTCCACGGCAACCTCGTGCGCTGGATCGCCGAGCACGGTGACGCGCGCGCGTCGACGGTCGGCACCATCGCGAACCTGCCGAACCAGACCGACTACTTCTACCCGGACACCTATCACGCGCTGCTCGCCCTGGTCTTCGGCAAGGGCGGCCTGACGATGATGCCGACGCTGAACCTGGCGGCGCTCATGGTCGTCCTGACCGTTCCACTCGGTGTCGCGGCGATGTGCCGCGCCTGGCGCATGCCGGTCCTCGCGACCGCCGCCGCCGCGGCCGTGTCCACCTGGTTCACCGCGTTCCCGTACGACTCGCTGTGGCGCGGCCCGCTGTGGCCGTACGTCGCGGGCGTGGCGCTCGTGCCCGCGATGCTCGCGCTCGCCCGTCTGCTGCTCAAGCCGCACGGCATCGCCGGGCCGGTCGCGATCGGCGTCGGCGTCGCCGGGCTGGCAGGCCTGCACACCAGCCTGATCTTCGTGATCATGGTCTATTTCCTGCTGATCCTGCTCGCGGTGCTGTTCCGCCTCGAGAAGATCGGCTGGCGCCGCAGCGCCGCCTCGCTGGTGGCGACGATCGCGATGGCGGCCATCCTCGGCGTGCCGCAGGTCCTGCCCGCGCTCTACAACGCGGGCGGCGTGACCAGCGCGTACTGGGCGTCGGAAACCAGCGTGTCCGGCGCGCTCGGGCAGACCATCACGTTCTCGCCGATGGCGGCCTTCCCGCAGTGGTGGATCGGCATCCCGGCGATCATCGGGGTGTTCTTCCTGGTCCGGCACCGGCGGATGCTCTGGATGGTCGGCGCGTACGTCGTCCTCGGCGGCCTGTTCGCCGCGACGATCTCGCTGGAGACCCCGCTCATCCACACCCTGACCGGGCCGTTCTACAACGACCACTGGCGGCTCGGCGCGCTCGTGCCGCTGGCGGGCGCCGTCGCGTTCGGCGAGTTCGTGCACACCGCGTCGGGCAAGTTCGCCGACAAGATCCGCGAGCGGAAGCCGAACCTGAACCCGGTCACCGCGGCCATCGCGGGCGCGCTGGTGATCGGGCTGGTCGTCACGGTGCTGAGCCGCGGCGGCTACATCGGCCGCAACTCCGCGCGGCTCGCGCTGAACTACGGCGCGGACGGCCCCTCGGTCAGCAAGGGCGAGGAAGAGGCCTACGCCTGGCTCGGGAAGCACGTCGTACCGGGCGAGCGCGTCATGAACGACAAGGCCGACGGCTCGGTGTGGATGTACGCCCTTTCCGGGGCCCAGCCGGTCGAGTGGACCAACTACGGCGCCGAGTTCACCACCAAGGCGGGCTGGCTCAGCGTGTTCCTGAACGACATCAACCGCGATCCGCGCGTGCGCGCCGCGCTCACCGATCTCAAGGTGCGCTACGTGCTCGTCGGCAAGGGCAAGGTGGCCCCCAACGCGCAGTCCGCGGTGGGCCTCCAGCGCCTCGACATCACTCCGGGTTTCAAGCGCGTCTTCCACAACCCCGACGCGTCGGTTTACGAAATCGAAGGTCAGCAAGGTGTGGTCGCCGCCGGCGCCACCACCGGGTCCGACACCGCTCACGGCCAGTAAGAAGATAGAGTGATCCAGTGTCCAGTACGTCCGTGACCACGCGTCGCGTACTCATCGTGATGCCTGCCTTGAACGAGCAGGCCACTGTCGGCGCGGTCATTTCCCAGGTCAAGCAGTCCTTGCCGGGCATGGACGTGCTGGTGGTGGACGACGGTTCGTCCGACGACACGGCCAGGCTCGCCCGTGCGGCGGGCGCGGAGGTGGCCCGCCTGTCGGTCAACCTCGGCGTCGGCGGGGCGATGCGCACCGGCTTCCGGTACGCGGCCGCCCGCGGCTACGACGTCGTCGTCCAGGTGGACGCCGACGGCCAGCACGACCCCGACGAGGTCGCCGCCCTGCTCGACGCGCTCGACGACGCGGACATCGCGATCGGTTCGCGGTTCGCGGGCAAGGGTTCGTACAAGGCGAGCGGCCCGCGGAAATACGCGATGGTCGTCCTCTCGCTCGTTTTCTCCCGGCTCGGGAAGACCAGGCTCACCGACGTGACCTCCGGGTTCAAAGCGATGGGCCCGAAGGCGATCAAACTGTTCGCGGGGTACTACCCGGCCGAATATCTCGGCGACACGGTCGAGTCGCTGGTGATGGCGATCCGTGCCGAACTGAAGATCAAGGAAATCCCGGTGATCATGCGGGAACGGATCGGCGGGACGCCGAGCCATTCCCCGGTGAAATCGGCCGTCTACCTCGGCCGAGCCGGACTCGCCCTGCTGCTGGCGCTGGTGCGCCGCCGCCCCGCCGTCGACTCGTCGGATTCGGCGTAAAAGGAGCTGATTATGGCTGGCTGGCGCATTCTCAGCATCGTTGTCGCCTGTCTTGTGCTGTTCGTCGTCCTCGAGATGATGCGACGGCGGAAACTGCGGGAAAAGTACGCGGGTGTTTGGCTCGTCCTCGCCATCGGCGTGGTGGTGCTCGCCCTCGTTCCGCAGGCCGCCGACTTCATGGCCCGCATAACCGGCGTCCAAACGCCGTCGAACTTCGTATTCCTCTTGGCCGGTGTGGTGCTGGCGCTGGTCGCGCTGCACCTGTCGACCGAGGTCGGGCATCTCGAAGAAGAGGTCCGGACCTCTGTCGAGGAGATCGCGCTGCTCCGCTGTGAACTCGCCGACGCCCAGCGTGACCTGGAAGAACGCGTCGCCGCGCTCGAAGCCAGGACGGCGACGCCCGACAACGTCAAAGGGCTCCCCGAAGTGAGCCCCGCACGCGCACGCTGATCGACGCGATCCTGGCGGCCCCGCCCCGGCTGGGCGCCGTTCGCGTGCTCGCCATCGACGGGCCTTCCGGAGCCGGGAAGTCCACACTGGCCGGAAAGATCGTCGCGGACCTCGGCGGCCGCGGAATCCGTGCCGCCCTGGTCAGTACCGACGAATTCGCCACCTGGGAAGAGCCCGTTTCGTGGTGGCCGCGACTGGAAACCGGTGTCCTGGAGCCATTGCGCGCGGGCGAGCCGGGCGGCTACCGGCGGATGGACTGGTCCAGCGGCGTCCCTCTGCCGGGTGAAGAAGTCGAGCTCGACGTCCCCGACGTCCTGGTGCTGGAAGGCGTTTCCAGTGGCAGGGCGCGGATCCGGCCGTCGTTGTCCCTGCTGGTCTGGCTGGACGGCGGGAGCGAAACCGAGCTCCTCGACCGCGGCGCGGGCCGGGACGGCGAGGCATCGCGGGCGGAGCTGCGGCGCTGGCAGCTGTTCGAACGCGGCTGGTTCGCCGTCGACGGGACCGAGGCCGCGGCGGATCACGTGGTCACGCCATGGTCGTGAGTGGCGATCTCGCTACCCGGCCGGGGGTTGTCCACTTCTGTCAGTGAACCATTGAGCCTAGTGGCGGACACCCATTTGTGTTAGTGACCCGGCACTCTGCGCGTTAGTGGTGCTGAATTGATTACGCTCCGTCCGGAATTGCCGACACTTTGCGGTCGTATTGGTCTTCGTGTAGCGCGATCGTAACCTCGCGTGCTTAAGTGCGGGCCGAGTTCCCGCTAGTGTCGGCGGGCACACCGATCGTCCGCGGAGTTCGAGTTTCCGATCGACGCCGGCGGTGACTAAAACACCGAAATTCTCCTCAAGGGGTGCCAGATGCAGCAACTGCGGGTGACCCGAGCACGCCGTGTGGCCCTGATCGGGCTTGCCGGCGCACTCGCGGTCTCCATTTCCGCCTGTGCCGATTCGAAGCGTGAAGAAGGCGCAGGGGGTGGTTCAGGAGGCACCATGGTCTTCGGCGCCGCCGGTAACCCGAAGACTTTCGACCCGCTCTTCAACGACGACGGTGAGACCTTCCGCATCATCCGCCAGATGATGGACACGCTGATCATGAACAAGCCGGGCACCGCGGATCTCGAGCCCGGCCTTGCGGAGAAGTGGGAAGGCAGCAACGAAGGCAAGACTTGGACCTTCTCGCTGAAGAAGGGCGTCAAGTTCCACGACGGCACCCCGTTCAACGCCGAAGCGGTCTGCTTCAACTTCAACCGCATGTTCAACATGAAGGGCGCCGCCGCCCAGAGCCAGATGATCTACTACGGCGACGTCTTCGAGGGCTTCGCCAAGAACGAGGGTGACGCTTCCGGCGCCCCGGTGTTCAAGGACTGCCAGGCCAAGGACGAGTCGACCGCGATCCTGAACCTGAACAAGGCCAAGGGCGCGTTCCCCGCCGCCTTCACGCTGCCGTCGCTGTCGATCCAGAGCCCGGACGCGCTGAAGAAGTACAACGCCGACAACGTCACCCAGAGCGGCGACTCGTTCGCCTACCCGGAGTACGCCACGGCGCACCCGACCGGCACCGGCCCGTTCAAGTTCGAGAGCTGGGACCAGGCCAAGGGTGAGATCACGCTGTCGAAGGCGACCGACTCGCCGACCCAGACGGCCAAGCTCGACAAGCTGGTCTTCAAGGTCATCCCGGACGAGAACGCCCGCAAGCAGGCGCTGAAGGCCGGCGACATCCAGGGCTTCGACTACCCGTCGCCCGCGGACTACGGCCTGCTGCGCAACGACGGCGAGCAGGTGCTCATCCGCCCGTCGTTCAACATCCTGTACCTGGGCATCAACCAGAAGAACAACCCGAAGCTGAAGGACCTCAAGGTCCGGCAGGCGCTGGCCTACGGCCTCAACCGCGACCAGTTCGTGAAGTCGAAGCTCCCCGAGGGCGCCGAGACCGCGACCCAGTTCGTGCCGAAGGCGATCGACGGCTACAACGACGGCGTCACCAAGTACCCGTTCGACCGCGAGCGCGCCAAGCAGCTTCTCAAGGAAGCCGGCGCCGAGGGCATGACGCTGAAGTTCTACTACCCGACCGAGGTCACCCGGCCGTACATGCCGAACCCCGCCGACATCTTCACCTCGCTGTCCGAGGACATGAAGGCCATCGGCATCAAGGTCGAGGCGATCGCCAAGCCGTGGAACGGTGGTTACAAGGACGACGTCCAGAAGGCAGGCAAGCAGGACGTCCACCTGCTCGGCTGGACCGGTGACTACAACGACGCCGGTAACTTCGTCGGCACGTTCTTCGGCCGCGAGAAGGCGGAGTTCGGGTTCACCAACCCCGAGCTGTTCAGCGCCCTCTCCGCCGCGGACGCCGCCCCCGCCGGTGAGGCGCACACCAAGGCGTACCAGGAAGTCAACAAGCAGATCATGGACTACCTGCCCGCCATCCCCATCTCCTACGGCCCCCCGGCGATCGTCGTCGGCCCGAAGGTGAAGGGCCTGGTCGCCAGCCCGCTGACCGACGAGCGCTTCTACACCGTCACGGTCAACTGATCCACCACCACTGAGTCGCAGGGGGTGGGTGCTACCGCACCCGCCCCCTTCGGCCCATTCCCGGGCTGGCAACAAAGGAACGCACGTGCTCCGTTTTCTCGTGCGTCGGCTGCTACAAGCGATACCGACGCTCTTGATCCTGTCCATTTTGATCTTCGCCTGGCTCCGGTCACTGCCCGGTGGTCCCGCCGGCGCCCTCCTGGGTGACAAGGCGACCCCGGAGAAGATCGCCGACCTCAACCGGATTCTCGGCCTCGACGATCCGATCTTCGTCCAGTACTTCAAATTCCTCGGCCGGGCCATCACCGGCGACTTCGGCAACTCGCTGGTCTCCGCCCAGCCGGTCATGTCGGAGATCGGGAACTTCCTTCCCGCCACTCTCGAACTCGGCTTCTGCGCGATGCTGATCGCGGTGGGCCTCGGTATCCCGTTCGGTTACCTGGCCGCCCGGTTCCGCGGCGGGGCCGTCGACAACGTCATCATCGTGCTTTCGCTGGTCGGCGTCGCCGTGCCGGTGTTCTTCCTCGGTTACATGATGCAGGACGTACTCGCCGCCCCGCTGGGACTTCCGTCGCAGGGCCGCCAGATGGCCGGGCTCGACGCCACCACGGTCACCGGCTTCGCGGTCTTCGACGGCATCATCACCCAGGAATGGGACGCCGCCTGGGACGCGATCACCCACTTGATCCTTCCCGCGTTCGCGCTCGCCACCATCCCGCTCGCGGTGATCGTCCGGATCACCCGCGCGTCGGTGCTGGACGTGCTCAACGAGGACTTCATCCGCACGGCCAACTCGAAGGGCCTGACCCAGCCGGTCGTCCGGCGCCGTCACGTGCTCCGCAACGGTCTGCTGCCGGTGGTCACCGTCATCGGCCTCCAGACCGGCGCGCTGCTCGGTGGCGCCGTGCTGACCGAGCGGGTGTTCAACTTCCGCGGCCTCGGCTTCCTGCTCGCCGAAGGCATCGAGCGGCGTGACTACCCGCGTCTGCAGGCGCTGCTGCTGTTCGGCGCGCTGGTCTACGTGCTGGTGAACATGTTGGTCGACGTCTCGTACGGGCTCATCGACCCGAGGGTGCGTGTCCGATGAACACATTGCTGAACAAGAAGAAAGAGCCCATCGACAGGCTCGCCGAGTCGTCGGCGAAGGGGCGCAGCCTCGGCGGTGAGGCGCTGCGCCGGATGCTGCGGAGCCCGGTGGCCATCACCGGCGCCGTGATCACCGGCCTGTTCATCCTGGTGGCGATCCTGGCGCCGTTCATCGCGCCGAAGGACCCCTACGAGCGGTACCTGCAGAGCGAGGTCATCCTCGGCCAGGGAATCATCCCGGGCGCGCAGGCCGGCTTCCCGCTCGGTGTCGACGACTTCGGCCGCGACTATCTCTCGCGTCTGCTGGTCGGTGCCCAGAACACCCTGCTCGTCGGTGTGCTCGCCACGATCATCGGCGTCGTGGTCGGCATGATCATCGGCGGTCTCGCCGGTGCGTTCGGCGGCTGGGTCGACACGGTGCTGATGCGCCTGGTCGACGTCATGCTGTCGGTGCCTTCGCTGCTGCTGGCGATCTCGGTCGCCGCGCTGTTCCAGAAGCCGAGTCAGTGGACCGTGATCGTGGCGGTGTCGATGGTCGGCGTGCCGATCTTCGCGCGGTTGCTGCGCGGTTCGATGCTCGCGCAAAGACACAGCGACCACGTGCTCGCGGCGACGTCGCTCGGCGTCAAACGCGGTTCGATCGTGTTGCGGCACATGCTGCCGAACTCGCTCGGCCCGGTCATCGTGCAGGCCACGCTGACCCTGGCGACCGCGATCCTCGAGGCGGCCGCGCTGTCGTTCCTCGGTCTCGGCGACCCGGACCCGAACCGGGCGGAATGGGGCATCATGCTGAGCCGCAGCGCTCGGCAGTTCCTCGACATCCGCCCCGAGCTCGCGTACTACCCGGCCATCGCGATCATCATCGTCGCGCTCGGGTTCACGCTGCTCGGCGAGTCCTTGCGGGAAGCCCTCGATCCGAAGAACAGGCGGTGATTTCTGATGGCACTCCTCGAAGTACGCGACCTCAAGGTCGTTTTCCAGCGGCGCGGTGAGAAGCCGTTCACCGCGGTGGACGAGGTCAGTTTCGACGTCGAACCCGGCCAGACCGTCGGCCTCGTCGGCGAGTCCGGCTGCGGCAAGTCCGTGACGTCACTGGCGATCATGCGGCTGCTCGCGAAGCGCGGCAACCACGTCAGCGGTTCGGTGTCGTTCGAAGGCACGGATCTGCTTCGCCTGTCGGACAAGGAAATGCGGGACCGCCGGGGTCGTGACCTCGGCATGGTCTTCCAGGACCCGCTGTCCTCGCTGAACCCGGTCATCCCGATCGGCCTGCAGATCACCGAGGTGCTGGAGCGGCACCGCGGGATGTCGCGCAAGGTGGCGTCGGTGGAAGCGGCGGAACTGCTGGACAAGGTCGGCATCCCCGACCCGTCGCGGCGGCTTTCCGAGTACCCGCACCAGCTTTCCGGTGGCATGCGGCAGCGCGCGCTGATCGCGATCGCGCTGGCGTGCCGTCCGCGGCTGCTCATCGCCGACGAGCCGACCACCGCGCTCGACGTGACGATCCAGGCGCAGATCCTCGCGCTGCTGCGGGAACTGGTGCAGGACACCGGAACCGCGCTGGTCATGATCACGCACGACCTCGGTGTCGTCGCCGGTCTCTGCGACGAGGTCAACGTGCTCTACGGCGGCAAGATCGTCGAGCGCGCCGAACGGCACGCGCTGTTCGCCGAGCCGCGGCATCCGTACACGCACGGCCTGCTCGCCTCGATCCCGCGTCTCGACGCGGGCCGCGGCGAGAAACTGATTCCCATCAAGGGATCCGTCTCCGACAACATCCCGTGGGCCGGCGGTTGCGCCTTCGCGCCCCGCTGCCCGAACGCTCTCGGCGTGTGCCGGGAGGTTTCACCGCAGCTGACCCCCGATCGCGGTGGGCTGCTGCGCTGCCACAACCCGGTGATCCCGGCCGTGGCCGCACGAGGAGGGGCACGATGACCTCAGTGGTTCCGCAGCAGGAAGTGCTGCTCGAGGTCAACGACCTCAAGGTGCACTTCCCGATCAAGCGCGGCATCGTCGTCGACAAGACGGTCGGGCACGTGTACGCCGTCGACGGCGTCGACCTGGCCATCCGCAAGGGTGAAACCTACGGCCTGGTCGGCGAATCCGGCTGTGGCAAGTCCACTTTGGGCAGGGCGATCCTCCGGCTGACCGAGCTGACGAACGGCAACGTCGTCTTCGACGGGACGGACGTCGCCGGGCTCAAGGGCGAGGCGCTGCGCAAGGCCCGCCGCCGGATGCAGATGGTGTTCCAGGACCCGATGTCCTCTTTGGACCCCCGGCAGTCGGTGGAATCCATTCTGCGGGAAGGCATGAAGGCGCACGGCCTCGACAAGGACAAGGAAGCGACGGCCAAGCGGCTGCGCGAACTCCTGTCCGCCGTCGGGCTTCCCGAGTCCTCGCTGCGGAAGTACCCGCACGAGTTCTCCGGCGGCCAGCGCCAGCGCATCGGCATCGCGCGGGCGCTCGCCGTCGAGCCGGACCTGATCGTCGCCGACGAACCGGTGTCCGCGCTGGACGTCTCGGTGCAGGCGCAGGTGATCAACCTCCTGGAAGACCTGCAGCAGAAGCTCGGGCTCACCTACCTGGTGATCGCGCACGACCTCGCGGTGGTGCGGCACATCTCCGACCGCATCGGCGTGATGTACCTCGGCTCGCTGGTCGAAGAGGCCGACGCGGACGCGCTGTACGAGAACCCGCTGCACCCGTACACGCGGGCGCTGCTCTCGGCGATCCCCGTGCCGGACCCGGAGGTGGAGGACAACCGGGAGCAGATCCTGCTCGCGGGCGACCTGCCCTCGCCGGCGCGGCCGCCGTCCGGGTGCCGGTTCCACACGCGGTGCCCGTGGAAGCAGCAGAGCCTGTGCGACACCGACCGCCCGCAGCTGCGGGAGATCGGCGCCGGGCACCGGGTGGCCTGCCACTACGCGGAGGACATCCGTGACGGCCGGATCCGGCCGCACGAGGTCAAGGCGGAACTCGTCGAGTCCGGGGACCTGAACCCCGACATCGGCGGTCTGCCGGACGTCGGCTCGGCGGCCGAGATCCTGTAGGTCTTCGGGTCACCGAATGCCAGGAAAGGCCCGTTACTTGCAAATTTTGCAAGTAACGGGCCTTTCCTTGCACGGGGGGCCGCCACGCACGACCCTCGCGTGACCAGGCACGGGCCGCCGCCATCAGGCAGACTCGGTGTCATGCGGGTCACAGTGCTGGGTGCGTCGGGGCGGACGGGGATTCACGTGGTCCGGCTTCTGCGGGGGCGGGGACATCAGGTGCGGGCGGGCTTGCGCAGCCGTCGCCGGGCCGAGGAGGTCGCCGGGCTCGGCGCCGAAACCGTGGTCGCGGACGTCACCGCCGACGCGGACGACCTCGTCGAGGCCCTCGCCGGTTCCGAGGTGGTGATCAGCGCGATCGGCGCGCCCGATCCGGATCAGGCTTCGGTCGACCTGGTCGACCGCGACGGCGTGATCACCGCGATCCGCGCGGCGGAGAAGGCGGGCGTCGCGCGCTTCGTCCAGCTTTCCGCGCAGTTCGCGGATTCGCCGGATCAGGGCGATCGCCTGGTGCGCTCGATCCTGATGGCGAAGCAGATCTCCGACAGCATCCTCCGCCGCTCCAGCCTGAACTGGACGATCGTCCGTCCCGGCACGCTCACCGACGATCCGCCCACCGGGCACGTCAAGATCGCCGGTCACCTCGAACCGGGCCGGGTTTCCCGCGCCGACGTCGCCGCTGTCATGGTCGCGACCCTCGAGGAATCGTTGGCCGAGAACCAGGGGTTCGACGTCATCGGCGGCGACATCCCGATCCCGTCGGCGCTGTCTTCGTTCAGCTGAGCGCTTTCTTCCGCTCCCGCGACGCCCGCAGGTTCGCGACGTTCCCGCAGGTCTTCACGTCGTGCCAGACCCCGCTGTTGTTGCGCGAGACGTCGTAGAAGGCCGAACGGCAGCCGTCGAGGCGGCACAGTTTCAGTCGCGGCCAGATCCCGGACTGCTGCGCGAGCAGCGTCTCCGTCCACAGTGCCGACGCGAGCCAGTGCCGTCCGGTGCCGGACGGGAACAGCCGGACGACGCCGTCCCTCAGCGCCAGGTCCGCCTTGATCGGCTTCTCGACGGCCGCGTCGTCGCCGTCCAAGAGCGAAACAAACGACTTTCGCAGGTCTCGAAGCGCGCGAAGGTCGCCTGAGTCCAGCGTGATCTCGGGCACGTCGGCGTCCCGGGTCCGCGACCATTCCGCCAGCGCTTCGCCGACCCAGGGCCGCGCCAAGTCGGCGTCGCCCAGCAGGTCGAGGCCGTGCGTCTTGATCGCCTTCGTGTTGAGGAAGTCCTGAACGAGCGCCAGCCCCGAGGGGGCGGTGCGCAACCGGTACCGGTCCGTCGCGGTCCATGACATAGGTCAAGCGTACTTGACTCTGTCGGTGCGCGCCCCCATGCTGACGACAGAAGCAAAAGCCGAACACTTCTGTCAAGGGAGCAAGTCATGACCTCCATCGAGGGTGCCGTCGTCCTGGTCACCGGCGGGCAGCGCGGGCTCGGCAAGGCGTTCGTCACCGAACTGCTCGACCGCGGCGCCGCCAAGGTCTACGCGACCGCCAGGACGCCGCGCGAGGAGACCGATCCGCGGATCGTCCCGCTCCCGCTCGACGTCACCGACGCGGAGTCCGTCCGCGCGCTGACCGAGAAGGCGGGCGACGCCACGATCGTCTTCAACAACGCCGGCGTCCTCGGCCTCGGCTCGCTGCTGACCGAACACGTCGACGCGCACCGTCCGGTCTTCGAGACGAACGTCTTCGGCGCGCTGCGCATCGCGCAAGCGTTTGCGCCGCAGCTCAAGGACGGTGGCGCGCTGGTCAACGTCCACTCCGTCCTGTCGTGGGCCGCCGGTTCGGGTTCGTACGGCGCGTCGAAAGCCGCGTTCTGGTCGATCACCAACTCGCTCCGGATCGAGTTCGCCGAGCAGGGCACGCAGGTCGTCGGCGTCCACCTCGGCTACACCGACACCGACATGACCCAGGGCCTCGAGGTCGAGAAGAACGACCCGCGCGACGTCGCCCGCCAGGTCGTCGACGGCCTCGAAAAGGGCGAGACCGAGGTGCTCACCGACGACGTCACCCGCCGGGTGAAGGGCGCGCTGTCCGGGCCGGTCGAACACCTCGGCACCAGCCGGATCGGTGCGTAGAAAACCGCTGGCGGAAGCACTCCCGCCCAGGTAGCTTCGCCGCCATGTGTGCTTCCGCCTTCACCAGGACCCGCCGCGCCTAGCGGCGGATCCACGCGTCCAGCAAGGAACCGCCGCCCGAGCGAGTCATCGCCGGGCCTGCTCCAGGCTGCCCGGCTCACCTCGAAGCCGCGGAGATCCCTTGCGCACACATCGTCCTGGCCGTCATGAGCTCGGCCAGAACTTCCTCATCGACCTGAACACCGTCGAAACCGTCGTGAAGCTCGTCGCCGGAACCGACGGGCCGATCATCGAATTCGGCACCGGCGACGGCGCGCTCACCCTGCCGCTGGAACGGCTCGGCAGGCCGCTGACGGGCGTCGAAATCGACGCCCGCCGTGCCGCCCGGCTGGCGGGACGCGTCCGGCCGTCCACGGAGATCGTCATCGCGGACTTCCTGCGGTTTCCCCTGCCGAAGACGTCTTACGTCCTGGTCGGCAACCTGCCGTTCCATCTGACCACCACGACGCTTCGTCACGTCCTCGCCGCGCCTGGCTGGACCGACGCCGTGCTGCTCGTGCAGTGGGAGGTGGCGCGCCGCCGGGCGGGGGTCGGCGGCGCGACCATGATGACCGCGCAGTGGTGGCCGTGGTTCGACTTCCGGCTGGCCGGACGGGTCCCCGCGGCGGCGTTCCGTCCCCGGCCCGGCGTCGACGGCGGCCTGCTGACCATGACCCGCCGCGAGCGTCCGCTCGTCGACGACGCGGATCGTGCGCGCTACCAGGACTTCGTACGGCGGGTGTTCACCGGGAACGGCAGGGAAATCGCGTCGGGCGCGCTGCCCAAGAGGCTCACCGCACGCCAGTGGGCTGAGGCGTTTCGGCTTCGGCGAGGAAGTCCGGCTCGCGCGCGCGGCGCTTGGTCGAACCGAACAGCACCCCGCCGATGACGACGGCCGCCGCGACGACTTCGAGCAGCGTCGGCCGTTCGTCGAGCACGAGGAACGCCATAGACAGCCCGACCACCGGCACCAGCAGGGAGAACGGCGCGACCACGCCCGCCGGGTTGCGGCGCATCAGCGACGTCCAGATCCCGGAGCCGATGATCGTGCCGAACACCACGACGTAAGCGAGACCACCGAGGCCGATCAGCCCGGTGGGGGTGCCGAGCGTGCTCAGCGAGTGGCCGATCTCCGCCGGGCCTTCCATCACCAGCGACAGCGCGAACATCGGCAGCGGCGGCACCACGGACATCCAGAGGACGAAGTTGAGCGGGTTGTCCGGTGCCGCTTGCCGCGTGCTCAAGTTCCCGAAGGCCCAGCTCAGCGCGCCGAGCAGGGTCAGGATCACCGGCAGCAGGGCGGCGTTCCCGGCCTGCTGCCAGGCGATCGTCGCCATCCCGGCGACGGCGAGCAAGATCCCGGCCAGCTGCCGTCCGGAGACACGTTCCCGCAGGAAGACGGCGCCGAGCAGGACGGTGAACGGGGCCGAAGCCTGCAGCACCAGCGACGCGAGGCCGGTCGGCATGCCGGTGTCCATCGCGATGAAGAGGAACGCGAACTGACCGGTGCCGAAGCCGAGCCCGTAGCCGAGCAGGTGGCGGATCTTCACCTTCGGCCACGGCACGAACAGGATGGTCGGGATCGCGATGACCGCGAAGCGCAGCCCGCCGGCGAAGACGGGAGGGAACTGCCCGAGGGTGGCGTGGATGGCGAGGAAGTTGCAGCCCCAGAGGACGACGACGAGCAGGGCGAGCAAACGGTCGCGAGCGGGCATGCCTTCACTCTTACGGGGGCATATCGTGAAGGACAAGCGCTAATATTTTCAGTGACCGTTCAGTTTCGCTTCACATATGCTGGCGGGATGGACATCGGCCGGTTGCGGACCCTGCGGGAGTTCGCCGACCGCGGCAGCGTGACGGCGGCCGCGAAGGCGCTGCACTGCACGCCGTCCGCGGTCTCCCAGCAACTCCGCGCCCTGCAGAGCGACGTCGGGCTCGCGCTGACGGAACCGGCGGGCCGTGGCCTCCGGCTGACCGACGCCGGCCGCGCGCTGGTCGCCCGCGCGGACGACGTGCTCGCCGCGCTCGACCGCGCGGAGTCCGAATTGGACACTTACCGCCGGGCCCCGCGCGGCCGGGTCCGGGTGGCGATCTTCCAGTCGGCCGGGCTGATGCTGCTCCCCGGCCTGCTGCGCCGGACGGCGGAATTCGAAGGGCTGGACGTCATCGTGCGTGACGTCGACATGACGCCGCCGGAGGTCCCCGGGCTCGTCGCGGATTACGACATCGTGGTGGCGCACCGGGACGAGCACGCGCCGTCGCTCGGCTCGGAACGGCTGGAGACGAGGCACCTGCTGCGCGAACCGCTCGACGTCGCGCTCCCTGTCGGGCATCGGCTGGCCAAACGGCGCCGCATCGAACTCGCCGAACTGGCCGACGAACGCTGGATCAGCGTCAACGCCGGGTTCCCGGTGGACGACATCCTCCAGTCGCTGATCATCCGCACCGGCGTCCGCCCGCAGGTCGTCCAGCGCATCAACGACTTCCGCATCACCGAACGGCTCGTCGCCGCCGGACACGGCATCGCGCTGCTGCCCCGGTACACCATGGACACCCGGCGGGGCAGCGGCCTGGTCTGCCGTCCGCTGGCCGGGATCAAGGCGGCGCGGCATGTGGAGGCTGTCTGCCGGCTCGGCGCGTCTTCGCGGCCCGCCGTGGCGAAGATTCTCGACGCGCTCGCGGACGAGGTCGCCGCGCTCACGGGCGAGCGTGACTCCGCAGGTGGTCCAGCGCGAGCTTGAGCGCGTCCTCGATCGGGGTGACGTCGTGGCGCAGGTGGGCCATCAGCAGCCCGCCCTGGACGCACGCCATCGCTGTCTGGGCGAGTCTCGCCGGGTCGGCGTCTTCGGCGAGTTTTCCCTGAGCCCGCAAGGATTTCAGGCCGCTTTCGAGATGTGACTCCCATTCGCGGTACGCCTTGTCCAGCAGCGGCGCGATCTTCGGATCGTCCCCGAGTTCGCCGGCGAGGTTGCCGAGCGGGCAGGCGATCGGCCCCTTGGGGGTGGTCTGGATGGCGAGGATCTCCTGTGACCACTGCTCGAAATCGGCCCAGCTGTGCAGCGCGAAGATCGTCGGCTGGTTGCCGAGGATGTTCTCCAGGAAGCGCGCGATGACCGCTTCGACGAGCTGTTCCTTGTTCTTGAAGTAGTGGTACATCTGCGATTTCCCGGCCCCGCTCGCCGCGAGCACCTTGTCGACGCTCGTCCCGGCGACGCCGTTGACGTACATCAGCTCCGCCGCCGCGTCGACGATCGCGTCCCGCGTCAGCCGTCCACGAGGTGTTTTCGCCGGTTGACCATCCATGTACCGGATAGTACAGTCGGCTGCACTGTACCGATCAGTACAACGCAAGGAGCTGATGATGGGGGATCTCAACACCGACCTCGCCGCGCTGCGAGGCTCCGTCGCGAGCCAGGTTCCGGCCGAGATCGCCGAGGTGCTCAAGGCCGACCACGCGACGTTCGTCGGGATGGTCGCGGAGACGGCCGCGAAGCCGGGGACGGCGATGCCGGATCTCACGCTGCCGGACGCGAGCGGCGGCAGGGTGCCGGTCAAGGACGGACCGGCCGTCGTGGTGTTCTACCGCGGCGCGTGGTGCCCGTACTGCAATCTGGCGCTGCGCACGTATCAGCAGGAAGTCTTGCCGGAGCTGGAGAGCCTGGGGGTGAAGCTGATCGCGGTCAGCCCGCAGCTCCCGGACGACTCGTTGTCCACGAAGGATCTCGAGTTCACCGTTCTGTCCGATGTGGACAACGAACTCGGGCGCGCGCTCGGCATCACGTTCCGGCTGGCCCCGGAGACGAAGCCGGCTTTCGACACGCTCATCGGCGACGTCGAGAAGATCAACGGGGCGGCGGAGTGGGAGCTGCCGTATCCGACCGTCCTGGTCGTGGACCGCGAAGGCGTCATCCGGTTCATCGACGTCCACCCGGACTACACCACCCGCACCGCCCCGGCCGACATCCTGGCCGCGGTGAAGGCTCTGTAGGAGCGGCTGAAGGGGCCCTTCCCCGCATCGCATGCAGCGAAAGGGCCCTTCACCGCATCGCATGCGGTGAAAGGCCCCTTCGGCTGAGCGCTAGCGGTTCGCCCGGTTCACCGCCGAGACGACGGCCCGCAGCGAGGCGGTCACGATCGACGGGTCGATCCCGATGCCCCAGTACACCCGGTCGGAGATCGCGCACTCGATGTACGACGCCGCCCGAGCGTCGTCGCCCGGCGAGAGCGTGTGCTCGCTGTAGTCCAGCAGCCGCAGGTCGAACCCGACCGTCGACAGCGAGTCGAAGAAGGCCGCGATCGGCCCGTTCCCGCGACCGGTGACCTCGTGCTCGTCACCCTCGACCCGCACGGTGGCGGTGATGTCGTACTCGCCGTCGCCGTTGTCCCTGACGTGCTGGCGCACCAGCTCCAGCGGCGTCTTCAGCTCCAGGTACTCGGCCGAGAACGCGTTCCACATCGTGGTCGGGTCGACCTCGCCGCCCTCGGTGTCGGTGTGGCGCTGGACGACCTTCGAGAACTCGATCTGCAGGCGCCGCGGCAGGTCGAGCTGGTGCTCGGCCTTCATGATGTAGGCGACGCCGCCCTTGCCGGACTGCGAGTTCACCCGGATCACGGCCTCGTAGTTGCGGCCGATGTCCTTCGGGTCGATCGGCAGGTACGGGACCTCCCACGGGTGTTCGTCGACCGGCGTCCCCGCCTTGTCGGCGGCGGCCTTCATCGCGTCGAGACCCTTGTTGATCGCGTCCTGGTGGCTGCCGGAGAACGCGGTGAACACCAGGTCGCCCGCCCACGGGCTGCGTTCGTGCACCGGCAGCTGGTTGCAGTATTCGACGGTCCGCTTGATCTCGTCCATGTCGGAGAAGTCGATCTGCGGGTCGACGCCCTGGCTGTAGAGGTTCATGCCCAGCGCGACCAGGTCGACGTTGCCGGTGCGCTCGCCGTTACCGAACAGGCAGCCTTCGATCCGGTCCGCGCCGGCCTGGAAGCCCAGTTCGGCGGCGGCGATGCCGGTGCCGCGGTCGTTGTGCGGGTGCAGCGACAGGATCACCGAATCACGGCGCTCCAGGTTGCGGTGCATCCACTCGATCGAGTCGGCGTAGATGTTCGGCGAAGCCATCTCGACGGTGGCGGGCAGGTTCAGGATGACCGGCTTCTCCGGCGTCGGCTGCCAGATCCCGGTGACCGTGTTGCAGACCTCGAGCGCGTAGGACAGCTCGGTGCCGGTGTAGGACTCCGGCGAGTACTGGAAGCGGAAGTCGGTGTCCGGCTGCTTCGCCGCGTAGTCGACGACCAGCTCGGCCGCCTGCGAAGCGATCTTCGTGATGCCGATGCGCTCCTCGCGGAACACCACGCGGCGCTGCAGGATCGACGTCGAGTTGTAGATGTGGACGATCGCGCGCGGCGCCCCTTCGAGCGCCTTGAAGGTGCGCTCGATCAGCTCGGGACGGCACTGGGTCAGTACCTGGATGCTGACGTCGTCCGGGATGGCGCCCTCGTCGATGATCTCGCGGACGAAGTCGAAGTCGGTCTGCGAAGCCGCCGGGAAGCCGACCTCGATCTCCTTGTAGCCCATGCGGACCAGCAGGTCGAAGAACTTGCGCTTGCGCGCGGGAGACATCGGGTCGATCAGGGCCTGGTTGCCGTCACGCAGGTCGACCGCGCACCACAGCGGCGCGGTGTCGATGCGCTTGTCCGGCCAGGTGCGGTCGGGCAGGTCGATGTCCTCGACCAGCTCGGACCAGGGGCGATAGCGATGAACGGGCATCGAAGTGCCGCGCTGGGTGTTCCACGGGGCCTGCTCGGAAGGGGCCGGGCGCGTGGGCTTACGGATGCTCATGAGGGGACGGTTCTCCTGAAGAATCGGGTGCGACGACCGGCACCACGAAGCCCCGCGACGGGGAGCCGGTCAGATCAGGCCCCGTCGCGGCAGCGAAGCAGGAGAGCTCGAGCCACGACGCCACCTTAACCGCGAGATCTCCCGAAAGGAAACCCGGGCCGCGATCGAACCGTGACCGCCAGGGGCGCCCATTCGGGTTACTCGCGGGTAGCAATCGGACCAGGCGGCGTGCCACACTGCCCGGCATGGGCGAGCACGCTGAAGAGAAGGAAACCGCTGATCAGAAGACCCGGCGCAAGGTCGACTGGCGAGCGGGAGGCGGTCGCGCGGCCGGGATACTGGCGAGCGTCGTCCGCTGGGTCGGCCTGATCTTCGCCGCGATCCTGGTCCTGCACGTCGTCTTCGTGATCGGCGAGGCGAACGCCGACAACGGCATCGTGTCGTTCGTCCGCGGCTGGGCCGACGGGCTGCTGCTGGGCTTCAAGGACCTCTTCATGCCCGAGGACGCCAAGCTCCGGGTGCTGATCAACTACGGCATCGCCGCGGTTTTCTGGATGGTGGTCACCGGCATTCTCGCCAAGATCATCCGGCGCATCGGCGGTTCCGCCTAGCCTCGGAGCACTACGATCGGAAGATGCTCGGCCCCAGCCGTCTCCGGGTGGCGGACTACGAGATCGTCGCCATCGGATCTTCGGCGGGCGGAGTCAAGGCACTGCTCGAGGTGCTCGGCGCTCTGCCCGCCGGTTTCCCCGTGCCCTTGGTCATCGTTCAGCACCTCGATCCGCGCCACGACACCATCCTCGCCGACATCCTCGACCGCCGGTCCGGGTTGAGGATCAAGCTGGCCGAGTCGGACGACGTCATCAGGCCGGGCGTCGTCCACCTCGCGCCGCCGGACCGTCATCTGCTGGTGAATCCCGGTGGCAGGCTCAGTCTGTCCACGGTGGACAGGGTGAAGTTCGTCCGGCCGTCGGCTGATCTGCTCTTCGAATCCGTCGCCGCCGTTTACGGTCCGTCCGCGCTCGTCTGTGTGCTGACCGGGACGGGTTCCGATGGCGCGGCGGGGGCCGGAATGGTGAAGTCACGGGGCGGTACCGTTGTCTCCGAAGATCCGGAGACCGCCGAATTCAAGGGCATGCCCCAGGCCGTGACGAAGTCCGTATCGGTCGATCTGGTGCTCCCGCTGGACCAAATCGCCGGTGCGCTCGTCGGTCTGGTCGAGGGAACGAGGACGTTATGAGCACGCCGGAAGGCGAAATCGACCACGGTGAGGAACTCGAGGTCCTGCTGACCTTCATCAGGGATTCCCGCGGTTTCGATTTCACCGGCTACAAACGGACTTCGCTGGCCCGCCGGATCCAAAAGCGGATGCAGACCGTGAAGATCGCCGGGTACTCCGAGTACCGGGATTTCCTGGAGCTCAACGCCGAAGAGTTCCCGGAACTCTTCAACACCATTCTGATCAACGTCACCAGCTTCTTCCGGGATCCCGAAGCGTGGACCTTCCTGCAGAAGACCGTCGTGCCCGAACTGGTCGCGAAGGTGGCCGTCACCGACGAGATCCGGATCTGGAGCGCGGGGTGTTCGAGTGGCGAGGAGGCCTACTCCCTCGCGATGATCTTCGCCGAGCACCTCGGCATCGAGGAGAGCACGCAGCGGGTCAAGATCTACGGGACCGACGTCGACGAAGAAGCCCTGCGTGAAGCGAGGACGGGCCTGTATTCCTCGAGGGTGCTGGAGCGGCTGCCCGAAGATTTGCGGGTGAAGTATTTCGAGCCGAGTGGAAATCTGTTCGCTTTCCGGCGCGACCTCCGCCGCCGGGTGATCTTCGGCAGGCACGACATCACGCGCGACGCCCCCATTTCCCGCGTCGACCTGCTCGCCTGCCGTAACACCTTGATGTATTTCAACGTCGAAGCCCAGGCGAAGATCATCGAACGCTTCCATTTCGCGCTCAACGAAGGTGGCCACCTGTTGCTCGGAAAGGCCGAAATGCTGCTTTCCGACGGTGTCCGGTTCGACGTCGCGGACATGCGGAACAGGGTGTTCAAACTGCGGACGGGGGGTACCACCGTGCGGGCCCCGCGCTTCGACGTCCGGGCCGGAGCGGGAGTGCGGGACGCGAATCGAAGGCGTCACGTGAGCGAACTCGCCTTGGCGTCCTCGCCGGATTCGGTACTGGGCGTCGAACGCGACGGCACGGTCGCCTTGATCAACGGCTCGGCGAGGTTGCAGTTCGGACTTTCCTCCCACGATGTGGGCAGGCCGTTCCACGATCTGGAGATCTCGTACCGGCCGATCGAGCTCCGCTCCGTCATCGACCAGGCGCACAGTGATCGCCGCAGTGTCCGGGTCGATTCCGTGAGACGGCAGAAGAACGGCGAAGAGACGCAGTACTTCGACATCATCGTCCGGCCTCTCCTCACCATCGAAGGTGAGGACATCGGTGTCGCGATCACGTTCGTCGACACCACCGAGGCCACCAGGCTGCAGCACGAGGTGAAGCGCGTGCAGGAGGACCTGGCCACGGCTTACGCGGAGCTCCAATCGACCAACGCCGAACTCGAAACGGTCAACGAAGAGCTCCAGTCGAGCATCGAGGAACTCGAGACGACGAACGAGGAACTCCAGTCCACGAACGAGGAACTCGAGACCACCAACGAGGAACTCCAGTCGGGCAACGAAGAACTCGAGACGATGAACGAGGAGATGCGCATCCGCACCGCGGAACTCGACGAGACGCGCATGTTCTTCGAAGGCGTGCTGTCGAGCGTCGAGGCCGGGGTGGTCGTACTGGACGGCGATCTCCGGGTGCGCAGCTGGAATCGCGGCGCCGAGGAACTGTGGGGCCTGCGGGCCGGCGAGGTCTACCTGGAGGAGTTCTTCGCCCTCGACTTCGGCCTGCCGACCACCGGGTTCCGCGACGTCGTCGAACTCTGCAACGAGACCGGGCAGCGGGCCGCCCAGGTCGAGATCGACGCGGTGGACCGGAAAGGCAGGCCTCTGGTCGCCTCGGTCAGCTGCTCGCCGTTGAGCGGGCCGGGCGGCGGAGTCGTCTTGATGACGGAAAAGCGACCGGCCGACTGAGTCAGCGCTTGGCACCCGGTCGTAGCGCGCGTTTGGGGACCGAACCCACGAGATCCGACACCGTCATGCGGCGGCTGACCAGTTGTTCGCACAGTTCGCTGATCCGGCGGTTGTGGCCGCGCGCGTAGTGGCGCAACACGAGGAACGCGTCGGTCGGGTCGATTTCCAGCCGGGCGGAGACCAGGCCCTTCGCCTGCTCGATGATCACCCGGCTGTCCAGCGCTCCCTGCAGTTGCTCGGAGGTCCTGGTCAGGCCGGCGATCGCGCGGTGGTTGAGCATGCCGATCGCCGCCGCGTCGGCGAAGGCGATCGCGATCCGCAGGTCGGCCGCCGGCAGTGACGAGGCTTCCGTGGTCAGGATCGTGACCTCGCCGAGGACGTTTTCGCGTCGGCTGAACGGGAACGCGTGTACCGATCGGAAGCCGAGTTCGAGGGCGGCCGGGGCCAGCCGGTTCCAGCGTGCTTCCGCCCCGTCGAGGAGTACGTTGACGACCGGCTCGTCGCCGTCATGACAGTCGATGCCGGGGCCCTCCTCGGCGAGGACGTCGCCGAGTGGCGGATGTTCGAGCCGTTCGTCGGTGCACACCACGATCGGCCGGTCGGCGCGGTCGCCGGCCGCGGCCAGCCGGACAGCTGACGAGGCGATCAGTTGTGCGTAGCGGTTCGCCACACAGAGCCAATAACTCTTCGGGTCGAGCGCGGGTGCCAAAGTGTCGGCCAGCTCCACCAACGTGTCGGCGACCCATCTTTCGCGATCCTGCATCAGAATCCGGCCTTCCTGCGGACTTGCAGTGTCGAGGGCGCTGGGAAATCAACGCTAGTCCTCCGCATGACGAGGGGGAACCCGTAATGGCTCAGCCGTTCGGGTCACTTCGGCACGCCCGGCGCGGGCGTACGCTCAGCCCATGTGGGACGGCACCGGTGGTCGATACGACCCCCCGGCCCTGCGCAGGCTGATCGAAACCGAGCGCGGGCGGGCGGATCGCGCGGCGGCCGTGGCCCGGCGGCACGAATGCCTGACGGAGACGGCTTCCGCGTCGATGCGGCCCTTCCACGTGCGGATGGCGGAACTGCACCGCGCCACCGAACACAAGCACCGGGCAGCGGCGGATCTGCACACCGGCTACCTCGACGCCGTCGGGCGCTGGGCGGACCGGCCGCAGGAGCCGGCCGTCCTGCCCCCGGCGTTCATGACGGCGGCCGCCGAGACGTCCGGCATCCGGAGTCTGGCGGTGGCCTTGTTCACCACGGACGGGACCGAGGCGTCGGTCGTGGTGTCCGATCCCATCGCCGCCAGGGCGCACGACCTCGAATACAGCCTCGGCGAAGGACCTTCCCGGGGAACGCCCCTGAAACCGGGGGTCTGCGGCGAACCGGAACTCGTGAGCCGGTGGCCGCAGTTCGGGCCCGCGGTGCGGGAAATCGGGGTCCGGGCGGTGGTTTCGGCGCCGCTGGGCCTGGACGGGGTGCCGATGGGCAGCCTCACCGCGTACCGGTCCGAGCCCGCACCGGACGCCGAGGTGGCCCGGTCGCTGGAGGTCCTCGCCGGAGCGCTGACCGGCACCGCGTTGGACCCGGGTATCCGGCTCGACGGTGACGACGGCTTGCCGGTGCATCCCCTGTTCGGCGACGTCGACGTCTGCGTCGTGACACACCAGGCCACCGGGGTGGTGATGGCCAACCACGACTGCTCGGCGGCCGACGCCCTGGCTCTCATCCGCGCCCACGCCTTCGCCCGGAACGAGACCGTCACCGAGCTCGCCCGTGCCATCGTGGCCAGGACGTACCGGCTCAGCTGACCGCGAGACGTTCGTATGCCTCGACGGCGGCCTTCGGGTCGTCCGCGGTGAACTTCACGACACGGACGGTCTCGGTCTTCCCCAACGGCCTGGTCACCGTGATCGGCTCGCGTAGCTCCGCGACCAGATTCGTCTCGTAGGAATTGTCATGGCTGAGCCAGGTTCCGTCGCGGAACGCCTTGGCCTTGGCGGGATCGTGGCTTTCCTTCGAATGCCGCAGGCCGACGATGTTCTCCCTCGGAATTCTCAGGTCGTAGAACGAGCTGTAGCGCACTCGCACTTCAGACGAAGAAATCACGTGAGGCCGGACCACGGTGCCCGCGTAGACGCCGAAGACGAGTAGTGCCGAGTACACGCCCAGAACGAGCAGCAGCAGGTCGACGACCAGGCCGAAGTCGAGTAGCCAGAAAAGACCCGCTTCGAAGGCGCTCACCACGGCGAGAACGATGAAGATCGGTTTGCCGTCGGAGCCGTACGGCACCGCCACGGTGTCCTCGGTGACTCCGTCTTTGCGGCCTCTCAGATACAGCCAGAGGCCTTTCATCGTGCGTGATTCGTTGCGGACGAGACTGCGTAAAGCCCCCATGACCCCAGATTAGCGATCGAATTGGGTCAGGATCTTCAGCGCGTCGGCGGAGCCCGGGTCCTTCGGCGTGTAGATCTCGAGCCGGTGGTCGGGGCTGTCGGGCTGGAGCCACACCTGGTAGTCGACGCTCACCGCACCGACCGTGGGGTGCTGGAGGTGCATGGCGCCGACGGTGCAGTCGGCGACGTCACCGGTCGCCCAGAGCGTCGCGAACTCGTCGCTGCGCATCGAAAGTTCGCCGATGAGCCCGGCGAGACGGGCGTCCGTGGGGTAGCGGCCGGCGGTGAGCCGCAGGTAGGCGACGTGAATGGGCGCGAGTTCGGCGCGGTTGCGGTGCAGGTCGCGGGTGAGCGGGTCGAGGAAGAACAGGCGCGGGAGGGACGGCCGCCGGTCCGGATCGCCCGGCGCGTCGAAGTCGAGGTGCTCGGCCATGAGCGTGTGCCCGGCGTGGTTCCACGCGAGGACGTCGCCGCGACGGCCGAAAACGAGCGCGGGCACGGCCTCGCCGAGGTTCTCCAGCAGCGCGAGGACCCGGGGGTGCGGGTCCTCCGGACCGGGGTCGGTCAACTTCGGCAGCGCGGCCTGCCGGGCGAGGTTGTGCAGGTGACCGGTCTCGACGTCGTCGAGCCGGAGTGCTCGGGCGAGCGCGTCGAGCACCTGCCGTGAAGCGGTCTCGGCCAGACCCTGTTCGAGCCGTGTGTAGTACCCGGCGCTCACTCCGGCGAGCTGGGCGAGTTCCTCGCGGCGCAGTCCGGGCACGCGGCGGGAGGTGCCGTAGGTGCGCAGGCCGATCTCGGCGGGAGTCACCCGGTCACGACGGCTCTTGAGGTAAACGCCGAGGCTTTCCATGACCCCGAGCCTAGGTTTTCGCGCGGCCGCGTGGGTGTACCCGCTGGGTGTACCCACGGCACGGGGATGGCTGCCCGCCCGAAGCCGGTGCAGCGTCGAGGGCATGACACGACCGCACACCCGGGCCTGGTTCGGCCTGCTGGTGATCCTCTGCCCGGTGTTCCTGGTTTCCATGGACGGGTCGATCCTGTTCCTCGCGATGCCCAGGATCAGCCAGGCGCTCGCCCCGACGGCCGACCAGGCGTTGTGGATCCTGGACGTCTACGGCTTCGCGGTCGGCTCGCTGCTGATCGCGTTCGGCAACCTCGGCGACCGGTACGGGCGGCTGAAACTGCTGATGATCGGTGCCGCCGTCTTCGGTGCGGCCTCGACCGCCGCGGCGTTCGCCCCGGGCCCGGAGCTGCTGATCGCGTTCCGCGCGCTGATGGGGCTGGCAGGCGCGACTCTGCTGCCTTCGGCGCTGGCGGTGTTGAGCGAACTGTTCCCCGATCCGCGGCGACGCGCGCAGGCCATCGGTGTCTTCGCGGCCGCGTTCGCCGCCGGTTTCGCGATCGGCCCGGTCGTCGGCGGGGTCCTGCTGGAGCGGTTCTGGTGGGGTTCGGTCTTCCTGGTCAACCTGCCGGTGATCGCGGTGTTCCTGCTGCTCGGGCCGGTGCTGCTCCGCGAGGTGCGGGCCACCGGGAAGGGGCGCGTCGACACGCTGAGCGTGGTGCTCTCCGCCGCCGGTCTCCTGCTCGCGATCTACGGGATCAAGCACGTGGCGGCCGACGGCCTGTCCGCCGTCGCGGTCTCCGCGGGAATCGCAGGCGCCCTGCTGCTGGTGTGGTTCGCCCGGCGTCAGCGAGGTCTCGACCATCCGCTCATCGACTTCTCCCTGTTCCGCGACCGTGTCTTCACGATCGCGATCGTCACCGGCTTCCTGCCGCTGGCGGCCTGGTCGGCGGCCGCGTACCTGTCCGGGATCCACCTGCAGTCCGTGCTGGGGCTGCCCGTCCTGCACGCGGCCCTCCTGGCGCTGCCCGGGGCGGCCGTCCTCACGATCATGTGCGTGGTCACCCCGGCTCTGGTCGAGCGGATCGGCAAGCGCGCGGCGCTGGTCGGTTGCCACTTCTCCATCGCCGCCGGGCTGGCGCTTCTGCTCATGACCGGCGTCACGGGCGGGGTGGGCTGGTACGTCGCTTCGACGGTGGTCGCCGGTGTCGGCTACGGCATCTCGTTCAGCGTCGTGGCCGACACGGCCGTCGCCGCGGTGCCCGCCGAACGGGCCGGAGCGGCGGGCGCCATCGCCGAAACCGGCAACGAGATCGGCAACGCGCTGGGGATCGCGCTCATGGGGTCACTCGCCGCGCTGGTGTTCCGCCTGGCCGGACCGGATCTCGCGCCCACCCTCGACGGAACCCTCCAGCTGCCCGGTATCGCGCCCGCCGCCGCCACTGACGCGAAGGAGGCCTTCGTCTCGGGCCTGCACACCGCCGTCGCGGTGCTGAGCCTGCTGCACGTCGGGCTGGGAGGTCTCGCTCTGCGATGGCTCCCTCACTCGGAGAAAGCGCTCGCACCCCAGGTGTCGGTGTAGGCGAATTCCGCCAGCGAGACCCGCTCACGTGGCGCCTTCTCGCGCTCGATCCGCCAGTCCTCCTCGAGTACCGACGGGTCGGCGGGGGAGCCGACGGCGATGGCGACCTTCGGGACGACGTCGTCGGGGAGCCCGAAGAAGTCCTTCGCCGCTTCGGCGGAGAAGCCCGCCATCTGGTGCGCGATCAGGCCGAGTTCGACGGCCTGGAGCACGAGGTTCTCGCTCGCGAGACCCAGTCCGTACTCGGCGTACGGGACGTCGCCCTTGTCGTTCGTGGTCACCATCACGCCGATCAGCAACAGACCGGCGCGATGGGCCCAGTCGCGGTTGCCCGAGTTGAGCGTCGAGAGGATCCGGTCGAACGACGGCGTGCCCCGCAGGCCGACCAGGTAGCGGGCGGGCTGGGTGTTGCCGAAGGACGGTGCCCAGCGGGCCGCCTCGAGCAGTGCGCGAAGCTGGTCTTCGGTGACGACGGCGGCCTCGTCGTAGGCGCGAGGACTCCACCTGGCGGCCATGATCGACGCGATCGGGGTACTTGTTTCGGCGGGCTTGTGCACCGCCGGACCTTAACAAGGGGGTGCTCTCCGTCACTAAAGTGAAAGCCCTCCGACTATTTCGTTGGTGTTAAGGAAGATTTACTTCGAGAAGTCCTCGAAGTAGTGGTCAGGCCCACTTACGACGGTGGCGGGCGTGCGTGTCCCCGGTAGGCTTTCGCTCAAATAAGGGACGCGGGGGCTCCTTCGGTGCCCACCATGGAGCCGCCCGGCCCGTCGAGGAGGTTCGGGCGTGGCCCTCGTGGTCCAGAAGTACGGCGGTTCGTCGCTGGAAAGTGCCGACCGGATCAAACGCGTCGCGGAACGCATCGTCGCCACCAAGAAGGCGGGCAACGACGTCGTCGTCGTCTGCTCCGCCATGGGCGACACGACGGACGAGCTGCTCGACCTGGCTCAGCAGGTCAACCCGGCCCCGCCGGAGCGTGAGATGGACATGCTGCTCACCGCGGGTGAGCGCATCTCGAACTCGCTCGTCGCCATGGCGATCTCCGCGCAGGGCGCGGAGGCGTGGTCGTTCACCGGTTCGCAGGCAGGGGTGGTGACGACGTCGGTGCACGGCAACGCGCGGATCATCGATGTCAGCCCCAGCCGCGTGACGGAAGCCCTCGACCAGGGCTACATCGCGCTGGTGGCGGGGTTCCAGGGCGTGTCGCAGGACACCAAGGACATCACCACCCTCGGCCGCGGCGGTTCGGACACCACCGCCGTCGCGCTGGCCGCGGCGCTGAACGCCGACGTCTGCGAGATCTATTCCGATGTGGACGGTGTGTACACCGCCGATCCCCGTGTCGTGCCCGACGCCCGCAAGCTCGACACCATCGCCTACGAGGAGATGCTGGAGCTGGCCGCGAGCGGCTCGAAGATCCTGCACCTGCGCTCGGTGGAGTACGCGCGCCGCTACGGCGTCCCGATCCGAGTCCGTTCTTCCTACAGTGACAAGCCGGGCACCACGGTGACCGGTTCTATCGAGGAGATCCCCGTGGAACAAGCGTTGATCACCGGTGTGGCGCACGACCGCTCCGAAGCCAAGATCACGGTGACCGGCGTGCCCGACACCGCCGGCGCCGCGGCCAGGATCTTCCGGGTGATCGCCGACAACGAGATCGACATCGACATGGTGCTGCAGAACGTGTCCAGCACGTCGTCCGGCCGCACCGACATCACCTTCACGCTGTCGAAGGCCAACGGTGCCAAGGCCGTGCAGTCGCTGGAGAAGATCAAGGACGAGATCGGTTTCGAGTCGGTCCTCTACGACGACCACGTCGGCAAGGTGTCGCTCGTCGGCGCGGGGATGCGTTCGCACCCCGGTGTCACGGCGACGTTCTGCGAGGCGCTCGCGCAGTCGGGCGTGAACATCGAAATCATCAACACCTCGGAGATCCGGATCTCGGTGCTGATCCGGGACTCGCAGCTCGACGACGCGGTGCGAGCGATCCACGAGGCATTCGAACTCGGCGGCGACGAAGAAGCCGTCGTCTACGCGGGGAGTGGTCGCTGATGTCGAACGGTTTGCGGGTAGGGGTCGTCGGGGCGACCGGCCAGGTCGGCGCGGTCATGCGCCGTCTGCTGGCCGAACGGGGTTTCCCGGTCGCCGAGATGCGGTACTTCGCTTCGGCGCGGTCCGCCGGTTCCAAGCTTTCTTGGCAGGATCGGGAAATCGTCATCGAGGACGCGACGACCGCCGATCCGTCCGGTTTGGACATCGCGCTGTTCTCCGCCGGTGGCTCGACTTCCAAGGCGCAGGCGGAGCGGTTCGCCGCGGCGGGCGCAACGGTGATCGACAACTCGTCGGCCTGGCGGATGGACCCCGAGGTCCCGCTGGTCGTCAGCGAGGTCAACCCGGAGGCGATCAAGGAAGCGCGCAAGGGGATCATCGCGAACCCCAACTGCACCACGATGGCCGCGATGCCGGTGCTCAAGCCGCTGCACGCCGAGGCCGGACTGGTGCGGCTGGTCGCCAGCACCTACCAGGCCGTGTCCGGCAGCGGGCTCGCCGGTGTCGAGGAGCTGGAAGGCCAGCTCGCCGCGGCGGCGCCGAACGCGGGCGCGCTGACCCACGACGGCGCGGCGGTGACCTTCCCCGAGCCGAAGAAGTACGCGCGGACCATCGCGCACAACGTCCTCCCGCTCGCCGGGTCCATTGTGGACGACGGCTTGTTCGAGACGGACGAAGAGAAGAAGTTCCGCAACGAGAGCCGCAAGATCCTGAGCATCCCGGAGCTGCGCGTTTCCTGCACCTGCGTGCGGGTGCCGGTGTTCTCGGGGCACTCGATCTCGATCAACGCGGAGTTCTCGCAGGCGCTTTCGGTCGCCCGCGCGACCGAACTGCTGACCGGCGCTCCCGGCGTGGAGCTGTCCGAGATCCCGACCCCGCTGCAGGCCGCGGGCCAGGACCCGTCCTACGTCGGGCGGCTGCGGACGGACCCGGGCGTCGACGGCGGTCGCGGTCTGGCGTTGTTCCTGTCGAACGACAACCTGCGGAAGGGCGCGGCGCTCAACGCGGTACAGATCGCGGAACTGATCGCGAACTCCTGACGCACCGGACGCTGTGAAAGGCCCGTTACTTGCAAATTTTGCAAGTAACGGGCCTTTCATTGCACGCGCGACCGGAAACCGACCGCAACTAGAGGACTAAACGCGCGGGAGTGGTCAGGGCTTCGTGGCCCCGGCGCAGGCCGCGTACCGCGTCGCCAGGAACTCGCCCCGCGCGTCCCCGCTGTAGGCCCACACCCCGCTGTCGGCCCGGGTCCCCAAGAACCGGAACTGCTCGACGGCTTCGTCGAAGCGCCCGTTCTCCACGAGCGCCTTCGCCGCGTACGCCCGGTCTCCTCGCGTCGCCGGGTGATCGCGCCCCTCGCCGTTCAGCCAGGCCACGATCCCGTCGAGCGCGCCGGCGACCCGCGGGTCACGCCACGCGGGAGTGTCCTGGAACTCGGATTCGTGCGCGGCGATCAGCAGCAGCGGGGCCAGCTTCGGCGACTTCGCCGCGGCGGTCTCGGCGAACTCCCACATCCGCTCGTTCGAGCCGAACCACTTCGCGCACCAGTACTGCAGTGCCCGCGTGTGCGCCCCGCGGTGCTGCGGGTCGCGTCCGGCGAGTTCCGCCCAGATCTCCAGGTACTGGTCGTTTTCGTACTGCCGTCCCATCGCGATCGCGAGCGCGGTCACCCACGGCGTCGGGTCCTCGGGGGCGAGCGCGGACGCCTCGCGCACGGCCTCCTCGGCCTGCTCCAGCACCCGGAAGAACGCGGCGAACTGCTCCTCGGTGACGTGTTTCGCCTGCAGGCCGCTGCGCACCTCCCACGCCACGTGCACCAGCGATTCCGCGTTGACGAGCGCGGCGCCCGGGTCACCGGGGCGGGCCTTGCGCCACGCCCGCAGCCATTCGTCGTCCTGCGCGGCGGCTTCGCCGAGCGCGCCGTTCACCAGGTTGCGGCGATCCCAGTTCCCCCAGGTCGACGCCAGCAGTGCGGCGGCGCCTTCCCATTCACCCCGCGCGGTCGGCTCCTGGACCGCGAGCACTTCTTCGTCGGTCCAGTACTCCTTGGTCGACACCTCGCCGTCGGCCGGGAGCCCCCAGCGCGTGACGTCCGGGATCCTGCCCTTGAACTTGGGCTTCTCCTGCGGCAAGAGCGCGGCGAACTCTTCCGGCGTCAGCACGTTCTTGAGTTCGTCGATCTCGACGCCGCGTCGTTTCGCCTCCTTCATCATCGCGAAGACGGCCTTGCGTTCACGGGACTTGAGCAGCCAAAGCATCGAAACTCCTTAAGAACGAACAAGAGTGGGAGACGGCCGGTAGCCGGCGGACACCCCGGCGGCCGTCAGCAGCGCGCGCAGCGGCGCGGTGTCGGCTTCGGCGGCGGTGGCCTTGTCGAGCGCGGACGGCAGCCGCTCGTCCAGCGGCTCGTCCACGGTGAACGGCGCCGGTCCGGACCACGACAGCGACCATCGCGCCACGCCGACGTCGGTGAGGGCCGCGTGGACCACGATCCCCACCCGCCTGCGGACGGAGACGGCGGCGAACTCCCGGCGGGCACGGGGCCCGGCGCCGGCGGGCGGTTTCGCAGCGGTGTCGGCGGGGTCGGCGAGTTCCTCGTGCCTGCCCGCGTCGAGCAGGTCCAGCGCCATGTCGAGGGTGCGTTCGCCCAGAATCTCGGCGGCCGCTTCGGCCGCGACGTGACGACGGCCGATGGCGACCAAGGACGGCCAGTCGGTCCGCCGCATCGCGAGCGCCTCGTCGGAGAAGACGGTGAACAGCGCCCTGTCGAGCATCTTCTCGGCGCCGGTCAGCAGGTCGGCCGCCGGGTGCCCGCCGCCGGAGCGGACCGGGATCCGGGCCCCGGCCTCGAGCGTCGCGACGCGGTCCCGGGTCGCCGGGTGCGTGTCCCACCGCGAGGTCTTGTCCTCCGGCGGGTTCCGCCGCATCTCCTCCATCTGCTCCGCCCTCCTCGGGTCGGTGAGCAGTGCGCGGTAGCCCTCGCCGAACCGGTCCGGGAGGTAGCCCGCGTCCCAGCCGATGGCGGCGTAGTTGTTCATGAAGAACCGCCAGGTGACGGCCAGCGCTTCGATCTCACGCAGGGCCGAGGTCGCCGCGTCGGTCCCGGCGAGCCGCGCGGAGACGGCGTCGGCCGCGAGTTCCTGGGCTCGGCAGACACTCATCGAGACGACGAAGTACAGCTTCGCGTACTGCTTGAAGAGCCAGCCGACGAAGCGCTCGAAGTAGCCTTCGCGGCCGAGGCCGCTGACGACTCTCGCGATGGATTTGCGCCCGCGATAGGTCAGCGCGGAGAACCGCGTGTCCTTGTTGCCGTAGTGGCCCAGCTCATGCGCGAGCACCGCCCGGAACTGGTCCTGGCGCAGACCCATGATCAGCGGGACACCGATGATCATCCGACGGCGCAGCACCCGCAGCCCGAGCCACGAGGTCCGCTCGGTGACCGCGGCGTTCACGTCCGCGTCGAGATAGATCTCGTCCGGCGGCCGGGTGCCCGCCTCGTCCGCCAGCTCCCGGACCAGCGCCCAGAGCGCGGGCTGGTCCTCCGGCGTCACCTCGACGCCGGGCAGGTCGTCGCCGGTCGCCCGCTCGACCGTGAGCAGGGTCTTGAGCAGGATCCAGCCGACCGGGACGGTGACGATGCCGAGCTTCACCGCCGCGAAAACGTTGTGGCGCAGCGCCAGCACCTCGAGCGTCACGATCCCGCCCACGAACGCCAGCACGAGCAGCGGGAATCCCGCCAGCAGGACGGCAGCGAGCAGCCCACGTAAAGACTTCACTGTGAAACGGACCTTCCCCAGAGTTGGTGTACCCCCGACACCGAGCGCTCATTGTGCCCGAAGCACCTGTCATGACCGATCTCTTTTCGAATACGATCGAAGACTTCGCGATGAACATCACCTCACCCGTGGTGGTCGCTTGTGGACTGTCCACTGTGGATGGCGGTAATTGCCTTGTCCGGTTCGTCCGGCCCGTGCATGCTCAAGGGCGACAAAACGTTTTCCACGAAGGGAAAGTCATGTACACGGCGGTCGAAGGCTCGCGGGTTCCGATCCGGATGTGGGCCGACCCCACGTCGGTCGAGGACCAAGCCATGCGACAGCTGCACAACGTCGCCAACCTGCCGTGGGTGCACGGCGTCGCGGTCATGCCCGACGTCCACTACGGCAAGGGCGCGACCGTCGGCAGCGTGATCGCGATGCGCGACGCCGTGTCCCCGGCCGCCGTCGGCGTGGACATCGGCTGCGGGATGAGCGCGGTGCGGACCTCGCTCACCGCCGCCGATCTGCCCGACGACCTGCTGAAGCTCCGCCGCCGGATCGAGTCGGCCGTCCCGGTCGGTTTCGGCCTGCACAAGACCCCGGTGAACCCGGCGAAGGTGCACGGTGTCGGTGGCTGGGACGCGTTCTGGAAGTCCTTCGGCGACCTGCACGCCGGCGTCCGGGAGCTGCACGACCGTGCCGCCCGCCAGATCGGGAGTCTCGGTGGCGGCAACCACTTCATCGAGGTCTGCCTCGAACAGGGCGGCGACGACGAAGGCCGTGTCTGGCTGATGCTGCACTCGGGTTCGCGCAACATCGGCAAGGAACTCGCCGAACGGCACATGGCCGTCGCGCGGAAGCTGCCGCACAACGCGGACCTGCCGGATCCGGACCTCGCGGTGTTCGTCGCGGGTACGCCGGAAATGCAGGCGTACCGGCGCGACCTGTTCTGGGCGCAGGACTACGCGGCGCGCAACCGCGCCACCATGGTCGCGCTCGTCAAGCAGGCGTTGAAGGACGTCGTCCCGCAGACGACGTTCGACGACGCGATCAGCTGCCACCACAATTACGTCGCCGAAGAGACCTACGACGGTGTCGAACTGCTGGTGACCCGCAAGGGCGCGATCCGCGCGGGTTCGGGTGACCTCGGGATCATCCCGGGCAGCATGGGCACCGGTTCGTACATCGTGCGCGGTCTCGGGAACACGTCGTCCTTCCAGTCCGCGTCGCACGGCGCGGGCCGCCGGATGTCGCGGAACAAGGCCAAGAAGCTGTTCACCGCCGAAGACCTCGCCGCGCAGACCGCCGGGGTGGAATGCCGCAAGGACTCCGGTGTGGTGGACGAGATCCCGGCCGCGTACAAGGACATCGAAACGGTGATCAAGGCGCAGACCGACCTCGTCGAGGTGGTCGCGCACCTGAAGCAGGTCGTCTGCGTGAAGGGCTGAGTTACCGGGCGGTTCGTGGGTGGTGGTCAGGGGAACCCGACGTACCACCCACGAAATCGCTACCCTGGATCTCATGAAGAGGTTGGGAATCGCGGCGCTCATGGCGGCCGCCGGACTCGCGCTGGCCGGCTGCAGCGAGGTCACGAACGCCATCGATCAGACGAACAAGGCCGCGACGAAGGTCGGCGCGTGCGCCGAGGCGCTCAGCCTCACCGACCTCAATCCGGACCCGGCGACGCTCAAGGAGCGGGCCGCGGACAAGGAGAAGCGCCTGCGTGAGCTGGCGTCCAGCGTCGGCGAGCAGGACGTGGCGGGCGCGCTCACCGGCATGGCCGACTCGTACCTGCAGGCCCAGAAGGAGAACATCCAGGACGCGGGCAAGATCGCGGACTGGACCAAACGCAACATCGACCGGGTCGACGCCCTGCGCAAGGTCTGCGCTTAACCCCCTCTCCGCAACCAGAGGACGAAACGCGTCAGGGGGAGGCGAGTGCGGGCGCCGGGGCGGCCGGGGTGCGGGACCGTCGCCAGAACAGGCCGAGCGAGGCGATCGCCAGCGCTCCGATCGCCGAGGCCGCGAACCCCCAGCCCGGGCTGGAGTGATCGATCACATACCCGATGATCGGGCTCCCGATCGCCAGCCCGATCCGGCTGGCCGCGTCCAGCAGCCCCATCGCCTCGCCGCGCACCCGCGGTGGCGCCGCCGCGCTGACCGTCTCGGTGCTCGCCGCGAGCGTCGGCGCGCACAGCACGTTGCTCGGGAAGAGCACGATCGCCAGCAGCCACCACGGGTGGTCGACCAGCCCGACCGGCAGCGTGAGCACCGCGAGCAGCACCATCAGCGTGCCTTGCGAAAGCGACCGCCGGACGGCCCCGTGTATCGCCCCGCCGAGCACGGAAGCGATGCACATCAACGTGATCAGCAGCCCGGACCAGGCGATGTCGCCACTCGCGCGCACCGTCGCCAGTGCGGCGAGCTCCATCCCGACCAGGCAGAACAGTGCGCCGGCGGCGATGAACATCGCCATCACGAGCCGTCCGGTGAGCCAGCTCCGCACGGGCGGCCGCTCGCCGGTGAACACCTCGGCGTCGGCCTCGGCGCGGATCGGCGGGTTCTGCCGGTAGATCAGCGTCGCCGAAAGCGCGAAGCAGATCCCGATGCCGGTGAGCGCGTACACCGCGGGCAGTTGCGTGATCGCCATGATCCCGGCCGACGGCCCGATCATGAACGACGCTTCCACCAGGATCGTGTCCAGCGAGTACGCCGCCCGCCGCTGCTCGAGTGGCACGAGCGCGGTGAGCACCAGCCGTGCGAGCGTCCCGGCGGGCACCGACAGCACACCCGCGGGGAGCGCGACCGCCAGCAGCACTTGATACGGCAGATGCGGCGCGCTGATCCAGAAGGTCGTCGAGGCCAGGCCGCAGATCGCAACCACCGGCCGCAGCCCGTAGCGGTCGACGTACCGGCCGACGAGCGGCGCCCCGATCGCGCTGCCGAGCGTGGTGGCCGCGCCGACCAGCCCGGCCTCGCCGTAGCCGCGGCCGAGGTCGTTGACCACGTAGAGCGTCATCGTCACGCCCATGGCCGTCATCGGGAGCCGGGCCAGGAACATCAGCATCATCGAGCTGGGAACCCCGGGCACGGCTAACACGCGACGGTACGGAGCGAGGGCCATACGTCCGATGAGAACTTAACCTGGTACGCGCGTGCAAGTTTTTTCCCGCCGGTGGTCACCCGGTCCGGGGTGTTTTCTTGACTGATTCCAGAATAAGCGAGAGGGTGGCGGTACCACCACGAAACAGGAGGCACCGGCGTGACCTTGCCGACCACGAACAACGTGGGTATCCCCGTCGCGAGCGACAACGACTCGCTGACGCTGGGTGCCAACGGTCCGATCCTGCTCCAGGACCACTACCTGATCGAGAAGAACGCCCAGTTCAACCGTGAGCGCGTGCCCGAACGCGTCGTCCACGCCAAGGGCGGCGGCGCGCACGGCTTCCTCGAGGTCACCGAGGACATCAGCCAGTTCACGAAGGCCGCGCTCTTCCAGCCCGGTGTGCGCACCGAGAGCCTGGTCCGCTTCTCGTCGGTCGCGGGGGAGAACGGCTCGCCCGACACGTGGCGCGACCCGCGCGGGTTCGCGGTGAAGTTCTACACCTCCGAGGGCAACTACGACCTCGTCGGCAACAACACGCCGGTGTTCTTCATCCGCGACCCGATCAAGTTCCCGGACTTCATCCACTCGCAGAAGCGCCGCGCCGACAACCACCTGCGCGACCACGACATCCAGTGGGACTTCTGGACGCTGCGGCCCGAGTCCGCGCACCAGGTCACCTGGCTGATGGGCGACCGCGGCATCCCGTCGAACTGGCGCGAGATGGACGGCTTCGGCTCGCACACCTACCTGTGGGAGAACGCGGGCGGCGAGAAGTTCTGGGTCAAGTACCACTTCAAGACCGACCAGGGCATCGGCTACCTGCCCCAGGCCGACGCGGACCGTATCGCGGGCGAGGACTCGGACTACTACATCCGCGACCTGTTCAAGAACATCGAGAAGGGCAACCACCCCAGCTGGACGCTGTACGTCCAGGTGATGCCCTACGCCGAAGCCGCGGACTACCGCTTCAACCCGTTCGACCTGACCAAGGTGTGGCCGAAGGGCGACTACCCGCTGATCAAGGTCGGCCGCTGGGTGCTCGACCGCAATCCGGCGAACTACTTCGCGGAGATCGAGCAGGCCGCGTTCGAGCCGTCCAACCTGGTACCGGGCATCGGCCCGTCGCCGGACAAGATGCTGCAGGGCCGCCTGTTCGCGTACCCGGACGCGCACCGCTACCGGATCGGCGCGAACTACACGCAGCTGCCGGTCAACGCGCCGAAGTCCCCGGTGAACAGCTACTCGCGCGACGGCGCGATGCGCTACAACAACCCGGGCGACCCGGTGTACGCGCCGAACTCCAAGGGCGGCCCGCACGCGAACGCGGAGATCGCCTCCGAGACCGCGTCGGGCTACGGCGTCGAGGACGAGGTCATCCGGTCGGCGTACAAGCTCCACGCCGAGGACGACGACTTCGGCCAGCCGGGCACGCTCGTGCGCGAGGTGATGGACGACGAGCAGCGTGAGCGGCTCGCGAACAACATCATCGGCCACGCTTCGAACGACGTGTCGCAGCCGGTGCTCGAGCGCGTCTTCGAGTACTGGCGGAACGTCGACAAGGACCTCGGCGACAAGGTCGCGGACGCCTTCCGCAAGTAGAACGACCTCTTCGAGAGGCTGCTCCCACCACCGAACGCACCCGGCGCGCGTCATCCCCCGCGCACCGGGTGCGTTTTCATGTCCCCACTCGCATGTGAAACCAGAAGGTGGCGTGGCGTGCGTGGGGGACAACCCGAGTGGAGCAGTGCGACACGCTTGTCCGACGGAGTGATGAAGCCAAACGATCACCATTTACACCACTGTGGGTGAACGAACCGTTCTGCCGTGTCGACCGGTAACAGGTGGTCATAAAATTGTGGGAAAAGGATGATCTTCAGGGGGACGCACAAGATTTTGTCGTTAATCAATTGCGGGGTTCTTCACCGGGAATGAATCCGGCACGTAAGGGTTAGAAAACGGTGCAAACCGGTGATCGGGTGGTGTTCGGCCGATACGGCGGGTATCGATTGACCTCGTCAGGTCCCAGAGGCCAGGAGGTAAGGGAATGAAAGGCAACATTGCCCGGACGATTGCCGCGGTCGCCGCAGGCAGTCTGTTGGCGGTGGCCTCAGCCGGCGCCGCAACGGCTAGTACCGATGGTGGAAAGGGTTCGTCGAACACGCAGGCACTCGCCGCTCAGGTGCTGCAGATGCGGGACGGGCTCACCAAGGTCGCCTATGCCGGTGACGTCTCCAAGACGCGGGCGGACTTGGACAAGCTGAGCCCCGTCCTCGGTGACATCGCCGCAGGCAAGCGCTACCAGATCCAGACCGAAACACAGAAGCTCGGCGACCTGGCCAAGGGTCGTTCCGACGAATCGAGCAGGCTGCTGGCCGACCCGAAGGCCAAGGCACGCCAGCTCCCGCCGCTGCCGGTGCCGATCCCCTCGCTCCCGGACCTGCCCGGACCGTTGAAGATCGTCAGTGACCTGGTGAAAGCCCTGTTGACCGCGGTGACCGGCATCCTCGCCGGCCTGCTCGGCGGACTCCCTGTCCCGCCGCTGCCGATACCGCCGGTGCCGCTCCCCACGCCGTAATATCGCCGCGCGCCGACGGAAACCTTTCGCAGGGCGCGGGATCGCGACCAGCTCGCGCAGGTAGGTAGGGGCGCCCTACAAAAGGTTTCCGTGGCCTTCGGCCGAAATAGGGGCGCGGGATGAAGTCTCTCGTCGCGCTGACGCGCTACCGAGAGACAGGCGTAGTCCGTCAGGAGTCGTCTGGTTTCGCCGTGCAGGGCGGCGGGCCACGAAATGGGGGCCGGAGCCCGAGTGGGGACATTTCTCCTCACTCGGGCTCTGGCCGTCACTTCGGGGCGAGCCCCAGCCTCAGGGCGCCCGCCGCTTCGGCCGTCGCCTCGCGGAACCGCTGACCGACCCCGAGGAAGTTGATGTACCCGTGGATCAGGTCCGGCTGGCGGCTGAGCGCCACCGGAACCCCGGCCTTCCGCAATTTCTCCGCGTAAGCCTCGCCCTCGTCGCGCAGCGGGTCGAAACCGGCGGTCGCGATATACGCGGGCGGCAATCCGGAAACGTCGCCGTGCAGCGGCGACAGTTTCGGGTTGTACAGATCGGTGCCCTTCGGCACGTAATGCCCTTCGAACCAGGTCATATCCGAGTCGGTGAGGAACAGGTCCTCGGCGAACAATTCCCGGGAACGGCGGCGCACGGTGAAATCGGTCGCCGGGTAGAACAGCAGCTGGAACGCCGGGACCCCGCCGCCGCGTTTCACCGCCTGCTGCGCCGTCACCGCCGCGAGGTTCCCGCCCGCGCTGTCGCCGCCGACGGCGATACGGGCCGGGTCGGCGCCCAGGTCCCGCGCCTTCGCGAAGGCGTACTCGAAGGCCGCGATCGCGTCTTCGGTGGCGCCGGGGAACTGCGTTTCCGGCGCGAGCCGGTACTCCACCGAAAGCACCCGCACGCCGGCCTGTTTCGCCAGGTATCGGACGGTGTTGTCGTGGGAGACGCGGCTGCCGACCACCCAGCCGCCGCCGTGGAAGAACACCAGCAGCGCGGACGGATCCGGCAGCCCGGCCGGGGTGTAGAGCGTGGCGGGGACGTCGCCGTCACCCGTCGGGATGAGCAGCTCCCTGGTGGCGACCGGCTCGATGATCTTCCCGCTGACCAGGTGCCTGCTCGCCAGGAGCAGGCTGCGTGACTCTTCGACGCTCCCTCGCACCAGCGATGCCTTCGCCAGCTTCTGCAGGCGAAGCAGGAGCTGGGCGTCCAGCGCGAGCTCCTGCCCGTCCAGGCGGAGCGGCGGTCCGGCGATGGCCCTTCTGGCCGGCCTCGGGAGCCAGAACGCCAGCTGCGAAAACGCGGCTTCGGCACGGATCTGGAGCGGTATCGCCATGCTTCCTCCTGAGGGCTTCTCGCCAGGTTACTTTCGAGTAGGTATGCCGTCCAGCGGGAACCGGGCCTTTGCGGCGAACGGGTGTGACGCAGGCCTCCGTTCCAGATCCTGGTCCTCCACTTAAGTAGAGGGGTTAGCCTCGAAAGCGTGACTTCGACGAACGCGGTTCATGTCCTCGGCATCGGCGGCTCTCTGCGGGAGGGCTCGCAATCCGAGCGCGCGCTGCGCATCGCTCTGGGCGGCGCGGCCGAAGCCGGGGTCACCACCGAGCTCATCTCGGGGCCGGAGCTGGTTTTGCCGTTCTACGACACCGCGTTGGAAGAGCGGCACGAACAGGCCGTGCGACTGGTCGAGGCGATCCGCCGCGCCGACGGGATCATCGTGGTCTCGCCCGGCTATCACGGCGCGTTGTCCGGCCTGGTCAAGAACGCCCTGGACTACGTCGAAGACCTGCGCGAAGACGCCCGCCCGTACCTCGACGGCCGCGCGGTCGGCCTCGCCGCCGTCGCGTACGGCTGGCAGGCCGCGGTCACCACGCTGGAGCAGCTGCGCACGATCACGCACGCGCTGCGCGGCTGGGCCACCCCTTTGGGTGGTTCGATCAACACCGCGGAGACCAAGTTCGACGAAGGCGGGGGCGCCTCCGACGACAAGTCCGTCCGCACCCTCCGCCTGATCGGCACCCAGGTCGCCGAGTTCGCGCTGAGTCGCGCCGGTCACTGATTCGTTTGCTTCGGTCTTCTTCCGGGTAATTCCCGGAAGTGATGCCTGCCATGGGGTGGCAAGGTTTCGCGGTTGCGGGACGTTGGCACCACAGAGACGCTCAACGGGGCGTGTCTTGAGACCAGGAGGTAGGCGAAGAATGGCTGAGGCTCTGTACACCGCTGTGGCCACCGCTCGCGGCGACGGCCGCAACGGTGAGGTCACGTCCTCTGACGGCGTCATCGACGAATCGCTGGCGATCCCGAAGGAGATGGGCGGACCCGGTGGTGACAAGACCAACCCCGAGCAGCTCTTCGCCGCCGGCTACTCCGCCTGCTTCCACTCCGCGCTGCAGCTCGTCGCGCGCCAGGCGAAGGTGAAACTGGACGGCTCGACCGTCACCGCCGAGGTCAGCGTGCTCAAGCAGGGCGAGGGCTTCGGCCTGGGCGTCGCACTCAACGTTTCTCTTCCCGGCCTGGAGCAGGCGCAGGCCGATCAGCTCGTCGAGCAGGCGCACCAGGTGTGCCCCTACTCGAACGCGACCCGCGGGAACATCGAGGTCGCGCTGTCCGCGTCGGTCTGATCCCGGACGCGGCAGGTCCACTCCCGAACCGGCTATTTTCTGAAAGGAACACCGAAGATGGGCAAGTCTCCGATCAAGAGTCCGCTGAGCGAAGCCGACAAGGAGATCACCGGTAACGCCTTGCAGGCCACGCTGGTCGATCTGGTGGATCTGTCGCTGATCGCGAAGCAGGCCCACTGGAACGTCGTCGGCTCGAACTTCCGCAGCGCGCACCTGCAGCTCGACGAGCTGGTCGCCACCGCGCGCCAGTACGTCGACGACGTCGCCGAGCGCGCCAACGCCATCGGCGTCTCGCCGAACGGCCAGGCGAAGGCCGTCGTGGAGAGCTCCGGCCTCCCGTCGTATCCCGACAACTGGCAGTCCGTCGAGTCCACGGTCGCCGCGATCGTCGACATCCTCGCGGCGCTGATCGAGCGGCTGCGCAAGCGCATCGACGAGACCGACAAGAGCGACCTGGTGACCCAGGACCTCCTGATCGCGATCACCCAGGAGCTCGAGAAGGCGCACTGGATGTGGCAGGCGCAGCAGGCCTGACCCTCCCTGTCACGCCCGCGCGGCGTGAAATGAAGGGGACTTTCATTGCGAAATTTGCAATGAAAGTCCCCTTCATTGCATTGGCCGGGGGTGAGTCCGCGTGCCGGTTCCACGCCGCCGGGCTACGTTCGGTCCATGGTGCTGCACAAGGGGAAAGCGACCGACCCGGACCGCGAGGGCGGGACCAACCCGCTGTACGCCGGCGCGTACCCCGCGCTCGCCGCGAGCATCCGCCTCCCGCACGACAGCCTCGCCGAAGATCCGCTGCCGCCCGACACCGCGCTCCAGCTGGTGCGCGACGAGCTGATGCTCGACGGCAACGCCCGGCTCAACCTCGCCACGTTCGTCACCACGTGGATGGAGCCGCAGGCCCGCGAGCTGATGGCCGAATGCGTCGACAAGAACATGATCGACAAGGACGAGTACCCGCAGACGGCGGAGCTCGAGCGGCGTTGCGTGAACATCCTCGCAGACCTGTGGCACGCGCCCGATCAGAACGCGATCATGGGCTGCTCCACGACCGGTTCCTCGGAAGCCTGCATGCTCGCCGGGATGGCGCTGAAGCGCCGCTGGTCGAAGCTCGGGCGCACCGGCAAGCCGAACCTGGTGATGGGCGCGAACGTCCAGATCTGCTGGGAGAAGTTCTGCGAGTACTGGGAGGTCGAGCCGCGGCTGGTGCCGATGGAAGGCGACCGCTTCCACCTCACCGCCGACGAGGCGATCGCCCGGTGCGACGAGAACACCATCGGCGTCATCGCGATCCTCGGGTCCACTTTCGACGGCAGTTACGAGCCCGTCGCGGAGATCGTGGCCGCGCTCGACGGGCTCCAGGAACGTTCCGGCTGGGACATTCCGGTGCACGTCGACGGCGCTTCGGGCGCGATGATCGCGCCGTTCCTCGATCCGGAGCTGGTCTGGGACTTCCGGTTGCCGAGGGTGGCGTCGATCAACACCTCCGGGCACAAGTACGGGCTGGTCTACCCCGGCGTCGGCTGGGTGGTGTGGCGGGACAAGGCGGCGTTGCCGGAAGAGCTCGTCTTCAACGTCAACTACCTCGGTGGCGACATGCCGACTTTCGCGCTGAACTTCTCGCGCCCCGGCGCCGAGGTGGCCGCGCAGTACTACACGTTCGTCCGGCTCGGACGCGAAGGTTTCCGTGCTGTGCAACAGGCTTCGCGTGACGTGGCGACCCAGCTGGCCGACGGGATCGCCGGACTGGGGCCCTTCGAGCTGCTCACCCGCGGCGATCAGTTGCCCGTGTTCGCCTTCACGACGAAGGCGGACGTCGAGGGCTTCGACGTCTTCGACGTGTCACGGCGCCTTCGCGAGCGTGGCTGGCTTGTCCCGGCGTACACGTTCCCGGAGAACAGGACCGATCTCGCGGTGCTGAGGATCGTGGTGCGCAACGGTTTCACCCACGACCTCGCGGATCTGCTGCTCGCCGACCTCCGGCGCCTGCTGCCCGAGCTCGACCACGGTCCGCGACGGCGGACGGCGTTCCATCACTGAGCCGGGTGCCCTGCGTCACGCCGGATTTCCCCGGGCCCTACCGGCGCGTAACGTCGGGGGGTATGGGAGTCGCCGGAGACGAACGTCAAGCGTTGAGCGAGCTTTTCGAAGAGGTCGGCCCGGACGCGCCGACCCTGTGCACGGGCTGGAAGACGCGGGATCTCGCGGCGCATCTGCTGGTGCGTGAGCGCAGGCCGGACGCGATGCCCGGGATCCTGGTGCCCGCGCTGGCGTCGTACACGCAGCGGGTGCAGGACTCCTACGCCGCGCGCCCGTGGGCCGACGTCGTGGGCAAGGTCCGGTCCGGCCCCGCCTGGTACTGGCCGACGTCGATCGGCGCCGTCGACGAGCTGACGAACAGCGCGGAATTCCTGATCCACCACGAGGACGTCCGTCGCGGGCAGCCCGGCTGGGAGCCCCGTCCCGCAGACCCCGCGCGGGACGCGGCGGCGTGGAAGTCGGCGAAGCAGGCGTCGAAGCTGAACCTGCGGAAATCCCCGGTCGGCGTGATCCTGAAGACCCCCGAAGGCCGCGAAGCACGGGTCAAGGAAGGCCCCGACACCGTGACCGTGGTCGGTGCGCCGATCGAGCTGCTGCTGTTCGTCTTCGGCCGCGACGCCGCCCGGATCACCTTCGAAGGTGACGCCTACGCGGTGGACAGGCTCCGGAAGCACGACCGCGGGCTCTAGAGTTCGGCCATGCCGATGAGCAGTGTTTCGATGTTCCCCGGCCGGACGGCCGAACAGAAGCAGGCCCTCGTGCGCGAGGTGACCGACGCCTTCGTCCGCACCTGCGGTGGCAAGGCCGAAGGTGTCTGGGTGACCATCAACGAGATTCCCGCCGAACACTGGGCGTCCGGCGGGACTCTCTTCTCCGAGCGCTGACCCCGCTCGCCGGGGTCAGCGAAGCCCGACGGCCCTCAGCGCGAAGAACACCTCGATCGCCGTCTGCTTGATCGTCTCGGCGATCACCAGCGACCCGTGGCCCGCGTCGAAACGGTAGAACTCGAACGAGATCTCCCGCTTCTCGAGCCTGTCGAGGTAGTTCTCGACCTGCCGGATCGGGCAGCGCGGGTCGTTGTCCCCGGCGAGCACCAGCACCGGCGCCGTCACGGCCTCGACGTAGGTGATCGGCGAGCATTCCCGGTACACCGCGGGCACCGTCTCCGGCGAACCGCCGAACAGCGCCCTGTCGAACGAGCGAAGCTGCTCCATCTCGTCCTCGTACGCGGCGACGTAGTCCGCGACGGGAACCCCGGCGATCCCCGCGGCCCAGCGCGCGGGCTGGGTGCCGAGCGCCAGCAGGCTCAGGTAGCCACCCCACGAAGCGCCGTTCACCACGCACTTACCCGGATCCGCGAGTCCACTTTGGACCGCCCAGTCGTACACGGCGGCGACGTCTTCGAGTTCGGTCAGGCCGGGACGTCCTTCGATCGCGTCGCGCCAGGCGGAACCGTAGCCCGTCGAGCCGCGGTAATTGACCTCGACGACGGCGAATCCGGCGTCGAGCCAGACGGCGCGGTAGGCGGAGAACCGGTCTTCGTCGGCCGAATGCGGCCCGCCGTGCAGGGAGAAGACCGTCGGGAGCGGGCCTTCGGGCGCGTCGGCGGGACGGGACACGAGCGCGTGGATCTGCCCGCCGATCCCGTCGACGAACGCGTCGGTGACCGGCGCTGACTCCGGAGCCCGCTCGCCCGGCGGTTCGAGGAGGACCGAGTCGGTGCCGTCCGCGGTCCTGGCGCGGACGGCGGTCGGCCGCGCGGCACTGGACCACGAATACTCGACGGTGCCGTCGGGCCGCACCCCGGCGCCGCCGATCCGGCCCGGCGGGGTGTCCAAAGAGGACAATCCGCCGCTCGCGAGGTCGTAGCGGTGCAGGGAACTGCGGCCCTGGTGGAAGTGGACGACGAGGAGCGCGTGCGCGTCCGGGTACCAGCCCGCGATCACTTCGCCCGGCAGATCGAGCTCGATCTCCAGCTCGGTGTCCGCGGCGGTGTCCCAGATCAGCAGTTCTTCGCGACCGCGCCGCTCGTGCAGCACCAGCAACCGCTGGTCGCCCGCGACCGGCGAGAACTCGAGCGCGCCGAGGCCCTTGCCTTCGCCGTCCCATTTGTCGGCAACCGTGGTGAAGCCGTCGGTCGACAGGACGCGCAGCGCGGGGTGGCGCGAATCACCGTGCTCGGAATGCGAGATCACGAGCCGCGACTCGTCGCGGGAGAGCGAGGAGATCCCGGCGTCGTCGTCATGACGGTAGAAGCTGGTGGTCTCGCCGTCGATATGGGCGAAGAGTTCGCTGCCGTCGTCGGTCGAAACGCCGACCGCGATCACGCGGGTGCCGATCTCGAGCCCGGCGGGGTAGCCGTCGTGGACGTCCGGCACCGCGCGCTCGGCGGCGGCTCCCGGTGCGAACGGTTCGCGGACCCAGGAACCGAATTCGTCGCCGTCGGTGTCGTTGAACCACCAGATCCAGCGGCCGTCGGGGGACGGGGTCGCGTGCATGGTGCCGGCGGGGCGGTCGGTGACGCGGCGGTGCTCGCCGGTCGACCGGTCCCAGGAGTAGACCTCCCAGACGCCGCTGGCGTTGGAGACGTAGATGTTCGCGTCCGGGGCGTCGATGGCCCACTCGGGGACCGAGATGCGCGGTGCGTGGAAGCGGGCCCGCCACCTGGCCTCGGCTTCGGCGTCGTCGAACAGGCGGTCCGGGACCGCCGCGGACGGATATTTGTTGCCTGGCTGCGTGCTCACCCCTCGATCCTGCCACCCCGGAGCCGTACTGTGTGCGGGGTGCTGGAGGGAAACACGCCGCGCGCCGCGGTGTCCGCGCGGTCAGCGCGCCAAGCGGTCGAACGGGCCGTGTTCGCGCAACCGCTGTTCGGGCCGGGGATGGGGGTCGTCGACGTCGGCTGCGGCCCGGGTTCGATCACCCTCGGTATCGGCGACGGGCACAGAAAGTCCACAGTGGACTTTCTGTGGGCTGACGCTCGCGCGCTGCCGTTCGCCGAGGCTTCGGTCGACGTGGTCTTCGCGCATGCGGTCTTCGAGTACCTGAGGGAACCGGGTGCCGCCCTGGCAGAGCTGCGGCGGGTGCTCAAACCCGGCGGTGCCCTCGCACTGTCCACATCGGACTGGAGTCGGGCGCGGCTCCGGCCGAAGACGGCGAACGTCGACGCCGCCCTCCGCGGGCACTACCTGCTGTGCCGTCGCGCCGGTGGCGATCCGTTCGCCGGACGCTCGATTCCCGCCGCGGTCGCGGCCGCCGGTTTCACCGACGTGCGAACGAAAATCCGCTACCGCGCGGACGCGACGTACCGGGCGCTGGCGACGTCGGTGGAGGCGCGCCTGGTGACGGCACTGGAAACCGCGACCACCCCGGACCGCGACCAACTCGCCTCGGCCGCCCGCTCGGCGTGGTCATGGGCGCGCTCCGGCGACGGCGATTTCGCCCAATGCTGGACGGAACTCCTCGCCACCCGCTGACGCCCTCTCTCGCTCTGCTCTCCGGCGTCCCCAATGCCGCATTGGGGACACTCAGCGACTCAAATGCGACATTGGGAACCCCTGCGGCCGGTTGTCCACACCCGCCCGCCGTTGTGGACAACCGACCCCGCCACCCCCGCTTTCGCCCGGTCCCGACGCCCCTCGCCGATACGCTGGGTCCGGGGTCGCCCCCCAGGGAGCGGCGGGGGCTGCCCGCGCGAGTTCGGCGGGGAGGGGTGCATGCCCTGAAGGCCACCTTTGTGACGCTCAACGCCCCCAAGGTGGCCTTCAAGACATGCGGAAGTCGTGGTGTCCGGGGTTGCCCGCGTTTAGTCCTCTGGATGCGTTGGGAGCTGAAGGGGACCATGCCCGCATGCCACGCGGGGAAAGCGCCCTTCGCCGCATGCGACGTGGGGAAGGGGCCCTTCAGCCCACGCCGACACGACCCGGCACGACCCGGGCGCAACGCAAGAAGGCCCCGTTCGCGTGTTCTGCGAGCGGGACCTTCTTGATCTAGCGTCGGGGTGGCGGGATTCGAACCCACGACCTCCTCGACCCGAACGAGGCACGCTACCAAGCTGCGCCACACCCCGGATACTTCTTAGCGGGTCGTGGAGAAGTTTAGCGGACGGTGTTTCGCGCTTTGCGGGGGGCTGCTTTCCGGTGATCGCCGCTGGTCGTACCCCGTGGGACGAGGGTCAGCAGGCTGGCCTCGGGAGGGCACGCGAAGCGCGCGGGGGCGTACGGCGAGGTGCCCAGTCCGGCGGAGACGTGGAGCCACATCTGGGCGCCCCAGCGGGACGCGCCGCGGGCGCGGGTGCGGTCGAGTTCGCAGTTGGTGACGAGCGCGCCGTAGCCGGGGACGCGGAGTTGCCCGCCGTGCGTGTGGCCCGCGAGGACGAGGTCGTAGCCGTCGCCGGCGAACTCGTCGAGGACGCGCGGTTCCGGGGAGTGCGTGACACCGATGCGGACGGCGGCGCCGCGGTCGGCCGGGCCCGCGATGTCGGCGTACCGGTCGCGCCGGAGGTGGGCGTCGTCGACGCCGGCGGTGAACACGTACTGGTCGGCGACCTCGATGGTGCGGCGGACGTGCGTGAGGTCGTCCCAGCCGTGTTCGACGAAGGCCGCGCGGAGGTCGCGCCAGGGCAGGTGCTCGCCGTGGATCCGCTTCTTCTTGCCCTTCGGCATGAGGTAGCGCGCCGGGTTCTTCGGTTTCGGCGCGTAGTAGTCGTTGCTGCCGAAAATGAACACGCCGGGCCGCTCGAGCAGGGGGCCGAGTGCGCGCAGCACCGACGGGACGGCCTGCTGATGTGACAGGTTGTCACCGGTGTTGACGACGAGATCCGGTTCGAGCTCGTCGAGCGCGGCTACCCAGCGTTGCTTGCTCACATGCCCGGGCAGCATGTGCAGGTCCGAGATGTGGAGGATCGTGAAGGGCTTCGCCCCTGCGGCGAGGACCGGGAGCTCCGCGGTGCGAAGCGTCCACCGGCGCCTTTCGATGCCGACCGCGTAACCGAGGGTCGCGGCTCCCAGGGCGACGGTTCCCACGGCCAAGCGCCGTACCGTCGCCCTCGAGGTGTTGCTGTTACTGAGCGTGCTCACGATGTCCAGTTTACGTGCTCATCGGTGGTGATCGTCCGCCCCCATTCCGGCGATCCCGAAGAATCGCTGGAATGGCCTCTTTTCTTCACTTTCCGTGGTCGGCGCGGGGTGTGATGATCAGCCGACATGGTCTTGTCGACAGCTGTTCCCCGTTAGGCCGCCAGCTGCTCACTCAAAGTTAGATTCATGTGACTCATCGTGATTTGCGCTGGTGAACGCGGCCGTGGAGGATCAGCGTCCGCCGCCCATGTACTTCGGGTCCGGCGCCGGCAGCGGCAGCGCTTCCTGGCCTTCGAGGATCTTCGACATCGCCCCGAACCAGGTCTGTGCCGGCGTCTTGCCGCCCCACATGTTTTCGCAGCCGCGAGCGGACACGTTGCCCGGGCCGAGGTAGCAGAGGCCGCCACTTCCACCCTTCGGGCGGAACACCATCGCCGCGCCCGCGAGCTGCGGGGTAGCCCCCATGTACGAGCCCGCACCGTTGCTCTGTGTGGTCCCGGTCTTGCCGATCACCGGCCGGTTCCACTTGGCGCCGCTCGCCGCGCCGGTCGACGTCCCGCCCTGGCTGTCCTTGCTCATGCCGACCGCGAGGGTGTTGGCGAGGCCTTCGGGGACCACCTGCTCGCAAGCGGCTTCCTTGACCGGAACCGGCTTCCCCTCCCGGTCGGTGATGCCTGAGAGGGGGGTCGGCGGGCACCAGACGCCGCCGCTCATGATCGTGGCGGCGACGTTCGCCAGTTCCAGACCGGACAGTGGGCTCACGCCGAGGGTGAACGCACCTGATCCGTTCCAGCCCGGCTTCGGTCCGTACGCCTGGAGCTGATTGACGTTGACGCCGTCGTCCTTGGAGTTCGGGTCGACGGTGCCGCCGCCCCGGTTGCTGGCCATGGTGTCGCGCATGCCGAGCTTGCGCGCCATCTCCACGACCGGTCCGGTGCTCCCGAGCCGGTCCTCCAGCGCCACGAACGCCGTGTTCGGCGAGGTCGCCAGCGCCTGCTGCATCGACATCGTCCCACCGGCAGGGTTGTAGTCGCCCGCGTTGCCGACGCAGTACCAGTTACCACCCGGCCCGGCAGGGGGCCGGGGAGCCACGGGGCACTTCTTCGGGCCACCGGCGAACACGTTGGAGACGTAGAGATCGGGTACCGGGAGCGAGGTGTTGATCCCGGCCACGCCGGCTTCCAGTGCCGCGGCGGCGGTGAAGACCTTGTACGCGGAACCAGCGCCAGCGGTGTTGTAGACGCCGGAAGGCAACGCGAAGGTCGTCTGGCCCTGGTCTTCGTGCAGCCCGTAGTCACGGTTCGCCGCCAGCGCCACGACTTCGTGCCGGTTCTTGCCCGGCTTCACCAGTGACAGTGTGTTCGCGACGTTGTCCTGCGTCTTCTTGACCTGTGCCTCGGCCGACATCTTGGCTTCGTGGTTCGCCCGTTCGTCCAAAGTGGTCTTGATCTGGTAGCCGCCGGTGTAGAGGTCGTCCTTCGTCATGCCGTTCTTGAGGAGATAGTCCTCGACGTACTGGCAGAAGAAACCGTTTTCCGTTCCGGCGCCGGTGCAGTTCGACGCGGGCTTCTGCGGACCGCCCTCGACGACGCCGAGCGGTTCGCCCTTGAATCGGTCCGCGTCCACCTTCGCGAGCTTGTGGTTGTCGACCATGCGGTCCAGCACCAGGTTGCGGCGCTCGGTCGCCTTCGCCGGGGCCTTCCACGGGTCGTTGACGATCGGGTTGTTCACCAGACCGGCCAGCAGCGCGGCCTGCGGCACCGTCAGCTTCTCGACGGGGGTGTTGAAATACGCCTGCGCGGCCGCGCCGACGCCGAAGATCTCGCGCGAGAACTCGACGACGTTGAGGTAGCCGGTCAAGATCTGCATCTTGTTCAGCTTGGTTTCCAGCTGGATCGCGATCCGGGCTTCTTTCAGCTTCCGGGCGACCGACTGTTCCTGTGCGCGCTTCTGGCCCGGCTTGTCGTCCCGGTAGACGACGTTGATCAGGTAGTTCTTGACGTACTGCTGGGTCAGCGTCGACGCGCCCTGCGTGTCCCCGCCGGTGCTGTTGCTGACCGCGGCGCGCAGCGTGCCCTTCCAGTCCACCCCGTTGTGCTCGTAGAAGCGCTTGTCCTCGACCGAGATCAGCGCCCACTTCATGGCGTCGTTGATCTGCGTCTCGGCGGTGGGGATGCGGAACTGCTTGTACAGCGTCGCGATCTGCTTGCCGGTGTTGTCGGTGATCGTGGTCACCAGGGGCGGCGGAATGTCCGCAAGGTCCGAAGATGTCTTGTCGACGGTCTCGCTCGCCTGGTTGGAGATCACGCCCGCGGCGCCCGCCACCGGGAACAACATTCCCGCGACCAGCACCCCCGCGAGCACACACAGGCCAATGAGCTTCAGCAGACCGTCCGTTTTGCGCACGCGGACCAGGGTACGCGGATCCCGTTAGCCCACCGTGACGTCACCTCGCTGTCGGTGCGGATTCGGTCACGAAATCGACCCCATGTGGTGACGTCCGGTAACGGGAGGCATTCTAGGGCTTGGCGGAGGGAACCGAGGGCCCTTACAGTCCGTCAACGTCTCACGTATGAAAAAGCCGACAGACGGGTGAGTGCGAGCGGCAGTCGCATTCGACCGAACGGAGGCACCGGCACCGGGGAGGTGCCGGCTCAACCGACGTGAGCACAAGGGAGACACGCTCATGGGGGCAGGAGCGCAGGCTTTTCGTCCCCCCGTGGTGTGTCGAACACCAGGGTAGGGAGCTGGGGGTATGGAAACCAACCAGTCGAGCTGGCGAGTCAATGCGTCGTGCCGCGACACCGATCCGGACGGTTTGTTCGTCCGGGGTGCGGAACAGAACCGGGCCAAGGCGGTCTGCCTCGGTTGCCCGGTCAGGACGGAATGCCTCGCGGAAGCGCTCGATGGCCGGATCAACTTCGGTATCTGGGGAGGTATGACCGAACGGGAACGGCGGGCGCTGCTGCGACGGCGGCCGGACGTGACCAGCTGGGCGGATCTGCTCGAAGCGGCGAAGCGCAGTTTCACCGGGATCGACGAAGAGGAAGACGTACGCGTCCGAGTCTCGTGATCAGGAATCCGTGGAGGACCCCTTCCCTGAGTCCAAGGTAGGGAAGGAGTCCTCCACGGACTTTCAGGACTGGGTACCCAACCTGGTTCCGATGTCGCGCAGGCCTTCGAGATCGTGCACGTCACTGGGGAGCGCGGGCACCCGCACCAGCGGGACCTCGGGATGAGCCCGCGTGAACCTGGCGAGCAGCCGCGTCTCTCGTTCGGCCAGCGCGACCCGGTCCGCGTGCAGGCGGAGGACGGCTTCGGCCAGCGGTGCGCCGGCCTCGCCCTTCGCCAGCTGCTCGGCGGCCGCGATGGCCTCCGCGCCGGTCAGCGCCGCGAGCACCGGATGCGTCCGGTTCGCGACCAGCCCGGCCAGCGGCATGCTCTCTTCCGAAAGCCGCTCCACGAAGTAGGACGCCTCGCGCAGTGCGTCCGGCTCCGGCGCGGCGACCACGAGGAACGACGTCCCGCCGGACCGCAACAACTCGGAGGTCTTGCGCGCGCGTTCGCGGAAGCCGCCGAACATGCTGTCGAAGGCCTGCATGAACGCCGAAGCGTCGGTCAGCAGCTGGCCGCCGATGATCGTCGAGACGGCCTTCGCGAACATCGAGAACCCGGCGTTGACGACCTTGCGCAGTCCCCAGCCGCCCGCTTTGGCCGGACCGGTGAGCAGCCGGATCATCCGGCCGTCGAGCGCGCTGGAAAGCCGCGTCGGCGCGTCGAGGAAGTCCAGCGCGGACCGGCTCGGCGGGGTGTCGACGATGATCAGGTCCCACTCGTCGGTGGCCGCGAGCTGCCCCAGCTTCTCCATCGCCATGTACTCCTGCGTTCCGGAGAACGACGTGGAAATGGTCTGGTAGAAGGGGTTCTGCAACAGCTGCTCGGAGCGTTCCGGGCCGGCGTGCACCCGCACCATGTCGTCGAAGGTGCGGCGCATGTCGAGCATCATCGCCCAGAGTTCGCCCTTGGGCTCGAAGCCTTCGACGTGCACCTGCTTCGGGTGATTGCCCAGTTCGCGCAGGCCGAGCGCCTGTGCCAGCCGCCGCGCCGGGTCGATGGTGAGCACCACCGTCTGCCGTCCGCGTTCGGCCGCGCGCAGCGCCAGCGCCGCCGCGGTGGTCGTCTTGCCGACCCCGCCGGACCCGCAGCAGACGATGACCCGGCTCTCCGGATCGTCGATCAGCTTGTCGATCTCCAGGATGTCCGACATCAGCGCACTCCCTGCTCGGTCAGCGCTTCGGCGAGGTCGTAGAGCGCCGCGACGTCGACCCCGTCGGTCAGGTCCGGCAGTTCGAGGCCGGGAAGGTCCGCTTCGGACAGTTGCTCGCGGGCGCGTTGTTCGGCCGCGACCCGGACGGCGTGCTCGACGGTCTCCTCGACCAGCGCGTCGAGAGTGCTGTCGGGCAGGTTCAGCCCGGCCGACGCGAGCCCGGCGCGGACGCGCGAGGCGTCGACGCGGCCGTCCGCGGCGGCCGTCACCGATCGCGCGGGCAGCCTCGGCGGGCGGACCCGGTTGACCAGCACCGCGCCGGGGCGCAGATCCGCGCCGTCGAGTTCGGCGACCGCTTCGACGGTCTCCCGCACCGGCATCTCTTCCAGCAGCGTCACCAGATGGATGGCGGTCTCGCCGGAGTGCAGCAGCCGGACGACGCCGTCGGCCTGGCCGCGGATCGGGCCGGTCTTGGCGAGATCGGTCAGCGCCTTGGTGACGTCGAGGAACTTCACGACCCGGCCGGTGGGCGGCGAGTCGACGACGACGGCGTCGTAGGTGTGGCGGCCGTCCGATTCGGTCCGGCCGACGCATTCCTTGATCTTGCCGGTCAGCAGGACGTCGCGAAGCCCCGGCGCGAGCGTCGTGGCGAACTCGATCGCGCCCATCCGCCGCAGCGTCCGCCCCGCGAAGCCGAGGTTGTAGAACATTTCGAAGTATTCGAGGAGCGCGGCCTCGACGTCGATGTGCAGTGCGCGCAGCTCACCGCCGCCGGGCACGGCCGCGATGCGCTGCTCGGCGTACGGCAGCGGCTCGGTGTCGAAGAGCTGGGCGATGCCCTGGCGGCCTTCGACCTCGATCAGCAGCACGCGGCGCCCGCCCTTGGCGAGCGCGAGGCCCAGCGAGGCGGCGAGCGTGGTCTTGCCCGTCCCGCCCTTGCCGGTGACGAAATGCAGCCTGGCTCTCGCGAGTTCGTCGGTCCAGCCGGCAAGGGATGTGCTCACCGGTCCCACCCTAATTGAGGGTTCAGCTCGCCAGCAGCATGACGCCGAGCGCAGCGGCGACCACCGCGACGATGACCCAGGTCAGGACGCCGGGCAGCACCGTGAGCATCACCACACCGAGCAGCAGGAGGACCACGAAGGCCACCGCGCCGGTGATCGCGACCGTCCCCGAGCTGTCCGTGCGGTCCCGTGCCTTCGCCATCAGGACGAGCACCAGCGGCAGCCCGGCCGCGGCGAGCAGGACGGTCGCGACCACACGCCAGGTCTCCACCCCGGTCAGCCTAGTGGGGGCTGAAGGACGCCATGCCCGCATGCGATGAGGTGAAAGCTCCCTTCACCTCATCGCATGCGGGCAAAGGCCCCTTCAGCTCCCGATGGGGGTCGCGGGCACACACGGGACGGGCTTCGCGTGCGCCGGGTCGAGGGCGTTGAGGACGTGCCCGGCCGCGTTGCGGTCGGCGGCGACCCCGGCGTGCTCCGCCAGGTCCAGCAGGCAGCCGTCCTGCAGGACGATGTTCTTCACGTTCGGGCCCTTGCCCATGCCGCTCGTGTACGGGACGACGGCCTCGTCGTAGCGGGTCATGATGTTCGTGTACGTCACGCCCGGCTGGAAGACGCCGTTCCCGGAGCGCAGGTTCGTGAGGAACTCCGAACCGCGGAGGAACTGGCGGCACGAGCCGCAGGCCGGGTCGAGGATGCCGTTGATCCCGGGTGCGAGCCCCAGCGCGCCCGCGAGCGCGTAGAGATGCGAGGCGCCGAACAGGGTCGTGCCGTCCCACAGCGGGGTCAGGCTGACGTACTTGTCCACTTTGGACGCTCCGCCGAGGAACTTCACGTAATAGGAAGGCATCAGCGTGCCCTCGGAGTGCCCGAGGATGTCCACCTTGGACGCTCCGGTCGCACCGAGGACCTTGTCGACGAACGCCGACAGTTCCTTCGCGCTCTGTTCCATCGGCAGGAGCCCGCCGGGCTGGTAGATCGGCAGCGGCTTGCCGGGGATCCCGTAGGTCAGGGAGAAGACGCAGTACCCGTTGTTCTTGAGCAGCGGGCCGAACGTCTGCCAGTTCACCGTCTGGTTGGCGCCGAGACCGTGCGTCAGCACCACGGGGTTCGGGTGGGCGGTACTCGGACTGCAGTCGAAATCATTCGACCCGGGTGGCGGGCCGCCGGGATTCGCCGCCTGCGCGGGCAGGGCCGCGGCGAGGGTCCACGGAACGGGAAGTTTCTGGGCGGCGTTCGCCGGTGCGGCGCAGATCAGGGCAAGGGCCGCGGCCGCGCAGGCGGCGGCAAGGGACTTCGTCGTCCGCATGTCAACGTCCTATCTACTGACGAGTAGGTGTGAAGTGAACCACATCGGCGGGAAATCGGCGAACCGGTCGCGAGAGGGTTTTCCGCATGTGTGTCGGGCGCTCTTGCCGGTTTGGCTACGCTCCCCGACATGAGCGCCACCAAGTGGGAGTACGCGACCGTCCCCCTGTTGATCCACGCCACCAAGCAGATCCTCGACCAGTGGGGCGAGGACGGCTGGGAGCTCGTCACCGTGCTCCCGAACCCGACCGGCGAGCAGCACGTCGCCTACCTCAAACGAGCCAAGAACTGAGGGATTGAAGCCATGACCTGGAGCGATCGACTCGCCGAGCTCGGTATCGAACTTCCCGGCGTCGCCGCCCCGCTGGCGGCCTACGTGCCCGCCGTCCGCACCGGTTCGCACGTCTACACGTCGGGGCAGCTGCCCTTCGTCAAGGGTGAGCTCGAAGCGACCGGCAAGGTCGGCGCCGAGGTCAGCCCCGAAGAGGCGAAGCAGTACGCGCGGACTTCGATCCTCAACGCGCTCGCCGCGGTCGACTCGATCGCCGGCGTCGACAACATCGTGCGCGTGGTCAAGGTCGTCGGGTTCGTGGCGTCCGCGGAGGGCTTCACCGGTCAGCCCGCGGTGATCAACGGGGCGTCCGAGCTGCTCGGCGAGATCTTCGGCGACGCGGGCATCCACGCCCGCTCGGCCGTCGGGGTCGCCGAGCTGCCGATCGGGGCGCCGGTCGAGATCGAACTGATCGTGGAGGTGAAGTGATGGACCCGGACATCGAAAAGTCCTCGCACGAGCTTCTGCTCCGGCTGGCCGGACGGCTGCCGGATCAGCTCTTGTGGCGGTTCCGCGACTGGCTGGGCGAAGGCGCGATGGGGACGCTCGCGCGGACGCTCCCCAGGTCTTTGCTTAAGCACAGGATCGATCTGGACCAAACCGAGTATCGCCTGCTAGTCGCCGGGCTCATTCCTCACGGGGCGGACTGGCATCAGGTGAGTTCCACCCTGGGGGTAGACGACGTCACCGAGACCAGGTACACATTCACGCAGAGTGCGCCCGAATGGGTGAACTCCGTCGACTCTGTGTCCGTATTGATCCACGCAACGTTGCGGGGGCGGCCGGATGTGGGTGAGGTGCGGCAAAGCTGGCGACACCTTGGTGTGGTCGGCGAGGGTGGGGCGAAACGAGTCCTCCTGGTCACGGCGCTCAACGGGCTGCCGAGGCTGACGGGCGAACTGCAGCGCGTCCTGCGCGTGCTGGGGGACGAGGAGCCCGGCGTCGAGGTCCTCCCGCCGAGCATCGATCTCACCGGCTATCACCGCACCGCGCTCGCCAGCTCCGAACTGGTCTGTGTGGGCGCGGTGGACACCGGAAGTCGGCTGGTCGCCGCTTAACGCTCGCACCACCAGGCGAGCCGGGAGGGAGCAGAGCAATGGTGGAGGTCCACGACGGCCCGCCCATGGACGGGTTCTCGGTGCCCCTGCGCCTGCACAACCTGTTACTGGCCCTGGCGGGTCGTATCGACGACAGTGCTTTGACCGAAGCGCGTGAGCTGATCGCGCGTGCGCACATCGACGAAGCGGTGGAGCTCACCACCGGCACCCTGATCGCGGGGAAGATCCCGGTGAGCTCGTCCGAACAACGTGAACTCGCGCTCGTCCTCGAGATGAGCCGGTCCGACGCCACACTGGCGAACGACCTGCTCGTCGAGGAGGACGAGTCGGTGCTCACCCACCGGTTCACCGGTGAGAACACGCCCGAATTCGGTCTCGCCGAGGCGCTCGACCGCACCCTTCAGGTGCTGCCGGACGTCCGGTCGGTGCACGCGGTGTGGCGGAACACGCCCGCCGGCAGCGTGCCCGGCGCGTTGCCGCAGCGGGTGGTCCTGGTCGAGATCGGCCCGGAGGGCAACCCGCCCGCGGTCGCGTTCCGCGTGGACACCGCGCTTCGCCGCGCGGGGATCCGTTCGGTCGTCGAGGTCGCGGGACCCGGTGTCGCCCGGTCCGCCTACCACCAGGCCGCTTCGTCGGCCGCGAGTCCTGTCTGGGTCACCGGGAGTACCCATTCCAGTGACTTTCGGTCCGAGCCGGTGACCCCACCGGCCGCTCCGGCCCCGGCTCCCGAGCCGGCCAAGGAGCAGCCGAGCAGGCACGGGCTGCGCCCGGTGGGCAGCGGTGGTCACGAACCGGCCGAGCCGATCGCACCGGTGGTGCCGATCGTGCAGCAGGTGCCCGCGCCGGTTTCGCCGCCGCCTCCACCGGAGCCGGCGCCGCCGCGCAAGTCGCGGGCGGAGACCCGCGCCGAGCGCACGGCGGACCTGACCCCGGCCGAAGTCGCGCAGCTGCGGCAGGCGCTCAAGGAGGACCCCGAAAAGGGCCGTGAGATCGCCTCGGGCAAGCCGAGCATGCACGAGGTCGTCGAGCTGCCCGCTCTCGACCTCGACGACCCCAGCCTGAGCGAGCGCGATCGTGCGCTCCTTCGCGAGCTGCACGCCGAGCTCGCCGAACGGGAGCGCGCCGAAGCGGCGAAGATCCGGCTGAACGGGGCTTCGCGCAGCAGCGGCTGGTCCTCTTAAAGAGTTCCACGCGTTTCGTCCTCTGGACGCGGTGGTTGCACGCGCAACTATCGCAACCAGAGGACGAAACGCGATGTTATGTTGCGGGATGTGGCTGAAGAACTGACATTCGACATCCCGGTGGGGGCCGGGGTGGGCACCCGCGCCAACGCCGACGGCGAGCCGGTGACGCCCAAGGACGCGGCGACCGTGATCCTCCTCCGTGACGGCGCGCAAGGCGTCGAGGTCTTCCTGCAGCACCGCGTGAAGGGCATGCCGTTCGCGGGCGGGATGACCGTTTTCCCCGGCGGTGGCGTGGATTCCCGTGATGTCGACGCTTCGGTGAGCTGGGCGGGCCCGGAGCCCGCTTGGTGGGCGGAGCGCTTCGGCTGCGAAGAATCGCTCGCCCGCGCCCTGGTGTGCGCGGCCGTGCGGGAGACGTTCGAGGAGTCGGGCGTGCTGCTCGCGAGCATCGGGGACGTGGTCGTCGCCGACGCGACGCCGTATCACGACGCTCGCGAAAAACTGGTCTCCCGCGAACTCTCGCTCGCCGCGTTCCTCGAGGCGAACGGCCTGACGCTGCGCGCGGATCTCCTGCGCCCGTGGGCGAACTGGGTCACTCCGCCCCAAGAACCTCGCCGCTACGACACCTGCTTCTTCGTCGCCGTGCTTCCCGAGGGTCAGCAGGCCGACAGCGCCACCTCCGAGGCCGTCGGCTCCGGCTGGCAGCGGCCGGAGGAAGCCATCGCCGACGCCAAGGAAGGGCGCCGCATGCTCATGCCCCCGACCTGGATCACCCTCGCGGAACTGGGCGCTTTCGACTCCGCGGCCGCCGCGCAGGCGGTCGAGCGCGAGATCAAGAAGATCATGCCGACGCTGGTGCGCGACGGCGACAAGGTCCGCGTCGTGCTGGACCCGGCGTGAGCGCCCCCGCGTACGGCGTGCTGCGCCGGGTCACGCCGATAGCTTCCGTGCTGCTGGAGCACAATCCGTCGTCGATGACGTTGGAGGGCACCAATTCCTGGGTGCTCCGCGGTCCCGGCGCGACCGGTTCCGTGGTCGTCGACCCCGGCCACGAGGACGTCGAACACCTGACGCTGCTGGCGGAAACCGGCGACGTCGAGCTGATCATCCTGACCCACCACCATCCCGACCACGCCGAGGGCGCACCCTGGTTCGCCGAACGCGTCGGCGCACCGGTGCGGGCGTTCGACGAATCGCTCTGCGTCGGCGGAAAGTCCCTTGTGGACGGTGAAGTGGTCGAGGCGGCCGGGCTGGAGCTCTCGGTGCTGCACACGCCCGGGCACACCGGCGACTCGATCTGCCTGGTGTCCGACGGGCAGATCCTGACCGGTGACACCATCCTCGGCCGCGGCACCACCGTGCTGCACGACCTCGGTGACTACCTGCGCTCGCTGCGGAAACTCATCGAGCTGCCCGGCGGCACCACCGGCCTGCCGGGGCACGGCCCCGAACTGCCCGACCTGGCCGCCACGGCGCGCGAATACCTGGCGCACCGGGAAGAACGGCTGGACCAGGTGCGTTCGGCACTGAAGATCCTCGGCGCGGAAGCCACTCCGCGCCAGGTGGTCGAGGTCGTCTACGCCGACGTCGACAAGGCTTTGTGGGCGCCCGCCGAGTGGAGTGTGCGGGCGCAGTTGGACTACCTGAGGTCGGAGGACGGCGAATGAGTGACGTCGAGGTCGAGTTCTACTGGCGCCCCGGATGCGGGTTCTGCGCCGCGCTGGAGCGGCCGCTCTCGAAGAGCGGTTTCAAGGTGAAGCGGGTCAACATCTGGGAGGACCCGGAGGCGGCCGCGCGCGTGCGCTCGGTGGCGGACGGGAACGAGGTCGTGCCGACGGTGTTCGTGGGCTCGACGGCGATGGTGAACCCCTCGTTCGGCGAAATCGAGGCCGCGGTGAAGGCCGCTTCCGCCTGATCTGTTTCGCGCTCGCGAGAGTGCTGTGAAAGGCCCGTTACTGGCAAAATTTGCCAGTAACGGGCCTTTCATAGCATTTGGGGGTGCCGCTTCCGCATCGGTCGGGTTGGTCGTGAGTGGCGATTCGGGTTCTAACCACCTCGGCGGCGCACCGCTCACCGCGGCCGAGATGGACGCACTGGCCGAGGCCCACCGGCCCGTCGTGCGGTTGCGCGACCAGTGGGTCCTCGTCGATCCG